>JBDKER010000023.1:0-78526 GCA_039795165.1 Verrucomicrobiota bacterium | reverse complement strand
CGAATCTCCGCGCCCCAAAAGGCGCGGCCCCGTTGAAGCGCGCAGCGGCACGCATTGATGGGTCCATGATCCCGGATCTCCGCGCCCCAAAAGGCGCGGCCCCGTTGAAGCTGCAATCACGTCAGCGTCCAAAACCGCGTGAACGGTATCTCCGCGCCCCAAAAGGCGCGGCCCCGTTGAAGCATTCCCTACTGGTACAATGCAGCCTCGGCTGGCTCCGATCTCCGCGCCCCAAAAGGCGCGGCCCCGTTGAAGCGCCAACGGATGCCCCGAACTCGGCGAGTGCGTCCTATCTCCGCGCCCCAAAAGGCGCGGCCCCGTTGAAGCCCGAGCGTTCCAAGCGTGCGCACACTGACTCCGCACACATCTCCGCGCCCCAAAAGGCGCGGCCCCGTTGAAGCCGGAAACACACCCCATCCCGAAGCTCCGATATTCTGATCTCCGCGCCCCAAAAGGCGCGGCCCCGTTGAAGCCAGCCTGCTGAATAGCCTGAAAGATGTCGCCACTCACATCTCCGCGCCCCAAAAGGCGCGGCCCCGTTGAAGCACCTACCCCATCAGCAACATCCGGATCATCGACGGCATCTCCGCGCCCCAAAAGGCGCGGCCCCGTTGAAGCCTGCTTCCGAAATGCGCGATCCGCCGCCGACGTGGATCTCCGCGCCCCAAAAGGCGCGGCCCCGTTGAAGCTATGTCGGCCCCCGCGTCACTGAAGCGGACCTGCTCATATCTCCGCGCCCCAAAAGGCGCGGCCCCGTTGAAGCCTAGCCGGGGCGCGCTGGATGGAAGGAGGTGCTCTGATCTCCGCGCCCCAAAAGGCGCGGCCCCGTTGAAGCCCGGGCGGCGATCATGGCATCGGCGTGCATGTAGGCACATCTCCGCGCCCCAAAAGGCGCGGCCCCGTTGAAGCTACCTTTTCCGCCTCCTGCTCAATTGCGCACTGAGCGATCTCCGCGCCCCAAAAGGCGCGGCCCCGTTGAAGCGTCACGATGCGCCCGGGCTTCGTGCGGCCCTGTGCGATCTCCGCGCCCCAAAAGGCGCGGCCCCGTTGAAGCGTTCCAGCGACCAGAGCAGCCTCAATCTGAGCGCGCAATCTCCGCGCCCCAAAAGGCGCGGCCCCGTTGAAGCCATGGTTTCGGTTAGGTTGTGCCCGTCGTGGGCGTCATCTCCGCGCCCCAAAAGGCGCGGCCCCGTTGAAGCCGACTAGCGATCCACAAAGTCAACGCAACCCGGCCTGATCTCCGCGCCCCAAAAGGCGCGGCCCCGTTGAAGCCCAGCAGCTTTCTGCGCTCTCCTTGTTTTCTTCGCCGCATCTCCGCGCCCCAAAAGGCGCGGCCCCGTTGAAGCCATGGTGACGTCCATGAGTCCCGCCTCAGTGACGCGGATCTCCGCGCCCCAAAAGGCGCGGCCCCGTTGAAGCATTGGTGATTTGGTTGGGTATTGGTTGATGCAAATGATCTCCGCGCCCCAAAAGGCGCGGCCCCGTTGAAGCAATCCGGGAGCGGAGGATGCGGTCACGCTCACGCTCGATCTCCGCGCCCCAAAAGGCGCGGCCCCGTTGAAGCCAGTGGGACGGCTCCCCCGCTGCTAGGCATCGCCGTATCTCCGCGCCCCAAAAGGCGCGGCCCCGTTGAAGCGCTGCGGCCATTTCTTCCACCTTCTCCTTGGGCACCATATCTCCGCGCCCCAAAAGGCGCGGCCCCGTTGAAGCCAGCGCCGCAACGGGCGACGGATCCCACGCAATGCCGAATCTCCGCGCCCCAAAAGGCGCGGCCCCGTTGAAGCGCAATGGCGGAATAAAACTCCGCCAACGCCGAAGCCTATCTCCGCGCCCCAAAAGGCGCGGCCCCGTTGAAGCAGCCCACGACAACGGGAGGATCCGTTAGGGAATCCGGGGATCTCCGCGCCCCAAAAGGCGCGGCCCCGTTGAAGCCCGGAAATTGTCCGGGGTGATGCGCCCCCAGATTGCATCTCCGCGCCCCAAAAGGCGCGGCCCCGTTGAAGCCGCCAGCTTCTTGCCATCTTCAATCTCCTGCTGGCGCATCTCCGCGCCCCAAAAGGCGCGGCCCCGTTGAAGCCCAGACTCCGTGCATTTGGAGCCACATATCCTCTGCCGTATCTCCGCGCCCCAAAAGGCGCGGCCCCGTTGAAGCTCCGCGCGGGCCCGCTGCATGATCAGCAGCTCGCTGGATCTCCGCGCCCCAAAAGGCGCGGCCCCGTTGAAGCCCCGATCGGGTGGCTGCCTCGTGGAAGAGCAGGCCGAATCTCCGCGCCCCAAAAGGCGCGGCCCCGTTGAAGCGCGGACGGGTCGACCCGCACCGTCCGGAATCGCACCGCATCTCCGCGCCCCAAAAGGCGCGGCCCCGTTGAAGCACGCAGCCCCTCGACCTCCCCGAGGGTGGCCGATTCCATCTCCGCGCCCCAAAAGGCGCGGCCCCGTTGAAGCATGACAGCGGCTGCGGTGCACGCCCACGTTTTCCGGATCTCCGCGCCCCAAAAGGCGCGGCCCCGTTGAAGCTCGATGATCCGCGTATCGCTCGACATCTTGAGCAGGATCTCCGCGCCCCAAAAGGCGCGGCCCCGTTGAAGCATTTGGGCGGACGAGAAATCCAGATTCCATTCGCCTTATCTCCGCGCCCCAAAAGGCGCGGCCCCGTTGAAGCAACTCAAACCGAGTGTGGAGAATGGCGCAAACCAGAGAATCTCCGCGCCCCAAAAGGCGCGGCCCCGTTGAAGCCATGATGGCGCGCAGTCGGTCCTGTTTGCCGCTGTCCGATCTCCGCGCCCCAAAAGGCGCGGCCCCGTTGAAGCTTCATGATGTCGAAGAGAACTGCTGTGCTCTGCCCCAATCTCCGCGCCCCAAAAGGCGCGGCCCCGTTGAAGCGTCGGTCCGTAGTAGCGGGTAATAATCAGTGATTTCAATCTCCGCGCCCCAAAAGGCGCGGCCCCGTTGAAGCAACTAACCCCCACCCCGCGAGACCCCGCCCGAAACGGATCTCCGCGCCCCAAAAGGCGCGGCCCCGTTGAAGCTCCCGTCATGTCTAGCATCCAGACGCACCCATTTCCGAATCTCCGCGCCCCAAAAGGCGCGGCCCCGTTGAAGCATCTGGCAGGGATCCTCTAACCAATAGAAAGGTCAGATCTCCGCGCCCCAAAAGGCGCGGCCCCGTTGAAGCACGTCCACGATGGCGCTGTGGTCGAATGCCACGCGGTCATCTCCGCGCCCCAAAAGGCGCGGCCCCGTTGAAGCCAGCGAGGGAGATGCGGCATGGACAAGGTGGCTGAATATCTCCGCGCCCCAAAAGGCGCGGCCCCGTTGAAGCTGCTAGTGCTTCAGCCTTCTCCGCCGCAACCCGCGCATCTCCGCGCCCCAAAAGGCGCGGCCCCGTTGAAGCTGATCCCCGGTTTTCCCCTCAATTCCCCCGGTGATTATCTCCGCGCCCCAAAAGGCGCGGCCCCGTTGAAGCTCCCCGGCATCCTCCCCAGTTCCGTCCGTGTTGATCCCATCTCCGCGCCCCAAAAGGCGCGGCCCCGTTGAAGCTGGTCGAAATCGTCTGCCAATTCACCAGACCCCATAGCATCTCCGCGCCCCAAAAGGCGCGGCCCCGTTGAAGCTTCCTTCACGCCGAAGATTCCAAGCCTTGATAATCAAATCTCCGCGCCCCAAAAGGCGCGGCCCCGTTGAAGCCTGATGCGGAACAGCCCGCCGATCCTGCCACCGATCATCTCCGCGCCCCAAAAGGCGCGGCCCCGTTGAAGCGCTAGTGTGACAAGTGCATCGGCTAGTGAAAGGACGGATCTCCGCGCCCCAAAAGGCGCGGCCCCGTTGAAGCGCAAACAGTTCCGGGTGGTCCCTGCGAAGCGTGAGAAATCTCCGCGCCCCAAAAGGCGCGGCCCCGTTGAAGCCACTCCTCCAGATCGGACTGGAGCAGCGCAACGCGGATCTCCGCGCCCCAAAAGGCGCGGCCCCGTTGAAGCATTACGGTAGGTGCATCCACCGTGGATCTCGAATGCATCTCCGCGCCCCAAAAGGCGCGGCCCCGTTGAAGCGCAGGTCATTTTGCGCAGCGGCACGCATTGATGGATCATCTCCGCGCCCCAAAAGGCGCGGCCCCGTTGAAGCTCGGCGAGGCGTGGGACGACACCGCAGCGGAAGTCCAATCTCCGCGCCCCAAAAGGCGCGGCCCCGTTGAAGCCTAGGGTATCCGTACCAACGCGGGCCCACATTGACGCATCTCCGCGCCCCAAAAGGCGCGGCCCCGTTGAAGCCCTAACGTGACCCCTCAAGACTACTTCCGCAAGAAAATCTCCGCGCCCCAAAAGGCGCGGCCCCGTTGAAGCGAAGCATGGGACCGCATGGCGTCGGTCCACAAAACGATCTCCGCGCCCCAAAAGGCGCGGCCCCGTTGAAGCCTCGAAATCCACCAATATCGTTCCGTGGGTTCGAATATCTCCGCGCCCCAAAAGGCGCGGCCCCGTTGAAGCCAGCTCATGAAGTCTGCGAGGTTCGTGACTTGGGTCGAATCTCCGCGCCCCAAAAGGCGCGGCCCCGTTGAAGCACCGCAGACGCTCCGGATGGTGGCGTTTTCATCTTCATCTCCGCGCCCCAAAAGGCGCGGCCCCGTTGAAGCGACGGGTCAAACAGGTGTAGCCGTTCGTAATTCGCCACATCTCCGCGCCCCAAAAGGCGCGGCCCCGTTGAAGCAGTCCGATCGAATTCATCCTGCGCCTCCTTCCGGATGATCTCCGCGCCCCAAAAGGCGCGGCCCCGTTGAAGCGGCTCCACCTCCGTCGTTTCCGCCATACGTGACCCGATCTCCGCGCCCCAAAAGGCGCGGCCCCGTTGAAGCGGCCCGTCTGTTCGTCGCCCGCGGCGTCACATCGCAAATCTCCGCGCCCCAAAAGGCGCGGCCCCGTTGAAGCCTGGTGCTGGCTGCGTTTGTCAGGGTGTTGCCTGCTGATCTCCGCGCCCCAAAAGGCGCGGCCCCGTTGAAGCGGCTGGCGGAACGGCGAGATCACCCACGAAGTCAACTGATCTCCGCGCCCCAAAAGGCGCGGCCCCGTTGAAGCGTGGGGACATTCCCTCAATTTTGGTGATTTCACCCACATCTCCGCGCCCCAAAAGGCGCGGCCCCGTTGAAGCTACGGCGTCCTTGCCATTATGGCCGATTCAGACCCCACGAATCTCCGCGCCCCAAAAGGCGCGGCCCCGTTGAAGCGTTGTACCGACGCCATTCTTGCCGGGTGGCCCGGGCCGATCTCCGCGCCCCAAAAGGCGCGGCCCCGTTGAAGCTTGCGTCCTGTGCCGCACTCAGCGGCACGTCGATTGTATCTCCGCGCCCCAAAAGGCGCGGCCCCGTTGAAGCGGGAAATGCTCCAGCGGCTGCGCCAGCACACGGGTCATCTCCGCGCCCCAAAAGGCGCGGCCCCGTTGAAGCCCAATGCGGCCACCATCGGGATGGGCCGCCTTAAGGTATCTCCGCGCCCCAAAAGGCGCGGCCCCGTTGAAGCACTATCAAGAACCGCCGCATCGGAGCGTACCATGAAACATCTCCGCGCCCCAAAAGGCGCGGCCCCGTTGAAGCATGAGTGCATCTGTGTCTTTCGCTCCCGATGCCGCGTTATCTCCGCGCCCCAAAAGGCGCGGCCCCGTTGAAGCTGGACATGCCCGCAGACCTTGCACCGCTTGATCGGGAATCTCCGCGCCCCAAAAGGCGCGGCCCCGTTGAAGCCTGACTCCAGAGGCCATGTGCGCATTGGTACGCGTCGCCGCCCCACGCGGGGCGGCGCGGATTGAAACCATTGGCCATTGCGAGCAGGGAAGGCGATAGAAGGGCGGGCAATTCGTGTCCTTGGCATCGTACCGCTAATAGGGGACCGCAGGGAGGGCGGCATGGTGCGGTTGATGGGCCGCCCCTACAGGGCTTGGGATGTTTTGGGTTCCTGTAACCCAGGGCGTTGCCCTGGGCTGGTATGGGGCGCGCCGTTGGCGCTGGGGACCGTGGATTGGGCGGGGAAGGACCGGGCCGGTTTTCAGTGGGGCGTCGGGCGGCGTCGGACGGCGTCGGGCGGTTCTTGCGCCCCTACAGGGCGCCTTGATGGGGTTAATCGGTTACCTGGGGCGTCGCGGTGCTCGGCCCCGGGCTGTCCTCCTGGTCCCCGTTGGGGACGCGCGGGGGGGGGATGCGAAAACGCCTGCATGTATCCGGCATCCGGCCTGGAAAGGTTTCCGGGATGGCCGCCTGCGATGCGGGGAGCGGTGGCTGTGGTCTGGGCCTTTCAGCTTTCTGCGTCGAGTTCCTTGCAGAGGGGGCGGAGTTCGTCGGCGAGTTTTCTGAGGAATGCTTCGCGGTCCTTTACGTGGATGGTGACGTAGGCACCGGAGCTGCCTGGCATTCCTTCGTCGAAGTCCTCCTGATTGAATTCATCGGCGTGGTTGCAGGCGGCATCCATGACATCGGGCAGGTCGAGCATGGCGAGGTCGGTGTCCGGGAATTCGGCTTCGAGGCCGCAGAGCCGGAGGAGTTCTTCCGCGAGGACTTCTTCGTCGCCTTCGAAGGTGGGCGCATCATCGTCTTCATCATCCTCGTTTGTGTCCTCGTTCTGTTTCGCTAGTTGCTGGCACATGGGGCGGAGGGCAGTGGCGAGAGCTTCGCGGAACTTCTTCTGATCCTTGGCGTAGGCGGTGATGAGACCGTAGCAGCCGCCGGGTGTGCCGTTGTCGACCTCTGTTTCGTCCCAGTCATCGGCGAGTTCGCTGGCGATGTCCTTGATTTCCGAGGCTGGCAGCTCGCACAAATCGACGTCCTCGAATTCATCGGTCAGGCCGGCGAATGTGAGCACCATGTCTGGTATTGATTCTTCGTCGCCTTGGAATGCCACGTCAGGGTCGTCGGAATGCATAATGTGAGATCGATACAGCAATTACATGATCCGAGACAAGCAAATTGCGTCGGGTCTGTTGCTGGGCCTTCCGGTGGTGTGTGGTTGGCCCTCGCGAGCGGGATGATTGGCCGGTCGGGACGCGCGGGTTCGGTGGGTGGGCGATGATGGGGCGCCCCTACAGGGCTTCCGGGATAGGTTTGTCGGTAACCTGGGCCGATGGCCCAGGCTGGTATGGGTCGCGCCGGTGGCGCTGGGTGGCGTCGGTTGGTCGATGCGAAGAGGTTTGGGCATCTGTCGTTCAGTGGATGAGAAGAACGGAGCGCGGACTTTCCAGTCCGTGTCGGGTGTCCGGAGAGGTCTGGGCGTTGGTGGTTCCGGAGGGCCAACGGCCCGGGGTCATACCAGCCTGGGCGCGCGAAATGGTCTGGCCTTCTGTCGGGAAATCGTCCGGTATTGTGAGGCTCTTGCGCCCCTGCAGGGCGCCTTGATGGGGGTGGTCGGTTACCTGGGGCATCGCTTTGCTCAGCCCCAGGCTGTCCTCTCGGTCCCCGTTGGGGACGCGCGGGTTCGGTGGGGCATCGATGATGGGGCGCCCCTACAGGGTTTGGGGTGTTTTTGGTTCCCGTGACCCAGGGCGATGTCCTGGGCTGGTATGGGGCGCGCCGTTGGGGCTGGGGAGCGTCTTGGTCCCTGTTTGGGGACGCGCGGCGATGGTGGAGTGGAACTGGTGTGTGGGGAAGCGACCCCTGGTGGATTAGGGGAAATCCCGACGCTGAACGTCTTGCGGGGAGGCTCACAGGGGATTAATGGAGAGGGCCGTAGCTTCTGCGGATCAACCCAGACGAGTGTATATGAGAGCGAGCCATTTTCTTCCTGCCATTGCTGTGCTGGCCAGTGTGCTGCTGCCTGTGCGGGCTGATCAGGTGAGTGAGAAGATTGATGAACTGATTGAGGCTGGGTACAAGGCGAAGAAGGTTCAGCCGAATGCGCCGGCGAGCGACGAGGTTTTCATGCGGCGGGTGTATTTGGATGTGGCGGGTCGGATTCCGTCGATGGAGGAAGCGCGGACGTTTCTGGAGTCGAAGGAAGCTGGGAAGCGGGCGAAGCTGATTGACCAGCTGCTGGAATCCGAGGGGTATGTTTCGCATTGGTACAACTGGTGGGCGGACATTCTGCGGGTGCAGACGGGGATGGGGGGTGAGGCTGGAGTGGCGTATGCGGAGTGGGTGAAGGATGCGCTGCGGAAGAACATGCCGTACGATCAATTTGTGAAGTCGCTGATCACGGCGGAGGGATTTGTGTGGGACAATGGGGCGGTGGGGTATTATCTTCGGGATGCTGGGATGCCGCTGGATAACATGTCGAACACGGCGCAGATCTTTCTGGGGACCCGGTTGGTGTGTGCGCAGTGTCACAATCATCCCTTCGACCGCTGGACGCAGAAGGACTACTATCAGATGGCGGCGTATACGTACAACGTGTCGACCGAGCTGAACCCGATGGATTTTGTGCGTGGGCTTGATGAGAAGGCGCTGGCGAGCAAGACCAAGCGATCCGGCGAGCGTCAGCGTCAGGCCATGCGGAGGATCATTGATGGGATGCTGGAGCCGCTCAAGAACGGGGTGGGAGAGAACGAGGGAGCGAAGCTGAATCTGCCTGGTGATTACAAGTACGACGATGGCAAGCCGAATGAGCCGGTGGTGGCCAAGACGATTTTCGGGGAAAAGGTATCGAGTCGGCGCGAAGCGCGGCAGCATTATGCGGACTGGCTGGCGTCGTCGGAGAACCCGCGGTTTACGACGGTGGCGGCGAATCGGCTATGGAAGCGGGTGATGGGGATGGGGCTGATTGAGCCGGTGGATGATTTCAAGGATGGGACCGAGGCATCGAATCCCGTGCTGATGAAGTACCTGACCGGGCAGCTGGTGAATTCGCGTTATGACGTGAAGAAGATGCTGCGGTCGCTTTATAATACGAAGACGTACCAGCGGGAGACCACGCGTGGTGATGTGCCTGAGGATCAGCCGTATTATTTCCCGGGGCCGGTGCTGCGGCGGATGTCGGCTGAGCAGATCTGGGACAGCCTGTGCACCGTGGTCATTCCTGATCCGGATGGCCGGAAGCGAGGGGATGGGTACAAGGCGAGGCTTGAGCAGATGCGTCAGGAAGCCGACCAGCTGAAGTCGGCCACCAAGGATGACATCATAGCGGTGGCCAAGAAGTTTGCTGATCTTGATGCGGAGGCCGAATTGAAGGCGATGGTGGCGCGCGACAAGCTGAACAAGGCACGGGAGGCCAATGATGCGAAGGGGACGGCGGATGCGCAGAAGGAACTCAATGCGCTCAATGCCGAGCGGGATGGATTTCAGGCATCGGCGCGGAGTGAGCTGATGAAGCTGGCGGCGGACCGCAACCGTGGTGGATTCACGGCCGCGTTGTCCCGTCCGGGGATGATGAAGGACAAGCCGGAAATGGTCACGAAAACGCCCAATGATCCAGGGCAGTGGCAGGCGTATGGGGAAGAATTCTTCCGGGCGTCCGAATTGCCGTCGCCGGCACCTGGTGGGCATTTCCTGCGTGAGTTCGGTCAATCGAACCGGGAAGTCATTGAGAACGCGAGTGGTGAGGCGTCGGTGAGTCAGGCCCTCAATCTGATGAACGGGCCGGTGTTTGAGACGATCATGGGAGAGAACAGTCAGCTCATGCAGCGGTTCCGCGGGGCGAGTACGGATGACGGGAGGATGAATGCGATTTTCCTGACCTTGTATGGCCGGAAGCCGAACGACACCGAGAAGGCGATTGTGGCCGAGACGGTGGCTGAGAAGGGCAAGGATGGCTGGAAGAACGTGATCTGGGCACTCCTCAACAGCCGCGAATTTGTATTCATTCAGTGAGCGGGAGCCGAGCGATCGGTGAGCGCGTAATTTTCTTAAACCAAATCTAAAATCCCCCCCAAGCACTATGGACGATTCCTTTCTCCGCAGATCCGATGAATTCAGCCGTCGTCGTTTCATGGGTTATGCCAGCAAGAGCCTGCTGGGCGTCAGTGTGATTCCGACGATGCTGCCTCTGGCGGGCCGTGCTGCTCCGGCGGCGGCGGTGGCGGCGGCGGCGGCGAGTGCGGCTCCGGCGGCGGGCCGCAAGCCGACGGCGCGGAACATCATTTATCTGTATATGGCTGGTGGGATGACGCATGTGGACACCTTTGATCCGAAGCCAGAGGCTGGGGAGAAGGTGGCAGGTCCGGTGAAGGCGATTCAGACCAAGGCGGACGGGGTGATGATTTCGGAATATTTCCCGATGCTGGCGAAGCAGATGGACAAGGTGTGTCTTTTCCGTGGGCTGACGACGACGCAGGGGGCGCATGAGCAGGGCAATTATTTCATGCACAGCAGCTATACGATGCGCGGGACGATTCAGCACCCGGGCATTGGGGCGTGGCTGCTGCGGATGGAGGGTCGGACCAACCGGACCCTGCCTGGCAGTGTCTGCATTGGTGGTGGGGCCAACGGTGGCGGGGCTGGCTTCATGGAGAGCAAGTATGCACCGTTGTATGTCGGGTCGCCGACGGATGGAGTGCCGAACAGCCGGGCGCGGGTGGGGTCGCGGGAATTCGATGACCGCCGCATGCTGGCTGACAAGTTCGACATGTCGTTCCACAGCAAGTATGATGTGAAGAAGGTGCGGGCGTACAGTGACATGTATGATGACGCGGTGCGGCTGATGCGTTCCGAGGACCTGAAGGCCTTCAATCTGAATCTTGAGGATCAGAAGGTGCGGGATGAGTATGGCACTGATGGGTTTGGTCAGGGCTGTCTGCTGGCTCGGAGGCTGATTGAGAACGATGTGCGGCACGTCGAAGTGACCCTTGGGGGCTGGGACACGCACAACAACAACTTCCAGGCAGTGCAGGGGCTGGCGAGCCGGCTGGATCAGGGGCTTTCGGCGCTGTTGAACGACCTTGACCGCCGCGGGTTGCTCAATGAAACGCTGGTGGTGCTGACGACCGAGTTTGGACGCACGCCATACGTGAACGAGAATGATGGACGCGACCACTTCCCGAAGGCCTTCAGCGGCCTGATGGCGGGTGGCGGCGTTGCGGGTGGTCAGGCGCATGGCCGGACCAACGAGCATGCGACCGACGTGGAAGAAGGCAAGGTCAGTCCGCCGGACTTCAATGCGACGATTGCGTATGGTCTGGGGCTGCCGCTGGACGAAGTGATCTACAGTCCGTCGAAGCGACCGTTTACGATTGCCGACAAGGGACAGCCTGTGACTTCGGTCTTCGGCTGAGCCTTGGGGGCTGCGAGAGATCAGTTCGGGGCATAGCAAGAGCCTTGGGTTCCAGGGTTTGGCGTTGCCGTGCTGGATTGATGCGTGCCTGTGGAGCGCTCGGTTCTTCCGTGGAGGGGTTGTTGTGGTCATCCGCGGGTGTGGGAGTGTTCCTTGTTGCTGGGGCGGGGAGATTCCGTGAGGTGGTGGGGATGATGAAGGTGACAGGGAAATGGGATGGGGAGGACCATGGCGGTGCGGCTGGGTGGCCGTGCGGCGTGGTGGTGTGGTGTGCTGGGCTGCTGGCGGGGAGGTTCTGGCGATGAGGGTGGGGATGGTGCTGCTGGGGGTGTTGTCGTTGGTGGGCTGTGCGCCCATGGGGCCGGACTACCGTCGGCCTGAGTTGGTGACGGATGCGCGGTACATGGAAGAAGGCGTGTGGCGATTTGCGGTGCCGGCCGATGCGGTGCCGCGGGGGGCGTGGTGGCGGGTTTTCCGGGATGCCGAGTTGGATCGGCTTGAGGAACTGGCGGGGGCCGGGAATCCCGGGTTGCGGGCGGCGCTGCTGCGGGTGGATCAGGCGCGGGTGGCGGCCCGGGGAACGGCGGTCGATTTTCTGCCGGAGGCCAATGCGAGGGTATCGGCTGACCGGCGCGGGGATTCCGGGAATCTGCGGCGGTCGCGTGGTGACGTGGCGTTTTTCGGGGCGACGTGGAATCAGTTCCGGGTTCCGCTCGAGGCGGCATGGGAACTGGATTTCTGGGGTCGGGTGCGGAGGACGGTGGAAGCCGCCGAGGCCGATGCGGGGGCGGCGGCGGCGCTCGCGGCTTCTGCGCGGCTGGCCATGGAAGCCGATCTGGCGCAGAACTACTTTGCGGCGCGCACCGTGCAGTCGGAGATTGAGACCCTTGAGGCGACCGTGGATCTGCGGAAGCGGGCGGTGGGGTTGGTGAACGACCGGTTCCGCAGCGGGGCCATCAGCGAACTGGATGTGGCGCGGGCCGAGACTGAGCTGGCGGGAGGGGAAGCCGACCTTGCGGCGCTGCGGCAGCGGCGGTCCGAATTGGTCCATGCGATGGCCACGCTGACGGGTCAGGCTGCCACGTCATTCCGCTGCGAGACCCGTGCGCTTGCGGGGGAACCGCCGGCGATTCCGGCCGGGGTGCCTGCGGATCTGCTGCAGCGGAGGCCAGACATTGCCGAGAGCGAGCGGCGCATGGCGGCGGCCAGTGCGCGCATTGGGGCAGCCAAGGCAGCGTTTTTTCCCTCCGTGCGGCTGACGGGGAGGCTGGCGGTGGAATCGTCGGCGACCGACGATTTGTTCACGCTGGGGAGCCGGGCGTGGGCGGCGGGATCGGCGGTTAATTTTCCGGTTTTCGAGCAGGCGCTCAATGCGGCGGTGTATTCCGGTCGCAAGCTGCAGTTCGAGGAAGCGCTCGCGACGTATCAGCAGACCGCGCTGCGGGCCTTTGAGGAAGTGGAGAATCAGTTGTCGGCCCTGCGGTATTTGTCCGAGCAGGAAGCTGCGCAGGGCCGGGCCGTGGTGGCCTCCGGCCGGGCCGCCACCTTGTCCGCCGAGCGGTTCCGGGCTGGTGCGGTATCCTTTCTGGAAGTGGTGGATGCTGACCGGACGCGTCTGCAGTCCCTGCGGCAATCACGTCAGACGGCAGGTCAGCGGTATGTGGCGACGGTGCAGCTGATCCGGGCGCTGGGGGGAGGGTGGTGAATTTCCGAAATGCGATTATGAAGCGAGACCTTTATCTGATGCTGCCGGTGAGTGGGTTGCTATTGTTTGGCTGTTCCGAGGGGAAGCCGGCGGCGGGCGGGGGACGGCCGGGTGGGGGGATGGCTGCGGTGCCGGTCACGGTGGCCGTGGTGGGCTCGCGCGACCTGCCTGTGGAGGTGAAGACCTTTGGGAATGTCGAGCCGGTGGCGACGATTGGGATCAAGGCGCAGGTGAGTGGGGAACTGATATCCGTGAGTTTCGAGGAAGGGCAGGAAGTGAAGAAGGGCGATCTGCTCTTCACGATTCAGCCGAGGCTTTTCAACACGCAGCTGGCGCAGGCGCAGGCGAATCTGGAACGCGACCGGGCCCTTGCGCAGGCTGCCGAGCTGACGCTGCGGCGACAGGAGGAACTTGACCGCCGGGGATCCGGTGTGCGGGAGGAACTCGAGAAGGCGCGGGCGCAGGCGGCGGCCACCGCAGCAACCGTGAAGGCCGATGAAGCGCTTGTGCTCATTGCCGAGACCCAGGTCAACTACACTACGATCGAGAGTCCGATCGATGGCAAGACTGGGAGCATCCGGCTTCAGCCGGGGAATCTGATCCGGAATACGGATGACGAGCCCCTGACCACGGTGGTGCAGCTTGATCCCATTCAGGTGGCCTTTGCGCTGCCGGAGCAGCATCTCGAGGCAGTGCGGGAAGGGATGAAGCCCGGGGCCACGCCGCTGGTGGCGACGGCGCGCGATGCCCGGGACGGCCGCGTCCTCGGCGAAGGCAGCCTGACGTTCATTGCGAATACGGTCGACCGTGCGACTGGCACGATCGGGCTCAAGGCGACCTTTGCGAATGCCGAGCGGGCCTTGTGGCCTGGAGCGTTTGTGGATGTTTCGCTGACGCTGTCGACCGACCGGAATGTGCTCACGGTTCCGGCGGCGGCAGTGACCATGAGTCAGCAGGGACCGAGGGTGTGGGTAGTGCGGGAGGATGGCACGGCCGAGAGCCGCCAGGTTTCCGTGCTGAGGAATGCCGGAGAATGGTCCGTGCTGCGCGAGGGAGTCAAGGCCGGCGAGACGGTCATCACGGGTGGACAGTCGAGGGTCATGCCTGGAGCCAAAGTGGTGCCGGCTGGTGGCGCTGATGCGGCTGGGGAAGCGGCGAAAGGGGGGAAGGCGTGACACTGACCGACGGATTCATCCGGCGGCCGGTCATGACGACCCTGATCATGCTGGCGATCATGGGTTTCGGGTTCTTTGCGTACACGAAGCTGCCTGTTTCCGACCTTCCGAATGTGGATTTTCCGACCCTGCAGGTGACCGCCAATCTGCCCGGCGCGAGTCCTGAGACGATGGCGTCGAGTGTGGCCACCGTGCTCGAGCGGCAGTTCACGAGCATTGCGGGGATTGATTCCATGACATCTTCGTCCGCGCTGGGGCTGACGAACATCACGATTCAGTTCAATCTCGACCGCGGGCTTGATGCGGCGGCGCTTGATGTGCAGTCGGCGATTACGGCGGCGCAGAAGCTGCTGCCGCGGGACATGCCCAATCCACCGACGTACCGGAAAGTGAATCCAGCGGATTCGCCTGTGATTTTTCTGGCGGTGACGAGTGCGAGCATGCAGCTGAGCGAGGTCAACGAGTATGCTGACACATTCATAGCGCAGCGGTTGTCGACGGTGCCGGGGGTGGCGCAGGTCAATATTTTCGGGCCGCAGAAGTATGCGGTGCGAGCGCAGCTGGATCCGCGGGCGATGGCGAGTCAGGGATTGGGGATTGATGAAGTGGTGGCGGCGGTGGAGAGTGGGAATGTCAATCTGCCGACGGGGACGCTGCATGGGGCGAACGAGGCCGTGACGGTGCGGAGCAGTGGGCAACTGAGCGATGCGGCGGCGTTCCGGGAGTTGGTGGTGGCGTATCGGAATGGGGCACCGGTGCGGCTGGGGCAGCTGGGGCGGGTCATCGATGGAGTGGAGAATCCGCGGATCGCGAGTTGGTTCCGGGATGTGCGTGGCATTGTGCTGGCGATTCAGAAGCAGCCGGGGTCGAATACGGTGGCGATTGTCGATGGGATCCGGGCGCTGCTGCCGCAGATTCAGTCGCAGCTGCCGCCGGCGATTCAGGTCGATGTGCTTTCGGACAAATCGATTACGATCCGGGAGGCGGTGCATGAGGTCGAGTTCACGCTGGTGCTGAGCATCGTGCTGGTGGTGCTGGTGATTTTTCTGTTTCTGCGGAATGTGCGGGCGACGCTGATTCCGTCGGTGGCGATGCCATTGTCGGTGCTGGGGACTTTCATGGTGATGCATGTGCTGGGGTACAGTGTGGACACGTTCAGTCTGCTGGCGCTGACCTTGGCGGTGGGGTTTGTGGTGGACGATGCGATTGTGGTGCTGGAGAACATAGTGCGGCACATTGAGGATGGGGTGGCTCCGATGGAGGCGGCGCTGCGTGGGGCGCGCGAGATTGGCTTTACGATTCTGAGCATGACGCTGTCGCTGGTGGCGGTGTTTGTGCCGGTGTTGTTCATGGGGGGAATTCTGGGGCGGCTGCTGCGGGAATTTGCGGTGGTCATTGCTGTGGCGATTCTGGTGTCCGGCTTCATTTCGCTGTCGCTTACGCCGATGCTGTGCTCGCGGTTTCTGAAGGCGGCGGGGCATGGTGGGGAGGGATGGTTCTACCGGGTGACCGAGCGGTTTTTCGAGGGGATGCGCGGGCTGTATGCGAAGACGCTGCGGGTGGCGATGGGGCAGCGGTTGCTGATGCTGCTGCTGGCGGCGGGCAGTGTGGCGGCGACGGCGTGGCTTTTCATGTCCATGCCCAAGGGGTTTGTGCCGAATGACGACAACGGGCAGATTTTCATCATGACGGAAGCGGCCCAGGGGGTATCGTTCGAGAAGATGGCCGAGCTGCAGCAGCAGGCTGCGGCGGTGCTGGTGGGGAAGCCGTACATTGATGGCTTCACGTCCAGCGTGGGTGTGGGTGGCCCCAATGCGACAGGCAATACCGGGCGGATCTTCATCAATCTGGTGCCGCGGGCGCGGCGTCCGCCGGTGGAGGAAATCATTGCCGAGCTGCGGCCGCAGCTCAGCCGGGTGCCTGGGCTGAGGGTATTTCCGCAGGTGGTGCCACTGATCCGGCTGGGCGGGACCCTCACGAAGAGCCTGTATCAGTTCACGTTGTCCGGGCCCGATCTGGCGGCGTTGTACGAAGCGGCCCCGCAGGCCGAGGCGAAGATGCGGTCGGTGCCTGGTCTCATGGATGTGACCAGCGACCTGCAGATCACCAGTCCGCAGGTGAAGGTGTCGATTGACCGCGACAAGGCATCGGCGCTTGGGGTGACGGCCGCGCAGATTGAGTCGGCCCTCTCGAATGCCTACAGTTCGCGTCAGATTTCGACCATTTATACGCCGACGAATCAGTACCAGGTGATTGTGGAACTGCTGCCGGAGCATCAGCGCGGGGCCGTTGATCTGAATACGCTTTATGTGCGGGCGGGTTCGGGCAGGCTGGTGCCGCTGGCGGCGGTTACGTCTGCCTCGATGAGTGCGGGGCCGCTCACGGTTCAGCATCTCGGGCAGATGCCTGCCGTGATTCTGTCATTCAATCTCGAGCCTGGGATTGCGCTGGGCGATGCCATTCCGCGGATTGAGGCGGCGGTGCGGCCTGTGCTGCCGGAATCGGTCACGACAGCGTTTCAGGGAACGGCGCAGGCCTTTCAGTCGAGTCTGTCGGGACTTGGGATGCTGCTGCTGATGGCGGTGCTGGTGATTTATCTGGTGCTGGGCATTCTCTACGAGAGCTTCATTCATCCGCTGACGATTCTTTCCGGTCTGCCATCGGCTGGTTTTGGTGCTCTTATGGCGCTCAAGCTCTGGGGATACGAACTGAACGTCTATGGCTTTGTGGGGATTCTCCTGCTCATTGGGATTGTGAAGAAGAATGCGATCATGATGATTGATTTTGCGATCGAGGCGCAGCGTGAGCGTGGGCAGGCGGCTGCTGATGCGATTTACGAAGCCTGTCTGGTCCGGTTCCGTCCCATCATGATGACGACGATGGCCGCGATCATGGGAACGCTGCCGATTGCGCTGGGGATTGGCGGCAGTGCCGCGCGTAGCCCGCTGGGCATTGCGATTGTCGGTGGCCTTGTTGTCTCGCAGCTGCTGACACTTTACATCACGCCGGTCATCTATCTGCTTCTTGAGCGCCTGCGGCAGCGGGCGTGAGGCAGAGATGGTTTATGAGCCTGTTGAAAAACCGGGCCCGGCAGCGGATCCGGAGTCCGCGGTGGTTGGATGAGCGGCTGCGCCGTGGGTTTAGTGACGGGATCCCCTGCGGGCGGCGGGCCCTATTCCACAAGGCTTCGTTGCGCCGCAGTCGAAGGTCTCGACCTTCTCCTTTGTTGCGCCTCGCCTTGTGGAAGAATTCCTCGCCGCGCTACCAGTCCGGGTTTTTCAACAGGCTCTTATGCCATGAGGGCCTTGATGACTTTGCTGCCGGGTTTGGCGACATTGGTGAGGCGGAGGGGGACGCCATTGAGGGGGTAGGTGAAGCGGAGGTGATCGAAGCCGAGGAGGGCGAGGACGGTGGCGTGGAAGTCGTGTGGGCTGACCTTGTCGATGATGGCTTCGTAGCCGAGTTCGTCGGTGGCACCGTGGGAGTATCCTGGGCGGGCACCGCCGCCGGCCATCCAGAGGGTGAAGGCGGAGGGATTGTGGTCGCGTCCGATGAAGGACATTTCGCGACCGCCGCGGTTTTCGCGCATGGGGGTGCGGCCGAATTCGCCGCCCCAGATGACGAGGGTATCGTCGAGGAGGCCGCGGCGGCGGAGGTCGGTGAGGAGGGCGTGGCAGGGTTGGTCGATGCTGCGGCATTTGTCCTTGAAGCCGTGGTTGAGGGCTTCTTCGCGTCCGGCACCGTGGCTATCCCAGCCCCAGTCGAAGAGTTGGATGAAGCGGACGCCGCGTTCGGCGAGGCGTCGGGCGAGGAGGCAGTTATTGGCGAAGGATTCGCGGCCGGGCTGGGTGCCGTAGAGGTCGTGGACTTCCTGAAGTTCGGTGGAGAGGTCGAAGGCGTCGGTGGCGGCGAGCTGCATGCGGAAGGCCATTTCGTACTGGGCGATTCTGGTCATGGTTTCCGGGTCGCCTGTTTCTGCGGCGGTGCGTGCATTGATGGTGGCGAGGGCGTCGAGGCTGAGGCGGCGGAGTTGGCGGTCGATGCCCTTGGGGTCCTTGAGGAAGAGGACGGGTTCGCCGGATGAGCGGCATTGGACGCCCTGGAAGACGCCGGGGAGGTAACCGGAGCCCCAGACTGACTTGCCGGCGTCTGGGTTTTTGCCGCCGGAGGTGAGGACGATGAAGCCTGGGAGGTTATCGTTTTCCGAGCCGAGGCCGTAGGTGGACCATGCGCCGAAGCTGGCGGCACCAGGGGTGGCGGTGCCGGTGTGCATGACGAGCTGAGCGGGGCCGTGATTGAACTGGTCGGTGTGCATCGATTTGACGATGCAGAGTTCGTCGGCGGATTTTGCGAGGAAGGGGAGACGGTCGCTGAGCCATTGGCCGCTTTGGCCGTGCTGCTGGAAGGGGTATTGATTTCCGAGCATTTTGGGGATGCCCTGGATGAACGCGAATTGTTTGCCTGCGAGGAACGAGGGAGGGCAATCGCGGCCGTCGAGTCTGGCGAGGTCGGGTTTATGATCGAAGAGTTCGAGTTGGCTGGGGCTGCCTGCCATGTGGAGGTAGATGACGCGTTTGGCGCGGGCGGGGAAGTGGGGAGCGGCGGCGCGCAGTGGCTGGGCGGGGTCGTGGCTCGGGGTTGTGGGGTCGCTGGCGTGGGTGCGGGAGCCGAGCCAGAGAGCGGCGAGACCGAGCGGGCAGTTTCTGAGGAAGTGCCTGCGGGTGGGGGTGAGGAGGAGGTCGCGTTGGTTCATCGGTTCAGCGGTTCAGCGCGAAGTCGGAATTGAGGAGGGTATTGGCGACGAGGGTGAGGGCGGCGGCTTCCGGGGAGGCGGCGAGCTGGGCGGCTTCGCTGGGATGCTGGCGGTAGGCGGCGAGGGCGGCGTCGTAGAGCTGGACGAGAGGAATGACGATTTCCTCCGGTGGTGGTTCCAGTGTGATGAGCGAGACGGCGTGGGCGATCTGATTGCGCGGGGAATGGCTGGTGGCGGTGATGCGGGAGGCGAGGGCTGCGGCCATTTCGAGGAAGGCGGGGTCGTTGAGGGTGACGAGGGCCTGGAGGGGCGTGTTGGTGGGGAGGCGGCGGGGGGTGCAGAGGTCGCGTGCGGGGGCGTCGAAGGCGAGGAAGCCTGGGTAGCCGCTGGTGCGTTTCGAGTAGGTGTAGAGGGCGCGGCGGTAGCGGTCCTCGCCAGTGGAAGTTTCCCAGCGGGCACCGCTGTAGACACTGCTCCAGACGCCGTCGGGTTGGGGCGGGAAGACGGGAGGGCCGCCGGATTTCTCCGAGAGGAGGCCTGAGATGGCGAGGGCGTGGTCGCGGATCATTTCGGCGGTGAGGCGCTGGCGTGGTCCGCGGGCGAGGAGGGAATTGGCTGGGTCGCGGGCGACGAGGGCGGGAGAGGCGGAACTGGACTGGGCGTAGGTGGCGCTGAGGGCGATTTCGCGGAGGAACGATTTGAGAGACCAGTGGTGGTGGCTGGAGAGGCGGAGGGCGAGGTGGTCGAGGAGTGGCTGATTCGAGGGCAGGGCACCGCTCGAGCCGAAGTCCTCGAGGGTTTCCACGATGCCGCGTCCGAAGAGGGCGGCCCAGAAGCGGTTGGCGGTGACGCGGGCGGTCAGGGGGTTGCGGTCGCTCACGAGCCACTGGGCCATGGCGAGGCGGTTTGGTTGTTCCGGTGATGGTCCGAGGGTGGCGGGCCATGCGGGGGGCTGGGCGGCCTCGCGGGAGAGCCGGTTGCCGCGGGCGTAGAGCCTTGTTTCGCGGGGAGCCGGGCGTTCGGTTAGGACTGGGACGGCGGGGCCCTTGATTACGGCGTAGGCAGCGCGGGTTGCGCGCCATGTGGCGATGAGTTGCTGGCGTTCCCGGCTGGCGAGCGGGGCTGAGGAAGCGTCGAAGGCGAAGTGGCGGGTGGGGGTGCCCTGGAAGCCTGAATTGACGGGGGCGTTGTGTTTTAGGGTGACCTTGAGGGTGCTGTCGGCGGCGAGGGGTGTGGCGAGCACGAAGACGGCCCAGCGTGGTCCTTCGAGGACAGGGTAGCCACCGAATCCGGCGAGGTCGCCACCGCCAGCGAGGGCGAGGGGGCGGTACGGGCCTGACTGGTGGTCCGCGATGACTTCGGCGATGGGGACGGGGATTTGGGAATTGTTTCCGGCCGAGGCGGCGAGACTGAATTCCGTGATCATGCAGCCTTTTTCCGGCCATGTGGTGGGGTCGTTGCTGTCCGGGAGGATGCGGAGGCGGAGGGCCGTGAGGCCCCTGGGGGCGGGCAGCGAGATTTCGTAGGAGACGCCGATGGGCATGGTGCCCGAGGCAGTGATGGTGTTTCCTTCTGCGGCGATGGTGAGCTGGCCGCCGCTGGCGTTTGCCGCCGAGGGATTGAGCGGATTCCAGTCGGGGGCCTGCTGGCAGGCTGCGGTGCCTGCGGCCGTGATTTCGCGGAGAAGGTGATTGGCCTTCTGGAAGAGCGCGGCGGCCTGCGGGTTGGGGCTGGCGGTGAAGCGCGGGAAATCGTCGTTCTGGTCGCAATCCTCCGTGGAATTGAAGAATGCCTTGAAGCGGTAGTAATCCTCGTGCGGGAAGGGGTCGTACGGGTGGGCGTGGCATTGGACGCAGGCGAAGGTGGTGGCCTGCCAGACCGTCCATGTGGTATTGACGCGGTCGTGGACGGCGGTGTCGCGCCATTCTTCATCGTCCGTGCCGCCTTCCGAATTGTTCTGGGTATTGCGGTGGAAGGCTGTGGCGAGGAGGTCGTCGTTCGAGGGATTGGGGAGGAGGTCGCCTGCGAGTTGGCGGATGGTGAACTGGTCGAAGGGCAGGTCGGCATTGAAGGCGCGCACGACCCAGTCGCGCCATGGCCAGATATCGCGGTGGGGATCTTTTTCGAAGCCGTAGGTATCCGAGTAGCGTGCGAGGTCGAGCCAGAGGGCGGCCCAGTGTTCGCCGTAGGCAGGCGAGGCGAGGAGGCGGTCGACCGCCTTGGTGCGGGCCGTCTGCGGGTGGGTGGCGAAGTCAGCGGCGAAGGTCTTCCAATCTTCCGGTGACGGGGGTAGTCCGGTGAGGTCGAGTGAAGCGCGGCGGAGCCATGCGGCAGGCGTGGCGTCCGGAGACGGCGTGAGGTTTTCGGCTTCGAGTCTGGCGAGGACGAAGGCATCGAGGGGCTGGCGGGGCCAGTCCTTGCGGGTGACAGAGGGGACTGGGGGGTTGGCTGGAGGGATGAGGGACCAGTGTTCCGACCATGGGGCACCGTCTGCGATCCATTGGCGGAGGGTGGCGGTGTCGGCTGGGCTGAGTCTGGGGCCGTGTTCCGGTTTGGGCATGACCTCGTCCGGGTCGCTGCTGGTGATGCGGCGGATGAGTTCCGAGGCATCCGGCTGGCCTGGGACGATGGTGGGTTCGCCTGATTTGCCGGAGGCGAGGGCTTTGTCGCGGTAGACGAAGGAGACACCGCCGGCTGCCTTGACTCCGCCATGGCAGGCAGTGCAGTGTTTTGTGAGGATGGGTCGGATGTCCCGGTTGAATTCCGTGGCGGCGAGGGTGCTGGCGGGGGCGAGCGGGAGGGTAGCGGCGAGAAGGGCGAGGGACGGAGCGCGCATGAGATTCCTTGTGAAGGGAATTACGTCGCTGGCGCTCCGGTTTTCGCGTCAAAGCGGCACGCAGTGGTTCACGAAGCCGCTGGCTTTTCGGAGGAACGCCGGAAGAGGAGACCGCTTTTCGGGCTGAAGACGAGGGCGAGGAGGAAGACCGCGCCGAGGAGGGCGGTGATGGCGGCTCCGGCCGAGAGATTGGTGAAGTGGGCGAGGATCATGCCACCGGCCGCGCAGACCGCCCCGAGGAAACCGCCTCCCCAGAACATGGCGCGTGTGCTGTTGGTGAGCAGGAAGACGGTGGCTCCGGGAGCGACCACGAGTCCGAGCGAGAGCATGCAGCCGACTGCGCGGAGGGCCGAGACCATGACGAGGACGAGGAGGGTCATGATGAGGTACTGGACGGCGCGGACCGGGACGCCCTGGGCAGCGGCGACCGATGGTTCGAAGAGCGTCACGAGGAAAGTTCGCTGGAGGGCCGTGCAGAGTGTGAGGGTGAGCAGACCGACGCCGAAGGCCACCCAGACATCCGTGGCGTCCAGCATGAGGAGGTCGCCGAAGAGATAATCCTCCAGTTTGACCTGACTTCTGACATCGCCTGGCAGGTAATTGAAGAGGATGAGACCGGCGGCGAAGGCGACGGTGAAGATGACGCCGAGGGAAGTTCCCTGATCGAGGCGCGAGACGCGCGAGACGGCGAGCGAGGCGAGGACCACGATGAGGGCGGCGAAGAGAGCCCCGAGGAAGGAACTCCAGCCCGTCAGCTTTCCGGCCACCATGACGCCGAGGACGATGCCTGGGAGGAGGGCGTGGGAGAGGGAGCCCGCCACGAGGGCACCGCGGCGCAGCACCACGTAGGCGCTGAAGCAGCCATTGGTGAATCCGATGATGAGGGCCGCGAGGAGGGATCGTGCGAGTGACGGGACCGAGAGAAGATCGTGGAGCCAGGAGGGCATGAGAGCGGGAGGATCAGGCGGTGGCGGCCGGGGCGTAGGCGGTGGCGAGGGCATCCGGCAGGAAGGCCTCTGCGACCGTGCCGAAGGCGACCGTGCGGCGGTTGAGGATGAGGACCTGATCGAAGAGGTCGGGTACGGTATTGAGGTCGTGGTGTGAAGCGATCACGAGTCTGCCTTCGGCGGCCAGTCTGCGGAGGAGGACCGAGAGATTCTCCTGAGCGGGCCGGTCGAGGCCCGTGAATGGTTCGTCGAGGAGGAGGACATGGGCTTCCGAGGCGATGGCGCGGGCGATGAAGGCGCGCTGCTGCTGACCGCCCGAGAGCTGGCTGATCTGGCGGGATTCGAGTCCGCCGAGGTTCATGAGGTCGATGGCTTCCTTGACCTTGCGGTCGTCTTCCGGCCGCCAGCGCCGCCACCAGCTGAGTTGGTTGTAGCGGCCCATTTCGACGAGACCCTGAACGGTGACGGGGAATGACCAGTCGACTTCCTCGCGCTGGGGGAGGTAGGCGAATTCGCGGTGCCATTTCTGGACGGTGGCTCCGCGCCAGCGGATGGAGCCCGACGATCTGGGGAGGAGGCCTGCGATGGCCTTGAGGAGTGTGCTTTTGCCGGCACCGTTGGGGCCGATGAGGGCGACGCAGTTGCCGCAGGAAGTGGCGAAGCCGGCGTTTTCGAGGGCGACGTGCGAGCGGTAGCAGACGGTGAGGCCGCGCACTTCCAGTTCGTGGTGGTGGGCGCAGTGGTCGCAGTGGGAATCCGGGGTCATGGGGCGGCGGTGCTGGGCCATGAAGTGCTGACGACTTCCTCGGTGGTGGGGGTAGTGGACCAGACGTTGAGGGTGCGGGCTGCGAGGCCATCGGGTTCGATGGTGATTTCGGCCATGGTTTCCGGGGTATTGTCTGGCCAGCGGATGGCGATGGTGAATTCCGTGCGGAGGTTTTCGATGGGGAGGTCGATGGAATCTTCGAAGGCGAGGTCGTGGTCCGGGTTGGACCATGCATGGAGTGGGTGTCCGGCTGAGGAGAGGGTGATGGATTCGGGTGCGTGGACGCAGCGGATGCGGACCGAGCTGGTGAGGGTCGGTGTGCTGGTGGAGTCGGCTTGGTTGTCGGGGGCGGCGGCGGGTGGAGCGGCGACGCGGGTGGCGCGCCAGACGAGTGGGCCGCAGCAGCCGAGGCCGAGGGCGAGGCAGAGCAGGAAATTCAGCAGCGGGAAGCCTCGCATGGGAAGGGCCTTATGGTTTCAGGGCAGCGGTGATGGTGCGCACATTGTGGGCGAAGGATGCTTCGAACGTGGCGAGTGGGCCGGTGCCATTGCCATCGGCGACCAGTTCGCCGCCGACGCGGACGCCGGTTTCGCGGGAGAGCTGGGTGAGGTACTTGGCATTCACGCCCTGTTCTGGGAAGACGGCTGGGACGCCCTGGCTGCGGATGGTTTCGACTGCCTTGAGCAGGTCCGGGGAGGAAGGGGCGACATTGTGATTGAGGCCCTGGACTGGGACGAGGCGGAAGCCGTATTCCTTGGCGAAGTAGCTGAGGGCGAGGTGGGCTGTGGCGATTTTGCGGCGGTTGGCCGGGATGCCTGCGAATTCGGACTTGGCCCATTTTTTGAGGCTGGCGAGGCGGTTGCTGAAGGCAGCGGCATTGGCCTTGTAGATGTCCTTGCCGGCTGGGTCGGCCTCTGTGAAGGCGGTGGCGACGACGCGGGCGGCGCGCTGCATGTTGTCGATGCTGTTCCACCAGTGTGGGTCGATGGCACCCTGGGCGTGTTCCGGGCAGCAGAGGAAGAGCGAGCCGTCTCCTGCTTCGATTTTGAGGGAAGGGATGGTGCGGCCTACTTCGATGATCTGCTGCTGCGGGGAGAGATTGCTGCGGAGTTTGTCGAGGTAATTCTCCATGTGTTTGCCTGCGGCGAGGATGACGCGTGCTTTGGAGAGGCGGCGGACGTCCGAGGTGGTGGGTGAAAAGTGGTGAATGTCGCCGCCTGGCGGGACCAGTCCTGTGACGCTGACGCGGTCGCCGCCGACCTGACGGGCGAGGTCGGTGAGGACCGGGTGGAGCGTGGCGGCTTCGAGGGCGGCGGGGGCAGCGGCGCGGGCGGGGACCAGCGGGAGACTGGCGAGCAGAGAGAGGAGGAGGCGGCGCTTCATGATAGATGCAAAATGATTGCAGGAATGAGCACGTCAACCGTGGGATGGGAGTTGGCTGTCGGCAACCATTGACAAGGACGGTGGGGAGCGCCTTGTGGTGGATTTCGCATGCTGCAGCTGGCCAACATCACCAAATCCTTTGCGGGGCGGATGCTTTTCCGTGACGTATCGTTTCAGATCAACCGGGGGGACCGGACTGGGTTGGTGGGGCCGAATGGGGCAGGGAAGTCGACTTTGTTTTCGATTATTCTTGGCGAGCAGGGACCGGACGAGGGGAAAGTGACGATGGAGCGTGGGATCAGTTTTGGGTTTCTGCCGCAGGAGAGTGCCCCGGCTGGTGATGAGACGGTGCTGGAGTTGGCGACGATGCATGCGGCGGAGCATAGCCGGTGGGAAGTTGAGCCGAAGGCGCGGCGGATTCTGCGGGGGTTGGCGTTCCGGGAGAGTGACTTCGATCGTCCGGCGCGGGCCTTGAGCGGGGGATGGATCATGCGGGCGCATTTGGCGCGCTTGCTGGTGCAGCAGCCCGATCTCCTGCTGCTGGACGAGCCGACGAACCATCTGGATCTGGAATCGCTGCTATGGTTTCAGGAATATCTGCAGGGGTATCCGGGGGCGATTCTGATGATTTCGCACGACCGTGAATTTCTCAATGCTTTGATTGGGAGGGTGGTGGAGATTGCGTGGCAGCGGCTGCATGTGTATGCGGGGAACTACGACGATTATCTGCGGGAGAAGGAAGCGCGGGCTGAGCAGCATCGTCAGGCCTATGAGAACCAGCAGAAGGAGATTGCGAAGCTGCAGGATTTTGCGGATCGGTTCCGTGCGAAGGCGTCGAAGGCGGCGCAGGCGCAGAGCAAGCTCAAGCAGATTGAGCGGATGGAGAAGATCGAGGCCCCGCTGGAGCAGGCGAAGACGGTGGCGTTCCGGTTTCCGCAGCCGCCGCGGAGTGGTCTGCGGGTCATGGCGCTGCGGGGGGTGGATTTTGCGTATGGGGACCTGGTGGTGTACCGTGGGTTGGATTATGAAGTTGAGCGTGGGCAGCGGACGGTGCTGGTGGGGCCGAACGGGGCTGGGAAGAGCACGATGCTGAAGCTGCTGGCTGGGATGCTGGAGCCGCAGGGCGGGGAGCGGGTGGTGGGGCACAATGTGCGGGCTGGTTATTTTGCGCAGAACCGGACGGAGATGCTGCAGCCGAACCGGACGGTGCTGGCGGAAGCGATGGATGTGGAGAACCGGCAGCCTGAGCAGTTTGTGCGGACCCTGCTGGGGAGTTTTCTGTTCAGCGGGGATGACGTGCTGAAGCCTGTGGCGGTGCTGAGCGGGGGCGAGAAGAGCCGGCTGGCCCTGTGCAAGCTGCTGCTGGATCCACCGAATTTTCTGCTGCTCGACGAACCGACCACGCACCTTGACATGGCGAGCATCGAGGCGCTCATTCAGGCGCTTGCCGGTTTTGAGGGCACCTTGGTATTCATCAGTCACGACGTGCATTTCATCCGCAAGGTGGCGACGACCGTGCTGCATGTGAGTGCCGGGGAGGTCACGCCGTATGCGGGTGACTATCAGTATTATCTGGAGAAGAGCCGGGCGACTTCCGAGCGGGCGGCCCTCACGAGCGGGACGAAGCTGAGTGATCAGCGGCCTGAGGATCAGGCTTTGGCTGGGGAGGGACGGGCGAAGGTTTTTCTGACGCGTGACGAGAAGAAGGCGCTCGCGCGGGAGCGGGAACTGCGGTTGCAGGCGAAGCGGGAGAAGCGGCGTCAGGTCGCTGCGCTTGAGGGGGAGATTGCGAAGCTTGAGGGGAAGCAGCGGGAATTGTCGGAGCGGCTGGAGCAGCCTGAGACCTATGACAATTCGGCGCTCGCGATGGAATTGAACCGTGAGCTGATGGGGGTGAGTGATTCCCTTGAGCGGCTGGCGGCCGAGTGGGAAGGGGCTCTTGCCGAGGTGGAGAAGATGGAGGGCGAAGTGGCTGAGGCTTGATGGCGTTGGCCGGGCCGGGGCGGATCAGGTTTTCCGGCAGTGGTAGTTCTGGGCGACGAGGCTTTCGAGGGCGGCGAGGCCGTAGGTGATTTTCTTGAAGAACGAGGGATTGTGGGGGACGAAGATGAAGTTGGGGTGCTGCTGCCAGAGTTGGCGGAGTCTGAGGTCGAGGGCGACGGCTTCGTCGTTGGATTCCGTGCGGGTGGGATTGCCGCCTTCGATGCTCATGCCGCCGGCGGCGGCGGTTTCGAAGAAGATGACGGCGTCGTAGCGGGCGAGTTCCTTTGCGGGAGTGGTGCCGAGGCGGCGGAAGAAACCTTCTGGTTTGCCGGGCCAGTAGGCGGCTCCGTCGATGGTGCCGCGGTCGCAGAGGAGGACGCGGTCTGGGTAGCTGGCGTGCTGGACGTCTTCGAGGTGGCGCTGGACTTGGTAGATGGCGCTTTGGGAGGCTTCGATGGCGAGTCGTGTGCCGCCTCTGGGGAAGCCGCCTGAGAAGAGCATGGTGGCTGCTTCTGGAACGACGACGACTTTTTCGCCGATTTCGCGGCGGAAGAGGTCGGCTGCGGTGGTTTTTCCGCCGCCGGGGCCGCCGGTGAGGACGATGCAGCAGCGGTGGGGGGCGGGTTCGCGCGGAGATTTCCTTGCCATGGCGGGAACCATGAGGTTCGCGGATGGAAATTGCAAACCTGCGCTGCTGGGTGGCGGGCCTTATTCCAGAAGGCTTCGTTGCGCCGCAGTCGAAGGTCTCAGGGTTTGGCGGGTATTGTGGCCGGGAGAGGGAGCATGACTTCGTTGCGGCGCATGGGTCCGGGGGTCCATGGGGGGTCGAAGTAGGCGAAGACTGGTTTGCCTGAGCTGCTCAGTTTATTCTGGGACATCCATGAGCGGAGGTCGGCGAGGGCGGCGGCTTCCGATTTCGGCGAGGCATTGCCGCTGAAGCGGAGGACGGCCCAGCGGCCTGCCGGGATGGTTTCCACCTTCACATCGCTCGCTTTCGGGCTGGGCGCGCCTTTTTTGGCGACGTCCGAGGGAACCACGAAGCTCATTTTGCCTTCTTCGCCGTTGGCTCCCATGAAGACTGGAGTGGTCATGGCGATTTTCTCGCTGCGTTCGTTCTGGCCCGAGATGTAGCGGAAGAGTCGCATGAAACCGCCGTCGCGGCCGGAAGACGAGGCGTCGCCTGTGCTGGCGACGACCAGTTCCGGGTAGTCGCGGACCTCGCATTTGCCGTCCGTCTGCGAGACCGTGTAGGGGGCGGATTCGTAGCCGGCCCGGCTGGCGGTGCAGGCGGCGAGGAAGACGAGACCGGCGAGGCCTGCTGTGACGAGGAGGTAAGTTTTCATCCAAGGGTAACGCGCGGCGGGTGGTGGTGGAGGCAGGCGGCTGAAAACGGGAAAAATCCGAAATTTGATGTTGCCAAGGAATCGGGCTTCCCCCTAGTCTGTGGGTACTGTTCCCTCTTTATGAAGAAACTTCTCCTGATTCTCCTCACCGCTGGCATTGCCGGAATCGGCACTGCGGACATTCAGTCGCCGCCGGCCTACAAGCATGGCATGCTGCGCAAGCTGAGCCGTGCCATTGCAAACATTGGATTTGGCTACACCGAGATTCCGGTGCAGTGGGTCCGTTCGGAAATCGAAGGGGGAGCGAGCGAACAGGTGGCTTATGGCACCGTGTATGGCACTGGCAAGACGGTGGCCCGCCTCGGCTATGGACTGTTTGAGCTGGTCACCTTCCCGTGGCCTGCGTACAAGGGGACCTACCGTCCTCCGTATGCTCCGCAGCTCCGCGAAGAATATCACCCGAGCACTGGTCTGCTGGAGTTCCCGCCTGAGGTTGGATTCATTTCCGGCGTGGTGCACAACCGCAGCCAGATTCAGTGACGGGTCGGGCTTGCGCCTGATGACAATTTAGAAACCTCCTCCGGGTGACCGGGGGAGGTTTTTCTTTTTGGGGAGCCGGGATTTCCTGGCCCGGAATGATTTTTCTGCGGTTGGTTCCGGGTCTGCCTGCGGTGGGCTGGGGGGTGGGTCACTCCACTTCGCTGACTTCGCCTTCGCGGTCTTCGAAGCGCATGAATTCCTTGAGGAAGGTGAGGGGGATGCCGCCGGTGGGACCGTTTCGTTGTTTGGCGATGAGGAGTTCGGCGATGCCGCTGTTTTCCTTCCGTTCGTCGTCGTCTTCGGCGTAGTATTCCGGGCGGTAGAGGAGGCCGACGACGTCGGCGTCCTGTTCGATGGAGCCTGATTCGCGGAGGTCGGAGAGTTTGGGTTTACCGCTGCCGCGGGTTTCGGGTCCGCGGTTGAGCTGTGCGAGGACGATGACGGGGATATTGAGTTCTTTGGCGAGGGCCTTGATGCCGCTGGAGATTTCTGCGATTTCCTGCTGGCGGTTATCGGCGGCGCGTTTGCTGGTGGAGCGGCAGAGCTGGAGGTAGTCG
The DNA here is from genome assembly GCA_039795165.1 of Verrucomicrobiota bacterium. GTDB lineage: Bacteria > Verrucomicrobiota > Verrucomicrobiia > Verrucomicrobiales > V1-33 > V1-33. Next base: position 49,361 of record JBDKER010000023.1, on the reverse strand, counting down.
ATGGCGATGAGTTCGATGCCGTAGAGTTTCTTGAAGCGGCGGGCCTTCGAGCGGAGGTCGAGAATGGAGAGGGCGGGGGTGTCGTCGATGACGATATTGCTTTCGGCGAGCTGGCTGGCGGCGCGGGTCATCTGCTGGAAGTCGCCCTGGTTCATGAAGCGGCCGTTCTGGAGGTCGCGCATGTTGATGCGGGCGCGGGCGCAGATGAGGCGCTGGACGAGGCTGTCGGCTGTCATTTCGAGGGAGAAGACGGCGCAGGGTTTGTTGAGGTTGACGGCCACGTGTTCGATGATGTTCATGGCGAGCGATGTTTTCCCCATGGAGGGACGGGCGGCGATGATGATCATTTCGCCGCCTTTCATGCCGCCGGTCATTTCGTCGAAGCGGCGCAGGCCGGTGGCGACGCCGCTGATGGCGTTGGGGTTGCTGGCGAGCGTTTCGAGGTCATCGATGGCCTTGAGGACGCGTTCGCGCATGGTGAGGTTGCCTTTTTTGGCTTCCTCGGCTTCGCGGATGCCGAGGATGCGGGATTCGACTTCATCGAGGAGGGGGCCGACATTTTCCTGATCGTCGAAGGCGCGGCCGATGCAGTCCGAGCAGGCTTTGATGATATTGCGGAGGATGGCCTTCTGCTGGACTTGTTCGGCGTAGTGGGAGACGTGGGCTGGGCTTGGTGCTGCGGTATAGATTTCCGAGATGGTGGCGGCACCGCCCATCTGGCCGATGATATCCCTGTCGAAGAGGACCTGGGTGATGGAGACTGGATCGACGGGTTTTCCTCCGTCGAACTGGCGGACGATGATATCGTAGAGGGAGGCGTGGGCTTCCGAATTGAAGTGGTCCGGGGTGAGCCGTTCCATGGCGAGGCCGACGGCGAAGTCGGGTGCCTGCATCATGCAGGAAAGGACGCAGCGTTCCATGTCGAGGGCCGAAGGCATGGGGCGGCCGGGGTCGTAGAGGGCGCTGGCGTCCGACGGTTTGCGTTTTCCGGGGCCCTGGAGTTTCGGGCTGTCGCTTCCGTTCTGGGATTTGCCTTGATTGGTGGTGGGGTCGGCCATGGGGATGCGTTGCGTGCGGAGTGGCAGGATGGGGGCTGGAGGCGGTGGGCTCAAGTGGGCAGCCTGGAAATTGGCTAGCCTGATGTGAATGACGCGGTGAATATCCCGGGAATGAGCGGGGAATGAGCGGGGGACATCCTGGGGATGAGCGGGGAAGGCTGGGGGGTGTGGTGTGGGTGGTTGAAATCGGTTGCAAAAGGGGAGGTGAAGCGGAAGACGGGAGGGAGACGAATGATGCCCTCCATGAAATCCCGATTTGCCCTTTTTTGTTCAGGAATTGCGTTGGTCTGCACGCTGAGCTGCGAGCAGCAGAGCTATGAGGAGACGAAGAAGTTCAATCAGAAGAGCAGTCTGCATCGTGGTGATGCGGCTGGTCATGGCGAGGTGAAGTCGGCTGGTCATGGCGAGGCTGCGAAGCCTGAGGCTGGGCATTGAGATTGCCTGCTGGTGGGTGCGGTGGCTGATTCCCGGGGATTTGGCTGGCCATGGTGGGCTGGCTGTGGGAGGGTGGGGATGGGCCGTCGAGCCGACGGGAACTAACCGGAAACAACACATGAAACTCCAGCACATTGCTTTAGCCTGTCTCTGCACCCTGCTGGCGGCGGGGGTTTATCTGACGATCAAGTCGGATATGGATGCCCAGTTGGAAGAGCAGAAGGCATTGAACCGGCAATTGGTCGAGCAGATGCGGAATCTGGACCGGAAGATGGAAGAGAAGGCCGAGGTGGCAGCGGAGCCTGCAGCTGCGGCGAAGCCTGAGGTTCCGAAGGCGGCAGCGGCGGTGGAGCCTGCGGTGGCGGTTGGGCCAGGGGATGGTGTTCTGGCGGACGCTGTGGTGCCGGCGGCGTCGGCGGCGGTGACGGTTCCGGTGGAGCCTGGCCGTGAAGAGATTGATCCGGCGTCTGAGCCGGGTGTGACGGTGCGTGGGGGAGCGGCGGTGAATTCGGTGAATGCGGGAGTGGCTCCGGAGGCTCCCGGGGTGGGATTAGAAGGAGAGCGCGAGCGAGACATTCTGAATACGTCGCTGCCGGAGACTGATCGTGCGGCCCTTGAGACGGCGGATGTGCCTGATGCCGGGGTTGCGCCTGGCAAGCGGCTTACGAAGACCCAGCAGATTGTGCTGGCGCAGCCGGCCATTGCGAGGATTTCGCAGAACAAGGAAGATGCTGGGTTTGTGGTGATTGACCGCGGGAAGCGGGCGAATCTGGTGAAGGGCGATGCCTTTGCGGTGCGACGGGGGACGGCGGTCATTGGCCGTGTGGTGATTGGAGACACAGTCGAGGATGAAATGGCCGTGGCGGACATCAAGAATGTGGTGACCGGCATGACCTTTGAGATCGGCGACGAGATCATCAAATTCGATCAGCAGTGAGCGGGAAGGGAGCCATGGGGGAGCGGCCATGAGGTCGGACGATCCGGTGAGGCGTGAGCGGGAAGAGGCATGGATTGGTGATTCCGTGCTGGGTTTGTATGCTCGTAAGTGGATTCTGGAATCGACTGGAGCGATGGATGCCGGGGTGTTTGCGGCGATGACATCGAATCAGTTTCTGAGCACGATCGGGAATCCGACGGCGGTCGAGGCGCGCATTGGGCGGGAGTATGCTGCGGCCGGGCTGGAAGCCGCCTTTGCGCTGATTGAGCGGGAGATTCTGCCGCGGTTTGCGAGTCAGCAGCGGCGGAGGCAGCCCATGCCCGGGCGGCGGGTTGGGAGGAAATGAAGGCGGGCGGTTGGAAAGCGTAGACAGAAGCGGCGTGGTTCCGCTAGGTTCCGTGGAAATCTGCGGGCCCCCTCCCCCGGGGCGGCTGCGCATTCTGCATTCCAACCCTAACTGATCTATCTTGCATATGAAATCCTGCGGACTGAATTTGAGACTTCCGGTGGCCTTGGTATCGGCGTTGGCGATGGCCGAGGCGGGAGCGCAGACGAGCTGGCTGCCGTTTCCGGCGGATGGGAGCTGGCAGAATCCTGCCAACTGGGATTTCGGTGACGTGCCGGACACGAATGTGGAGCAGGTGATTTTCGGGGCCAGTGCGATCAGTACGGTCGGTTTGTCGGCTCCGGTGACCGTGAAGAAAGTGACCTTTGGGTCTGATTCCGGGGATTACACGCTGTCGGGCAGTCCGCTGACGGTTGACCTTGCGGATCCTGGGACGGCGGTATTGGAAGCCGTGGCGCTCCAGGCCGGGTTTGGCACGGTGACGCTGAACAACCTGCTCAATCTGAACGATGCTGGTGGCGGCAACAACAGCCAGCCGGTCATCAGTGTGGGTGATGGGCGGCGCATCGTGCTGGCTGGCGGGGCATCCAGTGCGGCCGGGAACCGGAACCTTCAGGTCATCGGGAATGGTCCCGCGGATTTTCTGACATCGCTGACGACCGGAACGGGGCAGCTGCAGCATTCCGGGAATGCGACGATCAACCTGTTTGTGAATCCGTCGGCGACCCAGCAGATGCGTTCATTTTCCAATGGTGGTGGCGGGATCCGGATTCATGCGAACAACACGAGGCCGATCGGGCTTGGGGTCACGGGTTCGGTTACGCATGTGGGCCGGGTTTTTCTGGCGGCGAATGGGGTGACGACGTCCGGGGCGATCACGACGACTGGGGCGACGGTGGCGGGGACGCATCGGATGGATGTGACCTTTGGGGCTGACATTCCGGGTGCGGGTGTGGCGGCGCACAGTGGGACCATGGCGTTCGGGGCCCTGACTGGCAGTGCGGCTGGCAGTGGGTCCGACGCCTTCGTCCGGTTGTTTGCGGGCGAGCAGGATGTGCTGACGATGAGTGGGGTGGTGAGTGGCTATCCGACAGGCTATGCGAATCCGGTGCTGCGGAAGGAAGGCCTTGGGACCGTGGAGATGACGGCAGCGAACACGCATACGGTGCCCATCGAAGTGGCTGAGGGCACGCTGACGGTGACGACGCTGCAGTTGGGTGGCGGGGCTGTCACGGTGGCTGACGGGGCGGTTTTCGGGGTGCGGGTGGCGTCGGCGGGGACGACCTTGCTGGTGAGTGATCTGACGACGGGATCGGCGGCTGGGGGGACCCTGCAGTTGGAGACGGGGCTGACTGGGAATCCGCTGGCCCCGGTGGTATCCGCGGGTAATTTCAATGTGCAGGCACCGACGGTGGTGAAGGTGAGTGGTAAGCTTGGGGTGACGTCGGCTCCGGTGCCCTTGATTGGCTACAGCAGTCTGGGTGGGCTGGGAGCGGGAGCGTTGAGTCTGGCGCTGCCGTTCCGGGTGCAGGGATCGCTGGTGAATCAGCCGGCGCTGGGGGTCATTGGTCTGAACATCACATCGGCTGGCGGCATTGTCTGGCGTGGGAATGTGAATGGCACGTGGGATGCGGACGCGTCCGGGACAGGTCAGCAGGGGACGGCCAACTGGACGGCGGCCAGTGGGCCTGGGACGTATGTGGAAGGCACTGTGGGAACGGACAGCGTGACGTTCGATGACAGTGCGAGTGGCACGACGACCGTGCAGCTGGCGGGTCCGTTGTCGCCGGTCAGTGTGACCGTGGATAATTCCGTGAAGGATTACCGCTGGACTGGGCTGGGGCATCTGGCGGGAGCGTCGGGCATTGTGAAGAGCGGGACGGGCACGCTGACCCTTGCGCACAGTGGTCAGTCCACGAATGCCGGAGCGAGTTTCGTGAATGGCGGGCGTCTGGTGATTGGCGATGGGGTGACGGCGGGGGTGGGATCGCTGGCGGGTCCGGTCACGGTGGCGGCTGGCGCGGTGCTTGAGGCGAATCGTCCTGATGGTGTGGTGCTGCGTTCGCTGGCGGGGGATGGCTCGCTGCGGTTGTCGTCGCCGGCGACGATTTCTGCGGGAGGCATTTTCGGTGGAGTCATTTCCGGGGCTGGGGCCCTGACATCTGCGGGAGGGAATCTTCAGCTGACGGGGTCCGAGGCCAATGCCAACAGTGGGCCGACCACGGTATCGGGTGGTCAGCTGCAGCTGGCCAAGCTGGCGGGGGTCAATGCGATTGGCGGGGATCTGGTGATCACTGGTGGAGCGACGCTGGCGCTGCAGTCGCCTGAGCAGATTCCGGATACGGCGCAGGTGATTTTCACGGGGACGTCGGCGGATTCCCTGCCGGTGCAGACGGCGAGTGAGACGATTGGCGGGGTGCTGGTGCAGCCGCCGGTGGCGACCGGGCAGTTCATCATGAGGCAGAACATGGTGGTGAACGGGCTGGCGGATGTGCGGAGCGGGATATTTGCGGTCGCGAGCGGGCATTCGGCGACGGCGCGGGAGATTGCGCTGAGTGCTGGGGCGATTGTGCGCATTGCGGGGAGTTCGGGTCCGTCGGTGCTGTATGTGGGGCCGGGGGGGATCCGTGCGGCTGGCGGGGACATTCAGGTGAAATTCAATACGGGGGCGCAGGATGCGACGCTTGATCTGTCCGGTGATTTCACGGCGACGGGTGATGTGACCATTTCCAATGCGGGCTATGGTGGTGCGAATCTGAATGTGGTGCTGCTGAATGGGGCGCGGACCTTCCGGATGGCGGAAGGGACGACGACGACTGTGGCGGCCGATTTGGGTGGCAGTGGCAGTCTGCTCAAGGCTGGACTGGGAACGCTGAGCCTGCTGGGGTCGTGTGCGGCTGATCCGGCTGGCGGAACCGAAGTGGCGGAAGGACTGCTGGCGGTGCGCGGTCAGCTGGGCGGTGGCGCGGTGCTGGTGAAGTCGGGTGGTGTGCTCGGAGGCGATGGCAATGTTGTTTCCGATGTGACCGTGCCGAGCGGGGGTCGGGTTGCTCCTGGTACAGGTCTGGTGGGGTCGGCGGATCCGGCCGTCCTGAATTTCGGGGCTGGGCTGACCTTGGCGGCGGGGTCGCGATTTGTGGCGGAAATCACTGGGCCGGGAACCAATGACCGGCTGGCGGTTTCCGGGCCGCTGGTGACCTCGGGAACCGTGGCGGTGGTTCTTTCCGGTTATGTTCCGGTGGCTGGGGATGTGTTTGATCTGGTGGATGCGACGCTGCGGAGCGGGGTACCGTCTTTTGATTTCTCGGGTGCTGTGCTTGGTGCTGGGCTGGCGTGGGACACGTCGTTGTTTGCGGCGGAAGGCGTGGTCCGGGTGGTTGAGGGTGGGGGCAGTGTGTATGACAGCTGGGCGGCGGGCTATGGGCTGAGCGGGGCGGATGCTGCTGCGGGGGCGGATCCGGATCGGGACGGGGTACCCAACGTCATGGAATTCGCGGTGGGTTCGCATCCGGTGCGTGGTGGTTCGGTGCCGCAGAGTTTTGCGCGGGTGCACGAACTGGCGGGTGGCCGGGCCTTGACCTTCACGGTTCCGGTGCGTGCCGGGGCGGTCTTTGCGGCCAGTGGGGCGCGGCAGACGGCGGTGCGCGATGGGGTGACCTATGTGGTGGAGGCGACGGACGACCTTGTGGTCTGGAACGCGGTGGTGGTGACGAAACTCGGTGCGGCGGACAGTGCTGCCGTGCAGGGTCAATTGTCTCTGCCGGGGCTGGAGACTGGCTGGGAATGGGCGACGTTCCGGACTGATGGCGTGGCGGGCACAGATCCTGCGGATTTTGTCCGGCTGCGGGTGCAGTGAGGGAGGGTGGGGATTTCCGGGTTACTGCCAGCGGTTTACGAGGGCAGCGAAGGCGGCCGTCTGGAAGATCCTGGGGTAGAGACGTTCGTGGTACCAGAGCCGGGCGAAGTAGAGGCCGATGGGGCTGGCGGGAGCTTCGCGGCCGTGAGCGGTGAGCCGGAGCAGGGCATCGGCTCCGCGGCGGAGGGTTTCTTCGTGTTCGGCATGCCGTGGCAGGGCTGAGGCCAGCGCGAGGAGAGCGACCGCGGTTTCCTCGATGGAGGATGGGCCATTGGGTTGGCCTGCGCCTGACCATGAACCATCGCGGCGCTGGACCGACACGAGGTAGGCGGCGGCGCGCTGCTGCAGCGCTTCGGTTTCCGGGATGCTGCGGAGGTGATGGAGCACGGTGGCGGTGCCGTAGACGGGATTGGCTTCGGCGGGTGCGTGTTCATTGCCGAACCAGAGGGGGATCCACGAACCGTCCGGCTGCTGCGATTGGGAAAGGAAGCGGAGCATGCCTTTGCTGGCTTTTTTCGTGCCCGGGACCGCGAGGTGTCGCCATGTGTGTAGAGCGGCGAGGGCATGGGCGGTGATTTCCGGGGTGCTGCGGTCGAATGGGAGCGTGCCCCAGCCGCGGCAGAACGTGGGGATGCCGCCGTCGCGGTTCTGGATACCGATGAGCCATGTGAGTCCGCGGGCCGCGGCCTCATCGTGCTGGCCCATGCCCGGGGCGGCCAGCGCTATGATGGCACCTGAGGTATCGTCTGCGTCCGGAACCCCGCCCGGGAGGTCCGTCCATGCCCAGCCACCGGGAGCCGAGAGTGTGTAGGCATGGATTTCATCCGTCTGCTGCGCCCGCAGCCAGTCGGCCACCTGGGGCCGCGTATCGAATGGCGCGCCCGGGATGGCGGCGAGGGCATTGACCGACAGGGTGGTGACCCATGTGGCGAGATTGGTATCGATGGGCCATGATCCATCGGGCCGGGCCGAAACCGTGAGGAAGCGGAGCGCATTGCGGACGACTGGGTGGCGGCGTTTGCCGGCCGAGGCGAGCGCCATGGTCACGAAAGCTGTCAGTGGGGTGGCTTCGAGGTAGCCACCGCTGGACGGCTGGATTTCGGTGAGAAGCTGAAGGGTCCGCGGCCGCTGCGAGCGGCGCAGTGGATTGAGCGGGTGGGGATTCTGCTGATGGTGGAGCCGGACGATGCCGATGGCGATGAGGGCGGGGAGGGCGTAGCTGACCACGGGGAGCTGGAGCGTGGCGAACCACTGGCGTGGGAGAGCTGCGAGTTCGAAGGGGAGCTGGGGAACGTGCTGCCAGCACTCCGGGGCCGGGCCGAGGACGCCGCCGATGGCGCAGGCCATCAGGATGGGTACCGAGAAGGTGTGGTCGCGTCCGTAGCGTTTTTCGAGGGCCGCTGCGAGATCGGCCGGCGAGAGACTTCCGGTCCTTTGTTCCACCCATGTGCGGGCGCGGGCGATGGTGTGCGCATGCGAGGCGTCGCCGCAGAGCTGGAGGGCCGAGAGGACCAGCAGGGTCGTCGAGAGATTCGGGAGGCTGAGGGTGGTGTCGCCCCAGCCACCGTCGGTTGTCTGAGTCTGGCAGAGCCATGCGAGGCCTGGCTTGATGAGGACCTGTTCGAAGGGTCCACCTGCCAGCTGGAGGGCGATGATGGCCGTGGCTGTCGAGAGGGCGCTGCCGGAGAGTTCCCCTTCCCACCAGCCACCGGCGGCGCGTTCGGAAAGCAGGGCGCGGGCACTGGCATCGCGGGCCTCGGTGAGGGGAGCAAGGAACTCAGCGGTCATGGTGGCAGGGAGAGAATGTGCGACAGGCCGTTCCCGGCGAAAGAGAACGGCCTGTCGTGTCAGGGAGTGGTACTGGATTGGTCAGGCGTGGAGCCGGGTCCATGCGGCATTGGCCTTGGAGGAAGCGACGACTGCTTCGATGAAGGCCATGCCGCGGATGCCGTCCTCGATTTTCGGGTAATCGAGGGTGATTTCATCCGGGGTGGTACCGGCTTCGAAGGCGCGGATGTGATTGGCGAAGTTGCGGTAGATATTGGCGAAGGCCTCGAGGTAGCCTTCCGGGTGAGAGGGAGGAGTGCGGGTGGCGGCGGCGGCATTTTTGCCGAGGTAGCCATTGGCCGTGCGGTAGACCTGCATGGGCTGGTCGAGCCATTTCACGAGCATGGTATTCGGTTCATTCTGGTGCCATTCGATGCCGCCGAGTTCGCCATAGACGCGGATATTGAGGTTGTTTTCCTCGCCGACGGAGATCTGGGACGAGTGGAGGACGCCCTTGGCGCCGTTTTCGAAGCGGAGGAGGACATTGGCGTCATCGTCGAGGAGGCGGCCATCGACGAACGAAGTGATGTCGGCGGCGAGTTCCGAGATCTTGAGGCCGGTGATGTATTCCGCGAGGTTTTCGGCGTGGGTACCGATGTCGCCGACGCAGCCGCCGGCACCGCTTTGTGATGGGTCCGTGCGCCAGCCCGCCTGTTTCTGGCCACTCGCTTCGAGTCGGGTGGCGAGCCATCCCTGGGGGTATTCGACGACGACCTTGCGGATCTTGCCGAGTTTGCCTGCGCGGATCATGTCGCGTGCTTCCTTCACGAGCGGGTAGCCCGTGTAGTTATGGGTGAGGCCGTAGAGCCGGCCGCTGGACCTGATGATTTCCCCGAGGGCCTTGGCTTCTGCGAGGTCGAAGCAGGCTGGTTTGTCGCTGAGGACATGGAAGCCGTTTTCGAGGGCGAGTTTCGCCGGGGGGAAGTGCATGTGGTTCGGGGTGACGATGGAGATGAAGTCCATGCGTTCCGAGGCCGGGAGGGCCTTTTCCTTTTCGATCATTTCCTTGAAGGTGCCGTAGCAGCGCGAGGGCGGCAGGAAGAAGTCGGCTCCGGATGCCTTCGAGCGTTCCGGGTCCGAGGAAAAGGCACCGCAGACGAGTTCAATCTGCTGATCGATGGCGGCGGCGATGCGGTGAACGGCGCCGATGAAGGCACCGCGGCCTCCGCCGACCATGCCCATACGGATTTTTCGGCTCATGATAGGGTGTTGGATTTGGGGGTTGTGAAAGGTGAGGTGCCCGGGGTGCCGGGCTGGGGAGGGAACTAAGCGGTCGGGTGCGGTGGAGGCAAGGGAAACCCGTATCCTCAGGAGCCTGCTGAAAAGGCGGGCCCGGCAGCGGATCCGGGGTCCCGGCGGGAGGCGGCCCTTATTCCATGGGGCTTTGCTGTGCTGCAGTCGAAGTTCTCAGGGTCGGATGGGAGGGAGCCCGTGCTGCTGGCGGGTGGCTTTGAGGGTATTGCCGATGAGCATGGCGATGGTCATGGGGCCGACGCCGCCGGGGACGGGGGTGATGGCCGAGCAGAGCGGGGCGACGGCTTCGAAATCGACATCGCCTGTGATGCGGTAGCCGTTTTTGGCGGTGGCATCGGGGACGCGGTTGATGCCGACGTCGATGACGACGGCTCCGGGGCGGATGAATTCGGGGGTGACGAAGCGGGGGCGGCCGATGGCGGCGATGAGGATATCGGCTTCGCGGCAGACGGCGGGGAGGTCGCGGGTGCGGGAGTGAGCGATGGTGACGGTGGCGTCGCCGCCCGGGCCGCGGGCCATGAGCAGCAGGGCGAGAGGTTTGCCGACGATCATGGAGCGTCCGATCACGACGACGCGGGCCCCGGCCGTGGGGATCTGGTATTCGAGGAGGAGGCGCTGACAGCCGAGCGGGGTGCAGGGGACGAAGGCGTCGGGCGATTCCATGGTGAGTTTCGCGACATTTTCCGGGTGGAATCCGTCGACGTCCTTGTCCGGGCGGATGGTGCGGACGATTTCCGCTTCATTGATGTGAGGTGGGGGAGGTGACTGGACGAGGATGCCGTGGATGGCGGGGTCGGCATTGAGCGAGTGGATGACGGCGAGGAGATCGTCCTGGGAAGTTGCGGCTGGGAGGGCGATGTGCTGCGAGTGCATGCCGAGGTCGCGGCAGGTACGGACTTTCGAGCCCACGTAGGCCTGCGAGGCGGGGTCGTCGCCCACGATGACCACGGCGAGTCCCGGGGTGATGCCTGAGGTTTTGAGCGAGTCGATTTCCGTGCGGCATTCGCCGAGGACTTTGGAGGAGATGGCTTTTCCGTCGATGAGAGTCATGGGGGGCAGCGGGGATGGGAAACTGCGGAGGCGCTACACTGGGCGGGGCGGGTGGTCAATGTGCGGCTGGGTGGATGCGCAGCGTTGCAGAGTTGGGGAACCGGGTTATGCGGGAGGGATGCTTCCGTGGCTGACAGGATCCCGTGCTCCGCTGTATCTCGCTCCGATGGCTGGAGTGACGGATTTTGTCTTCCGCCGTCTCTGCAAGGAACTTGGGGCGGATGTCATGGTGACGGAGTTTGTGAGCAGTGAAGGGATTATCCGGCGGGACGACCGGACGCGGAAGTACACGGAATTTGATGATGCGCAGCGTCCGCTGGGGGTGCAGTTGTTCGGTTCGAATCCCGAGGCGATGGCCGAGGCTGCGCGCAAGGTGATTGACTGGAAGCAGCCGGATTTCATCGACATCAACTTCGGGTGTCCGGTGAACAAGGTGGTGGCGAAGAATGGGGGGTCGTCGATGCTGCGGGATTGTCCGGCGCTGGCGGCGGTGGCCTCGGCGGTGGCGCGGGCTGTTCCGGTGCCTGTGACGGCGAAGATCCGGATTGGCTGGGACGAGCAGAGCATCAATGCGCTTACCGTTGTGAAGATTCTTGAGGATGTGGGCATGGCGGCGGTGACCGTGCATGGCCGGACGAGGGCACAGGGGTATGGTGGGCTGGCTGACTGGGAAGTGATTGGAGCGTGTGCCGAAGCCGTGCGGATTCCGGTGATTGGAAATGGTGACCTTGCGAGTGGTCGTGACATTGAGGGACGGCTGCGGACGACGGCGGTGCGCGGGGTGATGATTGGGCGGGCGGCGATGGCGAGTCCGTGGATTTTCCGTGATGCGCGGCGCTGGCTTGAGGATGGGGTGGCTCCGGTTCCCGTGCCGGCCGAGGACCGCTGGGCGCTCATTCTGCGTCATTGCCGGATGGCCCTGGAGCATGGGCGGTATGGCCCGGAGAAATTCACCCTGCAGGCCATGCGGAGCCGGCTCATGCATTACAGCAAGGGCCTGCCGGCTGGGCGGCAGCTGAGGCAGCGCTTTGCCGTCGTGCAGTCGCTCATGGAACTGGAAGATCTCGCTGAAGAATACCTGAGCCATCCCCGGCTGGCCCAGTCGGTGGCGGAGACGGATGTTGACGGTGGCGTGGTTGCGGAGGAAGTACCGCTGAGTTGACGTGCCGGCATTCTGCGGACGGTGGATCAGAAGATATCCGGTTCTGGATTGGGGGCGTGAGTGGCGAGGAAGCGGAAGTCGCATCCTTCGTCGGCCTGGGTGATTTCGTTGAGGAAGAGCTGGCCGTAGCCGCGGGAGAATTTCGGAGGTGGGGGCGACCACTGACTGCGGCGGTGTGCGAGTTCCGAGTCACTGACGAGGAGTTGGAGCGAGCGGTTGGGGACATCGAGCTGGATGAGGTCGCCTGTCTGGACGAGGGCGAGTGGGCCACCCGCTGCGGATTCCGGTGCCACGTGAAGGATGCAGGTGCCGTAGCTGGTGCCGCTCATGCGTGCGTCCGAGATGCGGACCATGTCGCGGATGCCGGCCTTGAGGAGTTTCTTCGGGATGGGGAGCATACCCCATTCTGGCATGCCGGGGCCGCCGAGTGGGCCGGCATTGCGGAGAATGAGAATGGTTTCCGGGGTGACATCGAGGTCGTCCGAGTCGATGACCTTCTTGAGTTCCGGGTAGGAATCGAAGACGAGGGCTGGGCCGGTATGTGTGAGCAGGTCCGGGTTGGCGGCGGCGGGTTTGATGACGGCACCGTGTGGGCAGAGGTTGCCGCGGAGGATGAAGGTGCCGCCTTCTGGGGCGAGCGGGTTCTGGGGCGACAGGATGACATCGGGGTGGAAGACTTCGGCGTCTGCGATATTGGATCCGAGTGATTGGCCGGTGACGGTGAGGGCGTCGGTGTGGAGGAGGTGGCGGATCTGGGCGAGGGTGGCGCGGAGGCCGCCGGCGTCGTGGAAGTGTTCCATGAGGTGCTGGCCGGCTGGGCGGAGGTTGGCGATGACCGGGGTGCGGCGCGAGATGCGGTCGAAGTCCTCGAGGACGAGTGGAATGCCGGCGCGGCGTGCCATGGCGATGATATGGACGATGGCGTTGGTGCTGCCGCCGAGGGTCATGAAGGCAGTGATGGCATTTTCGAACGAGGCCATCGTGAGGATGTCCGACGGGCGGAGATTTGCCCAGACCAGATCGACGATCTGGCGGCCGCAGGCGGTGGCCATGCGGGCATGGGCGGCGTGGACGGCGGGGATATCCGAGGCACCGGGGAGTGAGAGTCCGAGGGCTTCGGCGACGCACATCATGGTGGCGGCGGTGCCCATGGTCATGCAGGTACCGGGGCTGCGGGCGATGCCGTCTTCGAGTTCGGTCCAGCCATGGCAGTCGAGGTTTCCGGCGCGGCGTTCGTCCCAGTATTTCCAGACATCCGAGCCGGATCCGAGGGTGGTGCCTCGCCAGCATCCCCGGACCATGGCTCCTGCTGGGAGGTAGAGGCAGGGAAGATTCATGGTGATGGCACCCATGAGGAGGGCCGGGGTGGTTTTGTCGCATCCGCCCATGAGGACCGCGCCGTCGAGTGGGTGGCAGCGGAGGATTTCCTCGACCTCCATGGCGACGAGATTGCGGAACATCATGGACGTGGGCTTCATGAACATTTCGCTGAGGGACGTCACGGGAATCTCGAGGGGGAAGCCGCCGGCTTGCCAGACGCCGCGTTTCACTTCCTGGGCCCGTTCGCGGAGGTGGGTGTGGCAGGTGGCGAGGTCGCTCCATGTATTGAGGATGCCGATGACTGGTTTTCCGGCGAAGTCGGCTGTGCCGTATCCCATTTGTTTGGTGCGGGAGCGATGGCCGAACGAGCGGAGGTCATCTGGACCGAACCAGCGGTGCGAGCGGAGATCGTGAGGGAGCAGGCGCCTTTCCATGAGGCTGGGATGATGGGGTGGCTGGCGTGCTGGTGCAATGCGGGGATGCGTGTGGGGAAACCCGATTCGGGGCTTGTCAGCGCGGACCGTTCCTGATTCGTTCAGAGTGAGGCCCGGCGAAATTATCCCTGATTTCCCTGCGGGGGAGCCGGCTGCGCAGACAACCTCTGATTCCTTATGAACAAGCGACGAATCCTCTGGTGGGCCGTGGTGTGCGGCATGCTGACGAGACTGGGAACCCTGGCTGGCGTGCTGCCGAATCCGACCATCACGGCATCCGCGGCGGCCTTCAGTGCTTCCTTTCCGGCGTCGAATGTCTTTGACGGGACGATGAATGAATATGCGTCGGCTGGGCGCGGGGCGGGCGCGGCATTTGCGACGGCCGCGGGCACATGGATTCAGTTTGATTTCGGGGCGGCGGTTACGGTTGATCGTTTTGTGATGGTGGCGCGGGCGAATGCGGCTGACATCATAGGGGTTTCTCGGTTGGTTTTCAGTGTGGATGCGGTGTTTGATGCTGGGGATACGGTGCACAGTTTTGCGGTCTCCGGGTCGAATGCGTCTGGGTTGGTGCAGAGTTTTCCGGCGACGACGGCGCGTTATGTGCGGTGGGAAGTGGGGACTTCGACTGGTTCGTCTGCCAATCTGGGATCGGCGGAGATGAAGTTTCTGAATACGGGGGTGGGGAAGGCTGTGCTGCCGGTGGCCGTGGTGGGGTCGGCGACTCCGTTCAATGCGTCGTATGCGGCGGTGAATGCGGTGAATGGGAATGCCGGGCGCGGGGGAGGTTTTGAGTATGCCTGTGCGAGTCTGGGTGCGGGGATGTATGTGGACTTTGATTTCGGGAGTGTGCAGCCGGTGAGTGGCTTTGATTTCTTCGATCGGATTCCGGCGGTGGACCGGACGCTGTCGTTCCGGCTGATATTTTCGAATGATGCCGTGTTTGGGGATGCGGGGGACACGTCGCTGGATTTCACCAGTGGGAGTACGGGCTGGGGATTTGCGCGGGAATTTCCGGCGGTCTCGGCGCGTTATGTGAGGTTTGATGCGCTGACGACGGCGGGAGCGGCGAACAATTCCGGGATTCAGGAAATCATCTTCTACCGGGATGTGAATCTGGATGCGCCTGCGGTGGTTGCGGGGGCGGCGTCGGGGGTGACGGCGCAGGGAGCTGAGGTGGGTGGCGAGGTGACGAGGGTGGGGATTGCGGTACCCGAGGTTACCTTGTTTTATGGTCCGGTGGATGGGGGCAGCGAGCCTGGATTGTGGGCGAATTCTGTGGCGCTGGGGCCGCAGAGCGGGGTTTTCCGGGTGCCGCTGAGCGGGCTGCAGCCATTCACCCGATATTGGTACACCGTGCGGGCGGTGAATGCGGCGGGGACCTCGTGGGCGGCGGCGTCGCGGGATTTTGCCACCGCGGTGGCGGCTCCGGTCATTGAGAATCTGGCGGCCTCCGAGGTGACCGTGAGCACGGCGCGGTTGGGTGCGCGGGTGGTCAGCACGGGCGGGCGGGCTCCGGTGGTGACCCTGTATTATGGATCCAACGATGGCGGCACCGATCCGGCGGCATGGCAGCAGCAGGTTCCGCTGGGAGCCGTGGCGGCCACGGGAACTGCGGTGATTGGCGGCCTTGGTTCCGGGCGTGATTATTTTTACCGTGTTTTCGGGGTCAACGAAGCGGGTGGAGTGTGGTCGCCAGCGTCGGGTCGTTTCACGACTCCGGTGGCTGCGCTGCCTGTGGTCGAGAATGGAGAAGCGAGTCAGGTGAATGCGTTTTCCGCGCGTCTGTCGGGCCGGGTGGTGTCCACGGGCAATGCGCCGACGGTGGTGCGGATTTTCCATGGTCCGGTGGATGGCGGGACGGATGCGGGGGCGTGGGCGGCGTCGCTGGACCTTGGGCTGCAGAGTGGCGATTTTGAGGCCCTCGTGACAGGGTTGGCGCAGAATGCGTCCGTGTATTTCCGGGTGCGCGGCGAGAATGCGGCAGGGGTGGCGTGGGCTTCGGACAGCGTGAGGTTCACGACGACCGCCTTTGTGCCGGTGACGGTGCTGCTGAATGAATTTGTGGCGGCGACGGACAATGACGATCCGAGGCCCTTCTGTGATGCTGATGGGGAACCGCAGGACTGGATGGAGCTGCACAATCCCGGGGCCACGGCCATTGATGTGGGTGGTTGGTATCTGAGCGATGCGCCTGGCAATCTGCGGCGCTGGCGTTTTCCCGAGCCGACTCTGATACCTGGCGGTGGTTATCTGATGGTGTTTGCGTCCGGCAAGAACCGGGCGGTGAGCGGACGCGAACTGCACACAGATTTCCGTCTCGCGGGGGCTGGGGAATTCCTTGCGCTGGTGCAGCCCGATGGGGTTACGGTGAGCCAGCAGTGGTCGCCTGCGTATCCTGTGGTGCCCGAGTACTGGTCGTATGGGATCGTGCCCGGGACCGGAGCGTATGCGCCGTTTGCCGTGCCGACGCCTGGAGCCGCCAACACCACGGCGGCGGGAGCACCGGCCGGCGACGTGATCTTCAGTGAACCCACGCAGACCTTTGCGGGGGCTTCCGTGACGGTGGCTCTGAGCACGGCTTCGCCCACCGCGCAGATCCGCTACACGCTCAACCGGAGCGAACCGACGGCGTCGTCGACACTGTACACCGGACCGATCACGGTGGCGGCGACGACCATGGTGCGGGCGCGGGCCTTTGAAACCGTGGCTGGCTTTGCGCCGGGACTGGTGCGGTCGGAAACCTATGTGAAGCTCGGGGCTGCGGCGGCCACCTTCCGATCGAATCTGCCGGTGGTGGTGGTCGATAATTTCGGGGCGGGCCGTCCTGATGCGAACCGTCCGATGTACTGGACGATGTTCACGCCTGATGCGGCCACGGAGAACCGGACGGCGCTGACGAATCGGCCGGTGCTGGCGGTGCGTGGCCGTATGGTGGTGCGCGGGTCGTCATCGGCTGGCTGGCCGAAGTACAGCATGAACATCGAGGCGTGGGACGAGAAAGACGAGGACATGCCTGTACCTGTGCTGGGAATGGCGGACGAGGCCGACTGGATTCTGCAGAGCAATTATGATTTCGACCGTGGCATGATCCGGAATCCGTTCATGTATGAACTGAGCAACCGGATGGGGCGCTGGGCTCCGCGCTGGAGGTTTGTGGAAGTCTTCGCCAACACGAATGGCGGGGCGCTTGATTATCCGGGCGACTACATGGGGGTGTATGCCATCATGGAGAAGCCCGAGCGGGGGAACGAGCGGATTGCGGTGGAGCGGCTTGATAAGAACGACCTCAGCGGGGACGATGTGACGGGAGGGTACATTGTGAAGGTTGACCGGCTTGATCCCGGGACCAGTGGCTGGGTGACGTCGCGGAATTTCCCGCTCACGGAACCATTCGGGAGCGAGGTGCGGCTGAACTATGGTTATCCTGAGGAAGTGCCCCTGCCGGGACCGGTGATCCCCGCGGCACAGTCGGCGTACATCCGGAATTACGTGCAGGCCTTCGAGGATGCGGTTGTCCAGCCCGACCGGAAGAATCCGGCGACGGGACTGCACTATACTGATTACATTGACCGCGATTCGTGGGTGGACCACGGCCTGCTGAACATTCTCGCGGCGAATGCCGACTGTTTCCGGCTGAGCACATACATGCATAAGCCGAGGAATGGAAAGCTGGTGGCCGGACCGATCTGGGATTTTGACCGGACGATTGGTTCGACCGATTCGCGGAGCACGAGTCCGCTGGGCTGGAGTGCGGCGCAGCCGGCTAC
Organism: Verrucomicrobiota bacterium; assembly: GCA_039795165.1. Taxonomy (GTDB): domain Bacteria; phylum Verrucomicrobiota; class Verrucomicrobiia; order Verrucomicrobiales; family V1-33; genus V1-33. Next base: position 31,912 of record JBDKER010000023.1, on the reverse strand, counting down.
GGACATTCTGACATGGGGATGGTGGAAGTACCTGTGGACTGATCCGGATTTCTGGCAGGCGTACACGGACCGCTGGTTTGCGCTGCGCGATGTGATTCTGCAGGATGCGGCTCTCACGGGACTCGTGAATGAATTCGAGGGACAGTTGAGTGAAGCGGCGGTGCGGAACTATGCGAAGTGGACGGCTACGCCTCCTCGGGACGGGCCTGATGCGGGCACGCAGGGATCGTTCCGTGACGAGATGGACATTGTGAGGGATTGGCTCAAGCGGCGGACGGTGTGGCTTGATGCGCAGTTTCCGGTGCGGCCGCAGCGTGTGCCGGCTGGCGGACAGGCTGCTTCGGTGGTGCTGACGGCTCCGGCTGGCGGAGTGATTTACTGCATGCTGGACGGCCGGGATCCGCGGCTGCCGGGCGGTGGAGTGCGGCCCGGGGCGCTGGAGATTGCGAGTGGTGCGGCAGTGCCGGTGAGCGGAAGTGTGCAGCTGGTGGCCCGGGTGAAGCAGGCGACGGGATGGAGTGCGCCCTCGACTGGATATTACTTCGAAGGACAACCTGCGGCGGCAGCCAGTGTCGTGCTGAGCGAACTGCATTATCATCCCGGCGACCCCACTCCCGGTGAAATGGCGGCAGGATTCCGGGACGCCGATGACTTTGAGTTTCTGGAGCTGCAGAATGCGGGTGTGGAACCCGTCGATCTGTCCGGCAGCCGCTTCACCGAGGGCGTCGATTTTGTGTTTCCTCTTGGAACCGTGATGGCTCCCGGGCAGCGGGTTATCGTGGTGGCGAACCGCGCCGCTTTTGCGGTGCGCTATCCGCAGATTGGCTTCGGTTCGGTGGCTGGCGAGTATGCGGGCGACCGTCTCAGTAATTCCGGTGAAACCGTGACCCTTGTGTCCGCTTCCGGGGAAACGATTTTCCGGTTTGCGTACGGGGTGGCTGGGTTGTGGCCTGCCGAGGCCGATGGCGGGGGACGAAGTCTGGTGAGAATCCGGCCCGATCCTGCTTTGCCTGCGGGCGATCCTTTGGCGTGGCGGCTTTCGGCTCAGCCGAACGGTTCGCCGCTCGGGAATGATGGCGACGATTATGGATCGTGGAAACTCGCTGCGGGCATCGTGTCGAATGAGGAAGACCGCGATGGAGACGGTCTGGGTGCCTTGCTGGAATATGCCACCGCATCCGATCCTGCCGTCCCTGGGATTGGGAATCTTCCGGTCGCGCTGCGGGGTGCCGATGGGTCGTGGGACGTCACTGTGACGCGCCGCCTTGCGGGCGACGACGTGGAATTCCTGATGGAGACCTCGCCCGACGGAAGCAACTGGAGTGCCGCGCCGTTCACGGTGCTGAGCCGGGCCGTTGCCGGGGAACGGGAACGCTTCGTCTGCCGGATGGCAGGCCCCGGGGAAGCCGCACGGTTTCTGGTGCGGTCGCGCTGGCGGCTGCGTCCCTGAGGAACCCGTTCAGAACATCATGAAGATGACCAGCACGATCACCGTGGGGGCGAGAGCTGCGGCAAGGAGGCCGAGGGGATTGATGCGGTCGTTGAAGTAATTCTTGAGGATGCCCTGACCGGCTGGGTTGGGGGCGTTGGCGATGACCGTGAGGCCGCCGCCGGCGACCGCTCCGGTCATCACGGCGTATTTCAGGGAGTCGGTGAGGCCGGGAACCTGAGAGGCGAGGAAGGTGATGAGCGCGTTGTCGTTGAAGCCGGTGAGGGCGGCGGATCCGAGGGCGAGGGACCATGGTCCGAGGCCATTGTTCATGACGGGTTCAAGCCACCATGACTGGCAGCGGCCATGGATCACGAGACCGGCGAGGAAGAATCCGACGAGCAGGGGGCCTTTGATGCTGAGTGCGTTCTGATGTTCGTGAGACGCCTGGAGGAATCCGAGGAAAAAGAGGAAGCCGCCGATGAAGAGGACGGGGTAGTGGCTCGCGTAGACCGTCCATGCGAGGAAGGCGAGGTGGGTGAGGGTGACGCGCAGTGGAATGCGGGTGGTGCGTTCGCGCCAGTAGCGACCGGCTTCGCCATCCTGGATGCGGTCGTTGGGATCGCCAAGCCGCTGGAATTCCTTCCGGAAGATCAGGAAGTAGAGGGCATTGGAAATGAGGATGGAGATGACCGCGTGCGAGCCGAATGTTTTGAGCATGAAGGCGGAACTCCAGTTCCACTTGCTGGCGACCATGAGGACCGGGGGAGCGGCGAAATTGGTGAGGACGCCGCCGACCGAGACATTGACGAAGAGAAGGCCGAGGGTGGCGTAGGCGAAGGTGCGGCTGGGGCGGAGTTCGTAGAAGCGCTGGGCGAGAAGGAGCGCACTGATCGTCATGGCGGCGGGTTCCGTGATGAGCGAACCGAGGAGCGGGGCGACAGTGAGCACGCTGAGCCACCATGCGGCCGGCGATCCGCCGCCGAGCCGGATGGCGGGAATGGCGAGGCAGTGTTCCGCGAAGCGCACGACGGGCCGCGAGGCGCTGATGGCCATGATGACGACGACGAAGAGAGGTTCCGTGAAGTTGCAGTCGCGGTTCACGAAGGCCTGGACGGCAGTCCAGCCATGGAACCACCAGCCCGCGATGAGCAGGGGAATGGCCCACATGGCAAAGACTGCTTCGACTTCTCCGAGGTAATGGAAGAGCTGCGCCTTGAAGGATGTAGGCGGCGGGGCATCGACAAACTGACTGCGGTGGCTGGCGGCTTCCGAGGCGTGCCACTCCGCGTGATACTTTTCTTCGGCGCGGTGGGCGAGGCTCTGGAAGATTCCGGCGGCGAAGGTATGGAGAATGGCGCAGACGAAGATCACCGTGGCCCAGACATTGAAGGGATCTTTGCGGGCACGTTCCGCGATGCGGGCCCCGAGCGACTGCTTGGATTCGGCCGTGGCCGGAGCGTATTGGTCGAGTGGGAGGGGGAACGAAGCGTATTGTTCGTCGCGTGATTCCGTCGCGGGCCATGCTGGTGTTAGCTTCTCCGCCGAAGCGGTGGCGTGGGGCGCCCATGCGAACGCGAGCAGGCAGAGGGCGAGGCGGATCAGTCGTGACACTGGGTTCATGGGAAAGACGCCCCGTGGTGGGCGGCCCGCCATCATGGAAGACGATTGCACTTGTGCAAGAGGCGGTGGTTCCGGCAAGTATGGGGATCATGCGTCCTTCCCTTCTGATCATTCCGGCGGCCCTTGCGGCATCGCTTCCGTTCGTATCCAGCCGCGCCGTGAGTACCGATGCCGAGTCGGCGGCGGCCGTGGCTGTGCAGGCGAAGGCCGTGGCGGACATGACGCAGGCTGCGAAGATCTTTCTGGCGAGTCTTGATGACGGTCAGAAGGCGGAAGCCGTTTTCCGGGCGGAGGATGACGAGCGGAAGAACTGGCACTTTGTCCCGCTCGACCGGAAGGGGATCACGCTCGAGAAGCTGCGGCCCGAGCAGGATCATCTGGCCTATGGCATGCTCAATTCCGTGCTGAGCAATGAAGGCTTCGGCAAGGCTGCGGCCATCATGAGTCAGGAGAAGATTCTCTTTGAGCTGGAGAACCGGGCCCCGCACCGCAATACCGAGAAATACTACCTCGCATTCTTCGGCGAGCCGTCCGAGACCGGGGTCTGGGGCTGGCGCTGGGAAGGACATCATTTTTCTCTCAACGTGACCGTGGCTGGCGGGAAGGTGCTGAGCATGACGCCGTCGTTCATGGGAACGAATCCCGGCGAAGTCCGCGAAGGCCCGCGCAAGGGACTCCGCGTGCTCGCCGAGGAAGAAGAGTATGCGCGCCAGCTCGTGAAGTCGCTCAAGGACGATCAGAAAGCCGTGGCCATGCTGCCGGGTGACGTGCCCGCCGATGTCATCAGCAAGGAAGAGCGGAAGGCCGTGCCGCTGCAGCCGGCTGGCATTGCGGCCGACAAGCTCGAACCCGGGCAGCGGGAAATGCTCTGGCGGACCATTGAAGAATACATCGGACGGTTCCGTCCGGATCTTGCTGGACTGGTGCGCGAGCAACTCAAGGCGGGCGGCGCGGGAACCATCACGTTTGCGTGGTCGGGCGGCACTGACGTGGGGCAGCCGCATTACTACCGGATTCAGAGCCCGGAGTTTCTGTTCGAGTACGATAACACGCAGAACAACGCGAATCATCCGCACGCCGTCTGGCGGGATTTCGCGAATGATTTCGGCGAGGACCTCCTCAAGAAGCACTACAGTCAGGCGCACTGAGAGAGCGGGCCTGCCTGCCGCGGAGCCGCGGGGCAGTCGTGGATGCCTGCCTTCGTTTCGACCTTCAACTGCGGCGCAACGAAGCCTTATGAGGAAAGGCCCGCCGCCCGCAGGGGATCCGTCCCCCAAGCCCACGGTGCAGCCGCTCATCCAACCACCTTGGATTCCGGATCCGCTGCCGGGACCGGTTCTTCAACAGGCTCTTGGGGCGGGGTTAACGGCTATTCTGCGATGACGGCGGCGCGGGCGTTGTCGGTGCCGGTGCCGGTTTTTTCGAGGTAGTAATCGTAGCCTCCGGCGTAGGGTGTGACCTTGCCATTGTTGATGTGGAGGACGCGGGTGGCGAGGGAGCGGATGAAGTGGACGTCGTGGCTGATGAAGACGAGGGTGCCTTCGTAGCGCTGCAGGGCGAGGATGAGGCCTTCGATTCCCCAGATGTCGAGGTGGGTGGTTGGCTCATCCATGAGCATGAGGTTCGGGGGATCGACGAGGAACTTGACGAGGTTGAGTCGGCTTTTCTCGCCTCCGGAGAGGACCTTGCATTTCTTGAAGACTTCCTCGCGGCGGAAGAGGAACGATCCGAGGATGGCGCGGGCGTCGTCGTCGCGCAGTTCCGGGGCGCAGCGCTTCAGTTCATCGAGAATGGAGCATTCCGGGTCGAGCGTGTCGGCGCGGTGCTGGGAAAAGTAGCCGAGGCGGGCATTTGAGCCGAGGCGGCGTTCCCCCTTGAGGATGGGGAGTTCGCCCGCGAGGATCTTGATGAGCGTGGATTTCCCGGCTCCGTTGGGACCGACAAGGACAGTTTTCTCGCCGCGTTCGATTTCGAGATCGAGGTCTTCGTAGATCTTGCGGGAGCCGTAGGCCTGGTGCACGCCATTGAGTTGGATGATGCGCTGGCCGCTGCGCTGCGGCTGAGGGAAATTGAAGCGGAAGGCTTTGCGGAGCGGGGCGGGTTTGTCGAGCTTCTCCATTTTGGCGAGCTGCTTTTCGCGGCTCTGCGCCTGGGCTGCCTTGGAGGCGACCGAGCGGAAGCGTTCGATGAATTCCTGGATTTGTTCGATTTCGCGCTGCTGGTTGCGGTACGCCTGCATGGAGCGTTCCCATGCTTCTTCCTTCTGCTTGAGGTATTTGGAATAATTACCGGTCCATTGGGTGAGCTGGCCGTTGTCGATTTCGTAGATTTTCTCGATGATTTCGTCCATGAAGTCGCGGTCGTGCGAGATCATGAGGACGGCTCCCGGGTAGTGTTTGAGGTAGCTGCGGAACCAGAGCAGCGAGAGGAGGTCGAGGTGGTTGGTGGGTTCGTCGAGGAGCAGGAGGTCGGGTTCGATGACCAGCAGCCGGGCGAGGTGGGCGCGCATGACCCAGCCGCCGCTGAATTCGCGGGCGGGGCGGGTGAAGTCTTCTTCCTTGTAGCCGAAGCCGCGGAGGATTTTGCGGGCGCGGGCTTCTGCCTGGGGATTCTGGAGGGCTTCGTGCTTGGCCTGGGCATCGAAGTAGGCAGGGGCGCTGACGTCGCCCCGGTTCTCATGTTCCTGGAGGATGGCTTCGAGACGGTCCATTTCTCCGGCCTTGCCGGTGGCGATGTCGAGGATGGTTTCGTCGCCGACCGGTTCTCCTTCCTGGGCGAGGTAGCCAAGCGATGTCCATTCGTCGCGGTTCACTTCGCCGGCGTCCGCGGTATCCGTGCCGAGGATGAGGGAAAAGAGGGTCGACTTGCCGGCTCCATTGGGACCTACGAGAGCCACGCGTTCTCCGTAGTTCACGGTCATGTCCGCGTTCTGGAAGAGGACGCGGGCGTTGAACGACTTGGCGACTTTGCGGAGGATGAGCATGGACGGGTGGAGTGGAGGGAAAGGGGCGGGGTGATGCGTCTCAGCGGGAGAGTCCGGCTTCGATGACGGCGATGGCGTTGTGGCTGTGGATGCTTTCGAGGTTCTCGGCTTCGGCGCGCCATGCGCGGACACCGCGGAGACGGGCGGCGCGCAGGCCGATTTCGCGGACAAGGTCCTCGACAAAGACAGGATTATCGTAGGCGCGTTCCGTGACGAATTTCTCGTCCGGGCGCTTGAGGAGACTGAAGAGTTCGCAGCTGGCGGCTTCCTCTACGAGGGTAATGAGCTGATCCGGCCAGATGGGTGAAGCCGTTTCGATCGTCAGCGTGGCGTGGCCGCGCTGGTTGTGCGCACCGCGGTCGCTGATTGCCTTGGAACAGGGACAGAGGGTGCCGACGGGAACGCGGACCGTGGTGAGGAGCCGTGAGCGGCGGCCTGTGGCGACGGCTTCCCATGTGACTTCGTAGTCCATGAAGGCTTCGCGGCCGCTCACGGGGGCGCGTTTGCCGATGAACCATGGGAGCGAGAGGGTGACGTGTGCTTCCGTGGCATGAAGCCGGGTGCGCAGTTTTTTCGCAAGGCTGATGGCTCCGGCGGCATCGATTGCCTTGTGGGCGTCGTGCATTTCCTCGACAAAGCGGCTCATGTGCGTGCCGCGCTGGCTGGCCGGGACGCTGACGGTGAGCGAAGCCGTCACAATGCTGTGGAGCGAGCCACCGTCGGGCCTGGGAATGGACACGGGGTAGCGAAGGCTGCTGATGCCGGCGCGGGTGATCGCGAGATTGCGGGAATCCTTTTCGCTCTGGGTGTCTTTCAGGCTCATGAGGTGGGATCGCAGGAAAAGAATCAGGGGCGCAACGAGTTACGCCCCTGACGGAAAGACTTGGACTATTGCAAACCTGCCGATGGGCAGGATTGGCCCGTTACGGGGCGAGGTTGACGGCACGCGCCCGCTTGATTTCGCGGGTGATCTTGCGGTGCATCCACGCAGAAATTCCGGTGAGGCGGCGGGGAAGGATCTTGCCGGTTTCCGTGGTGAATTTCGCGAGATACTCCGGATTTTTGTGATTGAGCTTGTCGATCTTGATGTCGAGGCGGCGGCGCGGCATGCGCTTGTTCGCCTTGCGGAAGTTGATGAGACGCTGCGGGGTCTTCGGTTGCATGGGAAAGTAAGGTTGGCGGTGAGAGGCTGCGGATCAGCGGATTTCGCGGTGCACCGTCCGTTTCTGCATGGCAGGGTTGAACTTTACCTTTTCAAGGCGGCCCGGGGTACGGACGCTCTTCTTGTTGCGGGTGGTGACGTAGCGTGACGGGTTTTTCCCGGCGGCGCGGGCTTCCGTGCATTCGAGGATGATGATTTCGCGGGGCATGAGAGAGAGTAATGAATAGGGTCGATGAAAAAGGGAATGCTCAGGAATGACGACTGCACAGGAGAGCCATCCCAGGGCGGCGGGGCGGGGATGGTAGGTCAGTCATCCGACTTTTCAACTGTTTCTTTTCCGCCGTCTTCTTCCTCCTCGTCGTCGTCTTCGGAATCCATGAGCCCGAAGAGGGAGCGGACGGAACGGCGACCGCCGCTGGCGGAGACTTCGCGTTCGTATTCTGCCTGACAATCAACGGTGAAGCGCGCGAAGGGGCGGGCTTCGAGCCTTGCCTGGGGGATTTTCTCGCCAGACATTTCGCAGATGCCGTAGGTACCTTGTTCGATGCGTTTGAGGGCTTCTTCGATTTCGTAGAGGGCGTCTTGTTCCTTGGAGAGGAGGCTGAGGGCGAAGTCGCGGTCGTAGGCGTCGCTTCCGGCGTCGGCCTGATGCATGCCGAAGGCAGAGGCTTCGCTGCCTTCCGCGCGGGCGCGGAGGGTTTCATTGGCCATGCCGGAGACGCTGTCGACGAGGGAGTCCTTCAGTTCGAGAAGGCGGGCCTTCTGTTTTTTGACGAAGGTGGCCATGGGGATTTCGGGATCCGGGGTCCATTCCTCGCGGATGATGGTCCGTCTGGCGATCGGCAATGGGGTCGTTTTCGGGAACGGGCGGCCTGCGGGCTTTGTGGCAGTAGGTTTCTTGGTCGGAGCGGCGGGGGCGGCTTTTTTTGCCGGTGCCTTGGCGGCGGGCTTCGGGGCGGCGGCCTTGGGGGCGGGCGCGGGTTTCTCTGCTTTGGCGGGAGCCTTGGCCGGCTTTGTGGAAGCCTTGACTGGTTTCGCTGGTGCCTTGACGGGAGCCTTCGCTGGTTTCGCGGGAGCCTTCTCTGGTTTGGCTGGTTTGGCGGGTGTTGCTTTGCTCTTCACCGGGGCGGCCGCTTTCTTTTTCGAGGGTGCGGCTTTGCTGGCGGTGGCCGGGGCCGCTTTGCTGGCGGCTTTTTTGGCGGCGGGTTTGGATTTGGTTGGCATCGGAGGGACGTGACGATGGGGTTGAGGGGTCTGCGGGGGGAGAGAGGGAAAGGGGCCGCAGTCTGGGGATGGAAAAGGGGGCGGATCATTAGCGAGCGGGCGGGCCGTCGCAACTGCTTTTCGCCGTGGCTGGGTGGTCTTGGGGAAGCGGGTGGGTGCTGCGCTTGTGAAAACTTTCACAATCGCACTTGCGGAAGAAGGTCGGGTGGCCACCGTCAGCGGAGGCTAAAGAGAAGCCGAATTTTCCCATGGCTGACACGATTCTCACCAATGCTGCTTACGATTCCAAGATCGAGGGAAACATTATTTTCACGCGACTGGACACGGCGATCAACTGGATGCGGAAGAATTCGCTTTGGCCGATGCCGATGGGCTTGGCGTGCTGTGCGATCGAGTTGATGGCGACGGCGTCGAGCCGCTATGACATTGCGCGGTTTGGGGCTGAAGTGATGAGGTTTTCGCCGCGGCAGGCCGACGTGATGATTGTGGCTGGGACGGTGACGTACAAAATGGCTTTGGCGGTGAAGCGGATCTGGGATCAGATGCCTGAGCCGAAGTGGTGCATTGCGATGGGGGCCTGTGCGTCTTCCGGTGGGATGTACCGGAGTTATGCCGTGCTGCAGGGAATTGACCGGCTCATTCCGGTGGATGTGTATATTTCGGGATGTCCGCCGCGGCCCGAGGCATTGCTTGAGGGACTGATGCGGCTGCAGCGGAAGATCGAGGGCGAGGCTTCCTTTGTGGCGCAGAAGAAGGAATTGCTGGAATCGATCCGCAACGCCTGAGCATTGCGGTCCTTGGACTTGACGGCTGGCTTGGTGGCCAGCAGGTCTGCACTATTTTCGTTAGGGTGGCCGCTGGTGTACTTGATGGATTGCGTCCCGCTGGGATTCAGTCCCTGCTGCTGGCTTTGACTGGGGAGAGGACGAATTCGGGGAGCCAGCCTTCGGTTTCCTGCTGATTGCGGCACCAGAGCCAGCCGCGGACTTCGCGGAGGGCGGTGACGGTTTCGCCGCGGACGACGGAGAGGTCGCGGGCGCTGAAGGGTTGGATCACGGTGGCGGAGGCGTCCGGGGAACGCTGAAGGATTTCGTTGGGAACGTAGCTGCCGCGGCCGTCGCTGGAAGTGACCCAGACCCAGCCTGGCCATGAGGGATCATCCGGGCCAGTGGTGACGGTGTCGCCTGGGGAGAGTTGGAGGGGCGAGCGGTCTACGACCGTGTAGTCGCTATTGGCGGTGAACAGCCTTGTCATGCTTGCGAGCGTGACGGTGGGCGTGGGTGGCGCAATGGGAAAATGCGGATGAGTTCCAGCAGAGTCGGTGTGGCTGGTTCATGGATTCACTTTGGCGCGGACGCGCAGGAAGCGCTGCGTGCTGGCGGAGGTGGGTTCGGTGAGGCGGAGGGTCACGGATTCCGTGCCATCGCTGAGGTTTGTGATGCTGGTGGTGGTGACGGATTCCGGGGACCATGGGCCGGCTGGATGGGCGGCGGTTTCCGGGGACCACGAGGTATCCGGGAGTCCGCGGCGGCGGATGAAGGTGAATTCGAGGAACTGGGAAGGTCCTTCGGTGACTGCCGTGGCGGAGGCTGGGTTCCTGCGGAGGTCGCGACCGAAGGCGTAGGTGGCGAAGTGCGACCAGCCGTCACCATCGGGATCGGCGTCGGGGTTGGACTGCTGATTGCCGCGCATCCATGCGGTGAGGGAGAGGAATTCCTGGCGGCCGGGGGTGCCGCCGGTGATCTGGGAGGGCTGCCAGTTGCTGCCGGCTTCCTGGGGATCCGGGGATCCAGCCGTGGGGGAGGGTCCGGCATAGACGAGCGAGATACCGCCATGGTCCGCTTCGGCGGGCCATGGGGCGCGGTCGTCGTAGGTTATGTCGTGGATGGCGTCGCCTGCACCGAAGCTGAGTTTCAGTTGTTCGCCTGCGTTGCTGAGACTCTGGCCTTGTTGCCATGAACCGGCGACGGGTAGGCCTTGGCCGTAGCGTGCGGTGAAGGCAGGTATATTGGCAGCAACCACGATGGATGAACCGGGAGCGAGGGTGGTTCCGGGTACGAAATCGAAGTCGATGCCCTTGGTGAAGCGGACGCTGGTGAGGTCGAGGGAGGTGACTCCGGCATTGGTGAGTTCGACGAATTCGAAATCGCTCTCGGTGAAGCCGGCAGCTGATTCTGCGGCGGAAGGGGCCGCGGGTTTGTAGAGGATTTCGGAGATGAGGAGGAACTGCTGGAGGGATGCCACTGCTGTTCCGGGGGTGCTGGTGAACTGAGCGGGCGGGCTCCAGTGGCTGAATCGTCCGGTATTGTCCTTGTAGCGGGCGCGGACGCGGTAGGTGTGGCCTGGGCGGAGGGCGCCGGCTGGAATCGTGATGGTGCTTGCCGGGTTGGTGATTTCGCCCGAAGTCCAGACTTCCGTGGCTTCGAAGATGCGGTCGTCCGCGGCGTTGTAGTCTGGCGCGGTGGGGTCGGTGATTTCGCCGGCGCGCCACTGAATGGCTGCGAAGGTGGCAGGTCCTTGGGGATCGCTGAAGGCTGATGCTGAGAAGCGGAGGCCATCGATGGGAAAACCGACGGCTCCGCTGTAGGAAATCGCGGGAGTGGCGGGCAGTTGGCCGGCATCGAGACCGTCCGAGATGGCGTCGAGGTAGGCGGCGCGGCCGCCGGATCCGACGGCTGGTTCGCCTGCGATGGTGTTCCAGCCTGTGAAGCAGAACGCCTTCATGTCATTGGCCTTCGATGGTAGAGAGCGCCATGAAGCGGCACCGGGGGCGGGCCAGCGGGAGCCATCGGCCTGCCAGAAGCGGGCGAGTGTGGAGGCGGCGTCGTCAAGGATATCGTCGACGGGGCCGCGGTTGCCGGGGTCGCTCCGGTGGAAGACGAGGTCGCGGAATTCGCGGATGGCATTGCGGTGCTGGATCTGCATGCCCGCACGGTCCGGCTTGGGCAGTTGCCATGTGGGGGAATCCGGGACGTCGTTGCGGTTGTAGAGGGCATTATTGACGAAGTCGAAGCCATTGTTCCAGTTCGGGCCGAAGCTGGCGTCCCAGTCGTATGGCATGAACCAGCATTGGCCGAGTGGTTCGGCACGTGAGCCATCCGGGTTGAGGGTGCCGGGGTGGAAGTACCAGTAGAGGTTCTTGACGCGGTGGCGGCCGGTGGGTTCGATGAAGATGTCGTAGTGGCGGATGGCTTCCTGGACGGCGTTGTATTTGTACCACAGCGGCATGTGGACGAACTTCTCCATGTCGGCCTGCGGCGTGGTGGGATGGATATTGTAGCGGATGTTATCGAAATCCTCCGCGTGGTCCGGGGCACCCGGGGCCTGGTAGCGTTCATCCATTTCGCCATTCTGGATGTAATCGCTCATCTTGTAGAAATTCCCGCGGGGGAGGTTGCGTGCTGCGAGGAAGTTGCGTCCGTCTGGAAGTTCGAGGGCCTGGTAGAGGCCGAAGAAGTCATTGCCGGTGGTGGCGTTGGCGGATTCCGCGGCATTGCGGATGACGCGGAAATGTACCCAGTGATTGTAGGGCATGGGGATGCCCTGGAGGCCCCAGAGTTTTTCGCCGGCGCGGTAGGGCAGGCCCCAGTCGTAATCGCCTTTGTTTCCAAAGAGCTTATTGAAGAGCATGTCTTCCCAGTCGCGCGGGTAGGGATTGCCTTTGTTGTCCTTGGCGGCGAACGGGTAGCCGCGGGGGAACTTGAAGCGGAAGTGGCGTTTGCCTGCGCCGTTGTAGCGGCTGTTGCCGCCCCGGAGGCGGATCTCGACGTGGTCGTAGACCTTGCCATCGTAGACGAGGGTACCCTGGAAATTGTAGAAGCGGCGGGCGAGCAGGACGCTGAGCTGGTTATTATTGGCGAACTGATCCGCGGCGTTGTAGGCCATGAGGCGGTCGAAGTCGGCTGACCGCATGATCCAGTGGTAGACGGGCAGGGATTCCAGGTCCTGGGGGATGGCGGTGAACTGGCCATTCGAGTACGGCGGGGTACCATTGTAGACGAAGGCAGCGAAGTTGCGGGACGGGTCGTCGGCTGCCGGGACCCGGCTGGATGATCCTGCTGTGTCGGTGGCGGCGACGCGGTAGCGGACGAGCGAGCGGTGGGGCTGCGGGGGAATGATGGCTGTGAAGATGCCATCGCCGGCCGTGTCGCCCGGGACCGATCCGTCATCGCTCATGGGGATGGAGGTCCATGCGGTGGCGGCTTCGAAGGCTGGATTGGGGAGTCTTTGGTAGTCTGGGTTGGCCACGACATTGCTGAGAATTTCCGTATTGGAGCGGGGCAATTCTGCGGGCAGGAAGGCGCCGGGGGCCACGATCTGATAGAGGAGGGAAGCGCTGCCGATCCCCTGACGGTCCGAGATCCTTGCGGTGACGGTGAGGGGATTCCCCGAGTGAGGCTGCTGAGGGGAGTGGGTCACGCTGCGGATGGCCGGGCCCGTGCTGGCGGCATCGAAGACGGAATTGCGGGAGCCCGGGGTGGCCTTGAAGGAGGCAGCGGTGGACAGTTCCGCATCGATGCAGAAATCGAAGATATTGTAGAGGGCTGGGTCGTCCTGGCCATTCGGTCCGCCTCGCAGCCGGGGGTCGTTGGCCCAGCCCTGGATGGCAATGGTGTTGGTGCCGCTGACGAGGTAAGCCGCCGCATTGGTGAGGACTGTCTCGCTCCATGGGTCGTTACCGCGTTCATAGACCGCTCCGAAATTGGCAGGCGGGTTGGCTGGAGCATTGGCGGCGAAGCCGAACCGCGCGACTTCGCTTCCGTTGATCCAGACGATCGCTGCGTCATTCCGCATGACTTTGAGCATGAGCGCGGCCGGGGGTGTGCCGGTGATTTCGAAGGACCGTCGGAAGAAGACCGACTGGTAATTGACCGTGAAGTTATTGGCGACTTCGACATTGGCATTGCTGTAGGTGGCCATGTCCGTGGTCAGTCCCGTGGCGGCTGCGGTCAGTTGCGTGCGCAGGGTGACGCCTGTTTCCGGGAACGTGGCGACTGGAGTATTGCTATTGATCTTGAAGAGGCCGATGGGTGCGGTGCCGGCGCGCCATGTGCTGTCCTGGGCATAGCCGTTTTCGGTCCATGCGGCGATGGGGTCGGATGCTTCGGTGCGGCCCGGGCGGAAGCTCCATCCTGCGGTGCCCCTCGGTACGAAAGTTGTCGCTGCCGGGCCGCCGGTGGACGCGCGCCAGTTGCTGCCGAGGTCATTGTCGAGCGAGGGATGGGCGAGTTCAAGGGATGGACCCTGGCCATTGGGCGATACCGGCCATGGCGTCTGGATGCCGTAATCAACCGTGTCGACGACGATGCCTGCAGCGGTGCTTAGTTCGATGATTTCGCCATCGCTGCTGAGGCCGCCCGTCCATGGTCCGAGGGCGTCGGTTCCCCAGAGGGCTTTGACGGTGGCAGGGTCCTGGGCGATGACGAGAAAGCCATCGGATGGAATGATGGTGCCTGCGGGGAATGTGTAGCCGATGCCGCCGGTGAATCGCCAGCCGCTTAGATTGACGGGATCGCCGAGGGGGTTGTGGAGTTCGACGAATTCTGCGCGCGTCCGGTTATTGGGTGAATTGTAATAGACCTCGTTGATCTGGACGTGGAGATTGGGAAGAGAGACCGTGAAGGCGAAGATGCGTTCGGTGGAGAGACCGGTTTCATCGGTCACCCGGATGCGGACCGAGAGGCGCTGGCCGAGAGCATTGGCGAAATCGCGCTGTGCAATCAATTGGTTGCCGATGATGGAGAACGCCGCGTTGTCCGTGCTGCCGTCGCCATCGACGAGCGAAAACGAATGCGTTTCGCGGCAGCCGGGATCGACAGCCGAAAGGCGGGCGATGAGGCGGCCCGGGGTATCGTCCGTGCGGATGCGGTCGGCTGACAGCGCGATGCTCTGCGGGGGCGAGGGCGGGCAGACTGTGAGGCTGATGGTGGCCGCATTCGATGCCAGCGTGGCGTCATTCACCTGAAACTGGAAGGAATCGGATCCCGCGTAGCCGGGGGACGGGGTGTAGGTGACCAGCGGGGGAGTTCCCGAGAGCGAGCCATGGGATGGTGGTGAGACGATGGACCATGTGAGGGGTTCGTTGTCCGGGTCCATGGCCGTGAGGCGGATCTGGCGCGGGCGGCCGGAGGGAATCTCGATCGCCTGGCTGTCGGCGACGGGAGCGTCGGGACGGATGAAGAGGCGGACGGTGGCGAGATTGGAGACGAGCGATCCATTGCTGGTGCGGACCGTGAATTCGTCGCTGCCGGCGAAGTCCTTGCCGGGCGTGTAGACGAGGTTTGGTGCGGTGCCGCTGAGAGACCCCTTGCCCGGCGGGCTCACGATCTGCCATGTGAGCGGAAGGTTGCGGGGATCGCGCGCCGTCAGAGTGATGGCCTGCGGTTGGTTCAGGGGAACGAGGACCGACTGCGAATCCGTGATTGGTGCGGCTGGGAGCACCGTGACCGTGACTGGCTGGGATCGTGCCGACGCGCCATTGCTGGTGGAGATGGTGTAGGTGGTGGTAGTGCCGGGCGAAATGGTGACACTGCCCGCGTTGGGTGTGGCCACGGTACCGATTCCCTGGTCGATGGACGTGCTGGTGCTGCTGAGCGGGTCCGTGATGCGCCAGTGCAGCGTAGTGGATTCTCCTTCGTAGATCGTGAAGCGGTCCGGAGCGAAGAGGTCGATATGGAAGGGAGTGGGAATCTGGTCGGGATCCGGTCCGGCGGCCACGCTGGCGGCGACATCTTCCGGGTGCATGGCTCCGTCCCAGACGCGGAATTCGTTGAAGGTTCCATTGAGGTTGGCGTCGGCGGTCCAGTTCGAGCGACCGAGCCAGTTGTTGTTGTCGCGGATGCTGGCGAGTGGTTTGCCGGTATCGATGGACGAGAGGAGCTGACCATTGCGGAAGTAGCGCATCTGGGCGAGCCCGCCGCTGCCTCCGTCCGCATCGTAGACGATTGCGAAGTGGAACTCGGAACCGGCCGTGTAGGGGACCGGGACGTCGGCGGTGGCGCTGACTCCGCCCTCGCGGAATTCGAAGCGGTTCTGCGTCATGGTGCCCCCGATCTGAGCGGAGAGAATGATGTATTCATCGCCATTGCCGGTGCCGCCCGGGGCAATGAGTTCCGATCCGCCATTCGCGAGCGAGCTTCCGAAATCGACGAGGCGCGACCAGTTAGAGGAACCATTGATGCTGACCCAGCCTTCGAAGGTGGCGTCGCCCGAGCGGTTCGAAAGAATTCCGTTGGGAAGGTCGGCGTAGGGAGCCGAGGCAGAAGCCCCACCGGGAAGCCGGAGCCCGGAACCAGTCCAGGTGGCCCCGGAACCACGGACAAAGGCCGTGCCCGCGTCGCCGATGCGGTCGGGAATGGGAACGTTGGCGGTGGCCGGACCAGCGGGTTCGTTGAACGACCAGCGGTGGCGGAGCACGAGCGGCTGCGACCGTGGTGCCACCGTCGTCTGGGCCGTCGCGGTGCCGTCGGCATTGACGGCTGTGATGGTGTACGTGGTGGTGGTTTCCGGCTGAATCGTGACGCTGCCCGTGTTTCCGGTCACCGTCCCGATCCCGTTCGATATTGTCAGGGAAGTGAGCGGCTTGCCGGGCGGGGTCACGACGTTCCATGTGAGCGCGACCGGTTGCGCGGGAAGGAAGGACGGCGGAGCAGCCGAGAACGATGCGACCTGCGGTGGGGTGGTGATGCCGAAGCTGGCTGCTTCCGAGAAATAACTGGCTGCGATCTCGCCGGGCGAGAGCACGGCATCGTGCACGCGGACCCTTGCGAGGTAGATTCCCGAGTTGGTGACGACCGGGTTGCCATTGGCGTCGTTCTGTCCTCCGACCACGAACTTGAGCAGGGCGCTCGCGGGGTTGCGGAAGTGGGTGTTGAGCGTCCGGGGAGCGGAATTGCGCAGCGTTCCATCCGCGTAGAGCCGGACCGTGGAACCATCGAAGGTATAGACCAGATGGTGCCAGAGATTGGCGGTCGGGTTGCCATTCCAGCCCATGTCGGCTCCGCCCCAGTGGCCAACTGCTCCGTAGGTCGCGTTGGCTCCGTAATTGAAGGAAAAATTCGTGGCGTCCGGTCCGCCGCGCCGACCCCATCCGATGATGGTTTCCTCGTCGGCGAGGGCAGGATTGAGGACCCATGCCTCGACCGACCGCTGCCCGCTGCCGGCAATTCCCTCCGGCGCTTCCGGCCCCACATAGAAATTCGCCCCGCCATTGAGAAGGACCGAGCGCACAGGCGTCGTTCCCGGGGCATTGACCACGGCCGCCGTGCCGGCTGCATTCCTCGTGAAATCCCGGCCGGGGTCGTCGCTCACCAGATTGTCCCAGACCGGGAGCGATCCCAGCGGGAGCGCAGTGGCATCCAGATTGACGACGACGGCGGCATCGGCGGAGGCAAGGGCACCGAGCAGGCTGACAAGAGTGCAGAGACGGAGAGACGTCACGGATTTCATGGCGGGGATGGCGGGGGGAGATGCCGGGCCGGTGAAAACCGGGAGGGGGAGACCGGCGAGCTGTTCCCATCAATAACGTCGCCGAGTCCGCGGATCCATAAAGATTCCATGAAGAAATCGCGTCCGACCGCTTGAGGAAATCAGCGCGTCCGCAGCCCGGAAAAGAGACTGGCGCAAATGCTTTGGATATCTTAAGAATCAGGCTGTGTCAGAGCGAGGCGATCATTTTTACGAGGAAGCGACCACGGCGCCGAAGTCGGCGTTTGATGTGTCGCTGCGTCCGCCGGGGTTTGAGGAATTCACTGGTCAGGAGAAGGTTGTGGAGTTGCTCATGATGCGGGTGGAGGCGGCGCGGCAGCGTGGCGATGTGCTGGATCATGTCCTGCTGTGCGGTCCGCCGGGGCTTGGCAAAACGAGTCTGGCGCACATCATTGCAGCCACGGTGGGGTCGCAGATTCATACCTGCAATGGACCGCAGATTGAGAAGGCGGGCGACCTTGCGGCGATCCTGACAAAGCTGGGCCGCGGTGATGTTCTCTTCATTGATGAGATTCACCGGCTGCATCCGAAGCTCGAGGAATACCTGTATCCTGCGATGGAGGACTACAAGCTCGACATCATCATTGATCAGGGTCCCAGCGCGCGGAGCATTCAGCTGCCGCTGCCGAGGTTTACGATGGTCGGTGCAACGACGCGCAGCGGGATGCTGACGGCTCCATTGCGCAGCCGCTTCGGCATGATCAACCGGCTGGATTACTACAGTGTCGGGCAGCTGGCTGGAATCATCCGGAGGTCGGCTGGGCTTCTGGGCATCGAAGTGGAATCCGGCGGGGCTGAGGAAATCGCGGCGCGGGCGCGCGGCACGCCGCGGGTGGCCAACATGCTGCTGCGCTATGTGCGGGACTATGCGCAGGTGAGGGCAGGGAATGTGGTCACGGCGGAAGTGGCTGATGCGGCGCTGCGGCTCATGGACATTGACGCGGATGGTCTTGATGAAATGGATAAGCGGATTCTGGAGGCCATGGTCTACCGTTTTGATGGAGGTCCGGTGGGATTGAGCAGTGTGGCCGTGGCTGTCGGCGAAGATGCGACGACCCTTGAGGAGGTGAATGAGCCGTATCTGATCATGAAGGGATTCGTGAAGCGGACGCCGCGGGGGAGGGTGGCGATGCCGGCTGCCTACCGGAAGGTGGGGGCACCGGTGCCGCCGCGGGCGGAACATCCCGATCTGTTTTCATGACTGCGGCAGCCATGGTGACGCTTGATGAAATCAGGGCGGCGGCCGGGCAGCTGGGGAACGTGGATTTTCTCCATGTGCTCTGCGGGCCGCTCCTGTTCTGGGGACCGCTCACGGGTGTCATGGTGCTGGCGGCGGGCTGCTGGCCGGGGCGTTCTCCGGTGATGCAGCGGGTGGGCATGCTGCTCCTGGTGCTGGGTGGGCTGGCGGTGATTCCGGTGGTGGTGTGGAGACCGTCGGCGGTGCCGCGGAGTGTCATGGAAGTGGGGATGTGGAAAGATCAGGTGCAGCGGGTGCAGCAGCACCAATGGGTGTTTCATGCGCTCGCTTCGCTGGCGTTGGTGGCATTGTTCCTCGGAGGCAGTGGAAGGATCGGGCAGCTGCTGCGGTGGCTGCTGGTGCTTGGTGGACTGTTTGCCGCCGTGGTGGGGCTGCACCTCGCGGACCGCGAGGCCCGCATACATCATTCCGAAGTCGTGCCGCGGGCGGGCAGTGGCCGGTCATGAGAGATCGAACGTTATCCGCTGACGCGCTGTGAATGCTGAATTGCCGAAGCAGGAATCCGGTCCGCCGCCGAAGCCCCGGCGTCGGGCGTGGCTGCGGTGGTTCCTGCTGATGATGCTGGTGCTGGCGCTGCTGCTGGCAGCGGTGCATCGGCCCCTGCTGCGCTGGCTCGTGGATTACGCCGGGCGCAAAGCGGCATCGAGCCAGGGCATCGGCCTCCAGTGGGAAGTCGATGGCTCCGTGCTGGGCGATCTTCGGTTGCGGGGCGTCCGGGCGGATGGTGGTGCCGCTGGCCCTCTGCGGAAGCTGACGGCTTCCCATGCCTCGGCTGAATACAGCGTGTGGCGGGCCATCCGGGAAGGACCGGGATCGGCAGTGAGTGCTCTCCGTCTGGCCGATGCCGAGGTGGAACTGGACCTGCGGAAACCCGCACCGGAAGCGGCGAAGAAAGAGCCCGGAAAACGCGGTCCGCTTCCGCAGATCAAGCTGCCGCTGGTCGTCCTCGAGCGGGTCAGCGCCACGGTCCGGCTTCCGGATGGCGACGTGATCGTACAGGGATTGGACCTCGAACTGCGGCCCGATGCGGTCGGAAACTTTGCGCTCGGCGAATTGAGGCTTCCCGGAGGCAAACTGCCTGATCTCCGCAACCTCAAGGGCCAGACCCGTGCCTCGGACCACGCGGTCGCAATTGAATCGCTCAAGGGCATCCCGGGAATCGCCACGGCCGACGTGGTGGCATCGCTGCACCCACCCGGCGGCGGCGCATGGGAGGCTGCCGTGCGCGCCGAACTGGAAGGATCGGGTCGCCTCGAGGCAAGCGTCAAGGCCGGTCCAGTCAATGGTTCGCCTCTTTCGGCCACTGTCTCCGCCACCGGCTTGCGGGAATCGTCGCTGGCCGCATGGCTGCCGCAGGAATGGCCCGTCACATGGCAGGTCGACCGACTCGAAGGTTCGCTCAGCGGCCTCGGTGGTCCTCTCAACGGACTGGAAGGCAACTGGCAACTGCAGGGTGGTCCGGTGCAGTATGAAGGGGTCGTGATCGAGCGCGTCGGAGCCACCGCTGCGGCTTCGGCAGGCAAGTGGCAGGCGGAAATCAGCGAACTGGCAACGGGGACGAATCGTTTGCGGGCGACGGCCTCGGGTTCTCTCCCGGAATCCCCTGCAGGCTTCCGCGACGCCGCTGTCGATGGTGCGGTGAACTTCGAGTTTCCTGAAGCCGCAGGATGGTTTGCTCCGGAAATGGCGGAGCGCATTCCGTTCCGTGGTCAGCTCAAGGGGCAGGGCGATTTCCGGGTCGACGGTGGATGCTTGGCCGGGGCCAGCCTCGATCTGGAAGGAAACCGCCTCGTGGCAGCCGGTTTGCCCGTGGCATCACTGCGCGCCAAGGCCACCACCGAAGGAGAAGAACTGAAGCTCACGGAATGCCGGGCCAGCTTCGATAACCGGAACGCCGTGGAAATGACCGGGACGCTCGGACTGAAGGAACAGCAGCCCGTCAGCCTCCAGTGGAAGGCCATGCTCCCCGACCTCGCTAGGCTGAGCACCTTCACGGGCCGCCCCGGCCTGCCGGGCCCCGACGGCGGCAGCCTGACCGGAAGCGGAACGGTGGCTGGAAATCTCGCGGACTGGAAACTCCAGGATTTCGCAGCCAGCAAGGCCCACAGCGTCCTCGTCGCGCGCAGTGTCCGCTGGAAGGGAGCCAGCGTGGAGTCGCTCGATCTCGAAGCCCGCGTGCACGATAACCTCGTGGAATGCGAACGCGGGGTCGTCGTCCTCGATGCCCGCAACCGTCTGACCATCACCGGGCGGGGCGGCCTGCGCGAGCCGCATGATTTCCAGGCCATGGTGGACGGTGATCTCAAGCAGGTTAGGGGACTCAATGCATGGCTCGCCGCCTTCGGTCAGAAACCCCTGCGCGATGGCTCCGCGGCACTCCAGTGGCAGGGCAAGGGAACCGTGCGGCCATGGAGCGTGCAGGGCGGAGGACAGGTCAAGGTCAATGGACTCGCCCTCGAAGGCATGAAGGATGCCCTGTCCGCTGAAGTGCAGGCGAAGCACGAGGGCGAATCCGCAGCCTTTCCCATCCTGTCGGCCCAATTCGGAGATCTGGAACTGAAGGCCCCGGCCCGCGTGGCTCCGGACCGGCTCACTATCCCGGCGCTGACGATGCGCTACCGGGGATTGCCAGCCGTGGAGGGCAATCTCGAAGTGCCTCTCGATTTCAGCACGAAGGGACCAGCCGGACCCGTCGCCATGGACCGGCCCATGAACGTCGCCCTTGCCGTGAAGGCCCTCGATTTCAAGGCCGTCATGGCGTCCCTCGGACGGAAATCTGGAGCGGTCGGAAAAGCCGATGCCTCCCTCACCGTGCGTGGTTCCCTGCGCGCTCCCGATGCTTCCTTCCGCCTGACCGCTGCTGGTCTCAGCTGCCCGGCCGCCGCACGCCAACTCAAGCCGGCTGCAGCCACGGTGGAGGCCAATCTGCGCAATGGACGACTCTCGCTGCGGGGCGAAGCGCGCCAGGCTCCCCTTGAGGTGCTCACGGTTTCCGGTGGAATGCCACTCGACCCGGAAGCCCTCCTGCAGGATCCCGCGGGAATCAGCAGGCTGCCGCTCGATTTTCAGATCAATCTGCCCGATTCCAGCCTCGCGGCCCTGCGCCCGCTGGTCCCGGCGCTCACGAAGATCGAAGGCAAGGCCGGCCTGCGCGCCAAGGTGGGCGGAACCGTCGAGCGACCGGAAGTCACCGGGGAATTCCATGCCATGGCTCCCTCGGTCGCCTTCACGAAGGCGGATGTTCCCGATGCGCGCGACGTGAAGCTCCGGCTGCGCTTCTCCGGCACAAGGGTCATCATCGAGGAAGCCGGAGCCATGCTCGCTGGCGGTACGGTGGGCGCTCAGGGCAATTTCGACTGGCAGGACCCGGCGAACCCGGGCATCAATGTGCAGCTGCGCGCCAAAGAAGCCCTCGTGCTCCGTGACGATTCCATTTCCCTGCGCGCCGATGCCGATGTCCGCTGTGCCGGAACTCTCAGGAAAGCCGATGTCACCGGGAAGATCGAACTCGTGAGGGGCCGCGTCTTCAAGGAAATTGAATTCCTTCCGCTGTCGCTGCCTGACCAGTTGCCGCCGGCCCCTCCGGCCGTGACCATGGGCAAGAAAGACCCTCCCGCTCTCCCGCCACCGTTCGATCAATGGAACCTCGCCGTGGATATCGTCACGCGTGATCCCATCCGACTCCTCGGCAACGTCCTCAATGGAGGCGTCGTGAGCCAGCTCAAACTCAGCGGCACGGGAGCGCGTCCGGTTCTCGTGGGCAAGGTTTCCCTGCAGGATGCCAGAGTGCGCCTCCCCTTCAGCCGTCTCGCCGTTTCGCGCGGCGACCTCCTCTTCACTGCCGATAAGCCCTTCAATCCCACCCTCGATGTGATTGGGGATTCCTTCGTGAATGGCTACCAGGTGCAGGTCCAGGGATACGGCGAAGCCCTCAATCCAAAGGTCCGCTTCAGCAGCAGTCCGCCACTCTCGGAGGGCGAAATCGCGACCCTCCTCGCCACCGGTAGCACCAGCGAGGGCATTCAGGGCGGACAAGGCGAGGCCGCCAACCGCGCTGCCTTCCTCGTCATCAGTCAGATGTACCGCAAGATGTTCCGGAAGGGCATGGCCCCGCGCGAAAGCGACCGCGCCCCAAGGCTCAGCTTCAGCTTCTCGCCACTCAATAATGCCGGCGGCAGCCGCAGTATTTCGGCAGTCTACGAAGTCGGCAAGAACCTCGAGGCCATCGGCACCGTCAATCAGAGCGGATCCTTCCGGGGATTGCTCTACTACCTCATCCGCTTCCGATGATGGCCCGGTTTTTCCTCTTCCCACTCCTGCTGGCGTGGACCTGCTGCAACTCCGGAGCCGAGAGCCCCGCAGAATCTTCACGCCTCGTCACCCGCCACGGACTAACCGTCCGCGTGGATGGCGAGGTCACCTCGGTCTGGCGCGAACTGCGCTCGGTCGTCGATCTGCAGCTGACTCTCGTGAGCGATACCGTGGCCACCCCACCGCTCGCCGATGACCTCGCCTTCTTCGTCCGGAAGGAACTGCTGGCCCTCGGCTATGCCGCCGCCGAAGTCACATGGTCTCTGGAGAATTCCACGGCCGTGCTGCAGGTGACTCCCGGAGAACGCGAACGCATCGGACGCACCATCTTCCGCGGCACGGAAGCAGCCACCGAGGAGGAAATGCGCGCCATGCTCCTCCGCCCAACCAGAGAACGCTACGGTCGCCTCGGTCGCGATGCTCCCCTCGTCGAAAGCGAAATCCGCGCCGGAGCCGCGCTCGTCCAGCGGCTCATCCAGGCGAAGGGATTCCTCGGTGCCACCGTGAACGAACCCGAGTTTGTCCGTAGACCCGGCGAACCCACCGAAATCGTTCTCGCAGTGAAGGAAGGCACCCGGACGGTCTTCGGATCCGTCTCGCTCACGGGCGAATTTCCCGGCAGCAGCGCCGCCCTGCAGGCCGATGCCCGGAAACTCACCGCCCAGCCATTCAGCGAAGTGAAGGCCGAGGCCTTCCGGACCAGCCTGCTCTCCTCCCTGCAGTCGGCTGGCCATTTCGGTGCGACCGTGGAGACCTCGCTGCAGCCGGACGCCGCAGGCAGCAAGGTTGACGTCATCTACCGCATCGAACCCGGGGGCGTGTTCCGGATCCGCCGTCTGGACGTAGGCGAGGAATTCTCGCGCGGCGCTCAGCGCATCATCCATGCCGGATTCCGCCCGGCGGAAGGCCAGGTCTGGTCGCTCAGCGATCTCGAACTCATGCAGCGCAGAGTCATGGATGCCGGCCTGCTTGCGACCATGGACGTCGAACCTCAGAGAATCCCGGGCGACGCCATCGGCCTCGCTCTGAGAATCTCCGGAACGGAATCGCCGCGCCGGACGCTGGCCCTCTACGGTGGCTACGAAACCCTTCGCGGCCCCATTCTCGGACTGGAATGGCGGCACGTGAATGTACTGGATACCGGCGATACCATGCGGCTGCGCGCCGGCTGGGAAGCCGGTGGCCCGGAAGGAAGCCTGCGCTGGATCCATCCCGCCCTCTTCGCCTCAGCATGGTCGCTCGACACGGAACTCGCCGCCCTGCACGCCACCGCATGGAACTATACGCACGATTCCATCCGCCTCCGCGCCGCTGTCTCCCGGCAGTACGGCCGCCGTCTCGCCGTCAGCTTTTTCGGAAGCGTCTCAGCTGACAGCGCAGGGGGCGGTGGCCTCACGGAAGAAGAACTCGGGCCTTCCCAGTATCAGACGGCCAGCGGCGGAGCCCTCGTCAGTCTCGACTTCCGCGACAGCCCGCTGGTGCCGCACAAGGGCTGGTTCACCAGCGCCGAACTGGAAGCAGGCAATGCCGCCGTCCCTTTCGTGCGTGGCCGCGTCCGCTTCTCATGGTACCAACCCATCAATGACAAACTGCGCGTGGCCGCCAACTGGCAGGCCGGAGCCGTCTCGGTCCCGGACGGCATCCGCAGGCTCCCCCTCGACCAGCGCATGTTCAATGGCGGCGCCAGCACCGTGCGCAGCTTCGGCGAACGCGCTCTCGGACCACAGTCAAAGGGCGGAACCCCACTCGGTGGTTCGCTCATGCAGGCCGCCAATGCCGAAATCTCATGGGAATTCCTCCCGAATCTCGAAGCCGCCCTCTTCGCCGATGCCGGCAGCCTCAGCCAGTCCACCAACCCATTCCCGGGCTTCCCGGACGACGTCCGCTACGCCATCGGCCTAGGCCTCCGCTACGCCCTCCCGGTCGGCCCCCTCCGGCTCGACTACGGCCTCAATCCCGACCGCCGCGACGGCGAACCCTCCGGCGCCTTCCACGCCACCTTCGGCTACGCCTTCTGAAATCATCTCGTCCATCCCCGACGGATTTCCGGCGGCCGCGATTGAGTTCAAGTACGACGGCCTCTCCCGGCTCATCGAGCGCAAGGTGACACTCAACGTTGACCCGCAGTCGAAGGTCCTCGCCCACGGAAATGGGAAGAACGAGCAGGGCTGACCGGCGGTCAGGAAGGACGGGGTGAGGAACCGAGGCTCATGAGGAGGCCGAGGAAGGCGCCGTAGAGGGCACCGCGCCACCATGTGGAGGTGAGTGGGCAGGTGCCTGAGGAGCATTGGCCGAAGTAGCCCATGAGAGAGCCAAGGGCGGCACCGATGGCGATGGGGAGGAGGAGTCGTGGCATGGGGGGATGGGGGTGCTGGGATTATGAAGGCGGGAGGGTGGGGGCGCGGCGGTGGGCCATGAAGTAGAGGACGGGAACAGCCATGCGGCTGATGAGGAGGCTGGCGACTTCACCGGCCATGAGAGCAATGGCGAGGCCCTGGAAGATGGGGTCGGCGAGGATGACGGCGGCACCGGCGACGACTGCCATGGCGGTGAGGAGCATGGGGCGGAAGCGGACGGCACCTGCTTCGATGACAGCCTTGTCGATGGGGAGTCCTTCTCGCATGCGCTGTTCGATGAAGTCGACGAGGATGATGGAATTGCGGACGACGATGCCGCCGCCTGCCATGAATCCGATCATGCTGGTGGCGGTGAAGAAAGCGCCCATGAAGCCGTGGGCAGGGAGGATGCCGACAAGCGAGAAGGGGATGGCGGCCATCACGATGAGGGGAGTCAGGAAGCTGCGGAACCATCCGACCATGAGGACGTAGATGAGGATGAGGCAGGCTGCGAAGGCCGCGCCGAGGTCGCGGAAGACTTCGATGGTGATGTGCCATTCGCCGTCCCATTTAAGGGCAGGTTCCTTGTCACTGAAGGGGATCGAGGCATTGAGGATGCGGAGTTCCGTGCCGCTGCCGCCGAAGTCGGCCGGATTGAGTTTCCGGAGGGCTTCATTCATCTGGAAGATGGCATAGACCGGGCTTTCGATGATGCCGGCGACATCGCCGATCACGTAGGTGACTGGCATGAGGTTCTTGTGGTAGCGGCTCTTCTCGACAGTGACCGTTTCCATGGTGACCAGTTCGCGGAGCGGTACGAGGGGTGGGCCGGACGAATCCTTTTCCGGGAGGGCATTGCCGTCACCCGAGCGGAGGCGGAGGGCGAGCAGTTCTTCCGGAGAGGATTTGGCCGAGCGCGGCAGTTCGAGACGGATGCCGACGTCCTCGCGTTCTTCCGGCTGGTGAAGGAGGTCGATGGTTTCGCCGTCGACGGCGATGCGGAGCGTCTGGGAAATGGCGGCGGCGCTGATGCCGTGGAGGGCGGCTTTTTCCTTGTCGATGATGAAGCGCGCCTTCTGCTGATCTGCTTCGTGGTACCAGTCTGTGTCGACGACTCCGGGGGTCTGCTGGAAAATTTCGCGGACTCTGGCGGCAAGGCGCTGACGGGCTGGTTCGTCCGGGCCGTAGATTTCGGCGACGAGGGTCTGGAGGACGGGAGGTCCGGGGGGGACTTCGGCCAAGGCGACGCGGGCCCCGTGGCGGGCTGCGATTTCGGCGAGGCGCGGGCGGATGCGTTTGGCGATCTCGTGGCTCTGCGCGGAGCGTTCGTGTTTCTGGACGAGGTTCACCTGGATGTCGGCGACATGTGGTCCGCGGCGGAGGAAGTAATGGCGGACGAGTCCATTGAAGTTGTAGGGCGACGAGGTGCCGGTGTAGATCTGGTAGTGGGTGACTTCCGGTTCCGTGCGGAGGGCGGCGGCCATTTCGCGGGCGACCGCTGCAGTTTTCTCGAGCGGCGAGCCTTCCGGCATATTGAGGATGACCTGGAATTCGCTTTTGTTGTCGAACGGGAGCATTTTGACCTTCACCCAGCCGGTGGCCACGGTGGCCATGGAGCCGAGCAGCAGCGCGGTGATGCCAATGAGGAATGTCCAGCGCCAGCCCCTGTGATGCAGGAGGGGGTCCATGACCCGGCGGTAGAGCCGGGTGAAGAAATCGTCCGCGTCTTCGTTGCCGTGATGTGAAGTAGCCGTGCTGGCCGGGTCGGTGACCATGGCGTACTTGCGGCCCCAGCGGAGGATGCGGATGGACGCCCATGGGGTCACGATGAAGGCGATGAGCAGCGACCAGAACATGGCTGCGCTGGCACCCACTGGAATGGGTCGCATGTACGGTCCCATGAGACCACCCACGAAGGCCATGGGAAGCACGGCGGCGATCACGGCGAAGGTGGCGAGGATGGTGGGATTGCCGACTTCTGCGACGGCCTCCACGGCGATGGCCGACCAACTGCGGCCCTTGTTGTGCGGGAGGTGGAAGTGGCGGACGATGTTTTCGACGACGACGATGGCATCGTCCACGAGGATGCCGATGCTGAAAATGAGGGCGAAGAGCGTGATCCGGTTCAGGGTGAATCCCCAGAGATAGAAAACCAGCAGAGTGAGCGCGAGCGTGGCGGGAATGGCGACGGCCACGATGCCGGATTCGCGCCAGCCGAGCGTGAGCCAGATGAGGAGGGCGACCGAGACGACGGCGATGCCCATGTGCAGCAGGAGTTCGTTCGATTTCTCGGCGGCGGTTTCGCCATAGTGGCGGGTGATGGTGACGGAGACGTCGGCCGGGATGAGGGAACCACGCAGGCCGTCGACCTTCCGGAGGACTTCGCTGGCCACGGTGATGGCATTGGCCCCCGGGCGTTTGGCGACACTCAGGGTGACGGCGGGCTCCTCCCGGTCGCGGGTGCCATGGAAGACATACTGGGTGGGATCTTCCCCGTCATCGCTGATGGTGCTGACCTCGCGGAGGTAGATGGGGCGGCCGGCCGACGAACCGACGACCACATTGCCGACATCTTCCGCGGTGCGGAGGAAGGCTCCTGTTTCCACGAGGATTTCGCGGTTCGTGCTGGTGAGGCCGCCGGCGCGGAACTGCCGGTTCGCCTGCTGGAGCATGGGGATGAGTCCGGCGGGAGTCAGTCCGCGGGCAGACAGCTGCGCGGGATCGAGTTGGACGCGGACGGTGCGGCGGGATCCTCCTGCGATGGTGGTTTCCGCGACGAGCGGAACCTGACGGATGGATTCGTCGATCTGGGCGGCGAGGCGGCGCAGCGTCAGGTGATCGTAGCGGGAACTGTGGAAGGTGAGGGCGAGGATGGGGACGTCGTCGATGCTGCGGGGCTTGATGATGGGAGGGGTGACGCCCATCGGAATGCGGTCGAAATTGGCGCGGAGTTTTTCCGACACCTTGACGAGGCTGAGCTCCGGGTCTTCGCCGACTTTGAAGCGGACGATGACGAGAGATTCGCTGTCGCGGGAGGTGCTGTAGAGGTATTCGACACCCGGGATTTCCCAGAGCAGTTTCTCCATGGGGCGGGTGGCGCGTTCTTCGGTTTCCGTGGCAGAGGAACCCGGCATGGCGACCATGACATCGATCATGGGAACCTTGATCTGGGGTTCCTCTTCGCGCGGGAGCAGGAAGATGGCGGCGGCCCCGAGCAGGACCGACGCGATCACCAGCAGAGGGGTCAGTTTGGAATCGATGAATGCGGCGGCAATCCGTCCGGCGAGGCCGGCATGGGCCGGGTGGGAATCCGGGGGAGTCATGGCTGGGTGGAGATCGGTTGACCGTCGCTGAGGCTGGTCTGTGCGGTGACGATGATGCTTTCGCCGTCGTCGAGGCCTGCGAGGATTTCCGTACGGTTGCCGCTGGCGCGGCCTGATCTGACGAGCCGGAGCGAGGCGGTGCCGGAGTTTGCTACGAAGACGGTTTCCATCTGGCCGTGTTTCCGGATGGCACTGGTGGGGATGAGGAGGCGCCGGGCCGAGCCGGTGGGCACCGCAACGCGTCCGAACTGGCCGGAGCGCAGTCCATCGGTCGGCGGGAGGTCGAGTTTGATGGTGAAGGTTCGGGAGACGGCTTCGGCTGATGGTGCGATTTCGCGCACGATGCCGTCCATGGATTGGGAGGTGGCGGGAATGAGGACGCGCATGGTGTTCCCTAGGCTGATCTTTCCGATGAGGGCTTCCGGGACATCGGCTTCGAGGCGGAGGGTGCTGCGCGTTTCGATTTCGAGGATGGGTTTGCCGGGCATGGCGAGGTCGCCGGCGCTGGCGAACTTGCGGGTGACGACGCCGTTGGCGGGGGCTGTGATGCGGGTGTAGCCGAGCATGGTTTCGGCTTCGCTGAGGCTGGCGGTGGCGAGTTTGACGCGGGATTCAGCGGCTTCGAATTCCTGTCTTGTGGTGGCACCGCCCTTGAGGAGCTGCTGCTGGCGGGAGAAGTCGCGTTCGGCCTGTTCGAGGGCAGCCTTCGCCTGTTCGGCGCGCGCGTTGATTTCGCGTGCTTCGATGACGGCCAGCAGGTCGCCCGCCTTTACTTCGGTTCCTTCCGGAGCCGAGTAGGTGGCGATGCGGCCACTGACTTTTGCTTCGACGGTGGTGCGGTCGATGGCGCGGACAGTACCGACGATTTCCTCGGTGAGGGGAACTTCGGTGAGCGCGATTTTCTCCGTGGTGACGGAGACGGTGGGAAGTGGGGTGGCCGCAGGCGTGGTGGGGTCCGGGGCTTTGGTGCAGGAGGCAGCGAGCGTGGCGGCAGCCATGAGAAGACGGGAGAATGATTTCATTTTGCGGATGAGGGAAGGAGGGGAAGTCCGAGGGCCCGGCGGAGCGCCGCAATGGCAGCGCTGCGGTCGGTTTCCGCTTCGGATCGGCGGATGCGGGATGCGGTGAGGGCCGTCTCGGCGTCGATCAGCTGAGTTGCGAGGGCGAGACCGCCCGCGAAGCGTTCGCGCACGAGTCTGACGCTTTCGGCGGCAAGGCTGACGGACTGAGAAGAGACTGAGAGTCGTTCGTCGGCTTCGCGCAGGGCGAGGCGGGCCTGCTGCAGTTCCAGACCGATGGCGAGTCTCTGCCGCCGCAGTTCGGCTTCCGCGATGCGGGCGGCGGCTTCCGCTTCTGCGATGCGGGCCTTCGCCTGCCCTCCATCCCAAGCGTCCCATTCAGCCATGACACCGACTGTGAAGTTCGATCCTTCGCCATCGAAGCGGCTGCCCCGGTTGTGTTCGGCGGCACCGAAGGCACGCACGGATGGCTTGCGGCCGGCTGCGGCCACTTTCACGCGGGACGCCGCCGCGCGCACCATGCTCTCGGCGGCGAGAATCTCCGGTCGGCGCGGCACCGCGGTTTCCGCCGGGATGGCCAGCGCAGGAATGTTTCTGGCCGCCTCGAACTCGCCATGCTCCACGCCGAGGAGCGAAGCGAGGGCCCGGCGGCTGAAGGCATGGGCGTTTCCCGCACGGGCCAGATCCTCGCGGGCCTGGGCGAGCCGGACCTCCATGTCGAGCACATCCGTTTTCAGCGCAGTGCCCGCCGCGAGACGCTTCCGGCTCAGTGCAAGGTGCGACCCGAACGACTCCACTTCCGCCCTGGCCGCTTCCGTGAAGGTCCGCGCCTTGTGCACCGCCAGCCATGCCCGGGTGACCTCCGCTTCCAAGGTCCGCCGGACCCCGGTGGCCTCATGACCCCGCGCTTCCGAAGCCGCCGCAGCCGCGTCGCGACCGGCCCGCAGTGACCCGCCAGCGTACAGCGGAAGCGAGACCGATGCGCCTGCGTTCCAGTTATCCGCCGTCGGCACATCATTGAAATTCAAACCCGGTCCGAACGCCCGCTGGTTGAGAGCCATCCCAAAGACACTGACCGGCTGATTCGTTCCCAGATAGCCCGTCTGAAGGCGCAGCTTCGGTCCAAAGGCCGCCTGCGCCTGATCCATGGCCGCCCGGGCCGCCGCCATCCTCAGCTCGGCAATCTGCGCATCCGGATGCGACTCCACAGCCTTCTGCACCGCCGCTTCCAGCGTGATTCCCCCCACCGTCCCGCCATTCCCACGGACCGCAGGAACCATCATCCCCAGCGCCAGCCAGGCCATCATTCCGAGAGATATGCGTCGCGTCATTGAGTATATGACTCTATACGCATTTACACAATATGCAAGGTGAATGTGTGGTTTTGGATTCCTGCGGATGCTGGGGGGGCGTGGTGTCTTCGGGATGCCGGCACTACTTCAGCGGGCCACCTGAGCGCCTTGGGGGGGGGGTCTGGGCGTGGGTGGATGCGGGTTTTGGCGAATGTGGATGCAGTGCTGCGGGATGGAGGTCAGGGGGAAGGCTGGGCGGCCTTCATGATTTCGGCGAGGGAGACTGGCTGGCCGTTGCGGCGTTTGCTTTCGTCGGCGGCTTCCATGAAGGCGAGGAGTTCGAGGGTTTCGTCTGCGGCGACGGGAGGTTTACCTGACTGGAAGAAGCGGACGATTTCTGCGACGAGAGGGGTGTAGCCATCGAAGGCTCCGATGGGGGCGTCGCCTGTTTCGCCGTGGGCGGTACCGGAGTAGGATTTGTCTTCGCGGAAGGTACCGGTGCGGCCGTTTTTCCATGTGCCGCGGACTTCGATGCGGCCGTCTGGGGTGGTGGAGCGAGTGACGGATTCGCAGCCTGTGCCCATGACGGTGAAGAGGGATTCGCAGCCGTGGATTCCGTACCAGAAGAGGTCGGGGTGGGTTTTTTCGATGGGGGAAGGGCTGGTGGTCTCGGCGGAGAGGACTTTGCCGATGCTGCCGTTGCGGACAGCCTGGGTGGATTTGGCGAAGCGGAGGGATGACGAACTGAAGAAGGGGACGCCCGCGGATTTGGCGAGGGAAGCGATGGTGAGGGCATCGCGGAGGGAACCGGCGAGAGGTTTGTCAATGTAGAGGGGTTTGCGGGCGCTGATGACGATGCGGGCCTGCGCGAGGTGGGGTCGGCCGTCGACGCTTTCGATGAGGATGGCGTCGGAGAGGGCGCAGACTTCCTCGATGGATGGACAGATGGTGACTTTGAAGCGGTCGCGGAGGACGGTGGTGTATTCCGGGACGCGGCTGATGCTGGATTCGATGTCCGGGCTGCCGCCGGGGAAGGCGGCGACCACTTTGGCTCCGGGGATATGGTCCTTGTGGTTGGGATCGTTGAGGATTTCCGTGAAGGCCGTGGCGTGGGAAGTGTCGAGTCCGATGATGCCGAGTTTGAGGTCGTCGGCGTGCGAAGCGAGGGTCATGACGCAGGCAGTGAGTGCGGCGAGGGCGAGGGATTTCATGGGGCGCAGCGTGAGGGGGGCGGAATTGCTGAAAGTAAGCAATCAGCAGTTTCCGGGCGGCGGGGCATCCGTCGATGGTGGAAATCATCCGTGAATCTGCTGAAAGGAGGCAGTGCCGGGGGATGGTCCGGGTGGTGGCATCTGCGCTTTACGGGAGGGTGGTAGGGGTCAAAACTGAGATTCCCCCGAATTCTGACGCATGGAAATGCTGGCCTACCTTCTTTCCGGCACCGTGGACCAAGGTCCGTGGGCAT
>JBDKER010000022.1:0-79442 GCA_039795165.1 Verrucomicrobiota bacterium | reverse complement strand
GGCCGGACATTGATCACATTTACATGACGGCGATGCAGGCATTGGGGCTGGGGGGTGGCTGGCCATTGAATGTGTTTCTGACGCCTGAGCGGAAGCCGTTTTTCGGGGGGACATATTTTCCGAAGGAACGGTTTGTGGCGGCGCTGCGGCATGTGGACAAGCTGTGGCGGGAGAACCGTGACGAGCTGACGGCGGATGCGGACAAGCTGACGCAGGCGCTGCAGGAGCACATGGCCGAGCAGAAGGCTCCGGAAGGTGACGAACCGCTGGCGAAGGAAATTCCGGTGCAAGCGGCGCGGGCATTTACATCGATTTACGATGCGGAGCATGGCGGGTGGGGTCGGGCTCCGAAGTTTCCGCAGCCGCAGGTACCGGGATTGCTGCTGATGGCGGGTCGGCTTGGGGGTGAGCCGGTGATGGTGCAGCAGGTTCTGGGGACGTGCCGGAAGATGGCGGCGGGCGGGATGTTTGATCAGGTTGGCGGTGGGTTTGCGCGGTATTCGGTGGATGCGCAGTGGCTGGTGCCGCACTTTGAGAAGATGCTGTATGACAATGCGCAGCTGATGGAATTGTATCTGGATGCGGGACTGGTGTCGGGTGATGGGGAATTTCACGAGGTGGTGCGGAGGGTGGGGGAGTATGTGCGCCGGGACATGACGCATCCGGACGGTGGCTGGTATTCGGCCGAGGATGCCGACAGCGAGGGTCATGAGGGGAAATTCTACTGCTGGAGCGAAGAGGAATTCCGTCGGGTGGTGGGTCCGGAGGATGCCGACTGGGCGGTGGGGGTGTTCGGGGTGACGGCGCAGGGGAACTTTGTGGACCACAGTCATCCTGAGCCGCTCAAGGGGCAGAATGTGCTCAGCTGGAAGCCGGTGCGGGCAGCGCAGGGGGAAGATGCGGCGAAGCTGGCGCGGGTACGTGGGAAGCTGCAGGCCGTGCGGGCCGGGCGGGTGCGACCGCATCGGGACGACAAGGTGCTGGCGTCGTGGAATGGGTTGATGCTGGCGGCGATGGCGCGGTCTGGGGTGGTGCTGTGTGATGGGGAGTTGCTGCAGGCGGCGCGGGCGAATTTTGCCTTTGTGCGGTCGAAGCTCTGGGATGCGGGCAGTGCGACCCTGTATCACCGCTGGCGGGATGGGGGGCGGGACGAGGCGCAGCTGCTGAGTGCCTATGCCTTCTATCTGCATGGGGTGGTCGAGCTGTATCAGGCGACCCTTGACGGAGAGGTCCTCGATTTTGGGGTGGCCCTGGCTGAGGCGATGATCCGGAAATTTGGCGATGCGAAGGAGGGAGGATTCTTCACGAGTGCGGGAGGGAAGGACCTGCTTTTCCGGGCCAAGGATGATCATGACGGGGCTGAGCCATCGGGCAACGCGATGGCGGTCTATGGGTTGCTGCGGCTGGCGGCGATCACCGAGCGGGCGGATTTCCGGGCGGCGGCCGAGGCGGCGCTGCGGTTCTTCCGGCCGCGGCTGGTGGACAGTCCGCAGTCGATGCCACTGATGCTGAAGGCGGCGGCCTTTGCGGTGCGAGAGCCCTTCCGGGTGGTGCTGGCCGGGGACGTGGCGGGCGGGGAGGGACAGCAGCTGCTGGCGGCGGCGCACCGGGTGTATCAGCCCTTCCGGGTGGTGCTGGGGACGAAGGGTCCGGTGGAAGCATTTGCGAAGACCCTACCGGCGCGGGATGGGAAAGTGACTGCGTATGTCTGTACCGGGAAGGCCTGCCGTCCGCCTACGGGAGAGCCGAAGGAAGTGACGGAGGCGCTTACGGCTCTTGTGCCGTGAGTGCGAAACGGAACCGCCGCAGCCGGACCATGGGTCGCGGACTGCGGCGGTGGTGAGTTTGCCTGGGTGCGGATTGGGGTGCGCCCCGAGTGGGGGCGTTAGCCTTGATCAGGCCTCTTTTTTGTCGTCATCCTTCTCTTCGCGATCCTTGCGATCGTTGTCGGAGCCGTCCTTGTCCTTCTTTTCGTGATGGTCTTCCTTGTGCTCTTTGTGTTCCTTATCTTTGGCTTTCTCGTCCTTCTGGTCGTGTTTGCCGCTGTGGTCCGCGTGGTGTTTCTTGGGTTCTTTGGACTTTTCCTTCTGTTTTTCGCGGCGGACTTTTTCGGCCTTGGCGGGGGCGGCGGGTTTAGCGGGCTTCTTTTTGAGCTGTGGCTGGCCGTGGGATTTTTGCATGCGGCTGCGGAGGTCGCGGAGGCGGGCTTCCGGGGTGGGGCGGCCGAGCTGGAGGGCGTTGCGGCGGGCTTCCATGGCTTTCCGGAGGGCATTGCGGCGTGCGTCGAGGAGGGGGGCCTGCGGGCGTGCGGGTGACTGGGTGCGGAGGCGGCGGACTTCGGCGCGGAGTTCATTGAGCTGGCGCTGGAGGGCATCGACGCGGGCGGCGAGGTCCGCGTTCGGGCGGACGGGGGCGTGGGCGTTCGGGCGGCGCGCGGGTGGCTGCAGCTGATGCGCGGGGGGCGGGGCTGGATTCCCGTGTTCCGGCGGGGGAGGTGGCTGCTGGGCCTGGGCCATGGTGGCGAGGGCAGCGAAGAGAGAGAGGAAGTATTTCATGAGGATGATGGGGGGTTGTGACAGGTATGACATCCTTGGGAGCGTGCTGGTTCCGCCCAAGTGTTTCCGTTTCCGCGTAGGCAGGGTGGAGTCAGAGGGGGGGAGGGGCGTCGAGGATTTCGAGGTCCGGGTTGCGTTCGCTGAAGAAGCGGAGTGGCCATTCCGAGGGGAGGAGGACGACGGGTCGGTCATTGCTGTCGCGGGCGACGGTGGCGTCGCTGGTGCCATTGACATCGGCGTCAGTGAGCGGGCCGCCGTCCTTGCGGCGGAGCCAGCGGATGTGGTTCCACGGGGCGGTTTCGAGGCGGGACTCCGCATTGTATTCTGCGAGGAGGCGGTGCTGTACGACTTCGAACTGGAGGGGGCCGACGGCACCGAGGAGGGGTATGCGCTGGGCGGCGTGGGGTTGGGTGAACTGCTGGATGACGCCTTCTTCGAGCAATTGGTCGAGGCCTTCGCGGAATCGTTTGGCGTGGGAAATGGCTGATGAATGGAGCCATGCGAAGCATTCCGGGGCGAAGCGCGGCAGTTCTGCGAAGCGACGGTCCGGTTGTTCCGAGAGGGTGTCGCCGATGGCGATGGGGAAATTGCCGACGATGCCGACGACATCGCCTGCGAAGGCTTCGTCGACGGTTTCGCGGTCGCGACCAAAGAGCCGCTGGGAATTGGCGAGCCGGACCTTCTGGCCGGTGCGAGTGTTGATGACCTGCATGTCGCGCTGGAAGGTGCCCGAGACGATGCGGAGGAAGAAAATGCGGTCGCGGTGGCGCGGGTCCATGTTCGCCTGGATCTTGAAGACGAAGGCCGAGAAGGCTGGGTCGTCGGGAGCCACGGGAGTCCCGTGGGACATGCGGGGGCCGGGGGGCGGGGCCATTTCGAGGAAGGCGTCGAGGAGGAGCTGGACGCCGAAATTATTGGCGGCTGAGCCGAAGAAGACTGGGGTGAGTTCCCCGCGCAGGACCCGGGCGTGGTCGTAGGCGGCTCCGGCGGCATCGAGCATTTCGAGTTGTTCCGTGGCCGCGGCGAGGTCGGCTGGTTCCACGTGGTCGCTTACGAAGGCATCGCCGAGGCCACCGACCTTTTCGGGAACGCGGTAGGCACCGCCGGCTGTGCGTTCGAAGAGGTGGACGGAGGAAGCGCGGCGGTCGTAGACTCCGCGGAAGTGGGTGCCCATGCCGAGGGGCCAGTTCATGGCGCAGGCGGCAATGCCGAGGACGCTTTCCAGTTCGTCCATGAGGTCGAGAGGATCGCGGGCCGGGCGGTCCAGTTTATTCATGAACGTGAAGATCGGGACGCCGCGGCGGCGGCAGACTTCGAAGAGCTTGCGGGTCTGGCTTTCGATGCCCTTGCCTGCGTCGATGACCATGACGGCGGCGTCGACGGCGGTGAGAACGCGGTAGGTATCCTCCGAGAAGTCGCGGTGGCCGGGCGTGTCGAGGAGATTGATGACGCAGCCGTGGTATTCGAACTGGAGGACAGTGGAACTGATGGAGATGCCGCGCTGTTTTTCCATTTCCATCCAGTCCGACGCGGTGGAGCGCTGATTCTTGCGGGCGGTGACTGATCCGGCGAGGTTGAGGGCTCCGCCGAAGAGGAGGAATTTTTCCGTGAGGGTGGTTTTGCCGGCGTCCGGGTGCGAGATGATGGCGAAGGTGCGGCGGCGCTGGATGGCGTTCGAAGGATTCATCGGAGAACGGAGCCCGGACGGCAGAATCCGGGGAAAGGATTCTCATTCATGGGGCGGCCGGGCTGCACAAGCTCGAAAAGGGTCAGCGTGCGGCTGCTGGGGTGGGCTGGATGGCGAGGAACCATGGGAGGTCCTCCTCGAAGTCGTCGGCTCCGCGTTCGCTTTCGAAGAAGGGGTGGCTGGCGGTGGGTTCGAGGAGCACGGTCAGTTCCGATCCTGCGGGGGGAGGGGTATTGGGAATCGGATGGCGATCCATGATGGTCCACCATGCGATGGCGATGCGTTCGTGGGGCAGGGTGCCTTGGCTGACGGAGACTACGGTGGCGGAGGTTCCGGTCCATGCGCGGCGGTAGGAACCAGTTTCCTCCGGGGTGAGGGGTGTACTGGTTTTTTCGATGCGGATGGTTGCGGTGATGGTTTGCGGAGGGGGGGCGGTGGATTGTTCGTTGTGGAGAATATCGGCGGTGCGGGAGGCGAGGGAGGCAGCGCGCGGGCCGTTCCAGAGAGAGAGACCGCTGAGGAAGCCGTGCCATGGATGCTGGCCATGGGCGTCGGCACCGAGCCGCAGGCCGGTGGGGGCGGGGATTGGCTGTGGGTCGGCAGCGGTGAGCCGTTGCGGGGCCGATCGGATGGAGCATTGCGGCAGATCCTTTCCGGGGGGGAGGGAAAGGCATAGCGTGAAGGGTCGGCCGTCATCCGGGGCTGGGCTGGTGAGCCATGCCTTGCCGTGGTACTGGATGCGGAGGCGGCGGTCACTTTCCTGGGATACGGACAGAAAGGGAGAGGAAAGGATGGTTCCGTGCTGCCCGAGAGGTTCGATGCGGAGCGTCAGGCCCCATCCGTCTTCGGGGGTGGGGCAGGGAGCGGGGAGTGCGAGGTCGGCCCAGCCATGCTGGACGCAGAGGGTGCCTTCGCGGGCGAGCCATGCGAAGCCGGAGAGCTGCGGGGTGGCGGGGGTGGCCTCGGTTTCCGAGTGGTCCGTGCGGGCGCTTTTCCATGCGAGCACGAGGCCTTCCGATTCACCTGGCCAGTTGGGAGCCTTGCTGAGGAGGGCGAATGGGCGTGCCTTGGCGGCGCGGGCGAGGGTTTCCCTGGGGAGGCGGGATTTGCTGCCGTTGTCGATCCAGACATCCGGGTAGAGGTCCGGTCTGGGGTCGTTTCCATCGATGCGGAGGGCGGAGGTGATGGTGTCGGCTGATGCAGCGAGGCGGCCTATGAAGACAGAGACGCCCTTGGCTGATTTGGGTTTATGGAGGGCGTGGGGGTAGGGGCCGGTCCATGTGATGATGGCGGGGTGGTTGGACCAGCGTGGGTGGTAGGCTGCCTGTTTGTCCATGCCATCGACTGTGGAGAGGGAGACATCCCATGTGCGGCTGGCGTGGGTATCGACCATGCGGAGGCGTTTATGCGGGCCATCGAAGACCCATGAGAGTCCTGAATCGTCTGGTGCGAGGGATGGCCAGCATCCGCGGTGGAGCGGGTGAAATGACGTGGTGGTGGCGGGAGTGGGGAGGTCGATGAGACCGGCGACGGGCCATGGCATGACGACCGAGGCAGCGGAGCCGGAGGCATTGAGCTGGAAGTTGTCGGCCGTGATGTGGGTTGATCTGGGGAGGACGGGTTCACGCTGGGCTGGGTGTGGCAGTGGGAATCGGATGAGAGCGGTGCCGTTGTGGTTGGGTCCGGCGGCGTCCATGGATTCGAGGGCATAGATCCATGTGGTGCCGTCGGGTGCTTCCCATGCGTCGAGGGCCTGACCTTTTCCGAGGACTGCTGGGGTATGGTGGCCCCATGGGAGCAGGCAGATTTCGCTGGCTCTGCTGGAGGGGTCTGCGGGGTCCGAGCCTGCGGGCAGCCGGCTGAAGACAATGGCCTTGCCGTCGGGTGTGATGAGCGGGCGGCGGAGCGGTCCGGGGGCGAGGATCTGCTGTGGTTTCTGGTCGGTTTGGGAATCGAAAATCATGAGACTGAGCCTTGAGCCATTGGCGAAGATGTCGTGTTGCTGGCTGCTGTGATCGCGCAGCCATGCGATGCGGGT
The DNA here is from genome assembly GCA_039795165.1 of Verrucomicrobiota bacterium. GTDB lineage: Bacteria > Verrucomicrobiota > Verrucomicrobiia > Verrucomicrobiales > V1-33 > V1-33. The sequence goes on along the minus strand of JBDKER010000022.1, from coordinate 73,162 downwards.
ATGGGCTCCGGTGATTTTTTCGAGTTGAGCGCCTAGGGAGGGTGGCTTCGATTTCCGGTGTGACAGGATGATGGCGGTGGTACTGACGGCGATGGTCAGGGTGATGGTGATGGCTGCGAGGCGGCGTCGGGAGGATTGGGAAGGCTGGCGTTGGGAAATTGCAGGCATGGCGAAGGATTGGGTTGGGATGCCGGGCAGGGAGTGGGCGCACGGTTGGAGGGTGTGGGCGTGGCGCGACCGGTGGCGGTGCGGGCGGATGCGCGGCGGAGTAGTCCGGTTGGGGGCCTGACGCGGCGGCGCAGCAGAGGAGAGCCCGGGGACCCGAGGGACTGTGTTGCGTCCGGGTCTGGGGGTGGCCCTCAGAGGGTCATGCGGGCATCACGGTGGCGTGAGACCGTGCGGGGTGGGAGCCGGGGTGGCTCCCTTTGCCATTCCAGATGAAGAAATCATCATCTTCCCATGATGAGTGGGAAAGCCGCTTCTGCAAGCTGGGAAACGGTGGTATGGACCTGCGGTGGGATTTGCTCAGGTTGGTTCGGGAGCTGGCGGGAAGGAGGGATGCTTGGCCTTCGTGATGAAGGGGGGGCGGAGGTAGATGGGTTCCGGGGGGATGGTGGCGAGGGTGTCGAGTTCCTCCGTGGTGAGGCTGGCGGCGCGCTGGGCGATGATGTCGGCGCGGGGCCACGAGGGGGTGGCTTCGCAGAATGGGGGGCTGGCTGGGTCCGGGGTGTAGATGTGGCTGAAGCAGCGGGAGGCGAGGTGGGTGATTTCCTCTGGGGAGCCGGTGATGAGTGGGGAGGCGAGGCGGCCTCGCTGGATTTCGGCCCACCACCATGAACCGCGGCGTGCGTCGCCGCAGACCGCGTAGCGTTCTTCCGAGGCGGCGTGGACGAGGGCGCAGACTGAGGGAATGGGGATGACGGGGACTTGGCGGGCCATGGAGAGGCCGATGGCGGCGGAGAGGCTGATGCGGATGCCGGTGTAGCTGCCGGGGCCTGTGCCGACAGCGATCATTTCGAGTTCGGTGGCGGAGGCGAGGAGGCTGGCGAGGGCTGGGAAGATGGAGGCGTGGTTGGTGCGGTCTGCGTCGAAGCGTTCGAGCTGGCCCTGCGAGCAATCGTGCCAGAGGGCGAGGGAACCTTTGGGGCTGGAGGTTTCGAAGGCGAGGATGTGCATGTTGGGCGGGTCGCGGGAAGGGCGTGGGGGTATCAGAGCGAGTCGAGGAAGCGCAGGAGGAGGTCGCGTTCTTCGCGGGGGAGTTGGGCGAAGGCCTCGCGGGAGGCGGTGGCTTCGCCGCCGTGCCAGAGGATGGCTTCCTCCGGGGAGCGGGCGCGGCCGTCGTGGAGGTAGAAGGTGTTGCCATTGACGGCCTTGTGGAGGCCGAGGCCCCAGAGCGGGGGGGTGCGCCATTCGCTCCCGGAGGCTTCGCCATCGGGTCGGTTGTCTGCCAATTCTGGTCCCATGTCGTGAAGGAGGAGATCGGTGAAGGGCTGGATGGACTGTTGGCGGAGTTCCGGGAGTGGGTGGGAGTTTCCGGTGGTGAGGCTGGGGGTATGGCAATCGTGGCAGCGGACCTTGCGGAAGAGGTCGGCACCGCGGGTGATGGCGGGGTCGTTGGGCGAGCGCCGGGCGGGCACGGCGAGGGTCTGGACGTAGGTGACGACGCGGTCGAAGATGCGGGCGCTGACTTCCGGGGAGCCGCCCGAGGGAACGTGGGCGAAGCGGGCTTGCTGGGATGGGGAGAGGCTTTCTTCGGGGTGCAGAGGGGTCGTCAGGCCCATGTCGCCGAGGAAGGCGTCGGCGGTCTGCTGGCGGAGGGTTGGTTGATTGGCCTTCCACCCGAAGCGGCCGGGGGTCATGGTGCTGCGTTCATGATCCCAGACCATGTTGAGGCGGCCCGAGATGCCGTCGTGGTTGTGGTCGCTGGGGTCGGTGAGGTTTTCGAGGGTGGATGGGTCGATGGCTTCGAGGAGGCCGCTGCCGAAGATGCCCGGGGCGAGGCGGGGGCTGGTGAGGAGGTCCTTGCCGGGGTTGCCATCGCGCCAGTTTCCGAGGGTGAAGCGGGGTTTGCGGAGGGCGGCGGTGGTGCCGTCGGGGTAGGAAAAAGCTGATGATTCCCAGTGGACGGCGGTGTTGGCTTCCGGTTCTGATCCCGGGAGGGCGCGCGGGGCGAGTTGGGTGCCGTAGATGGGGTGGGGGTTGGGGCTGCCGTGGGGTCCGGGGCCGGGGATGCTGAGGCGGAGGAGCAGGCCGGTCATCATTTCGTCCGGGCCCGCTGGGGGTGCGCCGCGACCGTCGCGGGTGTGGCAGCCTGAGCAGGAACGGGCGTGAAAGAGCGGGCCGAGACCGTCGCGGGCTTCCGTGGAGGCGGGAGCCGCCACCCAGTTTTCGTTGAAGAAGGCATTGCCGACCACGAATTCGCGTCGGCGTTCGCGCGACAGGTGGGCGAGGGGGAGGGAGAAGGCATCGTGTCCTTCATTGAAGACTGTGCCGTCGCCGCCTGACCATGCGGGGCCTTTTTCCGCTGCTGGAGCGGTGGCGGCCAGGCAGAGGGCGGTAAGAGCGGCGAACCTCATCACAGTCCGGCAACAAGCCCCGGTAAAGGCAGAAGTCCAGCGTAGCCCTCGCGGGTGTTTTCCGGATGGGCGGAGACCGTCCGGTTCCACGGATCAGAAGACCGCCATGGTGACGTCAGGCTTCTGACGATCTGCGTGGTTGCCTTTCACGGTCCTGAAGAGACTGAGGGCAGAGCTAGGGCCGCCGGGTGGGTCCCGTTCAGCGCCGCTCGATCACGATGAAGTTGATGGAGCGGACGGCGGATGGTTTTTCAGTGGCTTCGATGATTTCCCGAATGAAGTACTTTCCCTTGGCCCATTTGGTGATGAGGAAGGGCATGATTTCGAGTTCGGCTCCGAAAGGGTCTAGTTCGTTTGCTCCTTCGGGGGCATGGAGATTGGTGTGCTCGAGGATGCAAAGGCCGCCGGAACGGAGAGTGTTCATCCAGGTGTCGAGGCAGCTTTCGGGGGCGTAGCTATGGTCGAAGGAATTGCTGTAAATGAAGTCGGTTTTCCCGGTCCATTCCGGGTTGGACTCGTGAAAGTCCCACTGGACGGTGTGAGGGAAGTCTTTGGCTGTCTCGGAAATCTCTGTGCCGATGACCTCGCAGCCTAGGTATTTCCGGAACCAAAGCTGTTCATTGCCCCGCCGGGTGCCGTGACATATGCCGAACTGCAGGGGATTGAGGTGTGCGGCGAGGTATTCCGATAGTAGCTTGATGTTGGCTTCGATGACCCAGACCTGATCGATTTTCCTCTTATTGCCTTCCTCCTGAATGCGCCGGTAGGCATCGTAATCGAATGATCCATCCGGCTTGTGGTATTTGAAGAGGGTGAAGCCTGAGGAACGGGATGAGGGTGTAACAGTTTCAAGGCGGCGGATGTCGTAACCAAGTTTCCTTGCAGTGCTCTTGATGAAGTTCTTCATTGGGAAATCTGAGGGTGGCGCATGATCGCGGAAAGTGGGACGGGCAGAGGTGCGCCGTGAAGCGGTTTGGAGTTGACTCCGGCGGTCGATGTCTTGTTGAGGTTGACGCTGAAACCCTGTTTGGAGGTTCATCACGGGGGGCTTCAAGTCAAGGGGGGGATTCTTTCAAATGACTGGGTGAGAGCCTCTGAATCAATGGGAAAAGGAAGAGCACGGTGACTGAAGGTTTAAGGGCAGGCCGGGTTGCGCATTGCGTTGGAGTGCCTCGTGCGCGGTGCCGATTGATGGGAGCGTTCGTCCGTGGGAACAGCTGGGACGGATGTTTTCGGGAGCGTGGAGCAACTCCGGCGCGAGGAGGCTGAAATGAGCCGAGAGTCGCAGCTCCGGCGAGTCGCTGGCTCCAGGGTAGCAGTTCGCGCCGTCCGAGCAGGAGGGCGCAGATTTCCTCTTCGTGAAGTAGGAAAAAGGCGAGGCAAGGGAGGCTATCGCCCAGTGCCGGCCCGTGCCGGGCAGGCGGGTGGTATCAGCCTTCGATGTCTTCGGGTGGGATGTCTGGGATGCGGCAGCCGAGAGCCGAGGCGAGTTCCTTGGCATGAATGGCGACGTCTTCGGCGGCGGTGATGAGACTGAAGACGGCCTGGCGGCCGGGGCTGTCATTGGATCCCCTGATGGCGGCATCGAATGGGGGAGGGATGGCGCGGGCGCGTTCCGTGAGGGAGGTGATGGCCTTGTCGAGGGTGGTGGCGATGGCTGGGTGGAGGTGGCTGGCGAGATCGCGGAGGCCTTTGCCTGAGATGGGGGGGTCTGGGGACGCGGAGTACTGGCCGGACCATGCGTTGCGGATGGCGTCGGCATTGGCGATGAGGTCGAGGTGGGTGGTATCGCTGAAGCAGGACTGTTCGTCTTCCTGTTCCATGGTATCGAAGGCGACCTGGAGCCGTTCCCCGGCGAGTTCGGTTCCGCTGAGGAAGATGATGCCCATGAGGATGCGTTCGAGGGAGCCGGCGGTATCCTCTTCGAAGACGGCGCGGTAGTTGCCGAGTTGGCCGGGGCACCATTGGCGGACGAGGTCGTCGAGGTAGAGCACGAGGATATCCGCGCAGGCGAGGAGGTACTGGCAGCGGCGGCTGGCGTGGGGTGCGGTGGAGAAGTCCGTCCATGGGCGGCTGCCGGGGCCGTTGGTGGAGCGGTCCTGTCCCCAGAGGAGGAATTCGATGGCGTGCCATCCGCAGGCGACATTTTTTTCACCGTCGCGCTGGTTGAGTTCGGCGATGAGCTGTGGGGAGAGGGAAGGGAATTCCTTGTCATTGCCGATGATGCCGGTGGTGGGGGAGCCGGGTACGGCTTCGATCCAGCTTTCGTCGAGGGGCCATGCATTGAGGAGGGGTTCGGGGCCATCGGCGTCGTCGATGGGTCCTGCGTAGTAGCGGAAGACTTCCGAGAGTCCGTAGGGGCGGCGGGCGGCGGTCCATGATTTCCGTGCGGCGTCGAGCGTGGACTCGCTGGGCTTGGCGACGAGGTTGGCGAGTGCAGAGCGGAGGGACCGTGCGGCGGCGAGGCAGTCCGTGTAGTTTGCGTGGACGATGCGGGCGTAGGTGAGGACGGTTTCGCGTTTCAGGGCGTCGGTGGCATTGGTGGCATTGGTGGCCGGGGTGGTTGCCCATGTGGGAAGGGCGGCGGCCGGGAGAAGGGAGAGCAGGGCGCGGCGTTTCATGGGAAATGTCTGGGGAGAGGCAACGGACTGGGGCGGAGGGGCCTGTCAGCCGGTGGCTGGGGACGTCATGAATTCGGCTGGCGTGGAGCGTGTGGACCGGGCATGCTGAGTGGCATGAAATGGATACTGATGATTCTTTGTCTTTGGTGTCAGGCTGCGGGGGCGGCGCTGCCGCGGCCCGGGGAACATTTGCGCAGAGTGGACTGGGAAGGGAAGCAGCGGAGTTATGTGATGCATGTGCCGGCGGGCTTGTCCGGGGAGAAGCCGGTGCCGGTGGTGCTGGTGCTGCATGGGGCTGGCATGAATGGGAAGCTCATGGTTTCGTTCAGCGGGATGAATGCGGAGGCGGAGCGTTCTGGTTTCGTGGTGGTGTATCCGAACGGGACGGGAGCGTTGGGGACCTTTCTGACGTGGAATTCCGGAGGGGTGCCGGGTCGGGATGGATCGGGTCAGCCCGATGATGTGGGGTTCCTCCGGCTGGTGCTTGACGATCTGGAATCGCAGCTGCCGGTGGACCGCCGGCGGGTTCATGCGGCTGGTCTTTCGAATGGCGGGATGATGGTGTACAAGCTGGCCGCCGAATTATCCGACCGGATTGCATCGGTGGCGGCGGTGGCGGGGACCATGACGACGCCGGATCCAGCCCCGCTGCGGCCGGTGCCGGTGCTGCATGTGCATGGGACGGCTGATCGGATTGTGCCGTACCGTGGGTCTGGGCGGGCGGGGCCGCGGGCGGTGGGGTTCCGGTCGGTGGAGGAGACGGTGCGGACGTGGTCGCAGCTCAACGGTTGTCCTGGGGAAGCGGTGCGGGAGGAACTGGCGGATGTGGATCCGGGGGATGGGACGCGGGTGACGCGTCATGTGTGGGGTCCGGGGCGTGGCGGGGCCGAGGTGGTGCTGCTGCAGGTGAGTGGTGGTGGGCACACGTGGCCGGGGCAGGTGCCGACGGTGACTTTCATCGGGAAGTCGACCCGGGACATTGATGGGAATGCGGTGATCTGGGAATTCTTCCGGCGGCATCCCCTGCCTGAGGGATTCCGGGTTCAGCGGTAGATCACCACGAGGATGGCGAGGGCCTCGTGGGGGCCATCATTGATGATGGCGTGGGGGATATCGGCGCGGTAGTTGGCGGAATCGCCGGTGTGCAGGGAATCCGAATCATCGCCGCTTTCGACGCGGATGGTGCCTTTGACGACCGTGAGGTATTCGCGGGTGCCGGCGAAGTGGGGGGCGCTGCGCAGGGTGCCGCCGGGTTCGAGCTGGAGTTCGTACAGTTCGACGTCCTTTTCGAGATTGAGCGGGCTGAGGGTGCGGAGGCGGCAGAGGTCGTCCGAGCGGTAGTGGTAGGCGCGGTCGTCGTGGCGGATGACCTGGACGGTGGCGGAGGCTCCGGGGGCGTCGACCAGTTCTGCGAGGGGCATGCCGAAGGCCTGGGCGATGCGGAGGGTGACAGCGAGGGTGGGGTTGGCCTGTTCGCGTTCGATCTGGGAGATCATGGAGCGGCTCACGCCGCTGCGGCTGGCGAGTGTTTCGAGGGACCAGTTGCGTTCGCTCCGGAGCTGGCGGAGGCGGCGGCCGAAGCGGCGCGAGATCATGTCCGCGGGGCGGGCGGGGTCGTCTGGTTCCGGTCGCTTGGCGGGCATGAGATGCGCGTGGTTCAGGCTTCCGGCAAGGGTGGGAGGCCGAGGCTGCTGCGGAGCGAGGTGGCGCGGGCGAGGGCGTCGTCGATGGTTTCGCCGAGGACGGTGAAGTGGCCCATTTTGCGGCCGGGTTTAGCGAGTCGTTTGCCGTAGAGGTGGAGGAAGCAGGCTGGGTCGGCGAGGACTGGTGACCAGTCCGGGTGTTTTTCCGGGGCTGGCCAGATATCGCCGAGGAGGTTGACCATGACGGCTGGGGAGTGCTGCCTTGGGGAGCCTGGGTTGAAGCCGCAGACGGTGCGGATCTGCTGCTGGAACTGGCTGGTGATGCAGGAATCGATGGTGTGGTGGCCGGAATTGTGGGGTCGCGGGGCGATTTCGTTGACGAGGATGGCTCCTGAGGTGGTGAGGAACATTTCGACGGCGAGGGTACCGACGTAGTCGAGGGAGTCGGCGATGGCGGCGGCGAGGTCGGTGGCCGCCTTGGTGGTGGCTGGGTCGATGCGGGCCGGGGAGATGGTGACGTCGAGGATGTGGTTACGGTGGATGTTTTCGGCTACGGGGAAGGCGGCCAGCGAGCCCGAGGTCGAGCGGGCGCAGACCACTGAGATTTCCGCGGTGAAGTCGACCCATTGTTCCACGACGCCGCGGGAGGTGCCGAGTTTCTGCCATGCGGCGGCGAGGTCGGTGGAGTCGGTGATTTTCTGCTGGCCTTTGCCGTCGTAGCCGAAGTCGGCGGTTTTGAGAACGCAGGGGGTGCCGATGCGGTGGACGGCGTCGGCGAGGGAGGTGGCGTCGGTGACGATGGCGAAGTCGGCGTGAGGGAACTGGTGTTTGCGGAGGAAGAGTTTTTCGCGTTCGCGGTTCTGGCAGGTGGTGACGGCGGCGCGGGAGGGGTGGAGGCGGGAGCGGCTTTCGATGTGTTCGAGGAAGGCGCTGGGGATGTTTTCGAATTCGACGGTGACGACGCTGACGTCGCGCAGGAAGAGGCTGCGGGCGTCTTCGTCGAAGTAGCTGGCATTGATTTCGTTGTCGGCGAACTGGCCGGCGGGGGATCCGTTGGGTTCGTCCGTGAAGATGGTGACGCGGTAGCCGGCGCGGCGGGCTTCGCGTGCGGCCATGCGGCCGAGCTGGCCGCCGCCGACGATGCCGATGGTTTGTCCGGGGACGATGGGGCCTTTGGTGCGCCTCATTCTGGGAGCTGCGACTGGGATTCGATGACTTTTTCGGTCTGGAGGTCGCGGAAGGCGATCAGTTCTGTGGCGAGTTCGCGGCTGTGGAGGGCGAGGATGGAGATGGCGAAGAGGGCGGCGTTGACGGCTCCGGCTTTGCCGATGGCGAAGGTGGCGACGGGGACGCCGCCGGGCATCTGGACGATGCTGAGGAGGCTGTCCATGCCTTTGAGGGCTTTGCTTTCGACGGGGACGCCGAGGACGGGGATATCGGTCAGGCTGGCGGTCATGCCTGGGAGGTGGGCGGCTCCGCCGGCACCGGCGATGATGACGCGGAGGCCGCGTTTTCTGGCGGAGGAGGCGTAGGAGTAGAGGAGGTGCGGGGTGCGGTGGGCGCTGACGACTTTTGTTTCGAAGGGGACGCCGAAGTCGGCGAGGAGTTTGGCGGCATTCTCCATGGTTTCCCAGTCCGAGATGCTGCCCATGATGATGCCGACGAGAGGAGGGCTTTTTGGTTTGGGGCTGGCTTTCGCCTTTGTTTTGGCGGAGGGTTTGGCCGCCTTGGTGGGGGCGGTTGAGGGTGATTTGGCGGGCATGCTGGGTTGGAGGGAAGGGGCTGGGTGGTCTGGGCGATTGTGAGGACAGGTGCGGCTGGGAGGGGGCGGCGTCAAGGGAGGGGCGGTCTGGAGGCGTGGTAGACCGAGGCGATGCCGAGGCTGAGCGGGGTGGCTGATGGCTGGGAGAATCCGCAGGAGGAGAGGAGTTGGCACATGGCGGGTCCGCTGGGGAACTGCTGGATGGAGCCTGCGAGGTACTGGTAGGCATGCTGCTGGCCGGTGAGGAGGCCGGCGATGCGAGGGAGGGCGTGGTTGAGGTAGGCGGCGTAGAGTGGTCGGACGAGGGGCAGGGTTGGCAGCGAGAAGTCGAGGATTACGAGGTGACCGCCGGGGTTTAGGACGCGGAGCATGCTTTTGAGGGCATCTGGCCATGAGGCCATGTTGCGGAGGCCGAAGGCGACGGTGATGCAGTCGAATGAGCGGTCGGCGAAGGGGAGGTGGAGGGCATCGGCTACGATGAGGGGGACGCCGGGGAGTTGGCGTTCGCGGGCATGGGCGAGCATGGGTGCGCAGAAATCGGCTCCGGTGAGTTGGATGGCTGGGTTTGCCTTGAGGATGGCGGCGGCGAGGTCACCGCTGCCGGTGGCGAGGTCGAGGACGGTGGCGGGCTGGAGTTCTGTGACGAGCCTTGCGACTTTGCGGCGCCAGAGAATATCTGTGCCGAGGGAGAGGGCGTGATTGGTGATTACGTAGCGCCGGGCGATTTTCGCGAAGGCGTTCTGAACGAAGACGGGATCCTGCATGTGGGTGAGGGAACGCCTGAGGCTGCGTGCGGGCAGCGGGAAAGTGGTGCTCTCGAGAGGATTCGAACCTCCACAGGTCGCCCCATATGATCCTGAGTCATACGCGTCTACCAATTCCGCCACGAGAGCAAAGCATTGCGGGGGACGGGAAGCGAATGCACGGGACGGGGCTGGTCACAACTGAAATCTGCGGGAAGTGGGCGGAGAATTTCGCGCTTTTGCGCTGTTGGGGGCGAGGCGAGGATTTGGTGCTGGAATTTTTCTGTGACGCATGGGACCGTTATCCGCTGTGATTTATCTGGGGCTGGCCGTGCTGCGGGTGGTGGCGCTGGTTTTTGGGTTGGGGATGCTTCCCGGGGTGTGGGTGTTGTGGAGGGGAGGGTTGCGGGACCGGGCGGTTTACTGGCTGCTGGGGTCTGTGTTGCTGCTGGGGGCATTTTTGGGGGTTCCTGCGCTTATGGAGGCCCTGCGGCCCAGTCTGGGGAAGGCGAAGGAGGAGGGATTGTGGATAGCGTATCTGGCGTCGGGTTTTTTTCTTGTGCTGCTGCTGCCTGAGCCATTGCGGCGGGCGCGGCGCATGGTGGAGCGTGGAGCTGGTGGAGCTGGGCGGCGGCGTCGGGTCAGGCGGAGGAGTGGCGGGTGATGTTCAGGGGATGAAGGTGAAGATGGTGCCACTGCTGGAGAGGAAGGAGATGGAGTGGGGTCCGGTGGGGCAGGCTGCGGTGATCTGCGGAGTGTTCTGGGGGAAGGCGAGGTGCCTTGCTGGGGAGGAGTAATGGCCGGGAGCGAAGGCGAGGCCGCCGTCGGGGGTGATGGCGCAGAGGGAGCCGTCATTGGTGAAGGCGGCGAGGGAGGCCGAGGGGCAGGGGATGTGGGTGAGGTCGATCCCCCATGAGTGGAGGCGCGGGGTGAGCATCCAGAGGTGGCCGGCCGAGTCGGTGGCGGCGGCGTGGTTCTGGCGGGAGAGGCCTGGGGTGGTGAGGCTGGTGATGGGGTGGGGCAGGAAGGTGTGAAGGTTGTGGTGGGCATGCGCTTCCTTGAGTTGGAAGCACCAGACGGAATGGCCGTGGGCGATCCAGAGGCTGTGGTGGTGGGCGGCGGCGAGCCATTGGTGATTTTCGTTATCGGGGTGGATGGGGAGGATGTGGGAGGCGGTGAGTGATCCGCGTTCGTCGAAGTATTCGGCGACGAGAGAGCCAGTGGATTTGAGGCAGAGGGTGATGAATCCGCTGGTGTGAGGGTCGGGAGCGATGGCGATGGCGTTCTGGAGCTGGTTGATCTCTGCGGGAGTGGTCCGTGCGTTTTGAGATGTGTGGGAGTGCCATGACACGATGCTTGGGGAGCCGGGTGACTGGGTCGGGAGGTGGAAGATGGAGAGGAAGCTGGTGGACACGAAGTTGAGTCCCTTGGATGCTGCGGGGCTTGGCTTAACGGGGGGAAAAGTGGTTTCGTGGGTGCTGGAGTGCCAGACGACCGTGGTGGGCGGGGCTGCGTGATTGGAGTATAGGCCTGCGGCCGAGAGTCTGTCTGCGCGGGAGGAGAGGGCGAACCATTGGGTTGTTTCCATGAAATCACTGCTCGGCGGGGTGATGATTTCGGATGGCTGGCGTGATTCGGTGTGGGCGGCGGTGAAGTGCGCTGCGGGGTAATGGGTGGAGAGGAAGCGGCGGGCATCGTCGCGCAGAAGGGGATCGTCCGGGGCAAAGGCGTGGAGGGAGAGCAGGATGGCGGAGGCGTCTGTCGGGCGTGGCTGGGGTGACGAGAGGTAGCGGGCGGCGGTGTGGAGGGCGAGGTTGGCGGCGGCTGAGCGGACTGAGGGTTGTGGGTAGGACGAGGCGATAGTGCGGAGGGACGAGAGGAAAGCGGCGGTGGGGCGAGGGTGGGATGACGGGTTGCCAGTCAGTTCCGCGAGGGTGGCGAGGGCCTCGTGGTGGTGGTCGTGCCGGGAGAGCATGGCGAAGAATTCCGAGAAGGCGGCGGCATCTGCCTGATGGCACCATCTTTGTCTGAGGAGGCTGATGGCTTCGCCGGGTCGGTGGAGTTTCTGTTCGAGGATGGAAGCGGCGAGGATGGGGTCGAAGCCGGAGCTGCTGCAGGCATGTTCGTAGAGGTCGCGGGCTTCCCTGTGGCGGCCGATGCGGGTGAGGAGGTCGGCGGCGGGCAATGGGAAGCCGGCGGCGAGCCATGACTTGACGGCGTCGTCGATGGCTCCTGCGGATTCGAAGCAGGCGGCGGCGCGCTGGTGATTGTGGCAGCGGTCGCGGTGGAGGAGGGCGGCGTCGTGCCAGAGGCTGGCTTTTTCGAGCATGGAGGCGCAGAGGGGCCAGTCGCCGAGGAGTTCTCCGTAGATTCTGGCGGCCTTGATCCAGTGGCCTGCGGAGGCCTCGAGGGAAGCGGCGCGGCGGTAGGCGGCTTCGAGAGCGTTGCACTGGTGTGGGGTGAGGCCCCAGCGATCCGAGCGCTGGTGCTTTCCGGGAGGGGCGTGCGGGTTCCAATCCTTAGGGCGGAAGGGGAGTCGGGCCGAGCGTGGTCTGAAGGGGCCCGTGGGAGGGGTGTGGGGTTGGACGAGCGGCATGGCCCGGCGCATGGCCTTGCGTGGGTCGTTGGCGAGGTCGCAGAGGAGGCGGCTGATTTCCGAGTCGCGCAGACGCTCGATGTCTGGGTTGATCTGCTGGCTCCATGAATGGAGGCGGCTGGCGATGTCTGAACTGCCGAGGCGGCGCAGGGTTTCGGCTCCGAGGGATCCGATGCTGGAGGCGGTGCGGCGGAGGAAGGAGTTGGGGGGCTGTGGTGGGTTGGCAGGCGGGTTGGGCGTTGCGTGGCCGGGGTTGATTTCCGGTGGTTCGTCCTTGGAGAGGGGCAGAGTCAGGGAGATTCCGTGGAGTGGGGGTGGTTCAGGCGGAGCGGGGGTTGCGAGGTTCCATGGGGTTCTGCGGATGGTGGGTGGCGCGAGGAGGCTGACCGGGTCGATGGCATCTTCGGGGTGGAAGCCGCAGAGGCCGATGGAAGGGTGGAGGAATTGGATGGGGTAGGGGAAGCCGCGGGTGATTTCCTCCGGGGTCAGGCTTGGGACGATGGTGGCGTTGGTGGGGATGAAGACGCCGGGGAACGGTTCGCCGAGGGGGATGGTGTGGGGTTGGAAGAGCTGGTCGGGAGGGAGATGGTTCCCGGCGAGGAAGAGAAGGGCACCGGAGGGCGAGCGGTTGGTGAGGCTGGTCGGAGTGGGGAAGATCTGGATGGTGGTGCCGGGGTCTCTGCGGCTGATGTGGACGGCTTCGGCGAGCCATGACGAGGGAGATGGATGGGGGAGCCATCCTGCGGCGGTGGGCAGGCTTGTGCCGGATGGGCGCAGGAACGGGGTGACTGGCTTCATGCGGAGCGGCGGGCGAGCTGGGAGAATCTCCGGATGGTTGCGGCGAGGGAAGCGGCAGCGTTTGTGGAGGTGGTCTGGCTGTCGCGGGACCATGGGGTGGCTGGTTGTCCGAGGACGCAGAGGATGGCGGTTTCGATGGGGTTGGCGGGGATTGGGGCGATGAGGTGGAGGACCCCGAGGGTATCGAAGACAAGGCGGCAGCCGGGATGCCATTCGGCTGTATAGAAGCGAGGAGGCAGGTCCGGGTGGTCGTTCTTCTGAGGGAGAGGCTGGAATGGTCTGGGTGCGGCGAGGAGAACTTTACTGGTGGTCCGCCATGAAAGTTCCGCTGGGTCCAGCTGCCAGCGTGAGCCGGTGGTGCGGAGGATCAGTTGGCCGGCGCTGTCGAAGCCGGCTGAGAGGGGAGGAGCCATGATGACTGGCGGGGAGGTGGTGGCTGAGGGAAGGGCTGTGCTGTCGGGATGTTCCGGCTCGTCTGGCGAGAGGAGTATGAGCCTGTCCTGGTCGAAGGCGATACGGTCCGGAGTGATGGGCTGGGAGAGGGGAAGGCTGGCGCGAGGGCTGCCATCGGATGCGAGGAAGGCATCGGCATGATCTTCGAAAATGAGGATGATGGTGCCCTGCGAGGTGGTTGCGTGGAGTGGGGTGGCGACGGGGTGGTGTGCGGTGCTGGAGGAGATTTCCCCTTTGGCGCCGATGGTATGGAAGGCGGGATGGGACAGAGGTGTGTCCGGCCATGAGGTGACGATCCACCCCTGGTGGTGAGGGTCCCGTGTGATGATATGGTGGGTAGCCGGGGGCAGTGGGTGTCTGGAGACTGGGTGGGCGGGAGCGTTTGGCTGGGGCCAGTGGAAGAGGAATCCGCCGCGGCTGATGGCGGCCCAGCTGGACGGTCCGGTTCTGGTGGCGTCTGCGGGGATGGCGAGAGGGAAGGCGAGGGGTGGGGGGAAGTGCTGGTAGAAGGCGAGGCTCGCCATCAGTCCGGAGGGATCGGGTGCGGGCGGCGGTGGTGTCCGGGTGGGTTGCTGGAGGGGTGTGGTGAGAGTGTGCGGGTCGATTTGTCCCGAGGAGAGGAGCATCGTGCCGGCGGGGGAGTGGCGGGAGATGCGGACGGCACCGGATCTGGCGATGAGGACAGAGAAGCAGCGGGCTCCGGCTGCGGTGAGTTTCTGGCAGAGACGGTCGAATGTCTGCGGGCAGTCTGGTGGAGGCGGATCCGAGGTGATGAGGAAGAGGTCTGATATTTCCGGGTGGTCTGGTGGAGACCATGCCATGAGAGCCTTGTCCGTGGAGGAGTCAGGGTGGAGTTCAGCGAGTACTTTTGCGAGATCGCCTGGGGTGCGGAGAGGCACAGGGGTGAAGCGGCGGCCGGTTTTGAGATGGAAGGAGACGGAAGTGGTGTGGGAGGGGCGGGTGGAATTGGAGAGGCTGATGGCGGCTGCGAGCGAGAGGATGCGGATGAGGCCCCAGGTGTGGAGGCCGGAGTCGATCAGGATGGTGCGGCGCCGTGGGGTGGGGGTGTGGGGGGCTTCGCGTTCGAGGAAGAGGGCTTCGCCTGTGGCGAGGCGGGCGTGGAGGGTGAGGTCGTCGTGGGCCAGTTCGCTGAGCAGGAGTCGGTCGAGTTGACCCCGGTGGGTGATTCCGGAGATGCCGCCGACGGGGAGTTGTCCTTGTGAGCCGGAAGGGAGAGGCACGGAGGTGACGGCGACGATGAGGCGTGCGGCGGTGGCGATGGCCCGCAGGGTGGGGTCGGGGTGGTGGTCGAGTTGGGGTAGGAGGGGTTCTGGGGGCGGTTCGGGCAGTTGAGCGGGGTTGAGGAATGAGGAGGCGATACCGGTGGTGAGTCGGTTGGCGAGGTCTGTGGCGAGAGGCTGTACTGCGGCGAGGATGCGGAGGTCGCGTTGGAGCCGGAGGCCCGCAGGTTCGGCGTGAGGGAGCGCTGGTCCCGGGTGCTGCCGTGGGGCGGCGAGGAATGCGGTGACGATGGCGCAGGAGTCGTCCGGCGAGCGCAGCCCGAGGGCGTCGCCGAAGAGGAAGAGGGCGAGACGGGAGCGTGCGGTGGCGGTGGAGCGGAGGTCTGGTGGGAGAGAGCTGATGGCATCGAGGATCACGGATGCTGTGGTGATCATGCGGGCCATGGGTGCGGTTGGGCCGGAGTCCGGGTGCTGGGCGGCGCAATTGAGGGCAGCGCTGTGGATTTGGCTGGCGCGGCCCTGGCATGCCATGATGAGAAGGAGGAGGGAGCCCAGAGGGGGGAGGCCCGAGGGGGCGAGGAAGGAGAGCAGCGCGGCGATTTCCTCACGGACGGCGATGGTGGAGCCATCGCGCCAGGTGGCATGGCCGTCTTCGTCCCACTGCCAGAGGTAGTGATCTGGAGGGGTGAGCCATAGGCTGATGGCTTCCGGGGTCATGCTGGGGTGTCGGGGAACGAGCGTCGGAGGGCGGCGAGGGAGAGGGGAACGAAGGCTTCCGGTCCGATGATTTCGGCTTCGCCTGGGGGGAAGACGAGGGCGATGGCGTTGGTGGGAAGGGGGATGGTGCGGGCGACCCATGAGGGGTCGAGGTGTGCGGCGAGAGCGTAACCCGAGGGGATGGCGAGGGGGCCATCGAAGTGGAAGCTGGTTCCGTTGATGGGGGGCAGGGGGGTGCCGCGGACGAAGGCCATGGAGGTTGAGGCGGCGAACGTGAGGGATTGCATGCGGAAGCGCGAGGCTGAGGCGGCCCAGTGCAGGAGGTCCGATGCGGAGGCGAGCAGGGCGGTGGCTGGGGGGGTGGGGCCGGCATGCGACACGAGGAAAGGCAGCTTGTTTTCCGTGGTGGCGGGCAGGAGGCAGGAGGCTGGGGTGACCGGGATGAGTTCGGTGAGGGGGAGCCATGGGCCTGCGGGGGGTGGTTCCGAGGGGAGGGAGAGTGCTTGCGGGGTGAGGGAACCGTTGGCGTTTTCCGAGAAGATGCCGGTGGTGGGGATCTGGGCGGCGAGGCTGGTGTCGGTGGCTGGGAGGCGCAGCCATGTGGCCGTGGGAGTGGTGCAGCAGGTCCAGTGGGGTCGGTTCCGGTGGGGCAGGAGGGCGTCCGGGTGGCAGCTGGCGAGGCGGAGAACCGTCATGGGGTAGGTGGATGTGTAGTTCCGGAGAGGGACTGCCATGCGGCTTGGCAGAGTGATTCGAGGGCGGAACGCTGGAGTGGGTTGCGGACCCACTGGATGCGTTCCGAGAGGGTGCGGAGGGTATCTGGCGCTGAGGGATCCGGGGAGGGTTCTCTGATTCTGGCTGTGAGGGTTTCGATTTCGCGGCGGAGGCTTTCTGGGTCTGGTTCGTGGAGTGAGGAGGCGCGGGGGTGGTCGTGTTCTGATGGATCGTGGGTGCGGAGGCATGCGGCGACGATGGCGGCGGCGGTTTCGATTTGTTCTTCGCGGTCCCATGAGTGGGCCATGATCCAGAGGTCGGAGGGGCGTGCTTCCGTGCGACCTGCGAGGAGGGCGCTGGCGGCGATGGCGCGCTGGAGGCGGACGGCGCGGCGGTCCGAGATCCTGATGCCGGCGGTGCGGAGGCTCTGGATGAGAGTGAGGCAGGTTTCGCGGGCTGGGTGGAGGGAGACGTGGGGGATGGCTGACTGGATGAGGCGGACGGTATCCGTCTGGGACGGTGCTGGTGCTGTGGATGGCGGGGTGGCGAGCATTTGCCATCCGGCGTCGAGGACGGCGCCGAGTTGGTGATCCGGGGTGGGCAGCGACTGAACTCGGAGCAGGAAGCGGTCGAAGAGGGCGCGGAGGGATTCCTCTTCTGGGAGGTGGTTGCTGGCGGCGGCGATGAAGAGGGCGGGGATGGGATGGGATTCGCTGCCGCGGCGGAACGTGTGTTCGTTGAGAATGGTGAGGAGGCTGTTGAGGATGGCGCTGTTGGCGTTGAGGAGTTCGTCGAGGAAGATGAGTTCAGCTTCCGGGAGCATGCCGTTGGTGTTGGTGACGAGATAGCCTTCCCGGAGGCGTCTGATATCAAAGGGCCCGAAGAGTTCGCTTGGTTCCGTGAAGCGGGTGAGGAGGTAGTCGAACGAGCGGGCGCCTAGCTGGCGTGAGAGGTGATGGATGAGGGCAGATTTGGCGGTGCCGGGTGGGCCGAGGAGGAAGAGGTTTTCGCCTGAGGCGAGGGCGACGCCCATGAGGTCGATGATGAGGTCCTTGCCCACGAAGGCGGACTTCATTGGATTGAGGATGGAGAGCTGGAGGTGGTGAGCTGCGGAGGCGGCGGCGGAAGTCATGAGGCGATGGGAGGAAGGAGAGCGGTGAGCTGCGGGCAGGCGGGGCCTGGGGAAATTCTGGCGGTGGCGGCGATTTCCGGGTGGGCGAGTTGCTGGGTGGACTGAGCGGCGAGGGCGCGGTCGGTGAAGAGTTGGCGGAGTCCGGCGTGAGAAGTCAGGGATTCCCATGCGGACGGGTGAGGTGGGACGGTGGTGTGGGCTGGGGGCAGAGCGGCTGCTGAGAGGGGCCAGCGGGCGGCGGCGAGTTGGATGGCGAGGGGCAGCGCATCCGGTGGATGGGAATGCTGGCAGAGCCTTGCGAGATCGGGCAGCCAGTGGAGGCAGAGGTCGGCGGACCAGAGGTCGGAAGCCGAGGTGTGGGGGGATTGCGGGGTGAGCAGAGCGATGACATCCTCTGTCGGGGTGGCGGGGAAGAGGAAGCACCATGCGGCGCGGAAGAGGAGGAGGGCACCGTGGCGGGCGGAGGCTTCCTTGAAGGCGAGGGGAGGCCCGCCGATGTGGAGGGCATCCTCGTGGTGCCATGAGAGGAGCAGTTGGCTGAGGGTGGAATCGGCTGCGGCGGCTGCTTCGGTGGCGGCGAGGCAGGCGGTGTGGTGGCTGTCTTCCGGGATGGGAATGGTGGCCATGGTTCCGTTCCTGAGGGCGAGGAGGAAGGATGCGACCGATCCGGGGGCAGGCGGGGAACCATTCATGGAAAAGTGCGGATGCGGTGGAGTATGGGAGGAGAGTGGCGTGGGCAAATCGGGAAATTCCTTGTGGCGCGGGATGCGGTGCTGGGTTCTGGGGGAGAGGGCAGCTGCGGCATCCCCCTGATTCATGAGCAACGAGGCATCGATGGTATCCCGACGGGCAGGCTGGTGGCATGGGGTCGCGGCCTTTGGGTTATGGGGTCTGCTGCCGGTTTTCTGGAAGCAGATTGACTGGCTGGGAGCGGATCAGGTGGTGGTGCTGCGTGCTGTCTGCTGCGTGCCGTTGCTGCTGCTGATTCTTGCGTGGCGGGGTCGGCTGGGAGTGGTGGGTGCGGCGCTGCGGCGGCCGCGGGTGTTGGGGCAGCATGTGATTACGGCAGCTTTGCTGGGTGGGAACTGGCTGGCGTATGTGTGGGCGACGCAGAACGGGCAGATTGTGACGGGGAGTCTGGGGTATTTTCTGACGCCCCTGGCGAATGTCGGGCTGGGGGCCTTGGTGCTGGGCGAGCGGTTGCGTGTGACGCAGTGGGTGGCGGTGGGGCTGGCGGCGGTGGGTGTGGGGATGCAGGTCTTGGCGGTGGGGGGATTGCCGTGGGTGGCGCTGGTGCTGTGCGGGACGTTTGCCTTGTATGGGCTGCTGCGGAAGATGGCACCGCTGGATTCGCTGGAGGGGCTGGCGGTGGAATCGCTGCTGGCGCTGCCTCTGGCGCTGGTGTGGATGTGGCAGCATCCACCGGCGGTGCTGGCGGGGGACGTGCGGCAGGGATTGCTGCTGGCCGCGCTGGCTCCGGTGACGACCATTCCTCTGCTGGCCTTTGCGAAAGCGGCGCGGCTGCTGCCGCTGGCGATGGTAGGGCTACTGCAGTTTCTGGCTCCCAGCCTTCAGTTTCTGATGGGGTCGCTGGTGTATGGCGAGCCGGTGAGCATGCTGCGGCTGGCCAGTTTCGCGGTGATCTGGCTGGGGCTTGTGGTGATGGTGCGCGACGTCTGGCGGTCGGGTCGCTGACGTTACCGTTGATCCGGTCTGCTGGCTGGGGATCCGCTGGGGAGGGCTTCGATGGCGCTGGCGGTCTGGAAATCGAGAGTGGTCAGTCCGCCGGCGGAGTGTGTTGTCAGGGTGAGGGTGACCGAGCGGTACTGGATGAGGATATCCGGGTGATGGTCGAGAGCTTCGGCCACGTGGGCCACCTCGCAGACGAAGCTGATGGGCGCTGGGGAACGAGGCGAAGCGGAACGTGCGGATGATTTTGGACTCGTCCTGATGCCATGCCGGGATGGACGGCAGGAGGGCTTCGATTTCCGCGCTGGAGAGGAGGGTCATGGCAGGTGGCGGTTCAGGGATTGGATGGGGGAGCCGGGTGCGACTGGGGTTGGTATCCGGCTGACTGGAGCCATGATGATATTCCGGCGGTGAGGCCTGTGACGAGCCGCTGGCGCCATGGTCGGCTGGCGACGTTGCGGGCGTCCGTGGGGTGGGTGAGGAAGGCGCATTCCACGAGGACGGAGGGGCAGAGCGAGCGGCTCGTGACGGAGAGTTCCGGTCGGTTGCGGATACCGCGGTTGCGGGAGCCGGTGGCGAGGCAGGCGGCGTTCTGGATGGAGGTGGCGAGAGCTTCGGATCCGTCGGGGGGTAGGATGGCGCCGTCCGACATGCCTGCGAGGGAGTGAAGTCGGGCCATGATTTCCGGCTGGCGGGGCCATGAAAAATAGGTTTCTAGGCCGGAGGCTGCGGGGTCGCCGGCATTGAAGTGGATACTGACGAAGAGGAGCCGGGGAGAGCGGTTGGCGATGAGGCTGCGGTCGGCGAGGGGCAGGGTGGAGTCGTCGGTACGGGTGAGGGAGACCTTCCATCCGGCGCTGCGGAGCTGAGTGGCGAGCGAGGTGGCGACTTCGAGGGCCCATTTTTTTTCGTGCTGGCCGTCCTTGCCGATGCGTCCGGGGTCGGCTCCGCCGTGGCCGGGGTCGATGAGGATATCGGGATCCGGGGGAGTGGGGGGTGGGGGTGCGGGGATGGGAGCGGGGGGCGGGGCAGGGAGGACGGGTGCTTCGGCGAGTGGCTGAGGGTGAGCGTTTTCGAGGAGTGCGGCGGCCTTGAGGGCGCAGAAGATGGCGGTGGCTGAGAGCAGCATGAGCAGCACCGCCCGGAGGAGGGGAGAGGGAGGGCGGGGCTGTGCGCGCGGCGGCATGGAGCAAAAATTCCAGAAAACGGAAAAAGTTTGATAAACTTTGAAATTACGGTATTTGGGAAATCATGAAAGAACGAAGCATCGTTTTCCGGGCTGGCGGGGTGAGGCTGCTGAGCGGCTGGCTGCTGCTGTTGGTGGGGGTGTGTGGTTCAGGGGAGGTGTGGGGGCAGCATGTGGTGAGGGAGGGCGAGACCCTTGCGAAGATTGCGCGGAAGAGCGGGGTGAGTGTTGGTGAGTTGTTGAGGATTAACCGGGGGATTGAGCCTGATCGTCTCCTTGTGGGGCAGCGGCTGACCTTGCCGGGGGCTGGGGGAAAGCGTGGGGTGGTGGTGGAGCGATCATCGGCTGGGAAGAAAGCGGAGCGATCAGTACCGGAGACGGTGGAGGAGGGGAAAGCGAAGAAATCCGTGGTGGGCGAGTCTGGGCGGGAGGGGAATTCCAGTGTCGTGGTGCCGGAGGAGCATGAGGTGCGTGCGGGGGACAGTCTGAGTAGGCTGAGTCGGTCGTATGGGATTCCGGTGGGGGAGTTGATGAAGCGGAATGGGATGGCTGAGGGGGATGTGCTGGTGGTGGGGCGGAAGCTCCGGCTGCGTGGGGATGGTGCGAAGGGTGGGGACAACCGGAGTGTGGTGGTGCGGAGTGGTGGGCGGACTGGTTATCATGAGGTGGAGCGTGGGGAATCGCTTTCGGGGATTGCGGCGAAGTACAATGTGAGTCTGGCGCAGGTGAGGGAGGCGAATCCAGGTTTGGCTTCGGGGCCGCTGCGGGTGGGTCAGCGGGTTTGTGTCCCGGGGGTGCAGGTGAAGAGCGAGGGGGCTCCGGTACGGTCTGCGGCGGCCCCGGTGTATCCGGTGGCGCTTGGGAACGAGGCTGTGGAGGACGTGAACGTGGCGGCGCTGAGCCGGGCGCTGGAGGGCGACCGGGTGCGGACGGGGTATCAGGTGAGGAAGGGGGATACGCTGGAGGGATTGGCGCGGGAGTTTCTGCTGACGCCGGCGGAGCTGCGGGCCTTGAATCGGCTGGGGGCGAAGGACCGAGTGCATGAGGGACAGTATCTCATTGTGCCATTTTTCCGGAGCCGTGAGGAGTTGCCATCGCGGTATGGTCATCAGGATGGGCGGACGGCGATGGTGGAGAAGCGCTGAGGGTGCGGCGGGGTCGGTTCGTTGAAACTTCGCCGGGGACCCGGAAGAAGTTGTGCTTGCCTTCCGTATGGGCGGGACGGCAACGTTCCCAGCCTTATGCAACCTGAAACATCCCTGATTCTCCCGAATTCCACCCGCCGGCGGTTCCTCAAGAAGGCCGGAGTCACGTCAGCCCTGGCCGGAGTGAGTCTGCCGCATGTCTTTGCGGCGGAGGACAACACGGTGGGAGTGGCCCTTGTGGGCTGTGGTGGCCGGGGGTCTGGTGCGGCCAAGAATGCCCTCGATGTGGTGAGTCTGCCGACGAAGCTCATGGCGATGGCCGATGTGTTTTCGTACAAGCTCAATGAGAGTCACAAGGCCCTGTCGAACGAGTATCAGAACAAGCCGGGGAAAGTGGATGTGCCCGAGGACCGGAGGTTCCTTGGATTTGATGCTTATAAGAAAGCGATGGATGCGATCAAGCCTGGAGGGATTGTGATTCTGACGACGCCGCTGGCTTTCCGGGCGGTGCATTTTCAGTATGCGATCGAGCGCGGGCTGCATGTATTCATGGAGAAGCCTGTGACGGCGGACGGGCCGACCTCGCGGCGGATGCTGGCGCTGGCGGATGAGGCTGACAAGAAAGGTCTGAAGTGCGGGGTGGGGCTGATGGTGCGGCACTGCCGTGCGCGTCAGGAACTGTGGAAGCGGATTCAGGATGGCGAGATTGGTGACATTCTATCCATGCGGACGTATCGGATGCATGGGCCGGTGGCTTCGTGTTTTTCGACGCGGAAGCCAGCGGACAAGAGCGAGGTGATGTATCAGATTGAGCGGTTCCACAGTTTTCTGTGGGCGAGCGGTGGTTTATACAGTGACTTCTACATTCACTTTGTGGATGAGTGCTGCTGGATGAAGAACAAGTGGCCGGTGAAGGCGCATGCGGTGGGTGGGCGTCATTACCGCGGGGAATACATTGATCAGAATTTCGATTCGTATTCCGTGGAGTATACCTTTGATGACGGCAGCAAGCTACATTTGGATGGGCGCACCATGATTGGGGCGAAGCAGGAAGAGGCGTCCTATGCGCATGGCACGAAGGGGTCTGCGGTGATCAGCACGGCGGGGCACACGCCGGGCAAGTGCAAGATCTTCGGGGATCATGTGATGAAGCGTGGGACTGAGAAATGGGCGTTTCCGCAGCCTGAGCAGAATCCGTATCAGCTCGAGTGGGATGACCTTGCGGCGGCGGTGATCAACGACACGCCGTACAACGAAGTGCGCCGTGGGGTGGAGGCTTCGGTGGCGACGAGCATGGGGCGGATGGCGGCGCATACTGGCCGTGACGTGACGTTCGAGCAGATGCTCAATCACGAGCATGAATTTGCGCCTGATGTCGACAAGATGACGGCGGATGGGCCGGCTCCGGTGATGTCCGATGCGGATGGTCGGTATCCGGTGCCTGAGCCGGGCAAGAAGACGAACCGGGAGTACTGAGAATTCAGAAACTGCAGCGGGCGGTGCCGTTGGCTGAATTCCTGAAGGAAAGGCCGGCGGCACCGCTCGTATGATGATGAGATGAGAGTGACGCTGTTTGTGCCGTGTTTCATGGACGCCGTGTATCCGGCGGCGGCGATGAGCATGGTGCGGGTGCTGGAGGAGCTGGGGCATGACGTGGATGTGCCTGAGGGGGTGACCTGCTGTGGGCAGCCTCCTTTTAATTCCGGTTACTGGGATGAGGCGCGGGCGATGGCGCGGCCGGTGGTGCGGGCGCTGGAGGGAGCGGAAGCGGTGGTGATCGGGAGTGGGTCGTGCGGGGCGATGCTGAAGGTATTCTATGGAGAAATGTTTGCGGGGCGTGCGGGGGAGGAAATGGCGGCGCGGGAGCTTGCGGGGCGGGTGTGGGAGTTTTCGGCATTCCTTGTGGAGCGGCTTGGGGTGACGGATGTGGGGGCGAGTTTCGGGCGTCGGGTGACGTTTCATGATGGCTGCCATGGGCTGCGGGAGCTGGGGATCTGGAGTGCTCCGCGGAAGCTGCTGGGGGCGGTGCGGGGGTTGGAGCTGGTGGAGATGGCTGGAGGGGGTGACTGCTGTGGTTTTGGAGGGAGTTTTGCGGTGAAGAACGCTGCGATTTCGGTGGCGATGGGGGAGGAGAAGTGCGGGGCGGCGCTGGCGACGGGGGCTGATGTGATGGTGAGCAATGATGCGAGCTGTCTGCTCCATCTGCGTGGTCTGCTTGACCGCGGGGGTCGTCCGCTGCACACCATGCATCTGGCGGAAGTACTGGTGCAGAGGTCATGAGCAGTCCGTTTTCCATCTTCCGTGGGGAGAGTGCGAGGGTGGCCGGGGACCTTGTGCACCGTCGGAGGATTGGTGCGGCCATGGGGAAGTATGAGGCGGCGCGGGGTCCGCGGCAGCAGGCGTTCCGGTCGTGGGAGCGGGCGCGGCAGGCTGCGGCGGAGACTAAATGGAGTGCGGTGAACCGGCTGGCGGATCATCTGGAGCAGTTCGAGGCGGCGGCGGTGGCGCGGGGGACGAAGGTGCACTGGTGCCGGGATGCGGACGAGGCGCGCGCCGTGATGGTGGGCATCATCCGCGGGCATGGGGCGCGGCGCATTGTGAAATCGAAGGTGATGACCTCCGAGGAGATACATCTCAATCCGCTGCTGGAGTCGCTTGGCTTCAGCGTGGTCGAGAGTGATCTGGGGGAATACATTCAGCAGTTGAAGGACGAAGCGCCCTATCATTTTGTCTTTCCGTGCATGCATCTGAGCCGGGAAGAGATCAGCGGTCTGTTCCGGGAGCATCTCGGGACCGAGGCGGTGACTGATCCCGGGGAACTGACGATGATTGCGCGGCGGGTGCTGCGGGAGAAGTATGTGCAGGCTGACATCGGGATCACGGGGGCGAATTTTCTGGTGGCGGATACTGGGATGATTTCGATTACGGAGAACGAGGGGAATGCGCGGCTGACGGCGGCGCTGCCCCGGGTGATGATTTCGCTGGTGGGCATTGAGAAGGTGGTGCCGCGGATGGCGGATCTGGCATTGTTTCTGCCGATGCTGGCGACAGCGGGCACGGGTCAGCCGATGACCTGCTACAACACGCTTTATGGTGGGCCGCGTCGGCCGGGTGAGCAGGATGGGCCGGAGGAATGGCATGTCATTCTGCTCGACAATGGGCGCACCGAGCTGCTGGCGGATGCGGAGCAGCGGGATGCCCTGCACTGCATCCGGTGCGGGGCCTGTCTCAACGTCTGTCCGGTCTTCCGGGCGATTGGCGGATTGAGTTATGGGACCACGTATCAGGGGCCGGTGGGGAGCGTCATTACGCCGCATCTGCGCGGGCTGCAGGAATGGAAGCATCTTTCCGGGGCGTCATCGCTCTGCGGGGCGTGCACGGAGACGTGTCCGGTGAAGATTGATCTGCATCATCATCTGCTGCACAATCGGCGCAATGCGGCGGCTGAGCGTGGCGGGGTGGAGCGGTGGCTCTGGAAGGGGTTCGGGGCAGTGATGCGGCGGCCGTGGCTTTACCGCGGTGTGCTGCGGGTATCGCGCTGGCTACGGCCGCTGCACCGGGTGTTTCTTGAGGGAGGCGGGTGGGATCCGGTGCGGGCGTGGACGGCGGCGCGGGAGTTGCCTGAGTTGCCGGCCGAGACCTTCCGGGATCAGTGGCGTCGGCGGCAGCGGTCTGGTGGGGCCTGACGAGTGGCGTTCAGGGGGTGAGTTGCCATGATTCGCTGAAGAATCCGGCTGCTTCGATGCGGCCAGGGGATTCGTCGTCTGGAGGGGTGCGGAGATCGATGACGGCCCAGTCCGGGAGTTTGGGATTCTGGAGGGAATTGGTGGACGAGTGGGATTCGCGGAACGTGAGGCCGCTGTTGAGGACGACGTAGCGGTCCGGGTTGAGGGGGTTGGGATAGATGAGTGCGGGGATCAGGTGAGGGCCGGAGAACGAGCGGGTTCCGGCGGTGACGCCGTCCTTGTTCCACTGGATGGGAAGCTGGGGGATGACTTTGGCCGTGAGGGCATTGGCGGTGGAGTCGCCCCAGAGGATGAGGTGGTAGCGGCGGATGTCGTCTGCGGAGACTTCCGAGGCTTTGCGGGAGCGGAGGTCGCCGCGCATGAGCCATTTCCAGCGTGCTGTCTGGTAGGCGATTTCGTGTTGGGTCCATGCTTCCGTGGCTGGGGAGAGGCAGGGTTGGTCTGGAAGAACGAAGAGGAAGGGAGAGGTGAAGGCGTCGTCGATGGGTCCCTGCAGACCGGGTTTCTTGCGGAGGGTGGGAGCTTTGGGATCGGGTCCGGTGTGCCAGCGGCCGCTGTGGTGGGAAAGGAGGATGGATTTGGCTCCGCCGCCGCCGGTGAGGGCCTGGCCATCGATGGAGATGCGGAGGCTGGTGGGGAAGGGCTGGTTGTCTGGAGATGTGAGGAGGAGGGACGAGACATTGGCCGTGGTGATTTCGGCGGTGGTCGCCTGCGGGATGGGCTGGTCGATGCGTGCGTCGATGCGTGCGTCCTGCCAGTGGCGGGTGAGGCCGGTGGCTTTGATCCAGTGGAGCCGGGGGTAGTCGAGGGTTTGGCCCTGCCATGAGAGGCGGAGAGGGTAGGGTGTTGCGCGGGGTTTGAGGAGGGCCTCCTGGATGAGTGAAGTGAGTTGGCGCTGGGTATTCGGTTCGTATTTGTGTTCCGTGTCCGGGCCGATGAGGTGGGTGAGGGCGGCTCCCTGTTTCTGGAATTCGGCGGCCATGATTTCTGCCGAGGCGCGCTGGCGGTCCTTTTCGCCGCTGTAGGAGATCACGGGGAGATTGAGGAGGTTGCGGACGCAGGTGGGCACATCGTTCTGGGCCCAGAGGGATACTTCCCATGGAGGGAGTTGGCTGATGTCGGCGTCCGAGAGGTTGCGGTAGCGGCGGACATCGACGAATCCGGCTCCGGTGTGGACGACCGTCCAGCGGTCGGTGTAGTGGGCACCGATCATCCATGCGCCGGCCCCGCCCATGGAGAATCCGGCGAGGGCTGATCTGGCTGGGTCGATGCGTTTTTCGCGGACGAGGAGGCTGTGGACATCGATGACGTCCTGTTCGCCGGCATTCTTGTATCCGGTGCAGAAGCGGCCGAAGGGGTGCACGATGATAGTGCCGGCTGGGTGGAACTGACCTTTTTTCTGCATCCTTTCGTGGAGGAAGTGGAGGTCGGTTCCGGAGTCGCTGCGGCCGTGGAGCCAGATCCATGCGGGGGAGCTGGTGGCGGGGGCGTCGTCTGGGATTTCGAGCACGAACGGCTGTGCGGATCCGTCGATGGGGCTGTAGTAGCCGCGGGTGACGAGGCCTTTGGCGGAGAGCCATGGGGATGCGCCGCTGCGGAGGGCGGCGATGCGGGTGGCGGCCTCCGCGAGGAGGCGGCGGGCCTTGGTGGCGTCGTCTGGTTTGAAGAATTCGCCGAGGTCGAGGGCGTAGCGGACGGCTTTGAGGAAGACTTCTGCGTTGGCGTTGGCGGCTTTGCGGGGGAGGCTCTGGAAGTCGGTGGTGAGGGTGGCCAGTTCTGCGGACAGGGCGGCGCGGTCTGCCTCTGCGAGTTTGCTGCCGACGGGAGGGACGAGCCGTTTTGGTTCGTGGGCGGTGCTGGCCGGGGCTAAGGCGAGCAGGAGGGCAGAGGAGAAGACGGCAGAGGCGGTTTTCATGGCTGGCGGCTGGGCGGGTTGAGCGGGGCGGCGAGGATGTGGCGGAGGGCGAGGAGGGCGCGGCGGGAGGAATAGGACTGATGGCCGCCGCGGACGAGTGTTTCCGAGCGGGCCGAGGGAAGGTGGGCGCTCTGCCATGAGACGGCTCCGTCCGAGTTCCACTGGGCGGGCCATGGGAAGCGGAGGGCGATGATGGAGTGGTGTTCCGTGGTCAGGGGCAGGGTGCGGAGGGCGCGGAGGGCGGGCGAGTTGGGGCGCAGGTCCGGGATGCTGGCGTGGAGTGGCTGGAAGGCATCGCCGAGGAGGTCCGGCTGGAGGACATGCGGGTGAAAGGTGAGGAGTCGGACCACCGGACCGGCCACGCTGGCGGGGATATCCTGGAGGCGCGCGAGGGAACTGCCGATGATGCTGGAAGCGATGCCGCTGCCTTGGTGGGGAACGCAGAGGAAGATGAGGCGTTCCACGCGTGGGTCTGTCGAGAAGAAGCAGGCTTCGCGGAGGGCTTCGCGGTCGGCGGCGTCTGCGGGGAGTTCGTCGGGTGGCAGGGTGAAGAGGGCGTGCCAGACGGATGTACCGCTGGAGCTGGCGAGTGTGCGGGCGAGGAGGCCGCCCATGCTGTGGCCGGCGATAGTGATATGCTGTGCGGCGAAGGAAGCGCCGGATGGGTCGGCGGTCGCGAGGGCGTCGTTCAGTTCGCGGCGGAGGGAAGCTGCGGCAGTGAGCAGGGGGAGACCGGTGGGCCATGAGAAGACCCATGGCTGGTAGTGCCGGGCGATTTCCGGGTGGCGCATGAGGTCATTGACGACCGAGCGCCACATGTGGGGGGTGTCGAAGAAGCCGTGGACGAGCAGGAGGATGCGTTTATCCGGGTCCCATGGGGTGAGGCGGTAGATGTGGGCTCCGTTGGGGTTTTTGCCTGGACGGAAGACATCTGGGAACTTGCGGCGGTCGAGTGGGGAAGCGGCGCTGAACATGCGGGCCCACGGCAGGGTCCATTCCGCGGCGGTTTCTTCCGTGGCGTGGGCCGGGTCGATGAGGTTGAGCCTGGCGGTATTTTCGGCGATGTGGATGGTAGCGGTGCGGGAGAACCAGAGGCCGCCTGGGAAGGCGTCGGGTTCCGTGATGGGACCGCAGAGCACGGGGGTGCCAGCGCCCCTGCGGCGGAAGTGGTGGAGCGGGCCGGTGGGACGGGAGAGCGCGGCTGTGGTGATGGGGATGCGCGGGAGCGGGTGAGGGAGGACCTGCCATGTTCGTCCGCCGGTGGAGACGGTGGTGGCGGCGGTCGGCCAGATGGATGCGGCGAGGCCGGTCATGTCCGACCGCAGGCGGTTGGCCGCCTTTGATTGGAAGGGAGCGAGTCCTTCGAGGGTGAGGAGGCAGAGCGCGAGTTTTTCCAGTGGCTGGCTGGTGCGGTGGGCAGCGGCTGCGGTGGTGGCGGGGTCCTTGGGAGTTCCGGGGATCCGGATGGCGGGGCTGTGGGGGAGCCTGAGGGTGGGAACCGTGCTGACGGGTAGGAGCCGGCACGAGGAGAGGCCGCTGAGCAGGAGAATCAGCAGGAGGCATCGCATGGTGGGGTTGGCGGAAGAGGCTACCAGCGTTCGCGCCGGCTGGGTGGTTCCGTTTCCACGGCGGTGCGGAGAGCGAGGCGGAAGCGCTGGGCGGTGCGGGCTGCGAGCGGTGCGCTGGTGACGAGGCCGAGGCAGAAGGTGCCGAGGGAAGTCTGTGCGGAGATGATGCAGAGACTGCGGTCGTCCGGGAGATCGATGTGGATGGCGGCGTCCCCTGCATGCGGGAGGTGCTGGAGGGCGCGCCGGGACGAGTCGGACACCACGAGTGCGGCGGTGACGAGTTCCGGGCTGGCGGGCCGGTCCGTGACGGGGTTCCCCTGGGAATCGGCGATGAAGAGTTCGTGGGTGGAAGTCTGGCGCCGGATCCAGTCGGCGAGGGCACGGACGCGGGTGGCGAGGGTGCCGAGCGGGGGGGTGAACGGGGTGGACGGGGTGGACGGGGTGGACGGGGTCGGGAAATCAGGATCTGCGGTGACTGGCAGGGGAGCGTGGGCGGCTTCGGGCCGTTCCTGCGGTTCCGGGGCGGTGCTGCCTTGCGTGATGAGGCCGGAGAGTTCTGCTTTTTCGCGGATGGAGCGCAGGAGTTGGCGGAGGGGGAGGGAAGCCGGTGATTCCGGGTCCGGGAAGGGAGCCGGGGCGAAGTGGTCCGCGGTGTGGAAATCGTCCGGGGAAAGCTCCACGGCTGGCGTGGAATCGGCCGTGGGGGCCGGGGCTGGGTTGGCGTCGTGATGCGGCGTGGCGAGGGCCTTGCCGAGCCCGCTGACCGCTTCGGCGTCAATCCATGAGTTTAGTGTGTTCATGGGACTGGGGACGGGAGCGGGCTAGGCGCAGTCTGGGTTCGAGTTCGGCGGCGAGCTGATCGAAGACGTGGGCGACGGCAGGGGGTTGCTGGTAGAGGAGGGCGACGGGGACGCCGACGGCGGAAGCGCGGATGAAGGCTGGGTCGCGTGGGATGAGGGTATTGAGGAGGAGTCTGGCGGGAAGGAGCGAGCGGAGTTCGCGGATGACGTCGGTACTTTCGCGCTGGTCCTGCTGGACCATGGTCATGAGGATGCCGGCGACTTCGAGGGGGGAGCCTTTGGAGCGGAGGCTTTGGATGGCGTGGAGGACCTGGGGAATGGAGCGCATGCCGAGGGGTTCTGCCTGCTGGGGGATGAGGACGGCGTCGGCGGTGCGGAGGACATCGCCGGTGATGCCGGCGAGTCCGGCCGGGGTGTCGATGAGGATGGCATCAAAGCCTTGGCGGGAGCGGAGTTCGGAGGTGATGCGCTGGAGGGCGGCGGGGGCATCGATGCCCTGCTGGACAGCTTCGAAGAATCCGTGGGGGTGTCCGCTGGTGAGGATGCGCAGTTCCGGGAGCCTTGTGGCGAGGATCATGGATTCGGCGGAGGCACCCGAATTGATGGCGTCGTAGAAGCCCCGGCATTTACGGGCTTTTTCCGAGAGGGAGAGGCCGACTGAGCCCTGGGGATCGGTGTCGATGAGCAGGGTATGCCAGCCTCGGCGGGCGAGGGAGTAGGCGAGGTTGACGGAGACGGTGGTTTTGCCGACGCCTCCTTTCTGGCTGGTGATCGCGAGAACAGTCACTGGGGGATGAGCCTAGGCTGTGCGGGCGATGGATGCATGCGGAATTTGCTGAGGAACGGGAGCATCAGGGCCGGGGATTGGGACTCATCCATGCGGCCATGATGGTTTCTTCGATTTCGCGGCGGCGGCGTTCGCTTTCGGCGCGGGAGGCACTGCGTTCGTCGTCGTTGAGTTCGCCATCGTCGTTGCGGTCGTAGCGTGCCGTGATGTCGTCGCG
Source organism: Verrucomicrobiota bacterium (assembly GCA_039795165.1). Taxonomy (GTDB): domain Bacteria; phylum Verrucomicrobiota; class Verrucomicrobiia; order Verrucomicrobiales; family V1-33; genus V1-33. Next base: position 43,113 of record JBDKER010000022.1, on the reverse strand, counting down.
GAGGGCGGTGATTTCCGTGGCGATTTTCCGCCAGACCGAGCGTGCCTGCTGGCGTTCCTGGTCGCTGAGTTGGCCATTGTGGTCCGTATCGAAGTCCTTTTCGCGGCGGCGGAGGAATTCGCGTTCGAGTCGTTCGAGGATGTCGCGCCAGCGTCCGGGATTCGGTTCGGCGGGGCGGCCGCCGCGGTTGTGGGCCTGTCTGGCGAGGCGGAGTTCGTAGCCCTCGAGGCGTCCGTCGCCATTGCGGTCGAATTTCCGCAGGGGTTTGGCGAGGGCATTCTGCTGAGCGTCGGCTGGGGCTGCGGGGAGGAAGCAGAGGGCAGCGAGCAGAGGGGTGAGGGTGCGCAGAGCAGGCATGGGGAAATGATGGCTGGTGCGGCGGCGGCGGCAAGTCCGCGGGTGCGGCGGGATTAGGCGTCCGGGTGGCGGAGCTGGTAGTGGCATTGGCGGCTGAGGAGCCAGCGGACACCGAACATGTCGCGGGTGGCGCGGAAGGCGCGGTTGCCGAATCCGTATTTGCTGACTCCGTGGAGGCGCGGGCGGTGGTTGACGGGGATTTCGGTGAGGCGGAAGCCGGCTCCCTTGATGAGGGCTGGGATGAAGCGGTGCATGCCGCGGAAGAGGATGAGGGCGTTGCGGCATTCGCGGCGCATGACCTTGAGGGAGCATCCGGTATCGCGGACGCCGTCGCCGGTGAAGCGGCTGCGGACCCAGTTGGCGACGCGGCTCTGGAGGCGGCGGAAGGTGGAATCGCGGCGTTTGGCGCGGTAGCCGCAGACGAGGTCGAAGCCCTTATCAATTTCCGCGATGAGTTTCGGGATATCGGCGGGGTCATTCTGGAGGTCGCCATCGAGGAGGGCGATGAGTTGGCCTCTGGCGGCGTGGATGCCTGCGTGCATGGCGGCGGACTGGCCGCTGTTGCTGGTGAATTCGAGGATGCGGACGAATGGGAGGCGGGGGATGCGGGCGACGGTCTGGTCTGTCGAGCCGTCATCGACGTAGATGAGTTCCCAATCCTGATGGGGGATGGCGCGGGCCACTTCGTCGGTGAGGGCGGCGACATTTTCCTCTTCGTTGTAGAGAGGGATGACGATGGAGAGGGAGGGGGCCTGGCTGGTGGGCATGGGGATCATTCAGGGATTCCGGTGTAGCCGTAGCAAGCGAAAACGGTGGTGCGGCGGATGGGCAGCTGACTGGCGTTGGTGTCGAAGACGGCGAGGGTACGCCACGAGGTGAAGGCGCGGGAGATTTCCGGTGGTGGTTCGCTCTGGGTGGATTCGGTGAAGAAGAGGGCGGTGCATCCGGCGAAGAAGCTGCGGCCGCTGGTGATGGAGTCGTAGCGCGGCCAGAAGTGGTAGGAGGAATCGGGGATGGTGGAGGCGATGGGGTGGACGAGAGGGTGGGATGGGGTGGGGCGGCGGACGGGCAGGTTGCGGGGGAGGTGCAGGCTGAGGATGGAGGCGAGGTCCGGGGAATCGGCGATGAGGAAGAGGCGGCGGGATCCACGGGAATCGAGTTCAGCCTGGGGGAGGGCGGCGGCGATGATGCGGGAGGCTTCCGAGGTGGTGGTTTGCCATGCGCGCCATGAGCGGGAGGGTTCGCGGCTCGGAGGGATGGTGAGGCCGGCGAGGCGGAGGATATCGGGTTCGAGGGCGATGGGGGTGAGGATGAAGGCTGGGAGGACGCTGAGCCACTGGAGGCGCTGGCGGCGCGTGATGTTCTGAGGGGAGATGTCGTCCCATGCCCATGCGGTGAGGGCGCAGAGGGCAGGGAGGGCAGGGGCGATCCAGTTGGTGGCGTGGCCGCCGCCGAGGGAAGCGGCCAGTGCGCCTGCGAAGGGAACGAGGGAGAAGGCGGCGAAGAAGCGTCCGGCGTCACTGGAGTTCCACCGCTGGAGTCCGCGGGAGATGGCCCAGACGGTAGCGGCGAAGATGAGAGGGGTGAGGGCGAGGCTCCATTTGGCGATCAGGAAAAAAGGACCGAGCCAGCTGGTTGTCTGGGAGGGCCGGATGAGTTCGTGCCAGCGGTGGAATCCGGCCATGGCATGCTGCTGGTTCCAGTGCCAGATGGGCCATGCGAAGAGTGCGGCGTCGGCGAGGAGGATCCAGAAGCCCGGGCGGAAGATGTGGCGGCGCCAGCGGCGGGCTCCGGCGAGGAGGGTGGCTGTGGCGATGAGGCTCCAGAAGGTTCCGGGCCATGAGTAGAAGGCCAATCCGAAGAGGATTCCGGCGAGGGCCCAGTGCCAGTCCCAGCTGGAGGCGCGGTGGAGGGCCTTCCAGAGCGCGGCCATGCCGCAGAGCTGGAGGAAGATGGCGGGAAGTTCCGGGCGGAGGAAGATGGCGGCGTGATTGAAGGCCGGGGTGAGGTTGAGGAGGCAGGCGGCCCATGCGGCCTGTTTGTCGCCGGTGGCGCGGCGGACGAGCTGGTAGAGGACCCATGTGGTGGCCGCGGCCGTGAGGGGCATGAGCCAGCGGATGCCGAGAGGGGTGGGGCCGAGGAGGGAAGATCCCGGGATGGTGAGCAGGGCTGGGGTCCAGCCGCCCTCCATGCTGGCGATGCCCGGGTGGCGGGCCCATTCGGCGAGGAAGGCTTCGTCCGGAGTGAGTCCGAGGTTGGCGGCGATGACCATGCGGACGGCGGTCAGCAGCAGCATGCCGAGAACGAGCATGCGCTGGGTGAACGACAGATCCGGCAGGAAGGGCATGGGTGGGCGGCGCTGGGTCAGATGCGGGTGTAGGCAGCGAGGCCGTGGCGGCCGCCTTCCCGGCCGAAGCCGCTTTCGCGGAAGCCACCGAAGGGGCTGGTGGGGTCGAAGCGGTTGTAGGTATTGGCCCAGATGACGCCGGCCTTGAGTTTCCGGGCGATGGCGAAGGCTTTGCTGCCCTTGTCGGTCCAGACGCCTGCGCTGAGGCCGTAGCTGGTATTGTTGGCGCGTTCGGCGGCTTCTTCCGGGGTGCGGAAGGTGAGGATGGAGAGGACGGGGCCGAAGATTTCCTCGTGGGCGATGCGGTGGCTGGCTGAGACGTTTGTGAAGAACGAAGGTGGGTACCAGAAGCCGCGGTCGGGGAGGGGGCAGGGGTTCTGCCAGAGGGAGGCTCCTTCGGCTGAGCCGCTGGCGACGAGGTCCTTGATTTTCCGGAGTTGTTCTGCGCTGCTGATGGCTCCGATGTCTGTATTTTTGTCGAGGGGGTCGCCGAGGCGGAGGGTGGCCATGCGGTCGCGCAGTTTGCGGATGACGGTTGGCGCGGCGGATTCTTCGATGAGGAGTCGGCTGCCGGCGCAGCAGACGTGGCCCTGATTGAAGTAGATGCCATTGATGATGCCTTCGATGGCTTGGTCGAGGGGGGCGTCGGCGAAGATGATGTTGGCGGCTTTTCCGCCCAGTTCGAGGGTGAGGGGGCGGTTGGTACCTGCGAGGTGGCGGGCGATGGATTTCCCTGCGGCGGTGGAGCCGGTGAAGGCGACTTTATCGACGCCGGGGTGCTGGGCGAGGGCGGCTCCGGTGGCGCGGTCGCCGGGGACGATGTTGACGACGCCGTCGGGCAGGCCTGCTTCCATGCAGAGGGCGGCGAGGTGGAGGGCGGTGAGGGGGGTGGTTTCAGCGGTCTTGAGGACGACGGTATTGCCACAGGCGAGGGCTGGGGCGATTTTCCATGCGGCCATGAGGAGCGGGAAATTCCATGGGATGATCTGGGCGGCGACTCCGAGGGGCTGCGGGGAGGCACCGGGGAAGGCGTAGGGGAGTTTGTCGGCCCAGCCGGCGTGGTGGAAGAAGTGGGCGGCGGCGAGGGGGAGGTCGACGTCGCGGCTTTCGCGGATGGGTTTGCCGGTATTGAGGGTTTCGAGGACGGCGAGTTCGCGGGATTTTTCCTGGAGGAGTCTGGCGATGCGGTAGAGGTATTTTCCGCGTTCGAGGGCTGGCATGCGGGACCAGACTTTTTCGCTGGCTGAGCGGGCGTGCTGGACGGCGAGGTTGATGTCGTCTGCGTTGCCTGCGGCGACGTGGCAGAGGGTAGCTTCGGTGGCGGGGTTGATGATGGGCTGGAACTGGCCGGAGCTGGGGGAGCGCCATTTTCCACCGATGAAGAGACCGTATGTGCTGCGGATGTGTGGTCGGATGGATTCCGGGGCTGGGGAGTAGTTCCAGCCCGAGGAGAAATCGAGGGAGTGAGGGGAGGGCCGTGGGGATCGGGAGCGGCGTGGCGGGGAGTCGGGCTTCATGGGACAGCCTGACACTATGCCACTGCGGGCTGAGAATTGCAGTGTAAAAAATGCGGGACTGCCGGGAGAGGTGGTTTTTGGTGCAGAATCCTGACGGTGAGAGGGTCAGCTTGGTTTGGGGGCGGTGGTGGCGGAGACCTTGCGGAATTTTCCTTTGGTTCTGCGGGCGATGCCGCGGAGGAGTTCTTCCTCTTCCTTGCGGTCGGTTCCGGTGACGTAGTAGATGGTGTGAATGCGGGGGGGGGAGGTGAGGGAGTGGGAGGCGGAGGTGAGGAGATCGAAGATTTCGCTGTTGGGGATGGGTGACATGCCACCGCGCGGGGAGCTTCTGGTGGCATTGCCGTCGGTGAGCATGAAGGCGGATTCGGGGGCGAGGCGGAAGAGTTCTTCGAGGGCGTAGTCGTGTCTGGTGCCGCCGGGTCGGCCGCCGGTGGGAGGGGCGGATTCGGCATCGACTTCATGGAGGATGTGTTCGCGGGCGGCTGCCTTATTGGCGTCGGTGGCGCGGACGAGGGAGGGTTGCCATGAACGTGCGCTGCCGCTCCAGCGGATGATGCCGAAGCGGGTATCCGGGCCGAGGCTGCTGATGAGCTGGAGGGCTTCTGTGCGGATGGTGTGGAAGGCCTGGCGGCTGCCGGTGCGGATGAGTTTGCGGGAAGAGGAATCGTAGTCGCCGGTGCGGCTGAACATGGATTGGGAGACATCGATCATGATGACGATGGATCTGGTGGCGTCGTTGATGCTGAAGAAGCTGACGCCTGCGGTGGCTGGGCTGGTGCCTGCGCCGCCGGAGAGGCCTTGTCCGGTGCCTGCGCCTTCACCTGCGGAGCCGATGAGGCTGGCGATCTGGTCGCTGACCATCTGGGAAGGGTTGAGGGGGAGCATCTGCTGGACATTGACTTCCGGGGTGGGGGGGATGGCGATGGGCGAGGGGGAGGAGCCGGTGATTCTGGGGCTGTAGGAAGGGCGTGGGGCGCTGGCGTCGTGGCGGGCTGCGTTCATGCGGTGTTCGCGGATCTGTGCGGGGAGGAGGACCCGTTGGGTTGGGGTGAAGACGGGATCTTCTGCTGGCTGGAGGTAGCGGCTGACGACGACGAGGAGGGTGAGGCTGAGGAGGGCGGCGTGGACGGCGAGGCTGATGAGGAGGCCGCCGCCTTTGGGTGGCTGGGGATCGGTGTGTTGATCGGCGGCGTTCATGGAGGTGGGTCGGGGAGGGTTGGCTGGGCAGTTGCCGGGTTGGGTGGCTGCTGCTGGGCGAGGAAGGCGGCTGCGGCTGATCTCTGGGGGGATGCGGGGTAGAAGCGGGTGACATCGGTGGCCCACGCGGTGGCGGCGGTGGGATTGCCGTGGGTGGCTGCGAGCTGGGAAGCGTTCCAGAGGCCTCTGGCGGCGAGGTCTTCTTCGGATCCGTGGAAGAGGTGAGCGAAGAGGAAGCCGTCGGTGGCGGAGGCGAGGAGCTGGCGGTGCTGTGTGGAGAGGGAATCGTCGAGGTGCCAGCGGGGGTGGGAGGAGACGAGCGAGGCGAGTTCGGTGGTGGCGGCTTCAGCGAGGATGTGCTGGATTTCGATAATGGCTCTGGGGAAGCGGGCGGAGGTTTCGGCGAGTGAGGAAGCGGTGCTGCGGAGTTCCTTGAGTTCGCCCTTCTGGAGGAGGATGCGGAGGCGTGCGGCGCGGGCGTGGGCTTTGGTTTCCGGGTTCCAGTCTGCGGATTCGATCTGGAGGCAGATGGCGAGGGCGCGGTTGAGTCGGTCGGGTGAGGGCTGGGAGGCGAGGAGGCTGGCGTAGGTCAGGCCGAGTTTTCCGGCAGGGGAATCCGGGATGGCGAGCCATGGCTGGCGGCGGATCCAGAAGCTGGTGAGGGGAGTGGGGTTGCTGGTGGAGATGGCGAGAGAGGTGGCCTCTGTTTCGCCGGGGAGAGGGGAGAACGAGATGCGGTTGATGTCCTTGAGGGGGACTGAGCGGATATCCTTCTGGAGGTAGCGGATGCGGACTGCTGTGGTTGAGGTGGAGAGGAGTTCGCACGTGACCGAGTGGCCGTTGCGGAGGTGGAGGGTATCGGCTGGGCAGGTGGTAAGGAGGGTGAGGAGAGTGGCGAGAGGTTTCATGGGGCGGGGGCGATGGCGGCGAGTCGTTTGCTGGCCTTGGCTGTGTGGGGCAAGGCGGCGAGGTCGGGTTTGGCGAGGAGTTCGCGGTAGACTGAGGCGGCTTCGTCCGTGTGGTTCTGCTGTTCGAGGCAGAGGCCGTGGTGGAATCTGGCCTCGGCGGCGGAATCCTTCCATTTGGCTCCTGAGAGGTAGCAGCGCTGGAAGAAGGAAGTGGCGCGGGCGGGGTCGCGGCTGGCAAGGTGGAGGTGGCCGAGGGCGAGCAGTGCCTGGCATTTCTGCTGAGGGGAGGCGAGCGGGCTGGTGGTGACGCTGGTGAGGGTGGCGAGGGCGGCTGAGGTGTGCTGGCGGCCGGCGAGGATGCTGGCTTTGGCGAGGAGGGCTGCGGCGGGTGGGTGACCGGAGAAGGATTCAGCGATGCAGAGGTTGAGCCAGTGGAGGGCGTCGTCGTGGCGGTTTGCGGAGGCGGCGATGAGGCCGAGACCTAGGGAGGCGCGTTCGCGTTCCGGGGACCGTGGGTGCCATTGGCGGAGGGCGGAGTAGAGGCTGGTGGCGGTGGGGGTGTTGCCGAGTGAGCGGCAGGCGTCGGCGCAGTCGGCGATGATGCGTGGGTGGTGGTTGGCGGGGACGAGTCGGGAGTGGAGGGAGAACCAGAGGAGCTGGGCTTCTTCGGGGGAGGATCGGGCGATGAAGTGGGCGCGGGCCCAGTCGAGTCGGAGGGAGAGCGTGGTGAGGCCTTTGGTGGAGGCGTCGGCGGAGTCGCGGGCGAGCTGGTTGAGGAAGGCGCGGGAGGCATCGGGTCCGCGGTGGAGGTTCTGGGAGGCGAGGAGGAAGTCCTCGACTCCTGCGGCGGCGGGGTCGTTGCCGAGCTGGAGAATGGTGTGGCGGGCGAGGGCGCGGGCCTCGTCTGGTTTTCCGGCGCGGGTGGCGGCGCGGGCCTGCTGGTGGGCGGCTTCGGCGAGGCGGTGGCTGCGTGGGTGATCCTTGATGAACGAGGCGAAGTGGCTGGCGGCGTCGTTCCAGCGTTCCAGTCTGGCGAGGGCGTGACCGGTTTTGAAGATGGCTTCCTCGTGGAGCCGTGGCGATTCTCCGGGGATCTTCCTGAGTTCGGCGAGGCCCTTGTTGATTTCGCCGGTGGCCATGAGGGATTCGGCGAGGAGGAGGTGGGCGTCCGGGGTGGAGCGGTGGTTGGGGTGATCTTGGATGAACCGGGAGAGGAGTGTGATGGCCCTTGGGTGGAGGAGCTGGTTGTGGGTGGCGCGGGCGATTTCGAATTGGGCGTCCGTCTGGTAGCGGCTGGAGGGGAACGATTCGAGGAATGCGGTGAAGTGGGTGATGGTTTCGGGGTAGCGTTGGAGGAAGGAGAGGGTCATGGCCTGCCAGAAGCGGGCCTCTTCGCTGGTGGGGTGTTGGGGGAAGCGGGAGAGGAGGGCTTCGAAGGTGAGGAGGGCGGCGGGTTCCTGGGCTGATTCGAGCTGGGAGATGCCGCCCATGAGCATGGCGAGCGGGGCGAGGGGGTGGCGGGGCCATTCGTTGGCGAGGTCGCCGAAGGTGGTGATGGCGGCGTCGAGTTGGCCGAGGCTGCGGAGGGCGTGGGCGCGGGCGGAGAGGACTTCCGGGATATGGTTGCCGCGCTGGTGTTCGCCGAAAATGAGGAGGTAGTGGTCAGTGGAGGCGAGGGTTTTGTGGTGGTGGGCGATGTGCTGCCATGCTTCGATGGCGGAGAGGGAGGCTTTTTCGGTGGTGGGGTTGGGATCGAAGGAAGTGGCGATGTGATCGAGGAGGGAAGCGGCTTCGTACCAGCGGTTCAGCAGTGAGAAGGCGTGGGCGAGCTGGAGGAGGCGGGTGGCGTCGTAGTCCGGGATTTTCTCGAATTCTGCCAGTTCGCGTTCGATGCGGGTGATGACGGCGCTGGTCTGGAAGGCAAGGGTTTCGCGCTGGGGGCCTCTGGATCGGAGCTGGGCGTGGTGGGTCTTCCATCTGGCGAGGGTGTGGCGCTGATGGGAGAGGAGCTGCTGATGGGGCCAGAGGCGCTGGAGGCAGGTGATGGCTTCGGTGGGGAGGTTATGTTCGATGAGAAGGGAGCTGAGCTGGAGGGTGAGGAGCTGGAATGAGACGATCTGGGTGAGGCTGGGGAGGGAGGGAAAGGACGTGTGGACGAGTCTGGTGGCCTGCTGGAGCTGTTGTGAGGCGATGAGGGAGTGGAGGAGCAGAACCGAGGCGCGGCCGGCGATTTCCTGCTGGTCTCTGGGGAGTTTGGGGATTTGGTCCGAGAGGAATTCGGCGGCTCCGGCGGGGTCATTGGCGTGGAGGTAGCCTGAGGCGAAGAGGAGGAAGGCTTCGAAGCGCCGGGTGCGGTCGTGCTGGGGATTGGCGTAGTAAGTGCCGAACTGTTCTTGGGCTTGGGTGGGCTGATTGGTCTGGAGCAGGCAGATGCCGCGCCAGAAGGAGAGTTCCTCGCGGGCTTCGGCTGGCAGCTTTGGCGAGGCGAGGGCGGCGCTGGCGAGTTCGAGAGCAGCGGGGAAGTCGCCTGCCTTGATGAGGCAGAGGGCGAGCATGGGCCGGGTGTTCTCGATGAGCGGGGCAGCGGCGGGGGATTCCGCGTAGTCTGCCGAGAGCTGGGAGAGGAGTCGGGCTGCTTCCGGAAAGTTCTGCTGATCGAAGGCGAGGCGACCGCGGGAGGCGAGTTCCGAGGCGGTGAGGTCTGCGGGAGCGGCAGGGGCAGCTGCGGCTTCTGCCAGGGGCGCTGTGGGTGGCGGTTCCTCTGCGTGGGTGGCGAGAGCGAGGAAGGCGGAGGCGAGGGCTGTGAGTGGGCGCATGACCGGGGGAGGATCCGGTCATTGTATGGCAATGCCGCTATTGCGGCAACAAGTTATTTTGTGGAAACCGGGAAGACCTTGCGGGACCATGTTTCGGCCCAGCCTTTGTTGGTGTGGTGGGCGAGGTCGAGTTGACCTTGGGCGTAGCGGAGGGCGAGGAAGCCTTTGGGGGTGCTGGGGGAGTCTGGGGATTTGGGGTCGCGGTCTTTCTGTGGGGAGGGGCACATGAAGACGGGGAAGCCTTCCCATGTGTATTGGGCGAAGGAGTGTTCGTGGCCGTGGAGGATGGCGGCGATGTTGTATGGGGCGATGGTTTCGCGGAGGGCGGCGAGGTCGGCGGGGGTCCACCATTTTTCGAGGCCCCAGCCCCTGAGGCCGTAGTGCCACAGGAGGATGACCGGGCGCTGGCTGGAGCCGACGGTGGCTTTGAGGTCGCTGCGGAGGAAGTCGAGGCTCTGGCGTGGATTATTCCATGGGGCGGGGCGGTCGTAGACGGGGCGGTGGGAATTGCCTGGGAAGAGGTTGAGTTGGACGAGGTGGAGGTCGTTCCAGTCCCATGAGTAGTGGTAGTGGCTGCTGCAGTAGCGGAAGGATTCGGGACCGGTGCGGCTGCGGGAGCGCTGGATGAAGGCAGACTGGACATTGCTGAAGCCGTCGGCTGATTCCGGGGAGAGGTCGTGATTGCCGATGCCTTCGAAGGCGGGGAAGCGGAGGAGAGCCTTGCCATTGGGGTCGAAGAGTTTGGTGTAGGCTTCCCAGTGTCTGGGGTCGTTGGTGACATCGACGAGGTCGCCGAGGACGAGGACGGCGCGGGGTGTGCCGATGGTGCCGCCGGGCGGGAAGGGTTGGCCGGGGAGTTGATTGATGGAGTGGATGGTTGCTTCGGTGCCTGCGGTGCCCCATTTATCGAGGTGGATCTGGGGGTCGGCGGTTACGAAGAACCAGACCTCGTCTGTGGGGGGCGCGGCTGGGCTGGTGGCGCGGAGGGAGCCCGGGAGGGCGAGGGAGGAAGCTGCGAGCGAACGGGTGAACGAGCGGCGGGAGACTGGGGGCATGTTATGTGGGAATGGAGCGAAGCTGCGGAGATTTTCAATTGAGCGCGGGAGGCTGGGGGATTAGTCCGTGGGGATGCAATCTCTGACTGGCACCTTTCATCCTTCGCAGCGAGTTCTTCTGGGTCCTGGGCCGAGCGATGTGCCTGCGCGGGTGCTGCAGGCGATGGCGGCGCCGACGCTGGGGCATCTGGATCCTGAGTATCTGGCCTTGATGGACGACACGAGGAAGCAGTTGCAGGCCGTTTTCCGGACGGCGAACGAGATGACGCTGGCGGTGAGCGGGACTGGCAGTGCTGGGATGGAAGCCGTGGTGGTGAATCTGGTGGAGCCTGGGGACGAAGTGATTGTGTGTGTGAACGGGGTATTTGGCGGGCGGATGAAGGATGTCATGGAGCGGGCCGGGGCTGTGGTGCATGCGATTGAAGTGCCGTGGGGGGAAGTGGTGCCTGCTGAGAGGGTGGAGGCCGCCCTGAAGGCGCATCCGGGGGTGAAGGTGGTGGGTCTGGTGCATGCCGAGACGAGCACGGGGGCGCATCAGCCGCTGGAGGAGATTTCCGGGCTGGTGCGGCGTGCGGGGGCCTTGTTTGTGGTAGATGCGGTGACGTCGCTGGGGGGCTTGCCGCTGGAGGTGGATGGGTGGGGGATTGATGCGTGCTACAGTGGGACGCAGAAGTGTCTGAGTTGTCCTCCGGGATTGTCTCCGGTGACCTTTTCGCCGCGGGCGCTGGAGCGGATGGATGCGCGGAAGACCAAGGTGCAGTCATGGTATCTCGACATGACGATGATCCGCAGTTACTGGGGAGCGGACCGGGTGTATCATCATACTGCGCCGATCAACATGACCTATGCGCTGCGGGAAGCCTGTGCGGTGGTGCTGGAAGAGGGACTGGTGGTGCGGCAGGCGCGGCACCGGAAGAATCATCTGGCCTTGCGGGCTGGACTTGAGGCCATGGGATTGCGGTATATTCCGTCGCATTCGCTGACCACGCTGAATGCGATTCATGCGCCTGAGGGGGTGGATGAGGCCTTGGTGCGGCGGAGGCTGCTGCAGGAGTATGGGATTGAGATCGGGGCTGGGCTGGGTCCGTTCAAAGGGAAGGCTCTGCGGATTGGTCTGATGGGGAGCAGCAGCACGCGGCGGAACGTGCAGTTGGTGCTGAGCGCGCTGGAGACGATTCTCGGGAGGCCGGGCGCGTGTTCTGCCGCGGAATCCGTGTACGGCCAGGCCTGAGCCGTTGCGGGGCCGAAGTCCTGACTGGCTGAGGGGGTGGCGGCAGGGTCTTCCGGTTACGCTGTCGCGGGGGTGTCCGGTTTGTCCGGGAGCGGGAAGGGTGACTATCGATGAAGACCATTCTGCTGATGCTGCTGGTGGCGGTGAGATCCCTGTGGGGGGCGGCGGGGGAGGTGCGTCCTAACGTGGTGTGGATTGTGGTGGAGGATATGTCGGCGGATTTTTCCTGTTACCTTGATGTAGGGGTGAAGACGCCTGCGGTGGATAGGCTGGCAGCGGAGGGCACGAAATTTGTGCGGGCTTATGTGACGGCACCGATCTGCAGCATCTGCCGGTCCGCGCTCATCACGGGGCGGTATCAGACCAGCATCGGGGCGCAGCATCATCGTTCCAGTGTGCCGGGGCATCGGATTCAGTTGCCTGCCGGGGTGAGGCTGGTGCCCGAGCTGATGCGGGAAGCCGGCTATCATGCGAACAACCTGAATCTGGAGGCCTTTCTGCGTGAGGGGAAGGCGGGGCAGTCAGTGAAGGTGGCGAAGACCGATTACAATTTCGAGTGGGACGAGAAGTCGGCGTACGATGAGGGGCATTGGGCGGCGCGGGCTGAGGGCAAGCCATTCTTTGTGCAGGTGCAGCTCAATGGTGGGAAGAACCGGGGGCAGGCACCTGGGCCGGCGTGGCCCGAGCGGGTGCGGAAGGAGTTGGGCAGTGTGACTGATCCGGCGTCGGTGAAGCTGCCTGCGTGGCTGCCGGATGATCCGGTGATTCGGGCGGACTGGGCGCAGTATCTGGACACCGTGCGGATGACGGATCATGAAGTGGGCCGGGTGGTGGCGAGGCTGCGGGAGGCCGGGGAACTGGATCGGACGGTGATTTTCTTCATGACCGATCACGGGGTGAGTCATGTGCGGAACAAGCAGTTTCTGTATGATGGCGGGGTGCATGTGCCGCTGGTGGTGCGTGGGCCGGGGGTGGCGGCGGGTCGGGTGCGGGATGATGTGGTGGAGCACATTGATCTGGCGGCGTGCACTCTGGCGCTGGCGGGATTGGCGGTGCCTGGGGCGATGCATGGCCGGAACATTCTGGCGGAGGGGTACGAACCGCGGCGTTATGTGTTTGCGGCGCGGGATCGGGCTGATGAGACCGAGGATCTGATCCGGAGTGTGCGGGACCGGCGCTGGAAGTACATCCGGAACGGGTTTCCGAACCGGCCTTATCTGCAGCCGAACCGCTACAAGGACGAGAAGGCCATAGTGCAGGCGATGCGGCGGCTGCATGCGGAAGGAAAGCTGAGCGCCGAGCAGTCGCTCATCATGGCGGCCGAGCGGCCTGTGGAGGAACTTTATGACTGCGAGGCCGACCCGGATGAACTGAGGAATCTGGCTGGGGAACCGGGGTCGGCTGCGGTGCTGGACGGGATGCGGCGGGTGCTGCGGGACTGGCAGGTGCGGACGGGGGATCCGGCGGAGGTGGAGACCGAGGAAGTGTATCGGCTGGAGACGTCGGCGCAGCATCCCGAGGGAGGGAAGAATCAGGCTGGGGAAATTTACCGGAGGAATGTGGAGACCATGCTGCGCTGGAGGCGGGAGAGGCCGCTGGTGAAATGAGATCCCTGCTGCGGCTGGTGGTGGTGGTGCTGTGCGGCTGGGGTTCGCTGCTTCCGGTGGTCTGGGCCGGGCGCATTCCTAACATACTGATGGTGGTGGCCGACGACCAGGGCTGGGGCGATCTGAGTTCGAGTGGGAATCCGCAGCTGGCGACGCCTCATTTGGATGGACTGGCGCGGGATGGGGCGAAGCTTGAGCGGTTTTATGTTTGTCCTGTCTGTGCGCCGACGCGGGCCGAGTTGCTGACGGGGCGGTGGCATCTGCGCGGTGGGGTGCATGATGTGAGCCGTGGTGGGGAGCGTCTCAATGCGGACGAGGAAACGGTGGCGCAGGTGCTGAGTCGGGCTGGGTATGTGACGGGAGCGTTTGGCAAGTGGCATAATGGGACGCAGTGGCCGCATCATCCGCGGGCGTTTGGTTTCGGGGAATTCTGCGGGTTCACGTCGGGGCACTGGGGAACTTATTTTGATGCGGTGCTGGAGAGTGAAGGGAAGCCAGTGGTGGCGAAGGGGTATCTGACCGACGATCTTGTCGGGCGGGCCATGGATTTTGTGTCGCGTCACCGGGAACGACCCTTTTTCTGTTATCTGGCGATGCCTGTGCCTCATTCGCCGATGCAGGTTCCTGAGGAGGCGTGGCGGCGGCAGGAAGCCCGGGAGCTGACAGTGCTGGGCAGCGAGCGGAGCGAGGCCGAGAAGCGGTTCACGAAGGCGGCGCTGGCGATGTGCGAGCATCTTGATGCCGGGATGGGTCGTTTGCTGGGGCATCTAGATGGTCTGGGCCTGCGGGAGGACACCCTGGTGATTTACTGCAGTGACAATGGGCCGAACAATGTGCGCTGGAATGGCGGGATGCGGGGGATCAAGGGGAGTGTCGACGAGGGGGGCGTGCGGTCAGTGTGTTATGTGCGGTGGCCGCGGAGAATTGCGGCTGGGACGGTGGTGCGGCGGGTTTGTGGGGCGGTCGATGTGCTGCCGACCATTGTGGAGGCGGCTGGGTTGTCTGCTGCGCCGAAGCGTCCGCTGGATGGTCGTTCTGTGCTGCCGCTGCTGCTTGATCCGGCCGCGGAATGGGAGGAACGGCCCGTGTTTTCGCATTGGAATGGGAAGACCGGGGTGCGGAGCGGGCGGTGGAGGCTTGATGCGGTCGGGAGGCTTTACGATATGGAGGTGGACCCTGGGCAGACGCGTGATGTGGCGGCTGTCCATGCGGAGGTAGCCGGGGAGTTGCGTCGGCGGGTGGGCGAGTGGCGGCGCGAGATGGGGGTGGGGCGGGAGCGGAAGGAACGGCCGTTTCCGGTGGGCTACCGGGAATTTCCGGTGGCGTCGCTGCCGGCCCGGGACGGGGTTCCGGAAGGCGGAGTGGTGCGCAGCGCGAGGGCTCCTAACTGTTCGTACTTTCCAGCGTGGCGGGAAACGGGAGGCAAGGTGCGGTGGGTGATAGCCTTGCCCGAATCGTGCCGTTTGTCCGTGTCGGTGGCGGCGGCGTGGGTGGCATCGGGTGCGGAGGTGGTGGTGCGCTGCGGGCCGGAGCAGTTGTCAGGCAAGCTGACGGGGATTCATGATCCTCCGCTGACGGGGGCAGAGAACGACCGCGTGCCACGGGCCGGTGAGTCGTACATGAAGGCCTTCAGGGAAGTGCCGCTGGGCGAGTGGCGGCTTCCGGGGGGGCGGCAGGAACTCGAGTTGACCGTGGTGCCGGGGCCGGGAGGTTTGGGGGTCGACATCGGGGGGGTGACCCTGACGTGGATTGAGTGAACCAGAGCCTAGCGGGCCGCGATGGCGTCGCATACGAGGGCGGCGGCATTGGCTGGGGCGAGTTGCTGCATGTGCTGGGCGAGGGATTTGCGGCGTGGTGCGTCGGCGAGGAGGTCGAGGAGCATGGTGGCGAGGTGGTCGCCGGTGAGGGTTGATTCTTCCGCGGCGATGGCGGCATGGGCGCTGGTGAAGACGTCGGCGTTGCGTCGCTGGTGGTCGTCGGCGGCGAAGGGGTAGGGAACGAGAATGGCGGGGATGGCGGCGGCGCTGAGTTCGGTGAGGCTGCTGGCACCCGAGCGGGTCACGGCGACGGTGGCCATGGCGTAGGCCAGTTCCATGTGCTGGCAGAACGGGGCCACATGGCTGACGAGCGACGGGTACTTCTGGTATTCCGGTGCGACGAGGTTGAAGTCCTGAGGTCCTGTGATGTGGAGGATCTGGAGACGGTCGGCTGCTTTGGCGAGGGTGGGGAGGGAAGAGATGACGGCCTGATTGACTCCGCGGGCACCTTGGCTGCCGCCCATGATGAGGATGGTGGGGCGGCCTGGTACGAGACTGAAGAAGGCGGCGGCTTTGGCGGGGTCGGCTGGCTGGGTGAGGGACGAGCGGAGTGGTGTTCCGGTCACGAGCGTCCGGGACTTCGGGAAGTGGGGAGCGCAGGCCGCGAGACCGACGAGGACGGTGTCGCAGAAGCGGGCCGTGAGGCGATTGGCCTTGCCGGGGACGGCATTGGATTCGTGAACGAAGGTGCGGAGTCCGAGTTTGCGGCCTGCCATGGCTGGGGGGAGGGACGTGAATCCGCCCATGCCGAGGACGGCATCCGCCTTGAAGCTGCGGAGCAGCTGGAGGCATTGCCCGCGGGTTTTCCAGAAGCGCCAGAGGAACCGGGCCATGGCCGGCGAGAGCGGGCTGGGCATGGCGATGGCCGGCAGTTTTTCGAAGCGGAGGTCGTCATGGCCCTCGGTGGCGAGGGCATCGATCTGCTTGCTTGAGATGAGGAGGAGGGTTTCCCAGCCGCGGCGTTTTGCTTCCTGGGCTACGGCGATGCCGGGGAAGAGGTGACCGCCGGTGCCGCCGCAGGCGATGACGAGGCGCAGGGGAATCGGGGACGCGGGAGAATTCATGAACGGAAGTCAGGTCCGGCAGACTTCCGCGGAGGATGCGCAGTGCAACCCGGAATGAGTGAGGCCAGTTATTTGGAGGGGCGGCGCTGTGCGAGCATCCACTTGTAGAGTTCCGGTTCCGCGTAGGTGGCGGTCCATGAATCGTGGTCAGCCTGAGGATAGACCGTGTAGAGCGGTCTGGCTCCTGCTTTCTTGAGGGCATCGATCATTTCATCGCTTTTCGACTGGGGGACGACCTTGTCGAGAGCGCCGTGGAAGCAATGGAGCGGGACGTGTTTGAAGCGGTCGGCGGTTTCTGGTTTTCCGCCTCCGCAGATGGGGACGGCGGCGGCGAGAAAGTCGGGGTACTCCGCGAGGAAGTTCCATGTGCCGAAGCCGCCCATGCTGAGGCCGGTCAGGATGATGCGGCTGCGGTCGACGGGTTGGGATTCGCAGAGGTGGTCGATGAGCTGGCGGATTTCGCGGACGTCCCACCAGCGGCCTTTGGGGCATTGGGGGGAAGCGACGATGAAGGAATCGAGGGCTTTTTCCTTGCCGATGAGTTTGGGGGGGCCGTGCTGTTTGACCTGGTCGAGGTTATCGCCCCGTTCCCCGGCTCCGTGGAGGAAGACGAGGAGGGGCCAACCGTCGGCGGGCTTCTGCTGGGCGTCTGGGGGCAGGGCGAGCCAGAAGGAGAGTTTCGATTTCTCGCCGCTGGTGGTTTTGACTTCGAGTAACTGGGAGGACTGGCGTGGTGCGGGTTCCTCGGAGTGGAGGCTGGTGGTGGCGGAGGCCATGACGAGGGCGGCGAGCAGGGATTTCATGGAAGCAGGGGAGGGTAATGATGGTGGCGGCGTGGGGAACGGCGGTGTCCGTGGGAAGACAGCCGCCGTTTCCCGTCAGCGGACAGGCAAAGCGCCATTATTTGAGCGACATGAGGTAGGCGAAGAGGTGGGAGACCTCCTGATCCGAGAAGGCGTCGAGGAGTCCTTCCGGCATGAGCGAGCGGCGCAGGTATTTGCCGCTGCGGATCTGGTCGCGCGGGATGCGTTCGTCCGGGAGTCCGACCTGGCGGAAGACGATGGCCTTTTCGTCTTCGCTTACGAGGAAGCCTTCCTTGAGGGATCCGTCGGTCAGTTCGGCGCGGTAGACGCGGTAGCCTGGTTCCATGGCGGCGTTCGGGGTGAGGAGGTTGCGGAGGACGCCGTCGAGTCCCATGGCTCCGGCTCCGCTGAGGTTGGGGCCGATGAGACCGCCGGTGCCATTGATGGTGTGGCAGCCCATGCAGACGGTGGCGAGGGACTTGCCGATGGCGGGGTCGCCTGGCTGCGAGGCGAGCGCGTGGAATTTCGCATATTTCGCGTCCATGGCAGCGGCTTCGGCATCGGTCATGATGGCGGGGAAGTCCGTGGTGCGGGCGACTTTGGCGGTGCCGTGGAGTTTGCCCCATGAGTCACCGGAGAACTGGCGGGCGAGGCCATCGGGTTGGGATCCTGCGAAGGAGCGGTCGAAGCCTGCGCGGATCTGCTGGGGGGAGCGGCAGGTTTTCCAGATGCGGAATTCGGCGAGGGCGGCGGCCGTTCCTGCGGGGACATTGCTGTGGCCGATGCGGAGGTTCTGGAAGGTGGCGGCGTCGGGTTTGCCTTCGGCCTGATCGGGTTCACCGTTCAGGTAGATGCGCAGGTGGCCTTTTTCGTCGCGGGTGACGGCGATGTGGGTCCACATGTCCGGGACGCTGGGTTTGCTGGCGACGATGACGTCGTTGCCGTCTTTGGTCCAGACGCGGAAGGTATTGCTGAAGAAGTTGAAGTCGGCTTCCCCGGTGGCTCCGAGAATGCTGTCGTCGTTGCCGATGCCCTTGGCGAGGCGGACCCATGTTTCGATGGTGAAGGGGCCATCGAGGGTGATGGGTTCATCGACGAAGGAATCGTTGTGGCCGTCGAGCACGAGGACTGGGCGGAAAGCGCTGCCCATTTTCTCCATGAGGGATTTGAGGGCGGGGTCGTTTTCGCCGAGGACGGCGGCGATTTTCTCGAGGGTGGGGCCGTCGAGTTCGTCGCTGGGAACGGACTGGGTCTGGACGGCGGCGACGACGGCGGCGGCACCGTCCTTGAAGCTGCTGAGGGCGTCGAGGGCGCGGCTGCGCTGGGCTGGGGAGAGCTGCGGCCAGAGGGGGAGGAGTTGGGCCGGGGTGGCGGCGAGGCAGGCGAGTGCTTCTTCGCGGACATCCGCCTGCGGCGACTTGAAGGCCGGCAGGAAGAGGTCGGCTCGTTTGCTGCCGAGTTCGCGGAGAGTGCGGAAGACAGGGACGGTGGGCTGCGAGACGGCGAGATTGGCGAGGTCTGGCTCGAGAGCTGTCAGTTTGAAGGCTGAGATGACCTGGAGGGCCATGGCGGTATTTCCGGCGAGGAGTTCGCGAGCCTTTTCCGTGACGAGGGGAGCGAGGATGCGGGCGTCGAAGCGGGCACGCTGGCGGAGGAGTGACTGGAGGGATTCCGGTCTGGCGATGAGGCTGGCGAGCGCCGTTTTGACTTCCGGGGCGTCGGGGGCTTCCGCGAGGCGGAGGATTTCCTCGTCACCGGGCGGGCTGCTGAGGGAGGCGATGAGGGCGGCGACGCGCGGGGCTGATTCCTTTGGAGGGAGGGAGAGGGCGGCGAGGAGCAGTTGGTCCGGGGTGATACCTTGCGGGATGGAGCCCTTGAGGAAGGCCGTCACCTGTTGCGGCATCTGTTCGAGGAAGAGCCGGACCAGGTAGCGTTCGAATTCGCGTTCGTAGGCGGATCCGGCGCGGATGGGTTTACTGGATTGCGACGAGACCGTCATTGGTTCCGGCAGGCTGGGCTGGCTTGCTCCGATGAGGATGGCGAGGTAGGCCGGGGCGTGTGGTGATTCCTGGAGGGCGAGGCGGGCCGTGGCGCGGATGGCTTCCGCGCGGACTTCGGCATCCGGGTCGGCGAGACCCTTGCGGACGAGATCCGTGTGGGCATCGCCGGGACCGGCGACATCGATTTCCGGGGCCATGCGGAGCGCTTCGCGCCGGACATTGCGGGAGGGGTGCGCGAGGAGATCGAGCAGCATCTGCGGGGTCAGTCCGCAGTCAGCCGCTGCCCAGAGGGCCTGGATGCGGGCGGCCGGGTTCGGGCTGGTCGCGATGATTGACTTGAGGGCTCCGGCCGTTTCTGCCAAAAGGGAGGGTCGGTCCTGAAGGGCTTGCCATGCGAGGTGGGCCTGGGCTGTGGCTGGGCTGCCGAGTCGGGTGACGATTTCCTTTTCCGGCAGGGACGTGAAATCGGGGACCGGGAAGCATTTCTGTGATTTGTGTTTCACGCGCCAGATGCGTCCGCGTTTCTTGTCCCGTTCCGGGTGATTGCGGGGGACTTCGTTGTGGCTGATGATCTTGTTGTACCAATCGGTGATGTAGACGCAGCCATCGGGGCCCTGGGTGAGGGCGACTGGGCGGAACCATTCATCGCTCGACTGGACGAAGTCGGGGAGCCATTCGAGTTTCCATGATGAACCGGAGCGGTGCATGCGGATGGCCTGGATTTTCCGGATGATGGGATTGGCGACGAGCATGACATCGCTCCATTCCGGGGGGTAGGCCATGGAGGGATCGGTGAGGGCGAGGCCGCTGAGGCCGGTGCCGCCCATGCGGAATTCGGCGGTGCTGGGGAATTCCGGGGCGTAGCTTTTCCATTGGCCGTTCGAGCATCCGGGGTAGTTGCCGTATTCGTGGAAAGGCATGACTGGGTAGCCGAAGTCATTGGCTTCCTGGATGAAGGATTCGCCTTCGCCGTTCATGGCGAGTCCCCAGATGTTGCAGGGACCGTTGCTGGTGATTTCGAAGGCTGAGCCATCGGGCCGGAAGCGGGCCATGCGGGTCTGGTCGAATTTTGTTTTGCGGCCGTCGGTGCCCATCACTTCGCCGTAGTTGAACGCGCCTTGGGCCATCCAGATCCAGCCTCCGGGGGCGCGGGTGAACTGGTGTGGGAAGAGGTGGGAATCCTGGACGCCGAAGCCGGTGAGGACGACTTCGCGTTTGTCGGCTTTGCCGTCGTTGTCGGTGTCGCGGAGGAAGGCGATGTCGTGGCCGTGCTGGACGTAGCAACCGTCCTTGTACGGGAGGATTCCGAGGGGAATGGCGAGGCCGTCGGCGAAGACGGTTGGTTCCTTCGCGAATTTCGGGGGGTTGCCATTGGTGCCGCGGTCGATGACATCGTAGACGAGGATCTTGTCCTTCGCCTTGCTGGCGTAGAGGGCGTCGGCTGCGGCCGGGTTTTCGTTGGCATCGACGGGGTATTCGAGGGCCGTCATCGTCCAGAGGCGGCCTTGCTGGTCGAAGCAGGCCGTGATGAACTTGCCGAAGCCTTTGGATTCGTCTTCGCTGACGACGAGTTCCATTTCGAAGCCTTCCGGGAGGGTGAAGCCGACGAGTTGTTCCTGTGGGGGGACGGGGGAAGGTTTGGTGGCTGGCTGGGGATTGGGGGCTCCCTTGATCTGCGGGGTGGCGGGGAGTTCCTCGATGAAGATGTCCTTTGCTTCGATGAGGGCTTTGCCACCCCCGTGGACCTGGATGCCGATGAGACCATCGCGTTCGATGGCGGGGTCGGCTTCGAAGTAATCGACGCCCATGACGCCATTGATCCATGTGGTGATGCGGGCTCCGTCGGCGCGGATCACGTAGTCATTCCAGTCGTTGCGGCGGATCACGGGGTCGAGCGCCTTCATGTTGCTCTGGGCCATGACCTTGTTGCGGCGGCTCTCGTCGTAGACGCAGCCCCACCATGTGGGGTCGCCGTAGTCGCACTGGTAGCCCCGCATTTCGCTGGAGTTTGGGACTCTGGTGCTGCGCATCTGGATCCCGCTGTTGACGAAGCCGGTGCCACGGAGGCGCAGTTTCATGCGGAGGATGAAATTGGCGTATGGTTTGCGGGAGGCGAGGAAGTCGTTGTGTTCGACCTGTTCCGTGAGGGAACCTCCGGCGATGGCTCCGTCTGCGACTTTCCAGAGTTTGGGATTGCCTTCCCAGCCGTCGAGCGATTTGCCGTCGAACAGTGAAACGGCTTTCTCGCCCTTCGCAGGGGGCGGTTCGGCGGCGGTGGCGGAGCCGGCTAGGAGGAGAGTCGAGAGGAGGAGGGCGGAGAATTTCATGGCGTGGCGCAGGGCGATGATACGCGGGTTCGGGGGGCGTTCTGCACGCGAAAAAGATGGTTTTTCGGGGAGGGAGGGAAATCTCCTGCGTTTGACTATGAGCGGGGTGCCTGCTTGGTGGGGCATGAGCGTTCCTGCTGCCGACCGTCCGATTTTCCGCACGATTCCGATTCTGCCGCTTGATGGCGACGTCCTGCATGGGGTGTCGCGGGAGATGAAGCTGAGTCTGAGCCGGGAGGACATGCTGGCTGTGCAGGAGTATTTCCGGGGCGTGGGGCGGGAACCGACCGATGTGGAACTGGAAGTGATTGCGCAGACATGGAGCGAGCACTGCAAGCACCGGATTTTCGGGGCTAGCATCGAACATGTGCGTGATGGGGTGCCCGAGGTGGTGGATGGGATTTTCCGGACGCTGATCCGGAAGCCCAGCGAAGAGATCATGGCGCGGAAGCCCGGATTTGTGCTCAGTGCCTTCACGGACAATGCCGGGTTCATTGAAGTCGATCCTGGTCTGGCGGCCTGTCTGAAGGTGGAGACGCACAATCATCCGAGTGCGATCGAGCCGTATGCGGGGGCGAACACCGGGCTTGGTGGGGTTATCCGGGACATTCTGGGAGCGGGGAAGGGGGCGCGGCCGGTGGCGTCGCTCGATGTTTTCTGCTTTGGTCCACCGGACACGAAGCAGGAGGATATCCGGGCGAAGGATGTGATTCATCCGCTTGGGGTCATGCGCGGGGTGGTGCGCGGGGTGCGGGATTATGGAAACCGCATGGGGATTCCGACGGTGGCCGGGGCGATTCAGTTTGATGACACGTTCCTCTACAATCCTCTCGTGTTCTGCGGCACGGCCGGGATCATTCCGAGTGCGGATATTCCGAAGGAAGTGAAGCCGGGGCATGTCATTGTGGCGGTGGGGGCGCGGACGGGATTGGATGGGCTCAAGGGAGCCACATTTTCGAGTGCGGCCCTCGGGACGAGTTCGCACGAGCAAGACCAGACGGCTGTGCAGATCGGGAATCCGATCGAGGAGAAGAAGGCGGCGGATTTCGTGCTGGCGGCGCGTGCGGAGGGATTGATTGAGTGCATTACCGACTGCGGGGCCGGAGGTTTTTCGAGTGCTGCCGGGGAGATGCTGAGCGAGACGGGCGGGGAGATTCTGCTGGAGCGGGCACCACTGAAGCAGCCTGGGCTGCAGAGTTGGCATATTTTCCTGAGTGAGAGTCAGGAACGGATGGTTCTGGCGGTGCGCGCGGAGAGCCTGCCGCGGCTGCGGGAACTGGCGGGGATTTTTGAGACCGAGCTGACCGAGCTGGGCAGCAGTGATGGATCAGGAATTCTGAAGGTGCGGCATCATGGGGAAACCGTGTGCGAGCTGGACTGCCGTTGTCTGCACGATGCGCCGCGGCTGCGGCTGAAGGCCGAATGGAAGACGCCGGAGTGGGCTCCTTTGCCTGTGCTTTCCGATGAAGGACTGGGTGGTGTGCTGCGGCGGGTGCTGGGGGATTTTGCGGTGGTGAGCCGGGAGCCCGTCATCCGGGAGTATGATCATGAGGTTCAGGGGAACACCGTGCTCAAGCCGCTGGCCGGGGCGTCCGGGGATGCGCCGCAGGATGGCAGTGTCATCCGGATCGACGGGAGCCGCCGGCTGATTTCCCTGGCTCTGAGTCTGCTGCCTGAATGGGGCAAGCATGATCCGCGGGCGATGGGGCGTGCGTGTGTGGATGAATGTGTGCGGCAGCTGGTGCTCACAGGGGCCAATCCGGACAAGCTGGCGATTCTCGACAATTTCTGCATGGGGAATCCGCATGAACCGAAGGAACTGGGAGCCCTTGTGGAGAGTGCGCGGGGGCTGGCTGAGGTGGCCTTGGTGTACGGGACGCCATTCATCAGCGGAAAGGATTCGTTCTACAATTATTTCAATACCGAGGATGGGCCGGTGAGCATTCCGGTGACGGCCTTGATCAGTGGGCTTGGGATTGTGGAGGATGCGGCGCATGTCACCGGGAGCAGTGTGCGTCGCGGCGGCAGTGTCCTGCTGCTGTCAGGGAGCGGAAGCACTGCCCTTGGGGGAAGTGTCTACGCAAGGACTGAAAACATTGATGGTCAGGCTGTTCCGCAGTTTTCTGCGGAGTCTGCCTTTGCGCTCTACCGGGCGTATCATGAAGCAGTCAAGGCCGGTTTGGTGCTCAGTGCGCACGATGTCAGCGAAGGCGGACTTGCGGTCACGCTGGCGGAAATGGCCTTCAGTGGCCGAGCGGGCATGGAGGTAACGCTGCCGGCTGCTGCTGGCGGTGCCGCGGTGGCCCTATTCAATGAGACGCCTGGGCAGTTCGTGATGGAAGTGGAGCCTGGAAACGTGGCGGCGCTGCGGGAAGCGTTTGCGGGCCTGCCGCTTGCCGAGATTGGCAGAACCGTGGCGGATGGCGACCGTCTGAGGGTGTCCGTTGGTGGCAAATTGTGTCTGGACGAGCCACTGCCTGAGCTGAAGTCCATCTGGAAGAGTGGCTTGGCTCGTTGGTATTGATTACAATACGGCAAATTGTGACGGGAAATCCACCATCATGGCATTTGCGCTGGATGGTTTGTGGCGACACGTCGGGACGGGACGTGGCTGTTTCCTTCAATGCGGATTAAAATCCCTGAGGGGGCGGCATGGTTTCCTCTACAATTATGGATTTTTGAGTGCCTATGAATTCTCCTTTGATTTTCAATCCTGCGGATCTGAAGCCTGAAACGCAGTGGAGCGAGACGGTGTGGGCGTGGACGGCGGAGGAGAAGCTGGTGAATCACCGGAGGCGGACGCGGTTGTGTGCGGCGGCGTTGCTGCCG
Source organism: Verrucomicrobiota bacterium (assembly GCA_039795165.1). Lineage (GTDB taxonomy): Bacteria > Verrucomicrobiota > Verrucomicrobiia > Verrucomicrobiales > V1-33 > V1-33. The sequence continues at coordinate 19,238 of JBDKER010000022.1, read as the reverse complement.
TTTATGGATGGGAAGCCGGACTGGGAGGGTTTCCGGCGGAGCATTCAGTGGATGATCGCGGCAGGGGACCACTATGGGGTGGAGATGGTCTTCGTGCTGAATGCGGATACGGGGTATATTTTTCAGTTGAGTGATCAACTGTATGCGGAGGTGCTGCGGAGGTTCCGGGAGTATTTTCCGGGGAGGAGGTTCATCGCTGGGGTGACGGCGAAGGGGGGTGAAGCGGACAGTGGATTCCGGGCCGAGCGCTATCGTGGGTTGATTGATCTGGTGCAGGAGCATGAGAACTGCGAGGTGATGCTGATGACGTCGCGGCATCTCAGTCAGCTGCCGCCGGCGGAGCGGAGGGATGCGTACTATGAGATAGCCGAATATCTGACGCATCCAGCGCTGGTGCATGCGCTGGAGCCGGCGTTTGTGCCGTGGGCGACGACGTTTGAGCCATGGCTTCTCTGGCAACTGGCCCAGCATCCGAAGTTTGTGGGAGGAAAGATTTCGACCCTTGATGAGCCGCATTTTCTCTACTGGGCTGCGATGTGTGATGATCTGCGGCTGTCCTTTGTGCCGCATAGCGGGGATGACTTCGGGATTGCGACGGCGATCCGGCTGGGTCAGCCGCTGCTGGTGGGTGCGGCGGTCACGGCCGCTCCGCTGATTTGTGCGGCGAAGGACATGTGGCTTGACGATGCGGTGGCTGCCAAGCGTGGCCGGACGGGGCAGGGTGGATTCGATTCGCGGGTTTACAAATTGTTCGAGGCGCTGCAGTCGCTTGAGGATGTGGTTTTCCGGCTTGATGCGCGGGGCAGTGCCGCGGCGTACAAGCACAGCACGGCCCATCTGCTTTTCCAGCTGGGGATTCTTGATTCGCCGGAGATTCATCCGGAATGTCCGGATCTGCGCGGCGATGACGAGCCTGAGAGGGTCACGGAGGCGCTCATCCGGGTGCGGAGGATGGCGGCGCGGCTGGGGATCCCTGGGTACGAGGTGTGATGGTCGGCTTTGCCGTGGAGGGGTCTCGTTCCTGAGCGAGGACAATCAGGCTCCCTTGTTGTCATGCGAGCAGCCAGGGAGGATTCAGAAGGAAAGCGCTGAGCAGGTGACAAATCCTCTTGCAATGCGGCGGGGGATTTCCATTGGTCGGGAACGGTGCGCGTGAACAGCGGGGCATCGTACTGGGTAGGTACCGAAGTGGCCAAACGGGGCAGACTGTAAATCTGCTGGCTCACGCCTTCAATGGTTCGAATCCATTCCTGCCCACCATTTCCCCCAGGGGAATTTAAGATTTGAGATTTGAGATCACAGATTCGGGATTTGAGCATCGGGTGGCTGGGAAAATCGGTGGCGGGGGAGCCGGGACTGGTGAATATTGGGGATTGGGGAACGTTATTTCTGAGGGAAACCCACGACCATGAGCACGAAATTGCTGACGATGATTCTGATTGTCTGCGGGATGGCTGATCTGCGGGCGCAGGCGAGCCGTGTTCCGGAGCCGGCTGGGCCTGCGAAGGCGGCTCCTGAGCCGGAGGAAATGGATGAAGAGGCCGGGAGCGAAGAGGAAGGGGATCCTGTGGTTCCCGAGGATCTCCTCGAGGACGAGCACATGCGGGAGGAGTACGGGGTGAATCAGTTCACCACGCCGAGCATCCGCAAGATTTTCGGGCAGCTGGATCAGCTGGGGAGTCTGCCGTATGAGAAGCTGCGCCGTGACATTCCGAAGACGGTGTCAACGGAGCGGACACGAGTGGCGCTGGCGCTGGGCATTCTGATTGGGGATGGGTTTCTATCCGTGCAGACCGAGAAGGTGGATGATTTGGAGTCGGTGGGACGTTCGGTGCTGAAGCATGCGAAGGTGCTGAGTGCGGGGGCGCGGGTGACCGAGCATGCCAAGAGTCTGCTGGAGAACGGGACTCTGGGGGATTGGAAGGGGCTGCGGGAGGACCTCGCGGCGACGCAGAAGGATGTGGAGGCGGAGATGGTGCTGCTGCGCGATGTGCAGCTGGCGCATCTCATTGCGATGGGTGGCTGGCTGCGGGGTCTGCAGATTGCGTCGGCCGGGGCCATGGAAGGCGGGTTCAATCCTGAGCGGGCTGCGGTGATGGCGCGCACGGATCTGACTGATTACTTCGTGGCCATGCTGGCGGATCTGGATCCGGAATTTGCGAAGCTGGAGCATGTGAAGAAGCTGCGGGCGGGTATTGAGGAACTGCGCGGGCTCATTGACATGCCGGAGGGGAAATCCTTTGACGAAGGCCAGGTGAAGAAGCTTTACGAGAAGGCGACCGAGCTGGTGAATCTGGTATCGGCGACGAAATGACTGCTGGGGAGGATCAGCCCGAAGGTGACCGCGGTCCCGAGCGTGATGAGCGTCAGCTGCCGGGTCGGCCTGTGGAACTGGAGGCTGATCTGATTGACGTGGAAGTGGTGGATGACGGGCGCGGGCATGGTCCGACTGGTGGCGGGGATGGTGTGGGTGGGCCGCCGGATCTGATGGTGGCGCTCGGGGAGGCGGCGAAGCAGCGGCTGAAGCGCTGGGTTTTCCGGACCGCGTTGTGGGGAGGGATTCTCGGGTTGTTTGCGACCGAGCATGGCTGGGCGCGCATTGCGCTGTGGGTATGGGCTCCGTTTGCCCTGCTGAGCCTGGCATTGAACCTGTTTCTGATCCGCCTTGCGAAGCGCGGGGCCCTCAAGGGGGGCGGGATCTTCTTTGGCGGGCTGGGACCGCGCTAGGAGTCCGCTGCCGAAACGGGCCCGGCAGCGGAACCAATCCTGGCTTTCCCGAGTTCCGGAGGGAACGGACCGTCACGGCTGGCGGGCGATGGCGAGGCCGCGGAAAAAGGGGAGTTTCTGTCCACCGTCGGCGAAGGCGAGGACGAAGGGCCACTGGGGTGCGGTGGCGATGGCTTCGAACGGGAGTTTTTCTGCTGCGGGGGATTCCGGCACGGAGATCCGCGCGGGAGCCGAGTCCGGGTCCCCGTTCCATGTGAAGAGCAGGAATGGGCCGTTCTCCGGGCCGGCTGGTCCGGCGGCGATCCAGTAGGTTCTGCCGGCGGTGTCGCGTTCGATGCTGCGGATGCCGAGACCTCCGAGATCGAGAAGGATGGGGGTGCCGGGCGCGGCGGGTTGCGGCTGGCTTTCGCCGAGCCCGAGGAGGGCGACTGGATTGGTGAGCGGGATGAGGATGGCACGGCCGCGGCAGAGCGGGCTGCGGAGTCCGAGCAGAAGGGAGGAACCGTCGAGCGAGGTTGTCAGTCCTTCGATGTTCAGGCCATCGGCTCCCGCGAGAGTGGCATCGGGTGCGGAGGAGGCGGTGCCGGGACGGGAGACGGCGTTGCGCAGGAGGGGACCCCATGGGGTTGACGGGTTGCTGCTTCCGAGGGCGCGGATCTGTTCGCGGAGCGAGCGGTTGTATTCCACGGTGGCAGGATCCTGGAAGGCTTTGCCGGCGGGTGCAGTAGGGTTGATCGACAGGGCGAAGATGGCATCGCGCTGGGGTTCGACCTTCCCTTTGCCCTTGGTGCGGGCGCAGGATGCGCAGAAGACGTGGTAGACGGCTTCCGGGCTGCCATCGCCGTTGATGTCCCATGGGAAGACCGTGGAGCCTTCGAGGTCATCGACGGCGTACTCCGGGGAAATGGCCGAGCGGAGAGCGGGTGCGTGGATGGCGGCTGGGAAGTCGCTGAGCCGGAACAGGCCAAAGGAAGGAAGTTCGTTGTCAGCGACGACGACATACTGATTCTCCGGGCCTGCCGGGGACGCGGCGGAGAGTTCCGGGAAGCCCGTGCCGAACACCGGTTGGCCGTGTCTGAGTTCACCAGCCGGGCTGTGGCAGGCAAGGCAGGCGAACAGGAGAGAAAGCGGTTGGCGCGGCGTTGCCATCAAAGCGTTTGCTCAGGGTACGGTTGCGGCGGGGGACTGCGCCCGGGGATTTCCCGGAAATGCTAGGCCGTGGGCAGGCCGAGTTCGCGGCGGACCATGTGCACACCGGCGACCATGCTGGCGAGCTTGCGCCTGGCGGCCCAGCGTGCGGTTTGGCTGAGCCCGCAGTCGGGTGAGAACGACAGTTGTTCTGGTTTGGCGAAGTGGAGGCAGCGGCGCACGGATTCGGCTATCCATTCCGGGGATTCGATGAAGTAGCTTTTGACGTCGATGATGCCGATGCTGACGTCGCGGTGGGGAGCGATGGTTTCGATGAGGGAGAGTTCAGCGTATTCGCGGCTGGCCATTTCGAGATGGATTTCGTCGACATGGAGGTCGAGGAAGGCGGGAAAGAGCGGGGCGTAGCGGCGCGGGCCGACCGCGCGGCCTTTGAAATTTCCGAAGCAGAGATGGGTACTGAGGCGGCAGCGGCCGTGGACGCCTGCGACGGTGCGGTTGAAAATATCGACGAAGCGCCGCGGATCCTCGCGGTAGCCGTAGCAGCTCATGCTGGGTTCATCGACCGTGATTTCCGTGCAGCCTGCTTCCACGAGGTCGCTGAGTTCCTTGCTCACTGCGGGGAGAAGGGCCTCGGTGAGGGCCCATCGGTCGGGATAGGCATCATTGGGAATGAGTCGGCCGCTGAGCGTATAAGGTCCGGGGACGCTGCACTTGAGAGTGGGGCCGGCGGGGGCGAGGCGCTGCAGTCGTTTGAATTCCTCGACGGTGCCGAGTCCGCGTGGGGCGCTCAGTTCCCCGGTGACGGCGTGGCGGCCGCGCTGGTCGTGGGCTGGCGGTCCCCAGCGGCGGGGGGAAGCGGATTCCAGTTCGATGCCGCTGAGGTATCCATAGAAGGAGAGATTGAAATCGAAGCGGCCCTGTTCGCCATCGCTGATGACGTCGAGTCCGGCGCGGATCTGGTCCTGCACAGCGATGGTGCAGGCGTCCTCCTGCATTTCCGTGATGTCATCGCTGCCGAAATCGCGCAGGCTGCGGACAGACTGTTCGAGCCATGCGGGGAATGGGTAGGAACCGATGACCGTGGTGCGGAGAGGAATGGGCTGCATGGGAGGGTGAACAGGATGAATTTCTTCATCGGCGGCGGGAGGCGGGATGCAATGCCGCCTTTGCGTTGCGGAAGGATGATCGTTTCAGAGACTGATGCTGCCCGGCGCAAGACCTGGAAAGACTTTCTCCGTGGCGAGATCCGGTCTGATGCGGCGGAGCACCGATCCCAGCGCGTGGTGCAGCGGGAACTTCACGGGGAGATCGCCCGGGCCATCGAGCAGACCACTGGCGAGGCCGCCCTGAGGCCAATCGGCCATGATTCTTCCGCCGGCGAGGCCGCCTCCCATGCAGAAGAAGGTGCTCGCGCGTCCGTGGTCGGTTCCCGCGCTGACATTCTCGGCGAGGCGTCGTCCGAACTCGGTGGTGACGGTGAGATGGACTCTGCGGAGTTCGCTGCCAAGGTCGCGGTGGAAGGCCGCGAGACCGGTGGCGAGCCGGTTCATGAGTCCAGCGGTGAGCGTGAGCTGAGCGAAGTGGGAATCCCAGCCGCCGAGTTCGATGGTGGCGGCGCGGAGACCGACACGGGCGCGGATGAGCCGGGCGATGATGCGGAGGCCGCTGGAGAAGTCGTCGGTTCCGTATCCCGCGGTGGAAGATGCGGAATCCTGCTGACTCTGGACGGATTCGATGCGGGCGAGCGCCGTGAGGGTGGCGGCTCCGGCTGAGCCGAGGGGGCCGCCGGCTTTTCCGTAGAGCTGGCCGAGCTGGCTGCGGAGCGCTGGATTGCTCGCGCCGATGGTGAATTCCTCGAGGGAACGCATGGCGACGGCGGCCGAGCCGCGGAGGGAATCGGCGACATTCGGACCGATGCTGACGGCGGTCAGGGGGCCGTCGTCCGCGCTTCTGGTATGGTGGAGGAAGCGACCAATCCAGCCCCCGCCTTCAAGGCCGCCGTGGTTCAGGAAATCCTCGGCTGAGAAATGCGACCTCGTTTCGTCTGCCGTGCCGCATTGGTGCACAATGGCGAGCGATCCATCCTTGAAGATCGGCAGGAGTGGGGCGAGCGCCGGGTGGAGGCCGAAGGTATCGTCGAGCCGGAGTGCATCGGCTGCGCTTACAGCGATGGATGGCCGGGACCGGTGGTAGGCATCGTCGGCGACAGGAGGGACGAGGTGCAGGCCATCGGCTCCGCCCCGCAGGAAGACGCTGACGAGCACGGGGGCGGGGTCCTGCTGCTGGGCGAGAATCGTCTGCATGGCGGCGCTGGATTCAGAATGTCTGGAAGGCCGGGGCGGCAAGCGCGAGAGCCAGTGGTTCGTCCGTGGCCCCGACGGCGGCCAGTTCGTCGGTCGTGGGCGGGCGGCCGAAGCAATGGCTGAGCAGCTGCGGGATGCCGCCGGCGCATGCGATGAGGCGCTGCGGATTGAGGCGGGAGCATCCGACCTTGCCCGAGGCGAGGGCGGCAGCGAAGTCCCAGCGGTGCAGAAGGGTGGCCAGCCATGCCTCGCCTTCCGGGGCGGGGCCTTCCGGCGTGGGGTAATGAAACGGAACGTGTCCCATGACGCGGAGGGCCCGTTTCACGGTTCCCCCGGCGTGCGTGATGGCTCCGCTGGCGCGCAGCGCCGAAACCACGAAGTGAAAGGGGCGTTTGATCTTTGTGCCCTGCGAAGCTGCGAATTCCGGAGTGCCAAAGAGCGTCCGGAGACAGGACCGGATATCGCCGCCCGAGGACGTGAACGATTGCGCCACGGCTCTGACGGCACTGTCCGGTGCCTGATCCGCAATGAACCAGCGGCAGAGCTTGCCCGCGATGAACTGCGCCGTCGAGGGATGGCTGGTCACAATGGCGAGAAGCGCATCGAGGTCCGCGCGGCCGCCGCCTGCGGCAATCTGCTGCCCGAGGACGGTTTTGGGTCCGTCATCGTGGGCTGCCGGGCGGAACTGAACCCGGCCGATCCCGAGTTTCACCTCACGGCCGGTGACCGTCCACCCGGTGAGGCAGCGGGCGGCCTCCATGACATCCTGCTGTGAATAACCACCATCGACTCCCAGCGTGTGAAGTTCGAGGAGTTCGCGGGCATAGTTCTCATTCGGACGGTCCTCGGGAGAAAATTTCAGGTTTCTCCGGCCATCGAGGTAAAACAGCATGGCCGGGCTGAGAGCCGAGGCCCGCAGGAGATCACTGAACTTCCCAAGGGCATGCTTCCTGATCACCTCACGGTCGTCCGCGGTCTTGAACCATTGGCAGTCGAGTTTCGAGGCATCGATATTGAAATGATCCGACCAGAAGCCGACCATGACCTCATGAAGCTGGCGCCGCGAATGGACCGCCCGGATGACAGCCTGGCGCGTCAGTTCGTCATCGAGCTGCGAGGGCTTGTATTCGAAAAGTTCCGGGACCGGCTGGCGGATCGCTTCCAGTGGGGCGCAGGCGGCGCGGGCGTAGGAATCGTCGATCGACTCCGGGGCGAGCTGTTCTTCCACAAAACGGGCGGTGGCTTCCTCGGGCGTGCTGGCCATGGCGCGGACCCGGGCGAAATCTCCGGGGGCCATGCCCCATGTGAGGCGATTGAGGAAGTGGACGATGCGGGCGTCTTCGCTGCCTGATGGTATGGTGAAGGGAACGAGTTCCGGCGGGGATGGCAGCAAGGAACGGACGCGGTCGCAGGAAGCGGCCGGGAGGGCTGCAGCGGCCATCCCGATGAGGCGTCGTCTGGTGAGGGATCCGCTCATGGATTCCAGAGAGTCAGGCAGCGGGAATGTCCGGCGGCGGTGGCGGGGACGGTCTGCGGAGGCTGAGGACCGCGGCACCGGCTCCCGTGAGCAGGCAGACCGGCAGCAGGACAAAGGTCCCGGCCACCGGCAGAAGCCACGAGAGAGCAAGGACCGTGGCGGCGCGGCGGCGGGCGCGCCAGCTGCCACCGTAGCGGTCCGCCCGTTCCGCAATGCGGAGCATCAGCCCCGCCATGCCCGTGACCGCGAGCAGGAAGAGTCCGGCCCCCGTCACCAGCATGAGAATCTGACCGAGCCCGCCGAGGGCTTTCCAGACACCCATGAGCACCAGCGTGGCGATCGCCGTGGCGATTCCTGCGAAGAAGGCACGGATGGGGCGCTGGAGCCGGTCGCGGCACCTCTCCGTGAATTCCGGAAGCAGTCCGTGGGCCGTCATCATGCCGCCGGCGAGGGCAAGGGCGAAGCCAGCGAGAGCAAACACCACCGCAAAGACGACGGCGGAAGTCAGGTAGTTGTCGTTCATGGGAGACAGGGAAAGGAGACGCGGCAGCAGAGGCAGCCCGTTACAGCGACGGGAAGGGAAATCCCCGACGCAAAAACGTTCGCATCCTCCGCTGCACCGGATAGAATCGGCGCGAACCATCATTCATCATTTCCCATGGGCTTTCTTGACGACCTTTACCGCGAACACGGCAACACCGTGCAGGACCAGATGAGCAACGGCTATGGCCTTTCCCGTGAACAGGCCTCCCAGATTCTTCCCCAGGTGGCTCCCATCATCCTCGGTGGCCTCAAGCGCCGCGCCGAACAGCAGAGTCCGCAGTCGGTCGAGGATGAAATCGTCCGCATTCTCCGCGGTGGCACGGCTTCCACGGCGCAGGGTACCCAGCCCCAGCCGGGGGCGCAGGGCGGTGGCATGCGGATCGATCCTTCCGTGATCTTCGGCAGTCAGCGCGGCGAGGCCGAGCGGGTCATTGCCGGCCGGCTGGGACTGACGCCGGAGATGACGGCCAAGGTCCTGCCGATGCTCATTCCAGTGGTGCTCGGGGCCCTCAGCAAGGCAGGCAGCGCCCCGCGTCAGGGCGGACAACCGCAGGGTGGTGGCATTGCTTCCATTCTCGATCAGAATGGCGATGGCAGCATCATGGACGATCTCGCCCGCATGAGCGGAGGCGGAGCCAAGGCCGGCGGGTGCCTCAGTGCCCTGCTGGGAGGCGTGCTCGGCGGCGGGCGGCGCTAGGGCAGACTGCACAGCAGTCCAATCTTCTGATCTTCTGATCTGGCACAAGGGCAGGATGATCCAGACGCTCCCCGGAAGGCGTTTCCCGTGGAACGGGTCTTCTCCCTGACTGCTGCGCGGCCCGCTGGTTGCGAATCCCGATGCGCGTCGCCCTCGCGCCGTGGATTTGTTAGCCCTTTCAGAAGATACTCTCTGTCCGCTGCACTACGCTGACCTCTAACAGAACTTGGAAGTTTAGTCTGGCTAAGCGTCGGTTTTGTGGTTGCCAAGGTGTGGACTGGCCGAAAGGATGCCGACGCATGCATTTTCCGAGTGACCGATTCTGTAGTCTGCTGGCTGGCTTTCTGGTGGTGGCGTTCCTGCTGAGGGGCGTGGCTCAGGAGGAGGCAGCGGCGGCTGAGGGCGACACGATCCATGTGCCGCCGAAGATCGAATGGGAGAAGATTGCCGAACTCGCGGATGCGGACGGCAAGAAGCTGGGCGGTTACGCGGGGATGTTTGCCGGGGCTCACGGCGACGTGCTGATTCTGGCGGGCGGCACGGACTTTCCGGGGGCCATGCCATGGGAGGGCGGCACGCGCGCCTTCAGCGATGCTGTCCATGTGCTGGAACGTACCGTGGGAGACGACCGCATGCCGCGTTATGCGTGGGTGGAGTCCGGACTGAAGCTTTCCGAGGCCATGGGCTGCGGGGCGAGCGTTTCGCTGAAGGATGGGCTGCTCTGCTTGGGTGGGGCGACCAATGCCGGGGTGCGCGATGGCTGTTTTCTGCTCAGTTGGAATGCTGGCGAACGGAAGATCGGGCAGACAGAGTTCCCGAAGTTGCCGCAGCCGCTGGCGTGGGCTTCCGCCGCCCTTGTGAAGAATACCGTGTACGTGCTGGGAGGCACCGGGGAACTGCCGCGGAGCCGAGCCGTGAACAGTTTCTACGCGCTCGACCTGAGCAAGCGCGAGGCCGGGGGGGCAGCCTTCGCATGGAAAGCACTCCCGCCCTGGGATGGTCCTCCCCGCATGCTGGCAGTGGCTGCAGCGAGCATGGAAGGAGGATCCGAGTACCTGTACCTGTGCGGCGGACGGAATCCCGGCGGCGAGCCCGATTTTCTGACCGATCTGCACCGTTACAATCCGGTCAGGAAGGACTGGGCCCTGCTCGGCGATATCATTGATCCACGCGGGCATCCCTGTGCCATCGTGGGAGCCCCGGCCTTCCATGTGCCGCCGCATCACCTCGTCATCGTGAGCGGAACCGATGAAACCCTGACACGCGTCATGGAAAGTCAGGCCCGCGACCTGAAGGAAATCGACGATGCCGAGAAGAATCAACGGCGCGACTACAACCGGCTGCTTATGGAAAAATTTCCCGGCTACACCCGGACCGTCCTTGGCTACGATGCCGGGATTGGAGAATGGAATCACCTCGGGCACTTTCCCGGGACGCCCTGCCTGACAAATCCGGCGGTGAACTGGGACGGGCAGATTGTGATTCCCGGAGGGGAAACCGGACCCGGACGGCGGTCCCCGGAAATCTGGATGGGCACGATCCGCAAGAAGCCAGCCACCGTGATTGAGGAGGAAGAAGAAGCACCGACCGAGGCTCCCTCGGGTCAGCGTGACTTGGAAAACCAAGCGGCGGACCGTGGCAGCGAACCGACCCCTTCCAGCGGCACGGGGGCGACGGCACCGGGTCCCGCGGGGAAGAAAGAGGCGGCGGTTCCGCTGCGGAAGCCCTGAGAACCCGCGGAAACCGAGGGACGGGCAACGTTTACGGAAGACGGCGGAGCAGGCGCATTTCCTCGCGGCCTTCACGGCCGGTATAGGCCACCGTGGGCTGCCAGCGCTCCATCAGTTCGAACCGGTCTGCGAACATGGAATCGAGCGACTCCGTGCCCGTGCCGAACGGCGGGCCCTGGTCCTGGTCTTCATGATCATCCCACGGCTGCAGGTAGAAGACGGCAAGGAGATGGCCCCCCGGCCGCAGTGCCGCATGCACGGCCGCCACGTAGTCCGGCCGCCGTTCCCGCGGAATGGCACAGTAGCAGGTATGCTCGAAAATCCAGTCGAAGGAGCCGCGCAGCGGACCAGTTGCCATGGCAAAAAGGTCGCCCTCCAGAACGGAAACACCCGGCAGTCCGGCACAGCGTTTCTCCGCAAGAGCCACCGCCGCCGCCGCAATGTCGAGGCCGACAACCGCCTCGGCTCCGCTGCCCGCAAGGGCAGTAAGGTCATGTCCATGGCCGCAGCCGGGCACCAGAACCCGGCCATGCATCCGGTGATCCTTGAGCCATGCAACCAGCCCGGGGGCTGGTCCGCCGCGGTCCCATGGGGTTTCGTTGGCTTCGTAACGGGCCTGCCAGTCGACACTCATAACGTTCCGGAAGCATGGAAAAAGCGAATTGAAAGCACGAAGCGGGGCAGACAAGGTACTGCTGAATTTCCAACATGGCTGAACCTGACGATTTCCGGGCTGACCGCAGCACCAGTGCGACGCTGACGCTGACACTGGTCTCGCTGGCTGTGCTCATCGTGGTTTCATGGGTGCTCCGAAAGCGCGCGGCCGGGCGTCAGCCGACGCTGCCTGCGGCGGTGGAACAGGCGAAGGTGTCCGCGCCGCCGCCGGATGCGGGCGACCCCCGGATTCCGCAGGGGGAAGACCGGCAGCCACTCAGCGAGTACCAGATTCTCACGCCCGGCAGCTGTCATCTCATGGACGATCCTGGCAACGGTGGCGATACCTTCCGCGCTGCGACGGCAGAGGGCACACACCGGTTCAGGCTCTACTGGGTGCGGACGGCTGCCGTGAATGGAGGCGATCCCGTGACCGCCCGGGAGATTGCCGATCACTTTGCGCTGCGCGACGAGAACCATCTTCAGGAGGTGGCCAAGGATGCGGCCAAATTCAGTCTGGGTCTGCTGCGGGCCCGGCCCTTCCGCATGGTGACCCGATGGGAGAAGGAACCAGGAGATTCCGCCTTCCTCTGCTACGTCTATCTGGACAATGGCGAAGGAGGATGGCAGGACCTCGCTGTCTGGCTGGTGCGCAGCGGATTGGCCATGATCGCCCCGACCGACCGCGATCCGCCCGAGCCCCACAGCTCAGCCACCACTTACCATCGGCAGCTCAAGGCCGAGGAAGAAGAAGCGCGCCGCAACCGGACGGGCGCATGGGCTCAGTGAATCGGAAGCATCCATGACGATGATGGCTTCCTTTCCCGGACCGCGGATGGAGCGCCGCTGCGGGAGAGATGAAGAATGCCGCTGGCGGGTCCACCGGGGGCGTGTCAGAGGGCAAGCTCACGAGCCATGAACGAGACGCCCCGACTGACCCTTTCCTGCCCCCTCGACATGCACCTGCACCTGCGGGACGGCGACATGCTGCGGCTCGTGGCTCCGGCCAGTGCCGCGGTTTTTTCCGGAGCGGTCATCATGCCGAATCTGGTGCCGCCCGTGACTTCAGTGGAGGCCCTCGTGAGCTACCGTGAGCGCATCATGGCCGCGTGCGGTACGGCCGCCGCGGGATTCCGTCCGCTCATGACGCTTTTCTTCCGCGACGACTACACAGCGTCGGAACTGGAGGCCGCCCGGCCACACCTCTTTGCCATCAAGCTCTACCCTCACGGGGTGACGACAAACAGCGAGAGCGGCATTCACAGCATCCACGCCGGGACGCCGGTCTTCCGCCTCATGGAGGAAATGGGCATTCCGCTGCTCGTGCACGGCGAAACCACTGGATTCGTGATGGACCGGGAACGCGAATTCCTGCCGGTCTACGAGTGGCTGGCGACAACCTTCCCCCGGCTGCGGATCGTCATGGAACACATCACCACGGAAGCCGCGGTGCAGTTGCTCGACCGCTACGAGAACCTCCACGCCACGGTCACCCCGCATCATCTGGTGATCACACTGGACGACGTGGCCGGCGGATTGCTCCAGCCGCACCTGTTCTGCAAGCCAATCGCCAAGCGCCCGGAGGACCGCGATGCCCTGCTCGCCGCAGCCCTCTCAGCCCATCCGAAACTCATGATGGGAAGCGACAGCGCTCCGCATCCCCGGCATGCCAAGGAATGCTGCGGCTGCGCAGCCGGCGTCTGGTCGGCTCCGGTGCTGCTGCCGCGCCTCGCGGAACTGTTCGCTGCTCACGGCGCGCTCGCCAATCTCCAGGCCTTCGTTTCGGATCATGCACGGCGCATTCACGGACTCGAGGTCCCCGAGCGGCGCGTCGTGCTGGAGCCACGCCCGTGGACGGTGCCATCGCAGTTTGCCGCACCAGGCGGCGATCCCATCGTCGTCCCATGGGAAGCCGGGCGGGAACTCGCATGGCAGGTGACCTCCGTCGAGGGACCCTGAAGAGCCTTCTGAAAGGGCCCTCCGGACTCAGTCTGCGGTCCACCGCCGAACGAGAGGAGCCGAACGGCTTTCCTGCTCAATCCCCCATCACGCAGTCAGTCGGCGAACTGCCTCCGCACGGCGTGGAGCAGTTCGTGGTAAACCTGAGTGGCGGGGATGAAGTCGTGGCTGGCGAGATGGGGGAAATCGCCGGCAAGGAGTGGCCAGTCGAGCCGGTCTTCCGGAACACGACCGTGGCTTCCCTTCACAAGCGAGGCATCAAGCGGGATCAGGTCCATGAGATAGCGCAGACCAAGCTTTTTCCGGAGCAGGCGGGAACCGATGGCGACCTTCGGTCGGCGCAGGGTGGGATCGAGGAAGAGTTCCACCGGATCATAGCCCGGCTTGCGGTGGATGTCGACGCACCGGGCAAAATCCGGAGCCACGGCATCGTCCAGCCAGTAGTAATAGGTAAACCAACTGCGGGCATCGGCAATGCAGACGAAATCGCCGGCGCGCTGATGAGCGAGCCCATAGCTGTTCTTCCAGATGCCATCGACAATGGTTTCCACGCCCGGGATTTCCTCGAGCACGGCGCGGACGTCGTCGAGCACCGCAGGGTCGTTGACGTAGACGTGGGCGACCTGATGATCAGCGACGGCAAAGGCCTTGCTTGCACCGCAGTCAAGGGTCTCAAGGCCGAGTTCGTTGCGCACACGGATCCAGCCATGCTCGCGGAGGACACGGTTGATGTGCACAGGACGGTTCACGGCAGTGATCCCATACTCACTCAGAAGAACCACCCGGATGCCACGGTCCTTGTAGTACTGAATGAGGTCGCCCGCGACCTTGTCAATCTGCTGGAGATCTTCAGCTATGGCCGGATCATCCGGGCCCAGACGCTGCAGATTGTAGTCAAGGTGCGGAAGGTAGACGAGACTCAGATTCGGCCAGTACTTGTCCTCGATCCATTTCGCTGATTCCGCAATCCATGCCGACGAAGGCAGCCCTGACATGGGACCCCAGAACGAAGGAAAGGGGAATTCGCCGAGTTCCGCCTTGATGTCCTCGCGGATATTGGGCGGCTGCGTGTAGATGTCGAAGAACTTCCGCCCGTCCGCCGGGTACATGGGCCGTGGCGTGATGGAATAATCCGCGGTGGAGTACATGTTGTACCACCAGAAAAGCTTGGCGACCGTGAAGCCCGGGTGTTCGCGCCGCAGGACATCCCAGAGCTTGTCCCCGCGCACAAGATGATTGCTCTGCTTCCACATGTGGACCTCGGCCAGTTCCCGGTGGTACCAGCCATTGCCGACGATCCCATGCTCGCTGGCCGGCCGCCCGGTCAGGTAGGTAGTCTGCATGGTAGTCGTGACCGCAGGGATCACCGGCTGCACCGGAGCGACCTGCTTGTGCTTGAGCCACGCCATGATCTGCGGCGTGTTCTCCTCGCTGAGATGACGCGCCGTCAGTCCGACGACGTTGATGATGGCGGCTCTGGACATGGAAGGGAATTTGTTAGCTTTGGGGCCGGACCGGACCGCTTGTCAAGGTTTGACGGACGGTTCTGCTTCCCAGCTGGCTGGATAAAGAAGGGTGAACTGACTGCCCCGCTGGAGGAGGACGGCCTCACCCGTGAGGCGCAGCCGGATGCCACGCCCAGCATCGTGAAGTTCGATGGCATCGGCCGTGCGGGAGACTTCGCGGAACCTCGCGTGCTCCCTGCCGTTCTGAGTCTCCAGCCATTCCCCGCCTGACACAGGGGTGAAGGTCCCGCGGCCGTCGCCGAAGCTCAGCTTCGTCAGAGCAGCCGGCAGACGGGCCGTCCCCGCTTCCGCGGTGTAATCGCGCCAGAGGTCGTCGACCGTCTTTCCAGCCACGGTTTCAAAGAGCTGGGCGTCGTATTTCTGCGCCCGGAGGGCGGCATGGAGTCGGCGCACGATTCCTGGAGCCGGCCCGGCTTCGAGCCACGCAAGGAATCCGGCGGCCACCTGATAGGCGTCGCGGTATCCCTGGGGCTTGCCAGGCCTGGGAAAGTAGGAAGCCGGTTTGCCTTCATAGATCGAAAACCGCACGAAGTCGGCAATCCCTTCGGTCAACCAGTGCTCGCTGCCGCCCGGGTAGCCCTGGATCACATGCACGAGTTCGTGAATCAGCGCTCCAACGGCATCTTCCGGATGATCGCGCACCCATGCGGCGGCCATCGTGATGCGGTCGCCGCTCGCATAGGCCACTCCCTTGTAGTCCGGCGTAATCGTGACCCTGATCTCGCCCGGGGTGCGGGCACCAGGAACCGCAAGAAGGTTGGCGAGACGCGGCAGCCACGCTTCCGCAATGGGAGCAGCCTTTTCCGCCCACTCCCGGTGTTCCGGAGCGGCCTTCGCATTGATGGTCACTCCCGCTCCGGCGGTTGCGGCCATGGCAGCGCAGACGGACAGAATAAACATGTGCTTCATAGGCGGACGGCAGGTTGAGGGTTGTCCCGGAACTGGCTCGGTGTCATTCCGGTCTGACGCCGGAACCAGCGGGAGAAGTAGTTATTGTCCGGGATGCCGATGCGTTCCGCCACCGCAGACATCGGGTACCCCTGACGGATCAGAAGTTCCGCCTTCCTCAGCCGCAGCCGCGCCCGCAGCTGCCCAAGCGTCAGTCCGCATTCCGCCTTGAGCTTGCGGTTCAGGTGGTCGGTCTGGTAGCCCGCCCTCTGCGCAATCGCTTCCAAACTCACTTCAGGCCCGTCCATCCGTTCAATGAGCCGTTCGGTGAACTGAACAATGGCTGCGGTGCGCGTGGGAGCAAAGCGATTAAAGGGCCGCAGCCATCCGGCCGCAAGAAGTACATGATCGAGAATCTCGAGCACAAGCGACCCCACATGGAGCATGGCCTCCCGCTGCTCCGCTCCGCGCACCGCCAGCAGCCGCGACAGGGCAGAGCGCACCCGGGTCAGCGAAGCATCCGGCATCTGGGAACACGGATGCGCCGTGGCCCGCGTCGAAACCAGATCGCAGTCGATCACCAGTACCAGCGGGGCGCGGCTCATCTGACGCGAAAACGCATGTGTCGTCCCCGGAGCTACCCACACCACAGAACCAGGACGGCAGTCGTGCGGCTTGTCACCGAGGGTCTGACTGCCTCGCCCGCTCAGGTAGACGAGCAATTGCCCGTGTTCATGCGCATGAGTCGTCCAAACCGCTTCCGGGGCGTGGTGATTGAGCCGCACGCGGTAGACATGCAGACCAGGGAGACTGATCGCGAGGTCCTGCAGGAGAATGGGCCGGTAGTTTTTCATGCGGCGGGCCAGGGATGCCTGAGCTTGACGTAAGGGCTGCGCTGAGGTTTATGCCAGAGAATTCCCACACCGCAATTCCCCGATGCCTGCTTCCGATCCGATCGACCGAGTCTGGCGGCGCGCTCGCCCCCAGCTTCTCTTCGTGCTGCTGTGGCCAGCCGTCATGTGGGCGGTCTTCATCATCGATATGCTTATCCCGGATGGCCTTGCTCAACTTGATCACCTTGGCATCTGGCCACGGCAGATCATGGGACTGCCGGGAGTGGCAGCAGCTCCGTTTCTCCACGTCGATATCTGGCATCTGCTCGCGAATACCATGCCGCTCGTGGTGCTCGGAGCCGTACTCATCACGGGAGGACGACGTCTCTTCATGGAAGTGTTCGTCTTCACCGCCGCCGTCAGCGGCCTGGGCGCATGGCTCTTCGGTCAGGGAGGTCGCGTCCACGAAGGAGCCAGCGGCGTGATCTACGGAATGCTCGGCTTCATCCTCGCCCGCGGATGGTTCTCCCGGCAACCAGTCTGGCTCGCTGTCTCGCTCGTCGTGGGCTTCTTCCACCTCGGTTCGGTCATCGGTCTCCTCCGCATCGACCCCCTCGTCTCATGGTCCAGTCACTTCTGGGGTCTCGTGGGCGGCATCGCCCTCGCATGGTGGCGCTACGGCCAGAACGGACGCCGCCCCACCGGCCAGGGCGGACTTTGACCACCACAGCCTCCATGACCACCAATTCCGCTTGCCAGTGAGCCCCTCTCAACTAATCTCACTGCCGCTGTAAGAACAAGTCTTCAGCTCTTGGGGGGTATAGCTCAGTTGGTAGAGCGTCTCGTTCGCAATGAGAAGGTCAGGGGTTCGAATCCCCTTACCTCCACCATGTTTCGGGGTTCTTCCCGAAACTCCCATACAATCAGGGGGCAAAGGGGATCCCGGGGCAGCCGGGCCAGAAATTCCACACGGAATTTCACACAAGTTGACCCGGACCGCGGGTCTCATGACGAGGAAGCCCTCCCGACGCAGCAGCATCATTGAGGTGGGATCAGGGCCCAGCCGGGTCAGGATCTACACGATCCGCCGGAAGGACGGCTACAGCCAGTTCACCCTCGCGTGGAAGGAAGGAGGGCGGAGGACGACCCGCAGCGTCTCCTGCGCCGCGGAGGCAAGGATCATCGCCCAGCAGATCACCGTCCGCCTCACCAATGGGCTGGAGACTGGCAGCGAGGCTACCCGGCGCGACATCGAGCTGCTGCGCCACTGCGAGCATCTGGCCGCGTCCTTCGGGGTGAGCCTGGCAGCTGCCATGGACGAGTGGAGGAGCGCCCGTCAGGCCGCCGGCGGCATCCCCATCGCCGATGCCGTCCGCTTCTATGCTGCCAACCGTCCGGAGGCCGTGGAAGAGCGGACACTGCCTCAGGTGGTCCGGGAGTTCCTGTCCTCGAAGGAAACGAGCGGCGTCTCCCGTGCCTACATCCGCGGATCGGGTTTCAGTCTCGAGAAATTCGCGGAGCAATTCCCTGGAAGCATCGCCGGCATCACCGTCCGGGAGATCAACGCGTACCTGACAGGGTTGACGCAGATGCAGGCTGTCACGCGCAATGGAATCCGCCGCCATCTCGTGACTCTGTTCATCTTCGCCCGGAAGCAGGGCTACCTTCACCCGGACCGGAAGACGGCAGCCGAACTCAGCGAAGCGTTCCGCGTCCCCGACAGCGCCATTGAGATCTTCACCCCGGAGGAGATGCGGCGCATCCTGGAGCTGGCAGGGCATCGCATCCTGCCGCTGGTGGCCATCGGAGCATTCTCAGGGATCCGGTCCGCAGAGATCCTGCGGCTGAACTGGTCGGACATCCGCTGGGACCGGAGTCTCATCGAGATATCGGCTTCCAAGGCGAAGACCGCTGCGAGACGCCTGGCCATTCTTCCACCCAATCTTCAGGCATGGCTGGCCCCGTGGCGCCGTGCCACTGGCCGGGTGGTGAGCATCTCCGATTACGCCGGCACCCTCGGTGATCTGGGGGCAAGGGCCGGAATCACCGGCGGATGGCGCAAGAATGCCCTCAGACACTCGGTCATCAGCTACCGGGTGGCAGAAACCGGGGACGTCGCCAGAACGTCGCTGGAGGCCGGTAATTCACCCAGAATGATCTTCCAGCACTACCGGGAGGTGGTGGACCCGCAGTCGGCCGCGGAATGGTTTTCGATCGTGCCCCCGCCGGACTGGAATCCCCTCCGGGATGTCCAGCCAACCGTCCGCGAGCGAATCGCCCGATTTTCCTGACGTCAGGAAGAACCAGATTTTGACACTCCCGCAGCGAAATGAGCACGAAGACGTCATTCTCCACGGACTCGAATCCACACACACAGACCTTCAACGGTCCCCGGCAAACAGACGGTGGGGCTCCATGCTCCCAGGTCGAACCGAGCTTGATCCGGCGCAAGGAACTCGCCCGGCGGATCTCGGTCAGTGAGCGAACCATCGACAACTGGGTGGCCCGGCGGGTCATTCCCTACATCAAGACCGGCCCTCGGTTCTACCTGTTCGACCTGAATCAGGTGCTCGCGGCACTCCGTAAGCATTATCAGATCACCGAGTCGTCCTGCGGAGCGACAATCGGACAGACCTTCTGGCTGGAGTTTTTTCCACGCACAAGCCGACAAGATCTAGACAAGCGGAGCGACAATCGGACAGACCTTCTGGCTGGAGTTTTCAGCGGACGCGCATTTGAGGTTTGACTTTAT
>JBDKER010000021.1:0-81473 GCA_039795165.1 Verrucomicrobiota bacterium | reverse complement strand
GCCGCCGCCGCGCTTGCTGAATGCCGCGAGGGCCTGCTGGGTAGGTTCCGGAAGAGGATCAAAGCTCCGGCGCTGGAGAATGAGGACATCGGCCTTGGCGAGGGCAGCGCTGTCCGGGACCGGGCATGCTGAAACTGCGGCCTGCGGGGATGCGGCGAGCGCAGTGGCCAGTGATTCCGCAAACGTGGCATCGTCTGCGCAGATGGCGACACGCAGCGGAGCGGTTCCCGCGGTGCAGGGAGCGCAGGCCGCGGCGGCAACGAAGAGGAATCGGGTCAGCATGGGAAAGGAAAGAAAGTCAGGAGATCGTGGACTGGCGGTCCCGGGATCATCGGATGGAGACCCTCGAGACCTTGCCATCGAGCCGGTGCGGGGGGTTGTACGAACCGACGGCGGTGCGGGCGTCTTCGCCGATGCTGAGGGGGTCGGTTGGTTCCGTGGGAATGAGTCCCGGGGCGCGGCCGCGGGCGGTTTCGGAGCCATTGAGCGAGAGCGTCATGGTGCCGTCGGCGGCGAGGGCAGCGGCTAGCGAGAACGAGCCGGTGGCTTTGGTGGTGCTGGTGATGGCGGTGGGCTGGCCATGGATGCGGACCGTGAAGACGGGGAAGCCGTTGGTGAGGTGGAGGGCGATCCCGTGGTGCTGACCGCCTTGGGCGAGGATGACGCCGTCGCTGGCGGTCGTGGTGACTTCGCAGGAGATCGTGAGCGGGCGGTTGGCGAGGGATGCGGGTGCTGGGGCGGCTGGGTTTTCCGGGGATGTGTCTACATTCGTGCGGGCTGCCCATTGTTCCCACTGGCGCTGGAGGGCGGCGGCTGTTTCCGGCTGTGAGGCGATGAGGTTGCGGGATTCCGTGGGGTCGCTGGCGAGGTTGTAGAGTTCCCATGCATCGTCCTTGAGGGAGACGAGTTTCCAGTCGCCGGCGCGGATGGCGCGGCTGCGTTCGTGTTCGAAGCAGAGCGGGGCCGGGCGGGCGAGTGGTTCGTTGTGGAAGGCGGGGAGGAGACTGATTCCTTCTGGCGGAAGCGTTTTCACGCCATTGCGCTCGTCCGGGTAGCTGGCTCCGGCGACGGCGGCGAGGGTTGGGAGGATATCGATGAGGTGAGCCGGCTGCGGACGGAGGGCCATGCGGTCGCGGATGGCTGCGGGCCAGTGGACGATGAAGGGCGAGCGGATGCCGCCTTCGTGGCTGAAGTGCTTGTAGAGCCTCCATGGCGTATTGCCGGCATTGGCCCAGCCACTGCCATAGCTCATGTAATCGCCTGGCTGACCGAGTTCGGCGAGTGCGGGGCCTTCGTGGAGGACATTGCGCGGACTGCTGCTGCCATCGAATCCGAACGGATCCCATTCCCAGCAGGCCCCGTTGTCGCTCAGAAACAGAATGAGGGTATTCTCCAATTGTCCGGTGCTGCGGAGGTGAGAGGTGACGCGTCCGATGGCTTGGTCCATGCGGTCGACCATTCCTGCGTAGACGGCCATGCGGCGGGCGAGGTCGCGGCGCCGGTTTTCCGGCAGGTCCAGCCATGCTGGATTATCCTTGCCGGCGTAGGGAGATGGTTTGGCGTGCGACTTCGGAGGGACGGGGCTGCGCGGGGTCAGTGCGAGGTCGGCGGGGATGAGTTGAAGCGATTTGAGCCGGGCGAGGCGTTCGGTGCGGATGACGTCCCAGCCTTTTTCGAAGTAGAGCGATTCGTATTTTGCGATGTCGCTTTCGTGGGCGTGGAGGGGGAAGTGCGGGGCGCTGAAGGCGAGGTAGAGAAAGAATGGTTTGGTGGTGCCGCGGGCGATTTCGAGGAAATCGATGGCGTAGTCCGCAAAGGCGTCCGTGGCATAGAACGTACCAGGTTTCCGTCCGGTGGCTGAGGTGTAGGTCCGGCGTGGACGGCCGGCGGGGAGGCGCGAGAACGAGCCATCCTCGACCCAGCAGGAATTGTAGCCGCCGAGCATGCCGTAGAATTCGTCGAAGCCCCGGTCCGTGGGTTTCACGTCTGCCTTATTATGGAGGTGCCATTTGCCGACCATGGACGTGTGGTAGCCAGCCGAGCGCAGGAGTTCCGCGATGGTGACTGTGTGGGGCTGGAGCGTGCCGCGGTAGCCATTGTGCTCCGGGCCGCGGTCGTTCGTCATGGCACCGACGCCCGCCTGATGCGGGTAGAGACCGGTGAGGAGGGAAGCGCGCGTCGGGCAGCAGCGCGCCGTATTGTAGAATTGCGTGAAGCGGAGACCGCCGGCTGCGAGGGCATCAAGGTTTGGCGTCCGGATTTCTCCGCCGTAGCATCCGAGGTCCGACCATCCGAGGTCGTCCGCCATCAGGAGAAGGACATTGGGACGGGACGGCGCGGGCGGAGTGGTGCTGCCCGCATGGCAAGACAGCAGGGACGAGAGGAAGACGAAGGCAAGCAACCGCATGCATCCTGTGATAGCCTGTGGTCCCGTGGGCTGTCATGCCCCCATTTGCGGTGTGCCGTGACCGGGGCTGACGATCACAGGGCCGACCATTCCGATTCGTCCGGGTAGAAGTAGTGTTCGATGGCGGCGATGACGCCCGTGGTGGAACGGTGGGGAGCGACGAAGCCGCCGAGGTCGTCGACGTGACTGGAGATTTCCGGGATCGCATTGGCAGGGCAGGCGATGCCATGGGCCACGAAGGTCTGGAGCATGGGGAGATCGTTGTGATTGTCTCCTGCGGCGAACGTGTAGGCGGCTCCGATGCTGGTGAGGCGGCGGACTTCTGTGAGGGCGGATCCCTTGTCGTAACCGCGGCGGGTGAAGCGGAGCCAGATGCTGTTGCGCTGGTAGGTCATTTCCGGCCAGTCGCTGCGTTGCGATTCGATCCAGCGGACCACCTTATCCATGGTGGCTTCGTCCGACGAGACGACGCCGGCTGGTTCGGTTTTATCCGAAATGAAGCGGGCGGCGGGGATTTCGTGGGCCAGTTGCCGTTCGAGGAGGCGGTAGAATTTTGTGTGTGCCTTATGGAAGCGCCGGTGGTCCTCGGTGCACTTCATGTTCCAGTCGCCGAAGTCCGTCCAGCCCCGGTCGCCGCTGCGTCGGTAGATTTCGCATTCGCGAGCGATGATGTAATCGGGGAGCGACTGGAAGCCATGTTCGCGGAGGCCTTCGAGGGTATGGGCGAGGGTGCGTCCGGTATTGATGCCCCATGCGGCTCCGCGGCGGTGCATGTGGGCGAGGAAGGCTTCGAGGCGGGCGATTTCCTGTGGTTCGGAAGGACGGTCGACGAGTGTGCCGTCGAAGTCGAAGCAGAGGAGGGCAGCGAACTGGCCATCGGTCATGGGATCGGGATGGGCAGGGGTTTTGAGGATTCAGCTGAGGCGGGGGACGCCATCATCTTCGGGATTCGGAGGAAGGAATCCGTATTCTACGAGGAAAGCGTCGATTTCCGTGAGGGTAATCTCATAATTGCGGACGTCGACATTGAAATTGAAGAATCCGTGGCCCTTTCCTTCGAAGCTGCGGAGGCGGCAGGGATTGCGGCGCCACCAGTTGCGGGAGACGAAGCGTTTGCTGCTGGCGAAGGGGACGACGCGGTCGGCCGTGCCATGGAAGATGAGGGTGGGGGGCAGGCGTTTCCGGACGTGGAGGAGGAGATTGGCGTCGCGGGCGTCGCTGGGCGAGGCGAAGCGGTCGGCGGGGACGCCTCCGCGTGGGGAGGTCTCGGTGACCGGGCTGAAGAGGATGAGAAGGTTAGGGGAGCAGGGGATGCTGGGATTCTCGCCGGGGAAGTCGCGGAATTTCCGGAGGATGGCCGCAGAGAGGATGGCATGGGCTCCGGCGCTGCCGCCGATGCCGGCGAAGCGGGAGGGATCGAAGCGGAGTTCCGCCGCATTTTCGCGTCCCCAGCGGATGACCGATCGGGCGTCTTCCATGGCATCGTGCGGGGTGGCTCCCGGGTGGCGGCTGCCGACGCGGTAATCGACGAGGACGCTCGCCATGCCGCGGCTGATGAGGTAGAGGGCGTGGGGTGCGAACTGGCTGACGAGGCCACTGTCCCATGAACTGCTGAAGAAGAAGAAGGCGGCGGGCCAGCCGGTGGGTGGTGGCGGAGACGGCGGGCGGAAGACGTACGCGCCGAGGTCCGCACCGTCGACCGTCTTGTAGACGTAACCTTCCGCCGAGCTGAGGAGGGTTTGGTTACGGTCGAGGACGTCGGGGGTGCGGGTGGGAAGGGTGGTGCGCGTGGTGAAGACCAGTTCGTGCATGCAGACTCCTTGGGGGCCGCGGATGAGGGCGAGGTCTGTTTAAGGACGGGGGTTGCGGGATGCAAGTCCTTATGCGCATCCGTCCCTGCGGTGGGCGGGACGGTTCGATCAGTAGACGTCGCGGCGGTAGCGTTTGGAATCGCGGAGCGACTGAATGAAGGCGGCTGCGTCCTCCGGCGAGAGTCCGCCGGTTTTTTCCGCGACTTTGTGGAGGGCCTTATCGACGTCGAGGGCCATGCGGGAAGCGTCGCCGCAGACGTAGAAGATGGCACCTTGGCTGAGCCAGTCCCAGAGTTCGGCTGCTTCCTCTTCCATGCGGTGCTGGACGTACACCTTGCGTTCCTGGTCGCGGCTGAAGGCGGTGGAGAGGCGGGTGAGGGTGCCATCGGCGAGGAACTCCTGCCATTCCGATTCGTAGAAGAAGTCGGTGCGGGCGCTGACTTCGCCGAAGAAGAGCCATGTGCGGCCGCGGGCGGCGGTGGCGCGGCGTTCTTCGAGGAAGGCGCGGAAGGGGGCGATGCCGGTGCCGGGTCCGCAGAGGATGATGGGGGTTTCGTCGTCCGGCGGGGGGAGCCGGAAGCCCTTGCCTGGGTTGATGAAGCAGGGGACGAGGGTGCCCGGGGACGTGCGTTCGGCGAGCCATGTGGAAGCGACCCCTTTGCGGCGGCGGCCGTGGCTTTCGTAGCGGACGGTGGCGACGGTGAGGTGGACTTCGTCCGGGTGGGCGCGGAGGCTGCTGCTGATCGAGTAGAGCCGGATCTGGAGTTTGCGGCAGAGGCCGACGAATTCCTGGGGATCGAAGCGAGCCTCTGGGAAGGCAAGGAGGATATCGATCATCTCCCGTCCGTGGAGGTAATCGTTGAGTTTTTCCTTCTGATCCGGGGCGAGGAGCGGGGAAAGGACGGCGTCCGCCTGCGGGTCGCGGCTGGCAGTGGCGGCGAGGAATTTGCGGTCTGGGAGGGTGATGGCGCAGGACGTGGTGAGGGCGTCTGCGAGGGTGGTGGCGCGTCCGTCGAGGTCGGCTACTGGTTCTGTGCCGGAACAGCCGAGGGCCTTGAGGGTATCGGCGACGAGGTCCGGGCAGTTCTGGGGGAGGACTGCGAGGGAATCACCTGGTTCGTAGGCGAGTCCCGATCCTGCGAGGCTGATTTCGTAGTGCCATGTATCCTTGGGCGAGCCGTCGCGGGAGAGGCGGCGGGCGGAAGTCAGCCGTGCCGGGCAGGGGTTCTTGCGGTTGAAGACGGGAGCAGAGGAAGGGGAATGGCTCATGGCGAGGCGGCCACACTGGGCTGGGCCCGGTGGGTCGTGCAAGCGTCCGGTGAGGCTGATCTCAGGGCTGGGCGGCTGGCTTGCTGTCGAGCAGTTCGCGGAGGTTGTACTTCGTGAAGCGGGTTTCGCTGGCGACGTTTTTGCCGTCGGCGTTGGCGACCCAGAAGTCGAGGGTATCCGGGGCGAAGAGGACGCTCTGGATATTGCTGGTCATGCAGACCGGGCGGGACATGAGTTCGATCGCGGAATCGGCGGTGAACTTTCCGAAGCCCTCGCGGACGCGGCGGACGAGTTCCGTGTAGCGGTCGCCTGCCGAGAGGAGCACGGTATCGGCGATGGGGTCGGCCAGTTGCGGGTGGGCTTCGCCGGTCCAGACGACTTCGAAGGTGGACGGGGTGGCCTTGATGCCGCAGGCGCGGTGGGATTTGGCGTCGCTGAGGACGTAGTAGTATTCGCAGGTGCGCGGGGTGGAGCGCATGTGTTCGAGGGCTTCGTCGATGGTGGAGGTTTTCTCCATGACGTCGCGCATGAGCTGGGCCATGGGTTTGCCGTCCCAGTTGCCTTCGCCGCGGCCGCCCATTTCGCCGATGGCGAGTTGTTTTTCGTTCATGGCGGTGACGCTGCCGATGAAGCCTGCGTAGCTGAGGTTGACCCATGCATTGCCGGTGTCTGGTTTGATGATGGCGACGACGGCATTTTCCTCGAGTCCGACGCCGCGGAGGTAATCGAGGACGCGGCCGTGGTAGATGCGGGCACCGTCGGTGGCTTTGCCGAGGAGGGCGAAGCCCGAGCAATGGAAGAGTTCGGGGAAGAAATTGGAGAGGCGGATTTCTTCGCGGTCGAGTCCGGCGGCGGTGGCGATGGCGTCCATTTCGCGGGTGTGGCGTGGGTCGACGAATGGGCCCGTGCGGCGGACGGCTTCTTCGATTTCGCCGAAGAACCAGCGGCCCTTGTCGAAGCTTGAGCCGACGCCGACGCCGTAGAGGATGCGGTCGACGACCCGCCGGATTTCCTTGCGGAGCAGCGATCCCTGCTGGTCGCCCATTTCCTCCGGGGTGCCTGAGAGGAAGAGGACGCGGGTACCGTCATGGATTTCGAGGCGGCCCTTGCCATGGGTGGCGACGAGCTGGCGGGTGCCCGTGGCGGGCGGGAGCGACGGGATTCCTGCGCCAAGGTTGGCGATGGCGGTTTCGAGGAATTTTGTGAGGTGGACGAGCGCGACGCGTTCCGGTTTCTGGTCGCTCGCTGGTTTCCATGTTTCCGGCGGCAGGGCGGGGCCTGTGGAACGGGAAGTGATGCGGATGGTGGCGGTGCTGCCCTTGCCGTCGCTGTAAGTGACGGTTTCCGGCCAGTTTTCGGAATCGAGGGAGATGCGGAGCGAGCCTGCGGGGAAGCCGAGTGATTCGATCGCTTCTGGTTTGGCTGAGACGGTGATGGTCCGCTGTGGGGCTGCGGATTCCTCCGCGATGTTCATGAGAGTGGCGGCGAGTCCGATCTGGGCGGGCTGGACGGGGAGTTTGAGCGCCGGAGGGGTGGCTGGCTGCGTGCTGTCCGGCCTTGTGCTGAAGCGCGGGACGCTGGGGTCGCCTTCAAGCAGAAGGTTCTTGCCCGGCACGGCGATCCAGATCCGGGTGCCATCCGAGCGGAGCGAGACCGGGCCATTGAGGTCGGAGGTGAGGGCGAAGCGGTTGGGTGGTTCCAGCTGGAGATCGAGTGGTTTGCCGTTGAGTGATTTGAGGCTGCCGGTGGCGGATTCGACTTTGAGGGAGAGCGAGAGGCTGGCGGCGTGGGGGATTCCTGCGGAGAGGAACTGCTGGGCTTCGATGAGTTTGCCGACGAGGAGTTCCGGGGGGGTGTCCTGGGCGGTGGCCGGGACGGCGAGCAGGGACAAGGCGAGGCAGAGGTGAGTTCTCATGGAAGGTGGTGCCCGGTGGGGGCGGAGGGGAATTTCAGGGTGAACCTAGCGGAAAATGCCGGATCAAGGCAAGTCTTCCGGTGAGGGGGAACGGGCTGGGCAAAACGAAGCCTGCTTCCGCGCCCGGAGGACGGAAGCAGGCTGCGCGTGGTTACGCTGGCGATGCGGTCAGGCTTCCGCGGGTTCCGCGGTGGCTTCGGCGGTGACCGTCTCCACTGCGTCGGACGGGGAATCCGTCTCCGCTGCAGCGGTCGATTCCGCTGGCATGTCGGCGGGGAGTTCCTTGATGGGGGCCTCGTGGTCGCCTGCGGCGGCGCGGCGCTTTCTGGTTTCGTCGTCGCCGCTCATCTTCATGCCGACGGGTTTGGAGACGCCGAATTCCTCCATGGTGACGCCGTACATGATGTCGGCGCGGCGCATGGTGCGTTTGTTGTGAGTGACGATGACGAACTGGCTTTTCTCGATGAACTTGTCGAGCATCTTGAGGAACCGTCCGATATTTGATTCGTCGAGTGGGGCGTCGAGTTCGTCGAGGATGCAGAACGGACTTGGTTTGACCATGTAGATCGAGAAGAGGAGGGCGACGGCGGTCATGGAGCGTTCACCGCCCGAGAGGAGGGAGATGCTCGTGGGTTTTTTGCCCGGGGGTTTGGCGATGACTTCGATGCCGCTTTCGAGGGGGTCGTCTTCGCTTACGAGGATGAGGTCCGCCTGACCGCCTTGGCCGAAGAGTTCCTTGAAGGTGCCGCGGAAGTTGTCGCGCACCTGAATGAAGGTTTCGACGAAGCGCTTCTTGGTTTCCTCGTTGATGCGCTGGATGATGCCGAGGAGTTCGGACTTGGCATTGGCGAGGTCGTCGTTTTCGCGCTGGAGGAAGTTGTGGCGTTCCTCGAGTTCCTCGAATTCCTGAATGGCGTCGAGGTTGACCGGGCCCATGCCATCGAGTCGCTGCTTGAGTTCGGCGACAGAATTCTCCACGAAATCCCAGTCGATTTCCGCTTCGAGGTCGGGTGCTGCGATGTAGCATTCCGGTTCGTCCTCCGGGAGGTCGGTGCCGGTTTCCGCTGCCGGCATGGAAGCGGCGGCGAGGGCGGCTTCGGCGGCGGCTTCGTCTTCCGGATCCGGTTCGCTGGATGATGAATGGCCGAGCGGGTTGGTGCGGCGGCCGGGCCGGGAACGGGCGGCCTTGAGTGAAGTGATGGACGAGACGAGGGCGTGGACATCCTGTTCGAACGAGAGGAGGTCGACGCGGTAGCGTTCCATCGCGTAGTTCTGGAGGTTCTCCATGCGGAGCGACAGCTGGGTGATGCGGACTTCCTCGCGGCCGCGCTGTTCTGCGATCTGATGGATTTCGCGCCGGGTGGAATCGAGCAGGCGTTCACGTTCCGTGAGGGCGCTGGCGCGGTCGGATTTTTCCTCCGAGCGGCTTTCGATTTGTTCGGTGAGTTCCTCGGTGAGGGCGCGTCCGGCGGCGATTTCCTCGTGGAGCCTTGCGTTTTCGGCGTGGGCGGTGGCGATGCGTTCCTGGTACGAAGCGATTTCGTGCTGGCGGCGGCTGATGGCGTCGCTCAGCTCCCGGAGGCGGGCGTCCATGGGATTGCGTTGTTCGCGGAGGGCCTGTTCGGCGCGTTGTTCGACGGCGAGGGCGGTGCGGAGTTCGCCGAGGAGTTCGGCGGCGTCGCTTTCGTTGCGGCTGGCCGATTCGAGGGCGGCTTCGTGGTGGGCGGCCTCGTCGCGGCGTTCCTCGAGTTCCGCGGTGGCATGGCTGAGGCGGTTCTGGGCGTCCTCGATGCGGAGGGCGACTGCTTCCTGGCGTCGGGCCAGTTCACCGCGTTCCCATTCGAGTGAATTGAGTTTGGCGGCGAGCGACTGGATTTCGCGGGCGACGAGGGAGAGCTGGCCCTGGAGCTGGCTTTCCTGCACGCGTCGGCTCTGGAGGATTTCGCGGTGTTCGTCGAGGGCCGAGCGGAACGAGCGGGCGTCGTTCTGGCGGGCGGCGAGGGCGGCTTCTGCGGCGGAGAGTTCCGCTTCGATGGCGGCGACTTCCTCGTCGAGGTCGGTCAGTTCCGTCTGGCGCTGAAGCATGGATCCGGCGCGGTTGGCTTCCGTTCCGCCGGAGACGACGCCTTCGATGCTCACGAATTCGCCTGCGAGAGTGGCGAAGGCGATTTCCGGGTTTTCGCGTTTGAGCTGGAGGGCGGTGGGGAGGTCCGGGACGATGAGGACATTGGCGAGCAGCTGGTGCACCATGGGGCGGACCGAGTCGCGGGCATTGACGACGTCGGCGGCCCATGCGAGGCCGCCTTCCGGCGGTGTGAGCATCTGGTATTCGCCTGTGGTGCGCAGCAGGTCCTCTGGAAGCACGAGGGCCTGGCCGAGCTGCTGCTGGCGGAGGGTATCGATGATCGATTCCGCGAGGAGCGAGCTGGAGACGAGCACTGCCTGAAGATTCGCGCCGAGGGCGGCTTCGACTGCTGGAATGTACTGCCTGTCGACGTCGATGAAGCTCGAGAGCAGGCCGCGGATGCCTGCCTGGTAGCGTTCCGGGTCGTCGAGTCCGGCGAGCACCTTGCGCGTTCCGTTTTCGAGGCCTTCCCCTGCGGCGATGAGCTGGCGGAGGACGCCTGCGCGGCTCGCGCGTTCGCTGTGGCGGCGTGTGAGGTCCTGCACGGATTTCGCGAACTGGCCCGCTTCGATTTCCGCGGTCTGGAGGTCGCGTTCGCGCTGGTGCAGGGCGAGTTCCAGTTCCTCGATTTCCGCCTTCAGATCGGCGAGCGAGGCCTGCATGCCCGCCTGTTCGGCGGTGCGGCCTTCCCGTTCCACGAGGAGGGCATCGGTATCGCGCTGGAGCTGGTCCTGGCGACCGCGGTCGGTTTCCGCCTGGCTGTGGTGCGAACCGATTTCGGCCTGCGCCGAGACGATGATGCCTTCGGCGTTGTGAATGGCCTGGCGGGCCGAGCGGAGGGCTTGTTCGATGCGGACGCGTTCTTCGCGGGCGGCGGCGGTGATACGGAGGTGTTCCTCGATCTGTTCGCGCTGGCGCACGATGTTTTCGCTGATGCCGGTGAGGGCGGAATCGGCGCTGCGCAGTTCCTCTTCCTGGTGGCTGAGGCGTTCGCTGTTTGTGGCGATGTCGTGTTCGTTGCGCTCGATGAGGCCCGTCAGTTCGCGTTCTCGTTCGCCATTGAAGCCGATGCGGCTTTCCGAACTCTGGATGCGGCTGATCTGTTCGTTGAGCTGGTGGCGGAGGCTGGTGAGGAGGGCTTCCATTTCGCGCAGTTCCGCGCGTTCCGCAGCGACGTCCGTTTCCTCGTCGCGGATGCGGTCTTCCGCTTCCGATTGGCGTGTGCGGAGGCTCTGCACCGACGTTTCCAGTTCGGAGTGTTCGGCGGTCAGATCCCGGTGCTTGCGGTAGTGCAGGTGGGAATCGAGCACGAGAACATCGCGGTGCAGTTCCTGCCAGCGGCGGGCCTTCGCGGCCTGGCGCTGCGAAGTTCCCATCTGGCGCTTCAGTTCGGCAAGGATGTCGTTGACGCGCAGAAGATTGGCTTCCGTGTACTCCAGTTTGCGGAGGGCCTCGCGCTTCTCCGCCTTGCTCTTGGTGATCCCGGCGGCTTCCTCGAAGACCTGACGCCGGTCCTCCGGCTTCGCGCTGAGGAGCATGTCGATCTTCCCCTGTTCCATGATGCTGTAGGCACTGCGGCCCACCCCAGTGTCCATGAACAGTTTGTTGATGTCCTTGAGGCGGCAGGCATTGCCATTCAGTTCGTACTCGCTCTTCCCGTCGCGGAACACCCGCCGCGTGATGCAGACCTCGTTGAAATCCACCCCGAGGTCCTTCTCGCAGTCGTCGAAAATCAGGCTGACTTCCGCCATGCTGAGCGGCTTGCGCTTATCCGTGCCATTGAAGATGACGTCCGCCATTTCTCCGCCGCGGAGCGCCTTCGCCGACGTTTCTCCGAGGGCCCAGCGGACGCCGTCGACCACGTTGGATTTCCCGCAGCCATTCGGTCCGACGATGGCGGTGACGCCTTCGTGGAAATCGATCTTGGTTTTGTCGGCGAAGGATTTGAAGCCGTGGAGTTCGAGGCGTTTGAGGCGCATACCTAAGATTTATTGATATTTTTGCTGAGGGAGGACTGTTTCCTTGGGGAGGATGGCCTGGTGGTTGTGGTCTGCCAAGTGTTTTCTGGGTTTCGGCCACAAAATCTTGTGGTCTCTTGTCTAAAAAAATCCCAGCCGGGATGGGAAATTTGAGAAAAGTGGAAGAAAGGATTGGGGGTGAGGCGATTGACAGGGATGTGGGGATTAGGTCAGGTAGGGGGTGAGATGATTGAGTTCTGTGTACTTGGGAGCGGGAGTGCGGGGAACGCGTTGGTGGTGCGTGGTGGGGCGGAGGGTGTGCTGTTGATTGATGCGGGGCTGAGTGCGCGGGAATTGCTGGTGCGGATGGCGGCGGTGGGGGTGGATCCGGGGGCGGTGGCGGGGATTCTGGTGACGCATGAGCATGGGGATCATGTGAAGGGGCTGGTGAATTTCACGAAGCGGCATCGGGTTCCCGTGCTGGGGACGGCGATGACTGGTGCGATGCTGCGGGAGGGGATGAGTGATGGCGGGTTGTGGCGGGTGGTGCCGTCGGCTGGGCGGTTTTCCTTTGCGGGGTATGAAGTGGAGACGTTTCCGGTGCCGCATGATGCGGTGGAGCCGGTGGGGTATGTGGTGGGGTGTGGTGGGGTGCGGCTGGGGGTGGCGAGTGATCTGGGTCATGCGACTCCGCAGGTGCTGGCGGGGCTGCGCGGCGTGGATGGGCTGTTTGTGGAGGCGAACTATGACATGGGGATGCTCGAGCGGGACACGAAGCGGCCGTGGTCGACGCGGCAGCGGATTGCGGGTCGGCACGGACACCTTTCCAACGAGCAGACGGCGGGGCTGCTGCGGGAATCGGCCGGAGCCGGGCTGCAGCGGGTGGTGCTGGGGCATCTGAGCCGGGACTGCAATCATCCCGACCTTGCGCTCGCAGCCGTGCAGGGAGCGCTGGCCGGCCACGGCGGGATTCCCGTGAGCTGTGCGGGTCAGCACGAACCAACCCCGTGGTATGCGGTCGGGTCAGCCGCTGCGCCCCCGGCGTGGGAACGGGGCGAATTGTTCTGAATCAGTCCGAGTCCGGTGAATCCGGCGGTGCCGGCAGCAGGCCATCGATCCGTTCCATGCAGCGTCCGGCCGGCCACCGGACATCGACCGAATCCAGGTCGTCGAGCGGGAACGGCGGCGTCACAACCGTTCCGGTCCCCACGCCGCGGCCCCATGCATCGAATTCCGACGGGGTCCATGTGGCAGGGTTGCGGACGACGCGGTCACCGGGTTGGAACATAGGGTAATTCTCCGCGGCCGCCCGTGGGGAGCAATGCGCAAATGGCTGGCGGGCACGGAATTCCGGCACCCCGGGAATATTAGTTGACTGGTCGTCTAGTCTGGTTGTGATTTTCTGATGGGACGGACGAGTGATGCGCGTGAGCGGCTGACGGGAGCGATCATGGAAATGATCTGGGTGGGGTCGTATGGTCGGGCCTCGGTGGAGGGGATCTGTGAGCAGGCTGGTGTGAAGAAGGGGAGTTTCTATTATTATTTCGAGTCGAAGGCGGCGTTGGCGGAGGCGGCGCTGGCGGATGCGTGGGAGGAACGCCGTGGGGTGCTGGAGGGGATGCTGCTGGGGAGTGGGGAGGGGACGTGGGAGGGCTTGCGTCGGTGGGGGCGTGAGTTGGTGAGTTTGCAGGGGGGGATGGCGGCGCGGCATGGCCGGGTGGTGGGGTGTCCGCTGCATGCGCTGGGGGCGGAGATCAGCATGCAGGAAGAGGGATTGCGGCGGAAGGTGGGGGAGATTCTGGAACGGTATGTGGATTTGGTGGATGGGGCGATCCGGCGGGCGGATCCCGGGGTGCGTGCGGAGGATGCGGCGGTGCGGGCGCGCCGGGTTTTTGCGTATGTGGAGGGATTGCTAACGCAGGCCCGCATTGCCAATGATCTGGGGGTGCTGGAGGGGCTGGAGGAAGGGGTGGTGGCGATTGCGCAGCCGCGGGAGGTGGCGGCGGTGGCCTGAGATGAATCTGAACGATGCAAAAGCGATGAAGAAGACAACGAACGATTGGAATAGGAAGCTGGCTGCGGGGCTGGTGCTGCTTGGTTTACTGGCTGGGTTGGTCTCGTGCCGACCGAAGGCAGGGGCCGTTGGCGGGCCGCCGCCGATGGGGCCGGTGCCTGTGACCATCGAGCCCGCTGACGAACGGGAACTGACCGACTGGACCGAGCTGAATGGGCGGGTTGAGGCCGTGGAGAGTGTGGAACTGCGGCCGAGGGTATCGGGAGCCTTGACCGAGGTGGCCTTTCAGGCCGGTGAGCTGGTGAAGCAGGGCGATGTTCTCTTCCGGATTGATGAACGTCCGTATCAGGCGAAGCTGGAGCAGGCCGAAGCCGAGCATCAGCGGGCCGAGGCCGCGGCCGCGTCGGCAAAGCGGGAATTTTCGCGGGCGGCCGAACTTCTGAAGGCGAAGGCGATTTCGCCCGAGCAGGCCGAGACGCGGGAATCGCAGCATCTGCAGGCGCAGGCAGCGCTGGCGGCGGCGCATGCGGCCGTGAAGGCGTCGCAGCTGGATGTGGAATTCTGCCGGGTGACGGCTCCTGTGAGTGGCCGGGTGGGGCGCGCCCTCATAACGGTGGGAAATGTGGTCAGCGGCATGCCTGGGGCGGCGTCCTTGCTCACGACCATTGTGAGTGTCGATCCGGTGCATGTGTATGCCGACATTGACGAGAATACCCTTTTGCGGATGAAGGGATCGGGCCGGGCGGGGCAGAACGGGACGGAGATTCCGGTCGAGCTGCAGCTGAGCGGAGAGGAAGGCTATCCTCATAAAGGAAAGGTCGAATCCTTTGATAACCGGCTGGATGCGGGCACCGGGAGCATGGTGCTGCGGGCGGTTTTTCCCGATCCTGAGGCAGCGCTCACGCCGGGGTTGTTTGCGCGGCTGCGGTTGCCCGTCACGGGGACGTGGAAAGCCGTCACGACGCCCGACAGTGCCATTCAGACTGATCTGGCGCGGAAGTTCGTGTATGTGGTCGATGAGGCTGGCCTTGCGCAGTACCGTCCGGTGGAACTGGGGGATGTTTTTGCGGGGAGGCGGGTGATCCGGAGCGGGCTGAAGGCCGGAGAGAAAGTGGTGGTGCGTGGCCATGCGAAAATCTTCATGCCGGGCATGCCCGTGCAGCATGTGGCCGCCGAAGCAACTGCGGTGACCAAGCCCTGATCTGGAGCCACCATGAATTTCTCAGGTTTTTTCATTACCCGGCCCGTCTTTGCCGGGGTTCTCTCGATGCTGATCCTCATCGTCGGGGGAATTGCGCTCTGGAAGCTCCCGGTGAGCGAGTACCCCGAAGTGGTGCCGCCGTCCGTGGTTGTGACGGCCACCTATCCCGGGGCCAATCCCCGCACGATTGCCGAGACCGTGGCTTCGCCGCTCGAGCAGGGGATCAATGGGGTCGAGAACATGCTCTACATGTCATCTCAGAGCACGGCCAATGGCGTGATGACGCTCACGGTGACCTTCAAGCTGGGAACCGACATCGACAAGGCGCAGATGCAGGTGCAGAACCGGGTTTCGCAGGTGCTGCCCAAGCTGCCCGAGGAAGTGCGGCGCTTTGGCGTTTCCACCATCAAGTCGTCCCCCGACCTGACCCTTGTGGTGAATCTCTACTCGCCTGACGGCCGCTATGACGAACTGTATCTGCGCAACTATGCGACTTTGAATGTGAAGGATGAACTGGCGCGGCTGCCGGGGGTGGGGCAGGTGCAGGTGTTTGGATCCGGGGATTATGCCATGCGGATCTGGATTGATCCTGACAAGGCGGCGTCGCGCGGGCTGACTTCCGGGGATGTGGT
This sequence comes from Verrucomicrobiota bacterium, assembly GCA_039795165.1. GTDB lineage: Bacteria > Verrucomicrobiota > Verrucomicrobiia > Verrucomicrobiales > V1-33 > V1-33. The sequence continues at coordinate 66,141 of JBDKER010000021.1, read as the reverse complement.
CCAGGCCATCCGCGAGCAGAATGTGCAGGTGGCGGCCGGGGCCATTGGTCAGCAACCCGTGGCCGAGCCGGTGCCCTTCGAAATGGTGATCAATGCGCAGGGACGCCTTGTGACCGAAGAGGAATTCCGCGACATCATTGTGAAGACCGGACCGCATGGCGAGCGGACGAGGCTGCGCGATGTGGCGCGGGTCGAATTGGGCTCCGGGGAATATGCGCTACGCAGTCTGCTGGATGGCAAGCCTGCCGTGGCCGTCCCGGTCTTCCAGCTGCCGGGCTCGAATGCCATTGATCTGTCCGATAGTGTGCGGGCCCGCATGGATGAACTGAAGCTGAAGTTTCCGCAGGGGATTGATTACCGGGTGGTGTACGATCCCACGGTGTTTGTGAAACGGTCGATCAAGGCGGTGATCACGACCCTGCTGGAGGCGGTGCTGCTGGTGGTGATTGTGGTGGTGGTGTTTCTGCAGACGTGGCGGGCGTCCGTGATTCCGCTGGCGGCGGTGCCGGTGTCGCTGGTGGGCACGTTTGCGGTCATGCACGCCCTCGGGTTTTCCATCAACAATCTATCGCTTTTCGGGCTGGTGCTGGCCATCGGAATTGTTGTCGACGACGCCATTGTGGTGGTCGAGAATGTGGAACGGAACATCGGGAACGGGCTGAGTCCGGTTGAAGCGACGCGTCAGGCCATGAAGGAAGTGACCGGGCCGATCATTGCGACCGCGCTGGTGCTGTGTGCTGTCTTTGTGCCGACCGCGTTCATCAGCGGACTGACCGGCCAGTTCTACCGTCAGTTTGCGATCACCATTGCGATTTCGACGGTGATTTCCGCGGTGAACAGTCTGACATTGAGTCCGGCGCTGTCGGCCCTGCTGCTGCGGGGTCATGGAGCGAAGCCCGATCTGCTGACGCGTCTGATCAATGGAATGCTCGGCTGGTTCTTCCGTCCATTTAACCGGTTCTTCGGTTGGAGTGCTTCTCTGTACACGGGCATGGTGCGGAGAATTGTGCGGTTCAGTGCGCTGGCTCTTCTTGTGTACGGCGGGCTCGTCTGGCTGACGTGGGAAGGATTCGGCCGGGTGCCGGTGGGTTTTGTGCCGGCGCAGGACAAGCAGTATCTGGTGGCATTTGCGAAACTCCCCGAGGGAGCGTCGCTTGACCGGACCGAAGCCGTCATGAAGGAAATGTCCGAGATTGCCCTGCAGCATCCCGGGGTTTCCGCGGCGATTGCATTTCCTGGCCTGTCAATTCAGGGGTTCACGATCGCACCGAACGAAGGCATTGTCTTCGTGGGTCTCAAGCCGTTCGAGGAACGCACCACTCCCGAGTTGAGCGGGATGGCGATTGTGGGGGCGCTCAATGCCGCCATGGGGTCGGTGCAGGACGCCTATCTGGCCGTTTTTCCACCGCCGGCGGTCAATGGACTCGGGGCGATTGGCGGATTCAAGCTGATGGTGACAGACCGAGGCAATGCGGGGTACGATGCGCTTTACGGGGCGACTCAGGCGCTGCTCGGGTCGGCCATGCAGAGTGGTTCATTCGAGCAGCCGTTCAGTGGCTACACGGTCAAAGTGCCGCAGTTGGAAGCCGATGTGGACCGGGAAAAAGCGAAGGCGCAGAAGGTGCCGCTGCAGAATCTTTTCGAGACCCTCCAGATCAATCTGGGATCGCTTTACGTGAACGACTTCAACCGGTTCGGGCGGACGTATCAGGTGGTGGTGCAGGCCGATGCTCCTTTCCGGGATGATCCTGGAGACATCACGAGATTGCGGACGAGGAATGAGGCGGGGCAGATGGTTCCGGTGGGGTCGCTTGTGCGGGTCCGGGAGAGTTTCGGGCCATCGCGGGTGACGCACTACAATGGCTATCTTGCGGCGGATTTCAGTGGGGCTCCGGCGGCGGGCATCAGTTCCGGGGATGCCGAGCAGAAGGTGGCGGCGCTGGCGAAGCAGGTTCTGCCTGCCGGGTTCGAACTGGACTGGACCGAGATTGTCTATCAGAAGATCATTGCGGGCAATACCGCGGTTTATATCTATCCATTGTGTGTGATCCTTGTCTTCATGGTGCTGGCAGCGCAGTATGAAAGCCTGCGGCTGCCGCTGGCGATCATTCTGATTGTGCCGCTGTGCCTGCTCTTTGCGCTCGTGGGCGTGGTGCTGACCGGGGGCGACAACAATATATTCACGCAGATCGGATTCATTGTGCTCATTGGTCTGGCCTGCAAGAATTCCATTCTCATTGTGGAATTTGCGCGGGAGAAGCAGCACGAAGGCATGGGGGTGGTGGAAGCGGCCCTCGAAGCCTGCCGTCTGCGGCTGCGGCCGATTCTGATGACTTCGATTGCCTTCATTGCCGGCGTTTATCCTCTGGTGGTGTCGACCGGGGCGGGGGCGGAAATGCGGAGGGCCATGGGGTCGGCGGTGTTTGCGGGAATGATCGGGGTGACTTTCCTCGGGTTGTTTCTGACGCCTGTCTTTTATGTGCTGCTGATGAAGCCGCGGGGCCGCCGTGCGGTGTCGCCCGCCGATGAACCTGTGAATGCATGACTGATATGAAGCGAATCCTGAGAGCCATGATGGGAGGGATGCTGCTGGCGGGAACGCTGGCGGGGGCCGAGACGCGGAATCTGCCGTCGGCTCCGCGGACGGAGGCACCGCCGCAGTGGAAGACACCGGTGCAGTGGCGTGCGCTCCAGCCGCTCGAGAATCTGCCGCGAGGGGAATGGTGGCGCATCTATGACGATCCCGTGCTGCATGGACTGATGCGGTCGGTGGGGTCCGGGAATCAGCAGCTGAGGCAGGCTGTGGCAAAGTTTGATCAGGCCCGGGCGGTGGCCCGGGTGGCCCGCAGCCGGTTCTTTCCCGAGGCCAATCTGACGCCATCGGCTCTCTATCAGCGGACCTCCGAGAACATGGCATCGCCCTTCCCGCTGCTCGGTCTGAGCTACGAGGGATGGAATCTGAATGTGCCCGTCGATTTCAGTTACGAGATCGACCTGTGGGGTCGGGTGCGGAAGCAGTTCGCGGGGGCGCAGGCCGAGGCGGGGGCGGCCGCGGCGGCCATGGAAAGTGTCCTGCTTTCCGTGCAGGCCGAAGCCGCGCAGAATTATTTCCGCATGCGGGCGCTTGAGCAGGAAGCGGGCGCTCTCGAGCGGGTCGTGGCCGCATGGCGCGAGGAACTGGCGATCGTGCGGGCGCGCGTGAAGGCTGGGACGGGCAGCGAACTTGATGAACAGCAGGCCATGGCCGAGCTGGAAGCAGCCGCCGTGCAGGCGACCGGGCTGGCGTCCGAACGCGAGCAGCTGGAGAATGCGCTCGCTGTCCTGGCCGGCGAGGCCGCTCCTTCGTTCCGGCTGGAAGCTGCGAAGCGTCTGCCGGATGTGCCATCGGTGCCTCCGGGAGTGCCCAGTGATCTCCTTGAGCGCCGGCCCGACATCGCACGCGCCGAGCGGGCCCTCGCCGCGGCTGCCGCCAAGGTCGGGGTCGCTTCCATGGCCCTGTATCCAAGTGTGCGGATTGCCGGGAATGCAGGCTTCATGGGTACGGACTTCGGGAATGTGTTCGATGGCATCAGCCGGGCGTGGTCATTTGGCCCGAGTGTTTCCCTGCCGCTCTTTGCGGGCGGGCGGAACCGAGCGAACCTTGAGCAGGCGCGGGCCGCACATGATGAAGCCCTCGCGGCCTACCGGCAGAGCGTGCTCATCGCTTTCGCGGAAGTGGAGAGTCAGCTCGTGGTGCTGCGGAGGCTATCTGAACAGCAGGCCGCCCAGGGCAGGGCCGTGGCCCACGCCCAGCGGGCCGCAGAGATTGCCGCGGCGCGGCACAAAGCCGGCACCAGTCCGTATGTCGATGTCCTCGTGGCCAACCGGACCGTCCTCGCTCTCGAGCGGTCGGGCCAGCAGTTGGCTGGACAACGGCTCATTGCCAGTGTCGCCCTCGTCAAGGCGCTCGGCGGTGGATGGCAGCAGTCCCTTCCTATCGCCATGCCCGCCCAGTCACCCGATCCCGATGCCATTCCGCCCGAGAAATCGAAGCTCCGGCGTTGGTTTCAGCGGGAACGCAAATAAGGGAATACCGCACGAAGCGGCAGCCCGGATTTCATGAGTGCCTGATTACAAACCAGCAAGTTATGCGGAGAAATGCCTTGATTTAATGAACTGCAGCTCATTTGATCCGTGTTTTTTGCCTGTGACCGACATTTCGGTCAGGAAACAAAGCGCTTGCGTCGTTTGATTCGCGATGCACGGAGGCACGAAGAGGCCGGAGTAGTATTTCTAACAAATTAAACAATCCAGACCGATGAGAGCCAAGGTATTTGAGATCAATCTGGGCAGACTGCCGGTGGGGCGGAGTCCTGCCAGCTATCTTGAGTTGAGGATCAACGACTTTCTGGACGAGAACCCGCAGGCCACGGTGGAGGCGATTCAGATCAGCAATGTGCTGATGCCGCATGATTCGAGCGGGGCAGTGCGGCCTGAGACCTGGCGGGAGTTTCCGGTCATGATCGCGATTCTGCTGTACAGCGTGCCTCGACGCAGCTGACGGTTGGTTGGGTGGTCCTTGCTGACGACTTTGGTGCTCTTTACCTATGCCCCTGATGGGCCTTACATGACCATGCCGCCATCGACGGTGAGGACCTGACCGGTGACGAAGCGGGCGGCAGGGCTGGCGAGGTAGAGGGCAGCGGCGGCGATATCATTGACTTCTCCGAGGAAGCCGAGGGGGATTTTCTGGAGGACGGCGCTGCGGACTTCGTCGGAGAGGACGCTGGTCATGTCTGTGGAGATGAAGCCTGGGGCGATGGCATTGGCGGTGACGCCGCGGGAGGCGAATTCGCGGGCGATGCTTTTGGTGAAGCCGATGAGGCCGGCTTTGCTGGCGGCGTAGTTGGCTTGTCCGGCATTGCCAATGAGGCCGATGATGCTGGCGACATTGATGATGCGGGCGTCCTTCTGGCGGAGGAGGGTGCGCTGGAAGGCCTTGACGGTATGGAAAGCTCCTTTGAGGTTGGTATTGAGGACGGCGTCCCAGTCGTCATTGCTCATGCGCATGACGAGGCCGTCGCGGGTGAGGCCGGCGTTGTTGACGAGGATATCGACGGTTCCGAAGTCGGCGATGACTTGTTTGGCCATGGCGGTGACGGCGTCGGAGTTGGCGACATCGACGGCGTAGGGGATGGCGGAGTTTGGGAAATCGGCATTGATGGCGGCGGCGGAGCTGGCGGAATTGGTTTCCGTGCGGCTGACGACGGCGACGCGGGCACCGGCTTCGGCGAAGGTGCGTGCGATGGCGAGTCCGATGCCGCGTCCGGCACCGGTCACGACGGCGACTTTATCCTTGAGGGAGAACATGGGTGGGATCATTGAGCGGAGGGGGAAGGGTGCAAGTTGCAAAAGCGGCGGCGGAGCAGGCAGAGGCCCCCCAGAGAAAGGGCTGAGGTGATTGCAATGTCGGTGGGGATGCGGGGTCGTCTGACCGTGCGGTTCCGGTTTGCCGGGGAGAACCAGAGGTCGCCTGGGGCGGTGGCGTAGGCCCAGCGGTCCTCGCATTCGGTGAGCCACCATGTGCCGGGAGCGGTGGTGGCGGGAAGTTTGAGCATGGCGAGCAGGTCCGTGCGCCAGCGGGTGATGTCGCCCGACCATACGGTGCGTCCGCTCCATGGCTGACCGTCGCCGAGCGATCCATGGTGGGCGCGGGAGGCGATGAAGTAGATGCGGAGGAGCCGGGGCGAAGCCTGCAGGGTGTGGGCGGCGGCGGCTGATTCCGGTTCGCGGTAAGGAAAGAGAGGGCGATCCGTCTGGAAGCTGAGGCGCAGGGAGGAAGCGTCGACTTTTGGTTTCGCGGGATCCGGTTTGGCGAGTTTCAGGGCGACGAAGCGCCAGTTCTGCTGGATGTAGGGATCCGCCCATGCGGCTACGGCCGGGCTGAGGGCAAAGCCGTGGCGGTTGAGCCAGCGGCTGAGGTCGCGTCCCGAATCCGCGGCGAGCACCGAGGCATCGAATCCCGCCACCTTCTGCTGGGCGAGCACGCGCACACCGACCGCCCGGTAGGAACTGGTGGGAGCGACGGCAGCGCAGCCGAGGGGGAATCCCGCTGGCGGCGGGGGTGGTGCGGTGATGGTGGCAAGGAGATCGAAAGCGCCGTCGCCCGATTCCGAGAGTTCCGGCATGGAGGGCACCGGGACGAGGAAGCCGACGTCATCGTCGTTCGAATGAAAGGAGGCCTTGCGGATGAAGTGCTGGCGTTGCTGGGCCTCGTCCCATAGAATAATGACTGATTGGTCTGCATTGACCGCGTGGTGGCGGGCCGAAGAAAGCGCACAGCAGGCTTCGCCCGGCTGGGTGAGGCAGGCGACCGCCGCGGTCAGGGCGGCGGCGAGGCGTCGGGTAAAGGTTTTCATAATGAAGAAGATCGTGCCGACGCTGCGGTCAGCTGGCCATCAGAAATCGCCGCTAACGAGCTGGAGGTAGCGGGATCCTTCCGAGGCGAGGGTGGCGGCATTTCCCGAGCCCGACAGAAGATTGCGCGTGGCCCATGAATGAGGGGAATCCGATGGCTGGACCCATGAGACTGAAGGGAACTGCACGGGAGTGGCCGACGGTGCGATGGCGAGCGGGACGCCGGCTCCGTCGAGAGAGATTTCCCATGACGTCGAGGGTTCGCCGCGCTGGCGCAGCCATGGATAGCGAGCGGCGATCTCCAGTTCCATGCCATCGCGGCAGGGCACGAGCGCCTTCCAGACCGGCTCCACGGACTTCAGAAAGTCGGCGGGAGTGAGTCCGGGTTCGGCATAGGCTGCGCGGAGGAAGGCCGCGGCGTCGATGCCGATGAGATTGCTGCCGTGGAAGTTCCCATGGCCATTGGGGCTGCCGTATTGATGGGAATAGTAATCGTCGAACCGTTCCGAGAGCAGCAGAGCGATTTCGAGGTGCACGTGCGCGCGGCGGCGGTCGATGCCTGCGCCCGTGTAGCCGAGTTGACCGAGGGGGGCTCCGCGGCGGATGCGGGTGCCCGGGGTGGTGTCGATGCGGCGGAGGTGAGCGTAGAGGCTGAAGAAGGTACCTGCTTTCGGCCCGCAGGGGTGAGCGACGACCACGTAGTTGCCGTAGTTGCTCTTCAGTGGCGGGGTGAGGCAGTAGACGACCGTGCCATCGGCGACGGAGCAGACGATGTCCTGGGGTTCGCCGCGTTCGTCGCGCGCGACGGGAGCGATGTCGATGCCCTCGTGGAATTTGGTGAAGACTTCGCCATGGCCCGTGTTGCGGGGATTGCGGACGAATCCATAGCTGCCGCCTTCCCAGACCTGGCTCGTTTTGCCATCCTTGTAGCGGTCCACAAACATGAAGAACGTCCCCGGGTCATCGCGCAGGAGTGCATCGTTTTCCGTGGGCAGGGAAAAGGTCGGGCCATTCCGCGTGACCGCGGGCGGCTTCGGGATTTCAACCGGCGGACGGCTCACCACCTCCACAGCCGCTTCCGGCGGCGGCGGATCCGGTTCCGTGGACGTTTCGGCAGGCTGGCGGCTGCAGTTCGCGAGGCCCAGCGCCACCGCAGCGGCGAGGGCACGGGCCAGCACGGCACAGGAGAAGGCGGGCGCTGTCGCCCGCGGAGCGATCGGGAGCATGGCGGGTGGGGCCTTGCGTCAGTTGGCGGAGGGGTCCGTGTAGTCCACGACCGGAGGTTCGGTGTAATCGATGGACGGAGGCGGCGCATCGAGCCGCTTCAGTTTCTTCGCCATGAGTTTCACATCTTCCTCGTTCAATCCCTTCCAGATGATCATGTAGCCATCGAAGCGTTTCGGAGCCGTGATGCGCTGGATATCGACCGGGCGTCCATTGACGATGACGCGGGTCAGTTTGCCGCGGACCATGCTGATCATGACCTGGTAAGCCTGCAGGCCGGCTTCGTTGAGCTTGAGGGCTGCTCCCATGGATCCGTCATCGGCGTAAAATGTGTGGAAGGCCGAGAAGTGGCGGGTGACGATGTCCGGGGAAATGTGGAAGGCGTAGACTTCGCCATCGATGACTTCCTGTTTGATCATCTTTGGGTTGTCCGTGGCGTCGGCTTCGCTGTGGAAGCCGATGTAGAGCGGTTTGGACTTTCCGCCGGCGTGGGCTGCGCTGGTCAGCAGCACCATGATGAGGAAAAAGCGGTAGAGAGGGAACATGCCGCGAATGAACCCGCCTCCGGGCGGGAATGCAAGCCCTGCGTGCAGCCCTCAGAACCTCAGGAGGTCCTCGACGGCGTCAGCCTCCGATGGCATCGCATCCGTTAGGATGGACGGTCCGTCCACAGCGAGCGCGACGGTTTCCTCGAGCCGGATGCCGAAGCCGAGGGAAGGCAGGAGGGCACCGGGCTCGACTGCGAGGGCAGCCGAAGACGGCAGGGGCAGGGAATCCGGGACGGGATCGTGCACTTCGCAGCCAATATGGTGAAAAATACGGTGCGGGCAGATGCGGCGGATGGCCGGGGAGGGAATGGCTGGATCCGGAACCTGCGTGGCCAGCAGCAGTCCCTCGCGCAGCAGTTCCGACTGCAGGAAGACGAGCGCTTCCTCTTCGCAGTCCGGCAACAGCCTGCCCGGTCGGAGGGACCGGATTGCATGGCCCAGGGTGCGGTGGATGGCAAGATAGGCCGCGCGCTGAGGAACCGAAAACGTCCCCGAAACCGGCAGAAAGCGCGTCAGGTCCGCGTGCCAGCGATTCATTTCCGCAGTCACATCGATGAGGAAGCCGTCGCCGGCGCGCGCCGCCTGGCGGTCGCCATGGAAGTGCAGGGCGAGCGATTCCGCGCCGCAGGCGGTCAGGATGGGACAGCCGAGACCGCGGGAACCACGCTGATGAATGGTGTGCAGGTACTCGGCTTTGAGGTCGCATCCCCGGATGCCCGGGCGCAGGGAGGCGGCGGCGCGGCGCAGACCGGCTGCAGCCGTCCCGGCGGCCTCGCGGATGGCCTCGATTTCCTCCGGGGATTTGCTGGCGCGGAGCGTGCCGAGGATGGGGCCGAGTCGTTCCTGATGGAGGCCGGGGAGAAGCCGGGCGCAGAGGTTCGGGAGCCATGGTTCCGCGCTTTCCGGGGCGAAGGGATTGCCGCCCCCGAAAACAAGGAGGCGCTTCGCGGTGAACGCCTTGAGCCGCAGGAAGGGTTCGAACTGGCTGGCCGCGAGGATTTCGCCGACTCCGGCCGCCGTGATTTCCGCGCGCGGGATGACTCCGTCCCAGAGGGCGGCCGAGGATTCCGGAAGGAACAGCCATTCGCGGAGACGCCCGTCCGCGGCCGAACATTCCAGCAGGAGACTGGCATGCGGATGGTCGATGCCCGTCAGATAAAAGAAGTCGGGCCATGGATCCGCCGAATCCGGTCCCGGGAAGCGCCGCTGCGGACCCGTGGCGATCACAGCGAGATCGCCCGGAGAAAGCAAGGAAGCGAGCCGGCGGCGTCGATCGGCTGGAGCGGTCATGCGGGTGACCGGAGGAACGGGCGGATGGGGTCGGCTGCAAGGGTCAAGTTGCGGGGCGGGGAAGCAGCGGGATGGCGGCGCGGCAGAGTCTGCGTTTGACACTGTCGATGCGGAGAGCGTACGGGCCAAGGGGTATAGGGCAGATCCTTCCACTGCTGCACAAATGCATGAATGACACCATACCACTTGGCCTGAGTTTTGATGACGTCCTGCTGGTTCCGCAGCTCAGTGAGATCCTGCCGAGCGAAACCGATATCAGTACTTCGCTGGCTCCCGGACTGGAACTGGTGATTCCCGTCATTTCATCGGCGATGGACACGGTCACCGAAGCGGAGTTGGCGATTGCGCTGGCCCGCGAGGGCGGACTCGGTGTTGTGCACCGCAATCTGCCGATCGCAAAGCAGGCCGAGCATGTGGCGCGGGTGAAACGGTCGGAGAATACGGTCATTGAAAATCCCTTCACGGTGCGTCCGGACCTGACGCTCGCCGAGCTGCTGCGGATCATGGACGAACGCGGGGTGGCGGGATTCCCGGTGGTGGATGCCGAGGGAAATCTGGCGGGCATGGTGACGTCGCGGGACGTCTGGCACATTGAGAATCCGCAGGGACGGGTGGCCGATGTCATGACGCCGCGGGAACGGCTCATCACGGCTCCAGAAGGTACCGGGCTCGAGGAAGCACGCGCCGTGCTCTACCGCCACCGCATTGAAAAGCTGCCGCTTGTGAATGCTCAGGGCAAGCTCACGGGAATGATCACGACGCAGGACATCAAGAAGCGCGCCATGTTCACGAATGCTGCCAAGGATGCCCGCGGCCGTCTCCGCTGCGCCGGAGCCGTGGGCGTGGGGGAAGACTGCGTGGAACGGGCCGCGGCCCTTGCCGAAGCGGGCGCAGATGCCCTGTTCATCGATGCGGCGACTGGTCATACATCGCGCGTCCTGACGGTCATTGCCATGCTGCGCGAGCGCTTTCCTCAGGTGCCGGTGGTCGCCGGAAATGTCGTCACGGCCACCGGAGCGCGCGACCTCATCGATGCCGGAGCCAGCGCGCTCAAGGTTGGCGTGGGCCCTGGAAGCATCTGCACGACCCGGGTCATCAGCGGAGTCGGCGTGCCGCAGTTTACGGCGATTCAGCAGGTGGCGTCGCATGCGCGGCCGCGCGGCGTGGCCGTCATTGCCGATGGCGGGATCCGCTACAGTGGCGACATTGTGAAGGCTCTCGCGGCCGGAGCCGACTGCGTCATGCTGGGCAGCATCCTTGCGGGCACCAGTGAAAGTCCGGGGAACATGGTGAATTACCAGGGCCGCACCTTCAAGGAATACCGGGGCATGGGAAGTCTGCGGGCCATGCGGCAGGGCAGCAGCGACCGCTACGGTCAGAATGCCAGCGGCAAGCTCGTCGCCGAGGGCGTGGAAGCCCGCGTGCCGTACAAGGGGCATCTGCGCGATGTTGTTTTCCAGCTCACCGGCGGACTCCGCAGCGGCATGGGATACCTCGGGGCAAAGACTCTCGAGGATCTGCGCACAAGGGCCGGATTTGTCAGAATCACAGCCGGCGGACTGCGCGAAAGCCATGCGCACGACGTGGTTGTCACCGAGGAACCGGTGAATTATCAGACGCTCTGAACCTGGGGCTGCGGCCCCGGCCGGCTCTCCGTTCCGGGAGCCGGTCTTTTCTTTTTTCCCGCTATGCTTTCCCGACAGATTGCCATCATCGATTTCGGTTCCCAGTACACGCAGCTCATCGTGCGGCGCATCCGGGAACTGGGTTACTACTCGCGCCTGTTTCAGCCGGACGAACTGCGGACGACCGGGCATCCAGCCGCAGTGATTCTGTCAGGCGGGCCACGGTCAACCCGGGAGGAAAATGCACCCGACATCGACTTTGCATGGCTGGAATCGCTTGGCGTGCCTGTGCTCGGAGTGTGTTATGGGATGCAGTTGCTCAACCTGAAGCACGGCGGGCAGGTGAGCCCGGGCACCAAGCGGGAATACGGTCCGGCCCTCATGGTGCCGGAGGGCGGTTGTCCTCTGTTCGAGGGAGTCGAGCCAAGTCAGGTCTGGATGAGCCACAGCGACACGTGCACGGCGGTTTCGGAGGGGACGAAGGTCATTGCGCGGAATGCGGAAGGTGTGCCCGTGGCCCTGCAGTTCGGACCGAAGACGTTCGGGATCCAGTTCCATCCCGAGGTCAGTCACAGCGAAGCTGGCTCACGGATGCTGGCGAATTTCATCGCCCTCGCAGACGACCCGCCACGCTTTGAAATGGCGTCGTTCCGGGACCATCTGGTCGCAGAAATCCGCAGGGAGGTGGGCGACCGCAAGGTGGTGTGCGGCGTGAGCGGCGGAGTCGACAGCACCGTGCTGGCCGTTCTGCTGCACGAGGCCGGTGTCCCGCTGCGCGCGGTTTTCGTGGACCACGGTCTGCTGCGGAAGGACGAAGCAGCCGAAGTTCAGAAGAATTTTGCACGACTCGGCGTCCCCATCGAAACGGTCGACTGTTCCGAGCGGTTTCTCACGGCCCTTCGTGGGGAAACCGACCCTGAAACGAAGCGCAAGATCATCGGGAATCTCTTCCTTGATGTCTTCTGGGATGCCATCGGCGAGGAAATCGAACTCTTTGCCCAGGGTACCCTCTATCCGGATGTCATCGAGAGCGCGAGCAGCGGCAGCATCGCCAGCAAGATCAAAACTCATCACAACCGGGTCGACCGCGTTCTGGATCTCCAGAAACAGGGGAAGGTGCTCGAACCACTGGCGGAATTGTTCAAGGACGAGGTCCGCGCGCTCGGGGCTGTCCTCGGAATCGATCACGACATCCTGTGGCGGCATCCGTTTCCCGGTCCCGGCCTCGCCGTGCGCTGCCCAGGGGAAGTGACTGAGGAAAAGCTGCGCATCATCCGAGAATGCGACGCCATCTACATGCAGCGTCTGCGCGAAACCGGCTGGTACGATAAAGTTTGGCAGGCCTACGCCGCCCTCATTCCCGTGAAAACCGTCGGCGTGAAGGGAGACGAACGCAGCTACGAATGGGCCATCAGCATCCGGGCCGTCACCAGCGAAGACGCCATGACCGCAGACTGGGCGCGGCTCCCCTTCGAGGTCCTCGCTTCCATTTCCAACGAAATCCTCAATCATGTGAAGGGCATCAACCGCGTGCTCTACGACATCAGTACCAAACCGCCCGCGAGCATCGAATGGGAATGATGCAGAAAGCCCGGGACCTTCCTAACCTCACCAAGCGAAACTCATGAAAGCGACAGACCTTGCGATTGGCATCGATATGGGAGGCACCACCGTGAAGTACGGTGTGGTGCGCGGTCATGAAGTGATCCACGAATGCGACCCGCTGCGGACCAGTGAATTTCCCGGTGCCAAGGTGCTGCTCGCCAAACTGGTGGAGGAAGTCAATGTCCTGCAGAAACGCTACCGGATCCGCGCCCTCGGAATGGGGGTGCCGGGCTTCACGGATGTCCGCACGGGCTACGTCCACGAACTGACCAATGTCCCAGGCTGGCTCCGCGTGAAGGCCGGAGCCGTCCTTGCAAAAGGGACCGGCCTGCCCGTGACCGTGGAGAACGATGCCAATGCCATGTGCTATGCCGAATGGGCACACGGAGCCGGCAAGGGAGCGGAAAACATGATCGCCGTCACCCTCGGCACCGGCGTCGGCGGCGCTCTCGTGATCGGTGGACAATTATACCGAGGCTCCGCCTTCGGTGCCGGCGAAATCGGCCAGATGACCATCGATTACGCCGGAAACATGGGCGAACACGGCAACCGCGGTGCCCTCGAAAAATATGTCGGCAACCGGGAAACCCGGGCCCGGGCCGTCGCACTTTCCCGCAAGGCCGGCCGCAAGGTGGCCGAAAGCGATTGCGAACCCCACCTGCTGGCCGCCGCCGCCCGCCGCGGCGACAAAGTCGCTCTCGCCGTCTGGGACGAATTCACCACCCAGCTCGCCGCCGGCCTGAGCGCCTGCGTCTGGCTCCTCAATCCCGACCGCATCGTCATCGGCGGCGGCGTCGCCAAAGCCGGCACCGTCGTCTTCGATCCCCTCCGCCGGAAAATCCGCGAACAGGTCGCCGAACCCTTCCGCAAAGGACTCAAAATCGTACCCGCCAAATTCGGCAACGACGCCGGAATCATCGGCGCCGCCGGCGTCGCCCTCTCCCGCATTCCCTGAGCACAAAGCTCTCAGGAAAGGACGGCGGACATTCCTGTCCGCCTTTGGTTCCACGCAGCGCACCGGAAAACCCGCCCTACTTCCCTACGCTCCCTCGCAGCACACCATCGTCCAGCCGATGGCCCCGGCGCAGGCGAGGATGCAGGCTTGGAGGGTTTTGTGTTCGGTAGGCGCGGTCATGACTTCCTCCTTCTCGCGGTCCCCTTCGGTGCAGGCAGTAATTCCCTCGCCACCTCCGCCAGTTGTTTGGCGGTGGGCAGCTTGCCTTTGAACTCGGCTGGCAGGGTGTCTTGCAGCTGATACTCCGCCACGCCGATCGGGTTGGTCTTCGTCCGCAGCGCAAACTCGACTTCCACTTCATCCTTCTCCGCGCAGAGAATGATGCCGATCGACGGCCTGTCGTCCGGTCCGCGTTCTTTCTCGTTCAGCAGGTTCAAATAGAAATCCATCTTGCCCGCATGCTCCGGCTCGAACTCGCCGATCTTGAGATCAAACGCCACCAGCGCCTTCAGGAAACGATGGTAAAACAGCAGGTCCACGAAGTATTCCTTCTTCCCCAGGGCCAGCCTGTATTGACGGCCCACGAAGCAGAATCCGTATCCCAGTTCCAGGATGAACTGCTGGAGCCGGGAAATCAGCCGCTCCTCCAGTTCCAGCTCCTTCATCGGCCGCGCGATCCCGAGAAACTCCAGGTTGTAGCGACTCTTCAGTATTTCGTCCGCCTGCTCGGCAAAATGCTCCGGCAGGGCCAGCTCGAAATTGTGCGTCTTCTTCTCCTTCACCGCCCGCTCATACGCCTGCCCCTTGATCTGGTTTAAAAGCACGCTCCGGCTCCAGCCGAACTGCGCCGTGGCACGCAGGTAGTAAAGGCGGGCGGCGGGGTCGGAGAGCTTGTCCAAAATGAACCGGTGATGGCCCCAGGGAACCGCTGCGACCAATTCCCGCACAGCGTGAGAGAGAGTTTTCTGGGTAGGCTGTTGAAGAATTTCAGCGCTACCAATTTCTGCCACAGCTTGTGGCAGAAACCCCGAGAGAGCCGGTTTCCGCCGCAATTCTGCCACAGCCTGTTGCAGAAATTCCGGCTCGGAGCAGGCCAAGTAGAGGCGCTTCATATCCCAAACATTCCGGCCCGAAAACCCGCGCATGTCAGGAAACGCCACCCGCAGGTCCGCCGCCAGTCGCTCGACCACGGCCTCGCCCCAGCCCGCCACCTGCTGCTTCTCCACAATCCCACGCCCGATGTCCCAATAGAGCATCACCAGCTCCCGGTTCACCGCCCGCCCGGCCTGCAAACGCGCCGTCTGGATGCGGCCCTTCACCTCAGTGAGGAAGCTGGCGTAGTCAGGTGCTATTGGGGTTGGTTTCATGAGAGGTCTGGGAATTCCCAGCTGCCGTGGATTTCGGTGTGGAGACGGCGGAACTGCCCGAGCAACGCACCCTCGCCCTCGGCGTAGACCAGGTCGTCGAAGAAGAGCGACAACGGAGCGGGGACATTCCTGTCCCCGACCTTCCCACCCAAGGGGGCAGGAATGCCCCCTCTCCGCTTTTCGGCCTTCTCCCGGGACACAATCGCCCAACCGATGGCCTCGGCATAAGCGAGGATCCGGGCTTGGACGGTTTTTTGTTCGGAGTGGGTGGGCATGGATGTGAAGGTGATGCCTGTGTCTTTAGTTTTTGATAGGGTGCAAGATTTTGGTCTCGCTGCTCGCTGGCTCCTGTTCAGAACTTCTGCCAGCGACCAGCCATTGCGTATCAAGCAGGTCAAAAAACATTGAGATTTTCAGAAATGAAAGAAGAGCACCTCGTTGCCTGAAAAACTCTTCTACACGACTCCATTTTTCTTCTTCTACTCTTCGGTAATACCGAGCAATTGGGTTTTCTTGGTTATAAGATACTAAAAAGTCGATTTGTTTTTCGAGTAGTCTGAGAGCCTCTTTCGGATCTACTGATTCACTTGCCGACACCTTTTGTTCCAACTGGGAGTGAAAATCTGCATCGTTGATGGCTTCTGGTTTAGAAGTAGCTACGCCAACGGAACCCGCCCTTTCGTAATTCCAATGATGATGGTCGGCCATGCGGCTTGGGCGGACAAAGCTTGAATTCTCAACAATCGTTTGATTCGCTGTGTGATTGTAGAGCGAATTGAGCTCGTGAAATGCCGGTGCTGCATAAACAACCAATGCTCTATTCCTGAGTCGCCTCTCTAGCTGTTCCAACAACACCTGTTGGTGCGCTCGGATGCCGAACCGCCAATAACTACCTTTGATTCCATTTCTCGCGAGAGAAGAGTTTTTTCCGAGCAGATGGTCAGGTCTCTTTGCTTGAATAAGCAAATTCACTTGGAAGGTAGGCAAGGTTCGATTCCCACCGTAACGTCGCCATACCCAGCCCCACCGATAGTGGTTCAAAAAGATACCTCGAGGAACATCGGAATATCCAAAAATGTCCCAGAAAAGTGGGTGATCCGCCTCCATCAGAGCGTCGATACCAAATGCATTCTCAAAAACCTGACCCGGGGTTGCTATCCGGTGGTTTACGCAGAGCAATTCCCTGTATAGAGGACCTTCAAAATCCTTTTCTTCGAATTCAGCAGGTTTCATTTGGTAGTGGTTTCCTTGTCTATTTCACCAGCGGCCTCACATCCAGTGGAAATCCCGCACCAATCCTCCCGCGACACAATTGTCCGACCGATGGCCTCGGCGTAGGCGAGGATCCGGGCTTGGACGGTTTCGTGTTCTCCGGGTTTGGGCATCGCCTATTTCTTTGCCGTTTGGATTGCCTGTTTCCTCCAACTCGCAACAGCATCAGATAGCTTCGCAACTTCCTTGTCTTCGCCCCATTTATCCCAAAATGGAACGGTTCCGCTGTTTGGTTTATTCGTTGGCTGTTGAATCCGAACCCGCGTGGGTAGCAGACTCGCATCGCCAACGACCAACGCCTCTCCAGTGTCAAGGACAGGCAAGAGGTCACTAAATCCCCCGAGACTGTCAGGCAACAAGCGTCGGACAACGGTTTGGTCGTCACCGTTTGTCAGTCGCATCGCGACCAGATTGTTGCACTGGCTTAGAACCGTGTGGTTCACCTCTGACGGACGTTGGCTAATTACTACAAGACCGACGCCGTATTTCCGCCCCTCTTTCGCGATGCGTTCGAACGCTTCCACTGCAAACGCTTCACCTCCAGTGGATGACTGACGCTCTGGAATATAGAGATGTGCTTCATCGCAAAACAAAGCGATGGGGTGTCGGCTTTCCGTCGGGGTCCATTGTTGAATTGAGAACACCAGCTTCGCGACGAGACTAATGATGAGCGGAAGCATGTCGGAGGGGACCTCCGAGAAATCCACGATCTTCAACCCGCCAATCTTGTCTGATTGGTCCTTGGTCCCCGCCACCAAAGCTGCGACAAGCTTATCAAGCCACCCAAACTCCATGGTCTCCTTCGGTGCCTGGAAGAGGAAGCCAAGCCGCCGGTCCGTCTGCTTATTTTTTAGTCTCTCTACAAGCCGGCTGAGTTTCCCATGAAACGGCCCCTGCTTTTCGGTGCCAGATTTCGTGCCCGGAATCATCTCGGCATCTAGTTCCTCCAAGCGTGCGATGACGGCAGCGATCTCAAACGGTATGGGACTGTCGATCGTAAAATTATCAAGGACTTCGGTATGCTTGCCTTTGGTCAGATAATCGCGCTTTGCGTCGATTATCGTCCGCGACATGAGCATCGCTTGATTTGGGGCGTTTTGATCGCTGCGATCGACGAACATTGAGACCATCGCCTCATAGGCAAGAAGCCAATAAGGCAGGTGGATCACGCCGTACTTGAGGGTGGTCTTTGCGTCGAGGTCCTTCGGGCTGGCAATTCGAAAGTGCCGGATTCCATCAGCCTTTAGGGGGCGGTATTCACCGTGAATGTCGAAAACTATCCCGTTGGCATTGGGCAATCCGGCCATGCACTCAAGCACGCGGGCAGTGGTCCACGATTTTCCTGAACCGGTGCTACCAACGATGATCGCGTGGCGTTGGAAAAATTTGTTCCCGTTTAGGAATGCCTCAGCTTTGTCATCCAAGGTGTAGTGCCCGAGCGACAATTTCTCTCCGTCGCCTGATATATTGGCAACAACCCTCATGAAGTTCGTCAAAGCCTCTCCTTCAACGGCGAAGCAATTGGCGTCGATCTCCGGGACGGTTTCCAAGGTGCGAAGGAACACGTTTGTCTCGCTTCCCCGCTTGTCGACCATCGTGCCAATAAGGGTAATCCTTACTAAGTTCAGTTCACTTTCCGCCTTGAGTCCCTCCTCGTCACCTTCTGCTTCAGCGATCTCTTTCGCTTCCACCGCGTTTCGTGTGATCTTCTGAATGATCCCGATTAAATGCTGGCCCGGACGGCTGCTTTGCAGAACGGCTAGTCGATTGACCTGGAGTTTTCGAAGACGCTCCACGTCGGCGACGTGGACAATGACGATTGCCGTATCAACGGACTTCACTCTACCGAGTGCGTCGGAATCGTTGTATTTGAAGATGCTCATGAGATTACCAGTTTTAGAAATTCACCTAGCTGCCATGTCGGAGACCCCTCGATTTCTTCGCCTGCAGGGAACTCCTTGCTGAAGATGCGGCAGCCGGAAGGGGCCTCCTCAACCGCCAGATACTTCCCGCACTTCCCACTTTTCAGAAATGCCCTCGCAGTCGCCGAAATGGTCTTGGTTAGGAGCACGAGCGGAACGTCTTTCTCACGACACCGCTCAACGAGGGTTGTTTGAAGATGCGTGTCGTTAAATCCATAGCCGATGCAGAGATAGGCGTCCGCCTTTTGAAGTGCTTTGTCGGCTTCCGATTTGATGGAGTGGAAAGGCTCGTCGTGGGTGAGGCGATACTTCTCAATTCCCGGCGTGACGATTACCGGCACCACGTTCCGAGGACGCGCGTTCGAAACAGGGAGGCCAAAGACAATCCCGTCACTGTCGCGAAACCAGTCAAATGAGCCGTGAACCTTCCAGACGTTCACCGTTCTGGGTACTGAGGTGCCGACGTGAATCCGCGGCTTGCCGGTGATGGCGCGTGACCGAATGTGCCCGTAGTTGAATCCAGTGTAGTGGACCAGTTTTCCAGCATCCGCCGCGTATTCTGCGATTCGATCGTAGTTTGGTGTGACGACATGGATGTCCTTCTGCGTGCTGTTCAAAAGGTGGAGGAAGAGCTTGGTCAGCGGGAAGAGGTTGGGATCAATAATCGCCTTTTCAAACACCTGATGGTCGAAGGGAGCGAGATAGTCCCATGTCGATTCAACAACGAGCCCAGTCAAAGCCTCTGGCAATTGGACTTCATTGAGCGCCGCCTCGAGGTCAGTGGTAGCCAGCTTCGACTGAAACTCGCCCCATTTAGTCACCTCGTCTGGTTTAGCGGTGCTGGGGCAGGCGATCTTTAGTAAGTGGGCCCGCAATTGTGGCATGCCGGGAATCCCGTATGCTGCCGATGCGCCACTTCCCATAATGATCACTGGCGTTCTGCTGACGCAATCTTGGGCGAGTTCGAGCAGGGATTTGTTTGGGTCTGCGCTCATGCGGTAATCTCCAGTTCGTGAACGCGGGTCTTCGCGGTCTTCAGTTCGTGAAGGAGGGTGCGGAAGAGGTCTTTCAATTGGGCGGCCTTTGCGGCGTGTTGGCCCAATTTCGTTTCGATTGTTTCGAGCGCAGTCCTAATCTCGATCTGCTCCTGGAGCGACGGAATCGCGAGAGGGATGTCCCTGAAGTCGGACTTCTTGAAGAAACCGCGAGCTTGATCATCGTCCTGTTGCAGCAGGCTGACTACCGATCTCCGCAGATGGTGGAAGAGGTAATCTCGATCAATTCCTTCCCTCATGGGAACTATCCGCCACATGTTCTGATTCATCAGTGCAGGCAGAATCGACGCGGGGATTTGCGCCAGCTTCCCGCGTGTGGCTCCCACCACTACGAACATGAAGTCGCCCTCGTTCACTAGGTATTGTTTGTGAGACTCAGCAAATGATTCAGGGAGGAACTTGCAGTCGTCCATCGAGATCGTTCCATCCCAGCTGATGTTGACGACTGGGAAGTTCGGAATGCCGCCTGTTGAAACGTAGTCCTCACTCTTGAATGCGAAACCGTTCAAGATGTCGCAGTAGTCGCCGACCGTCTTGATCTCCCAGCTTTCGGGGACGGGGCCGATTTCGGTTTGTTTTTGGGGTTCGCCTCTTAGCCCTTTGGTGAAGAGCTTGTGCATGAGGGCCTTTTTCAGCTTGGTGGTGGTCTGAATGACCCGCTGCTGCGCTTCGATGGCCCGCTGAACTGTCGAAAGGATGTGCGCTATTTTCTTCTGCTTGGGAAGTGCGGGGACAAGCAACGGGAGCGTCTTGAACGAGTTCCGATCAAGCGTTGGGACTGAGGCTCCAGTCTTGAACCGTGCGAGGTTCAGGGAACCGAGAAGAAAACCTGCGAAGTAGGGATCATTGACGTGGAAATCACGAACATAGAGGGACGTGTTGTGCGGCCAGAAATCTTCCTCATAGACGGTTACTTTCCCAGCCGAGCCACTTCGCCCAACAGTGATTCCGCGCGCTTTGGCAATTGCAGTGTCGTGATAGCCGATGACTCCGTTCGATCCGGCAACTGGGACGGTTTCCTGGCGAAACTCAGCTTTGGTGAGGTCTTTGCCACGCTGGAGCGTCGTGAAGTTGTCGAACTCCACTTTTGACCAACCATCTGGGACGGAATCTCTCATACCCCGCGCCTCTCCGGAATCTCCTTCAGCGCCTTGTCCTGCTCCCGGAAAGGATCGCGGGTTTTCCGACCCGCGTTTGGGTTTGGATTCGCGGACAGGAATGTCCGCGCTCCGTTTCTCTTGCATGGCGGTCTCGAGTTTTACGAGGAGGCCGCCGGAACCGCAGGTGCGAGCATATACCGTCATGCCGGGCTCGGGTGGAGTGACGAATTCGCCGGCGCTCTGGCCGCTGTCCTCGGCGAATTTGCGGATGAACGACCAGAGCGATTGCTCGGGTCATCCGGCACGAGCGGGAGGATGTAGTCCTTGTATTTCGGCGGGTCCTTGGCCCCGCGGATGGAGCAGGCGGCATCCCAGATCCAGGGTTCGAGGGATTTGGTTTTCTCGGGAGCGGGCATGGTGGGATCGGGAGAGGAATGGTGCCGGGGAACCATCCTGCGGGCGCGGTCACGGTTGGCCATGGTACGGTGTAGTCATTGGCAGACAGGACGTTGGCGACCCCGGGGATGGGCGGGGAAGCATTAGAACATGCCTTCCTGCTCGGCAATCCCTGAATCGCGTGAGGAATCGTTTCAGGGGAATAATTTGTCCTGCTCGTGGCCTCGCGTGGCGGGCGCTGGACTGGAAACCTCGCGAGCAAAGGAGGGCGGACATTCCTGTCCGCCTTTGGTTGTGGGCAGCGGACTGGAAAGTCCGCTCACCTGTGAACCACCGCACTCCAGTAGGAACTGCCCGTCGCGCAGTTTTGCTTTGACCGGGTTCTCCTGGATATACTTCACGACTCGGAGGAAATGGGTCTCGTTCCGGATCAACCGATCCCAGTATTCATCCTGCCAAAGCGTCCCCGTCTTTCCGATCCGCCGGTTGATCTCCCTCGCCGTGAATCCCTTCCATGATTTCATGATTTCTGGCAGCGTGTGCCCGCCCAGCGGACGGAACAGTAAATGCACGTGATTCGGCATGATCACGAAGGAGGCGAGTTCATACCGATTGCCGTCGAAGTGCCGCAGCGCATCGGCGACGATCTGCGCGGTGGCGGGATCTTTGAGAACACACGATCCACTCCCTTGATCCAGCCACTCGTCAATTTGCCGCGAAAAGCGGTCGTGATACTCCGCTTCGGTTTCTTCCTCCCATGGCTCGGGATGATGCTTCATCCACGCGTCCCGCTCCGCCTTCCATTGATCCAACTTCGCCTTTGGCAGGGAATCTCCCAGCCGCCACGTGACAAAAACCCATGACTCGCCTTGCTGCCAGTGAGGCAGACGGTTTTGGGTGACGGCGACGTCTTCGTGCGGATTGAAAAAGGAGCGGGGACTTTCCAGTCCCCGTGCTTCACCACAAGGGGGACAGGAATGTCCCCCCTCCGTTGGGTTGTTGGGAGGGATTGGGGGACAGGAATGTCCGCCCTCCGTTGGGTTGTTGGGAGGGATTGGGGGACAGGAATGTCCGCCCGGATTGAAAAAGGAGCGGGGACTTTCCAGTCCCCGTGCTTCACCACAAGGGGGACAGGAATGTCCCCCCTCCGTTGGCTTGTTGGGAGGGATTGGGGGACAGGAATGTCCCCCCTCCGTTGGGTTGTTGGGAGGTGGGATTGGGGGACAGGAATGTCCCCCCTCCGTTGGGTTGTTGGGAGGGATTGGGGGACAGGAATGTCCCCTCTCCGTTGGGTTGTGGGGGGTGGTCATGGCGATCAGGTCTGGATCTCCACCGCAGAAATGTCCGCATGCAGTCCCCATGGAGGGGTGCTCATCACTATTGATTCCGTCAGACGGTGGGAGTGCGACTCAAGGGAATGCCGCAAGGCATCGGCCAGCAGTTCATGGAAGTCGGACGTCCACCCATTGTGCAGAAACCTGAGCGCCCGGGCCGTCGGTTCCGGGTGCTGAATGGTGGTCATGTTCGCAAGTCCACTCTAGCACGATGGCAGAGAAGCGGAAATCACGGTTGCCGTGGATGTCAGTGCGAAGACGGCGGGAGTGCGTTGGACGAAGGGTTTCTCGACCCGCCTTTGGTTTTGGATTGGCATGTTCAGCCTTCGGAGGCGCGGATGCCTGAGACGGCGGAGAAGATGGAGGAGACGATGCAGTAGGCGATGATGGTGACGACGATGGCGAGGAAGATGATGATGACCGGGGAGATCATGGCGGTGAGGCGGCGGATGCGGACATCGAGTTCCTTATCGTATCGGGAGGCGGCCTTGAGGAGGGATTTGGAGAGGTGCGAGGTTTGTTCGCCGATGGCGACGATATCGGTCATGAGGGGCTGGAACTGACCGGCGCTGCGGAGGGCGGCGGAGAGGGGATCGCCTGCGGAGACGGATTCCACGACGCGGCCGAGTCGGTCGCGGAAGAAGCGGTTGGGGGTACCGCGGGAGAGCAGCTGGAGGGAGGAGAGGAGGGGGACGCCATTGGAGACGAGGTTGCCGAGGGCCTGGGTGAATTCGGCGTAGAAGCGTGTTTCGATGATGGGGCCGACGAGGGGGATCTTGAGTTTGGCGCGGTCCCACCAGAGTCGTCCTGAGTTGGTGGCGATGAAGATGCGGAAGAGGACGACGGCGGCGGCGGCTGCGCCGAGCATGGACCAGAAGTGGGTCGAGCAGAAGTCCGAGAAGGCGAGGAGGCCTTTGGTGATGGCGGGAAGGTCCTGGCCGGTTTTGGCGAGCAGGCTGGTGAGTTGGGGGACGAGGACGAGGGTGAAGACCGCCATGAGGATGCCGCAGGCCGCGATCATGAAGGCGGGATAGATCATGGCCGAGGTGAAGCGCCGCTGCATTTCGTGGAGTTGAGCGATGCTGAGGGCCATGCGGTGGAGCACGCCGGGGAGCGTGCCCGACGCCTCGCCTGCGGCGATCAGGGAGACGTAGAGGTCATCGAAGTCGCGCGAGGTTTCGCGGAAGCACGACGAGAGCGGCCGGCCATCCTGGAGGAGCGTACGGAGTCGGTCGCCGGTGCGGCGGATGACCGGGTCCTGCTGGCGGTCTGCCATGATATTGAGGGCCTGCTGGACGGGGAGGCCGGCGTCGATGAGGTCGGCCAGTTCACTGGTGAAGAAGATGAGGCGGGGTCGGCTCAGGCGGATGGGTTTGCTGGCGGCCGAGCTGGCGGCGGAACTGTCCTGATTTTTCTCCGTGATTTCGAGAGGAGAGAGTCGTTTGGATTCGATGAGGCGGAAGGCATCGCTGCGGGAGCTGGCCTCGATGGTGCCGCTGACCGTTTCACCGGCTGACGAGATGGCCTCGTAGACGAACTGGGGCATGCGGTGCGGGGGGGGGATCAGGTGATGTGTTCGCCGGCTGCGGTGACGGCGATGACTTCATCGATGGTGGTTTCGCCTGCGGCGACCTTGGCCCAGCCGTATTCGCGCATGGGGATCATGCCTTCGGCGATGGCTTTCGCGCGCATGGCTGAGGCTGGGGCGCGGGCGGTGATGAGGTCCTGCATTTCCGGGGTGATGGCGCATACTTCGATGATGGCCATGCGGCCGCGGTAGCCCGTGCCGCGGCAGTCGCGGCATCCAGCGGGAACGAGGATGGATCCCTTGCGGTCCGGGGGGAAGCCGAGGGATTCGAGGTACTGGCGGGGGTAGAGTTCGGGTGGAGCCGGCTGGCGGCAGGCTGGGCAGAGTCGGCGCACGAGCCGCTGGGCGAGGAAGGCGCGGACCGAGGAAGCGATGAGGAATGGTTCGATGCCCATGTCGAGGAGTCGGGAGATTCCGCCGACGGCATCGTTGGTGTGCAGCGTACTGAAGACGAGGTGTCCCGTGAGGGCACCGCGGATGGCGATTTCGGTGGTTTCGAGGTCGCGCATTTCCCCGACCATGATGACATTGGGGTCGCCGCGGAGAATTGAGCGGAGGCCTGCGGCGAAGGTGAGATTGATTTCCGGTTTGACGGCGATCTGGACGACGCCGTCGAGTTTATTTTCGACAGGGTCCTCGATGGTGACGATGCGGCGTTCGCGGGTATTGAGTTCGCGCAGGAAAGTGTAGAGCGTGCTGGATTTTCCGCATCCGGTGGGACCGGTGACGAGGATGATGCCATTGGGGAGGGCGAGGAGCGAGCGGATGCGGGCTTCGAGGTGGTCGTCCATGCCGAGGCCGGAGAGGTCGAGTCGTTCCCGGCCGAGGAGTCGGAGGCTAACGGACTCGCCATTGACGGAGGGGATGGTGGCGATGCGGACGTCGTAGCGGCGGCCATCGAGTTCGAGGTTGATGCGGCCGTCCTGGGGGAGGCGGCGTTCCGCGATATCGAGGTGGGCCATGATTTTGAGCCTGGAGACGAGCGCGTTCTGGAGGACGCGGACATTGGGCGGGACGGCGACTTCGTTGAGTGAGCCATCGACGCGGTAGCGGATGCGGAGGTCGTTTTCGAGGGGTTCGATGTGGATGTCGGTGGCGCGTTCCCGGATGGCTTCGCTGAAGATCTGGTTCACGAAGCTCATGATGGTGGCTTCCTCATTGTCCTCGAGGACGGTGACTTCCTGGCGGAGGGCGTCTGGTTCCGCGTCTGCTTTGCCGCTGACGAGTTCGTCGAAGCGGGCGGCTCCCACGCCATAGGAATCGCGGAGTGCCTCCATGATGAACGAGCGCGGGGCGAGTTTCCATGTAAAGGGTTCGTCGAACGTCTGGCCGGCCATCTGGCGGGCTTCGAGGTCGAAGGGGTCGTAGGTGAGCAGGGTGAGCGGCGCGAGGTCTGGTCTGGTGGCGAGGATGCGGTGGCGGAGGGCGAGCCGGGCAGGGAGGATGCTGCGTGGTGAGGGGTCGTGGGGGACTGAGGGCGTGGGGTCGAAGGGGAGGTGGACGCTGGCGGCGAGGGCGGCGAAGAAGGCGGGTTCGTCCGGGACGAGGCTCGCATCGAGGAGGGCGTCGACGGCACCGGGGGATCCGGGAGGGAGGTCTGCGAGTGTCTGGGCGACGGCGGGTGCGTCCTCTGCACCGGCGGCAGCCGAGGCGGCGGACAGGATCTGTGAAATGGGGCCAGCGGCGGCGTGAGTCATCGGCGCGGGGAGGGACGGGAAGCCTTGCCCTGAGCGGGTGCGGGAGCGGCGGCCGGGAGGGGTCGTTCGAAGGCCGGGAGGGGAACTTCCGGGAAGATGCTGGCCGCGTCCGAGCCAACGGCGGTGCGGGCATCTTCCGTGAAGCTGGCGGCGAGGGCTTCGGGGTCGTCTTCCACGACGACCGGTTGGATGAAGATGATGAGTTCCTTGCGGGCCTTGCGGGATGTGGTGGATTTGAAGGCGTGACCGAGGACGGGAATGCGGCTGATGAGAGGGATGCCTGAGGTGACCTTTTCTTCGTTTTCCGTGATGAGGCCGCCGAGGACGATGGTGGATCGGTTGGGGACGGTGACGGCGGTGAGGAGGCGTTCCGTGGCGATGACCGGCACTGAATTTTCCGCGACCATCTGTTCGCCGACGACCGTGTCATTGACCTGGGCGATATTGAGGCTGACTTCCTTGCTGGAATTGATGAGGGGGATGACTTCGAGTTTGAGGACGACGTCCTGGAAGTCGATGGCGGTGCGGACTGAGTTATTGTTGGCGAGGTCCGAGACAGAGCTGGTGGGGACGGGGATGCGGCGACCGGAAGTGATGACTGCCTTCTTATTATTGGCGGCGTAGATGGACGGACGGGAGAGGACCTTGAAGCGCTGGGTTTGTTCGAGGGCGTGGATGAATGCGTCGACGCCCTGGCCGATTTCCCCGTAGAGATTGAGCCCGGGAGTGAGTGGTTTGAGGGGGAGGTCGAGGGCTGGGTTGCGGATGTCTGCGATGGCGCGGCCGAGATTTTCCGCCGTAAAGAAGCCTCCGCTGAGATTGCCTTCCTCGCTGATGCGCCGGAGGTAGCTGACACCGAAATCGACATCGTCGCCGAGGGTGAGTTGGCCGATGATGGTGGCGAGGTAGACCTGGGGAGGCTTGTGATCGAGCCGGTCGAGCAGGTTCGAGACCTTGGCGAGGTCTTCCGGTGGGCCGTAGGCAAGGAGTTTGTTCGCCTGGACGTCCGCGACGAGTCTGGTTTTGCCGACGAGGACGGAGAGCGGCGGGGCGGTTTCCTCGGGTGGAATGAGTTGGTCCTCGTAGCCGGCTGGGGCGGTATTGGCACCGTCGCGCTGAGCTGAGACGCGGCGGGGTCGGCCTGCGAGGGTGGCCGGGTCGGCGGAAGCGACGGGGGTACGGCGGGAACGCACGGCTTCACCGGCGGCGGCGGTACTGCTGCCTGTGCCGGTATCCTGGAGGATGTCTGCGAGGACCGGGAGCACCTGGTCGACGAAGACGTAGCGCAGGCGGCGTTCGAGGGGGGCCTCCGCCTTGATGGGCTGGTCGAATTGATCAATGACCTTGCGGGCGAATTCGTGATCAGCCTCGGTGGCGACGAGCATGATGCGGTTGAGGCGGTCGTCTGCGATTACGCGTGCGGGGATCTGGGTGGGAATGCGGTTGGTGGGGCGGGATTCGTTATCGCCGAGGGTGTCGATGGTGACCGTGGGGATGACGATGCGGGTGGTGAGGGTCGAGGTCAGCATCTGGGCCACCACGACAGCGTCCGCGTATTTGAGCGGGTAGAATTCCGTGAGGAGTTTGGTGCGGGCCTGGGGTGCGTCGAGGACTTCGGCGACCCGGATGGCCTGGCGGATGCTGTCGGCTGATTCCGTGATAAGGATGCCTGGCGGGCTGGCGACTGGGGTGAGGCGGCCGTAGGTATGGAGGCCGATGTGGCTCCAGATGGTGGTGGAGGCTTCCGAGGGATCGATGTGTTCGAGCGGGATGAAGTAGGAAGCGAGGGCGTGACCTTCCGGGAGGGATTCCGGAGACCGGTGTACAGGGAGATCGCGGGCGAGATTGGCCTGGGCTGTAGAAGCGAGGCTGACGCGCGTGGAGGTCTGGTCCGGGGACTGGGCGATCACGTAGCCATTGAGTT
Organism: Verrucomicrobiota bacterium; assembly: GCA_039795165.1. Taxonomy (GTDB): domain Bacteria; phylum Verrucomicrobiota; class Verrucomicrobiia; order Verrucomicrobiales; family V1-33; genus V1-33. The sequence continues at coordinate 38,843 of JBDKER010000021.1, read as the reverse complement.
GGAGGCAGGATTCGATGAGTTCGATGGCTTCGGCTTCCGTGACTGGTTTGGCGGTGACGAGGCTGAGGGGTTTGCCATCGAAGATGCCCGAGTCGCGGATGACTGGTTTGCCGGTGAGCAGTTCGTAGATGCCGAGGATGTCGCTGATTCCGTTATTGGGGAACTGTAGCTGGATGCCGGCGTCTGGCTGGGTGGTGGTGGCTTGCTGGCCTGCGAGCGGGGCGGCGAGGGCGGCGAGCAGCAGCGTGGAGAAGTAGCGGGGAAAGATCATGGCTGTCCTTGGTCGGGGGTGGGGCCCGCGGGAGCCGGGCTGGCAGGAGCTGGGCTGGCGGGGTCTGGTGAGGGGTTGGGATCCTCGCTGGCGGCGGGGTTGGGATTTGATTCCTCGAGGGCGCGCTGGACGAAGGCGAGGCGGCGGGATTCGCTGGCGGTGGGGTAGGTCGAGAGGAATTCCGAGAATGATTTGCGGAACGATTCCTGGCCTGTGGCGGGGAGTTTCTCGAATTCGCGGGCTGCCGAGGGATCGAGCGAGCGGAGGAGGGCTTCGACCACGACTGAGGCTTCTGAGCGCGGGGCTGGCTTGGAGGTATTGTCGAGTTTTGGCGGGGTGAGCCTTGTGGGATCGAAGCGGACGGTGATGCGTTCGTCGCCTGCGGCGATGGTGGCTGAGGCGCTGCGGAGGTCCTGATTTTCGCTGATGGATTCGAGGATCCAGCCCTGGGCATTGGGCTGACTGGTGACGAGGTAGGATTGGCCCGAGGTGCGGTCCCAGACTGTGATCATTTTACCGGAAGGGAGCGAGGCGATGCCCGAGAGGACGAGAGACTGCGAGAGGCTGAGGACCTGACGGAACGGGAGGCGTTCGAGGAGGTTTGGATAATCCGCTGCCGAGACCGGGCGTGGGATGGCAGGTTCCTCGGCCTTGCTGGTGAGCGGCAGGGCGGTGAGGAAGGCGAGTGTGAGCGCCGTGCTGACGGGAAGGGGGATCATGGCTTGAAGAACCGGGCCACCGTGATGGTGGCATTCATGCGCGGGGGAACCGCTGCCGTGGCCGGGGTGAGGAGAAGGTATTTGATGACGTGGAATTTTTCCGGCGACTGGATTTCGCTGAGCCAGCGGAAGAGGGCCTGGTCAGGGCCGGTGAGCTGGAGGGTGACTGAGAGGTCGCGGTGGTGCGGGCCAGCTTCCGGTTTGAGGAGGACGGGAGAAGAAGTAGTGAGGCCGCGGTCGCGGGCGGTGGTGACGAGTTGTTCGAGGAGGCGGCTGTGGGCGGTGCCGGGGTCATCGATGGTGGGCATGGTGGCGTCGAGCCATTGCTGACGTTCCGTCCAGAAGGGAGCGTCGCTGGCGGCGGCGACGGCGGCGGCCGAGCGCGGCCCGAGATTTTCGATGGTGTTGCGGGCGGCGGCGCGGCGGCGGCCGAGGGCATCATCGGCCAGCCAGAGTCCGGTTAGGGCAATGGTGGCGGCGCAGGCGGTGAGGAGAATTTTCTCCGATCTGGTGAGGGGACGCATCACTTGAGTTTCCCTTTGATTTCGAAGCGGGCTGATCCGTCGTTTTCGAGGGACGGCTGAGCCATGCTCCATGAGAACACGCCGAGCGGGGTGTCGGCTGTCACCGCATTGTAGTAATTGTAGGCATCGCGGGCCGAGCGGGCCGTGCCTGCGACCGAGACCTCGCTCAGTTTGGTTTCGAACCGGGTCATGACGACGTCGGCGGCATTGAGGCAGCGGGTGAGAGCGTCGAGGTGAGCGGCTGGGTAGCGTTTTGATTCGAGGGTGCTGCGGAGGGCGGACCATCGCTGCTGGGTTTTTTCGACGAGGTCGTGGGCGGCGCGGAGGGCGGCGTCGGTTTCCGTTTTCTCGCTGGGGACATCGAGGGTGCTTTCCATGCGGGCCGCGGTGGTTTCGAGGGAGGCGACTTCCTTGTACTGGCCGTGGAGCCATGTGGCTGGGAGGGCGAGAGCGGCAGCGGCGGCGGCCCATGCCACGAGGCGGGAGCGGCGGCGGCGCCGGGCGTCGGCGTGGGAAGCCGGCAGGAGCTGGGGACCGGCAGTGCGGCGGACGAGCCGGGGGTCGGGCGCGGGGCGGGGGGCGGTGTGGACCGGCAGGCCTGTGGCCGACGCGAAAACGGCGGTGACCTCTGGTGGAAAATCGCCCCAGAGGGTGAGGGCGGTGGGAGGTGGAATGATCTGCTGCTGCTGGAGGGCGAGCGAAGCGAGGTGAATGCTGGAGGCGGATTCAGTGGCTGGTGACTGCGACGATCCGAGGATCTGGGAATGGACGAGTTCGCCGCCGTTGGATGCGCAGAGGACGAGCCTGCCTTGTTCCTCCGAGATGACGAGGTGGTGTTTCGGGAGCGGGAGGAAGCGGAAGGCCGGGGCGGTGGCGTCTGCTTTGGCAGCTGAGAGGAGGGCGGAGGCACCTGGGAGGAGGACATCCACACAGACGAGCGGCGAGCCATGTTCCGGCCGGATGAGCTGGGCTGTGAAGGGGGCTGGTTCCGTGCCGTGCTGGGCGAGTCCGCGTTTTTCGAGTTGGGCGAAGGCAAGTTTGCGGATGAGGGATTTGTCTTCCGTGGGTGCCGGGAACGAGAACGTGCGGCAGAGGCGGGCGGGGAGGCCGATGGTGGGAGTGCTGCCGTCCGTGGCGGGGTCATCCATGTCGCGGATCCATGAGGTGGTGCGCGTGAGGTTCCAGAGTTCCCATCGCTGCTGGGGGGATGGGAGGATGGTGGGAGAGCCGGCCATGGGGAAATTATTCTTCGTAGACGAGGAAGACACCTTCGCCCGAGATGATGGTGAGACGTCGTTCGAGCCCGCCGACGGTGGCGAGGCATTCCGTGCGTTTGACGGGATGGTTAAGGGTGAGGATGCGGGAGACCGCGGAGTAATTCTGTTCCGGGACATCGAGGAGGCTGCGGACCTCCTTGAGGTTGGCGAAGACGGGATCGTCTTTGGTATCGCGGAGGTTGTCCGGGCCGAGCCGGGCCGAGGTGAAGCGGGAGACTTCCGAGGGAGTCACATCGAAAAGGACTGCGAGGAGCTGAGGTGAAGCCAGCGAGACATCAATGGTGCCATCGCCGAAGAGCGTGAGCCAGCGGCGCCAGTTTGGCTGACGGCGTTCCACTTCCTCGAAGCCGCGCACGAGAAGGAGATCATCGAGGCTGGAGAATGGGCGGTTATGGGGAAAGTCCGGACGGTCCACGGTCAGGTAGAACTCGCGTTCTGCGCCCATGGTGCGGGGATTCGAGTCGGCATCGATCCAATCGGCGATGGAATCCGTGAGGGTGCGGGAGGCGCTGGCGTCGAGGCCCCATGATTCGAAGAGCCGGGTGGCGAAGCGTCGCTGGAGGCCGCTTTCGCCGAGTGCATTGATGGCGAGGGCGGTGCCTTCGGTGGTCTGGTTGACCGAGTAGGAAGAGGTGGGCGAAACCTGCTGGGAGAGGAGGGGGTCGCCGCGGCCGATGGCCGGATGACCGGCGAGCGTGCGGGCCGACTGCAGGAGGAGCCGGGCGCGGAACTGTTTATCGGCGGCGATGGATTCATCGAGTCCGCGGTCGAGGTGGCGGACGAGTCCGATGATGGCGAAGGCCATGAACATGATGGCCCAGAGGACGAGGAGGAGACTGGAGCCGCGCTGGAGCCGGCGTGAGCGGTCGGGGCGCATGATTCAGGAAGTGGTGAAGACTGCGCGGACCGGGTGGCGGCGGCCGGGGAGAAGAATCTGGAGTTCGATGAGGCCTGGGCGGGATGGTCCCTGCTGATCGATCCATTGTTTTTTGCCGGGGTCCCAGAAGCGCCAGACCGCGCTCTGGATTTCCGGTAGGAGGTCCATCCAGAAGCGGCCCTTTTCGTCGGGTCGGACCAGTTGATTTCCCGAGCGCGACTGCAGTGGGCTATCGGGGAGCGGGTCGCCGTCGCTGCCCACGCGGTAGAATTCCGGCGTGGTCATGGCGAGCGAGAAGCGGCGTGCTGGGGACAGCGAAGTGGAGGCTTGCGGATTCGGCTGTCTGCTTGCGGAGATGCGGTCGTCCGGCCATGGCCGTGGGGCGAGGGTGATGGACGGTTGTTCCCATTGCGGTCGTTCGCCCCAGAGGAAGGCGTGGCGGACGCCGCGGAGGGTGAGTTCCTGCTGGAGGGGTTCGTTTTCCGTGATGCGGAGTTCGACGGTGGCGCCTTGGGGGAAGTGGGCGAAGGCGGTTCTGGTGCGTTCGAGGAAGGTTTCGAGGCGGCGGTCTTCGGCGTGGGTGGAGGCGAGGCTGGCGGTGGCGTCGACTGATCCCATGATGATGCCGTAGATGGCACCGGCCATGAGGCTGAGGATGGCGAGGCCGAGGACGACTTCGATGAGGGTTAGGCCGCGCTGCTGCCAGCGAGGCCGGCGCAGCTTACGGTCGGTATACATACACCTCGGCGGAATCGTGCAGGGGTTTGGCTGGCCGTCCATCCACGGCGGTGGCCCGGAGGAGGTAGAGGCCATTGACTGGCTGGCCGTCGCGGTTGGTCCAGCGGAGGTCGGTGACTTCGGTGCGGTAATCGATGCCGAGGGAGTCGTCGCGGTAGGTGAGGATCATGTCCTCGCGTTTTGGTCTGGCATTGGCTTCGGCGAGGATGGCTTCGAGTCCGCGGCGGATGCTTGCCTGGCGTTTGAGGGTGCTGGCGGAATCGATGCTGGCGTGGAGGGAATTGGCGAGTCCGGCGATGGAGATGGAGAAGACGGTGAGGGCGATGATGATTTCGAGCAGCACGTAGCCCCTGGCGTGGTGGTCCCGGGCGGACGCAGGCGCGAGGGAACGCCGCGGAGCAGGGCGGCGTGAGGTCATGGGAACGAGGGAAGGGTGCGGGTCCGTTCCGCGATGAGTTCGCCGGTCAGGGCGTCGAAGTCCGCTTCCATTTCACCGTGGTCCGAGCGGAAGCGGATGGAGGCCGGGGCGGTCAATCCGGCTGGCTGGAAGACCCAGCGGCGCATTCTTCCGCTGTCGAGGACATCCCATTCGCCATCGCCCCAGAAGAGGACGCCGCACTGGGTTTCGCTGTCCACGGGGATGGAAACGGTCCATGGGGCCTGCCATGGGGGAGGCGTGGATGAAGAGGTTTCCTCCGAGCCGGCTGCGGCGAACGACTGCGTGACGAACTCGCTGCGTTCTGGAGGAGTGCGGAGCCGATCGAGAGCGTCGAGGAAATCCTCCAGTTTCCGGTAGGGGTACATGACCGGGCTGGCGTGGATGCCATGCGGTTCGAAGACGATCTGATAGGACCGGTGTTCGCGGATGGCGCGGGAGCGGGCTTCCTGGATGAGGGTGGCGAGCGACTGAATGGGCAGGCGGAATTTCTCGTCTTCGCGGAGGCCGCGGAGGACGGGCAGGGAAGCGGCTGCGATGACCGCGATGATGGTGAGGGCGAGGACGATCTCGACGAGGGTGAACGCGGCGCGGCGGTGCCGCGGGCGTCGGGAAGCCGGGGATCTGTGAAGGCGTCCGGGCACGGTCATTCCTTGGATGCGGAGGCTTTCCAGTTGCCGATGTCGTCGGCGCTTTCGACGCCGTCCTTGCCGAGCGAGAAGACATCGTATTCGGATTTGCTGCGTTTGGCTGGGTAGGCGTACTGGAGGTCGCGGTTCCAAGGATCCTTCGGGATTTCCTCGAGGAGCTGGGTCCAGCGGGCCGGGAGTGGTTCGAGGGTGGGCTGTTCCACGAGGGCTTTGAGGCCTTGTTCGGTGGTGGGCGGGGCCTGATTGCGGGCTTCGTAGACCTTGAGCTGGGTGATGACGTTCTTGATGTCCGCCTCGACGCGGGTTTCCTTGGCGACATCGACGGTCCCTTTGATCTTGTAGATGGCGGCAGCACCGAGAACCGCGATGATGGCGATGACTAGCACGATTTCGACGAGGGTGAAGGCGTGCTGGGATCGGCGCTGTTGGCGGCGGTTCTGGTTAGTCCGGAGAATCATCCTTTTCCCTACGGGGCAGGGTGGAGGCCTTTTCATTTTCCGGCCATTGTCGTCTCACGCAGTCGCGGATGGGGCTGCCGCGCAATCCTTCCGGAGTTGTCAGGGTGCGGCGAGGAAACCGGCAATTTCCTCGGTGGAGACGGGAGCTTCCTTTGCGCTGAAGTCGATGACGACGACATAGCCGCGCGAGAGTCCGTGCTGCTGGAGCATGCTGGCGAGATCGTGCTGAGCGCTGGCCGTGCGTTGGCCGTTGGCTGGGTTCCATGCTTCCGGAGTGGTCAGGCAGCCATGTGATGGACTGATGGGGAACCATGGCTGGCCGCGGTGCCATGCTGGGTCGATGGTGGTGCCATGGGCGATGATTTCGGATCGACCGGCCATGCCTGCGAAGAAGGATTCCCAGATCGGTGGCCATGCCTGCCATGCTGGTGGGAGGAGGCTGGCGTAGGCATCTTCCGACATGGTGGGAGGAGGCTGTGGAGAGAAGAAAAAGCGATGGGTCGGGAATTCGAACGGGAGGCTGAGCTGGAGGTTCGGGGTGGGGCCGATGTAGCGGCTGGAGGAAACTGCGAAGCCGTTCCATGCGTGGATACCCTGGGGCGTATTGCCGTTGGTGATGACGCCGGGGAGGCTGCTGACTGAGCGGGCGAGCTGCGGGACCGAGAACAGCGAGCCGTCCGGGAGGCGGGCGAAGGATTTGTCAGGGAGGCGGAGCATGGCGCGGCCTGGCCAGTCGCGGTTATGGCGCTGGAGCGAGAAGATGATGGGGCTGCCGTCGGTGAAGGGAGCCGAGAGGAGTGCGCGGAGGTCTGGAAGGTTGCGGGTCCATGATTGGCTGGCGGTGGCGTGGAGTTGCCAGAGGAGGACGCGGAGGATGGGGTGCTGCTGGGCCTGCGGAAATTTTGCGGTCACGGCGGGCAGCCATGCGGCGGCGCGTTCCGGGTGATTGCGGGTGAGGTGGTGAACGGCGGTGGCGAAGGTTTTCGGCGATTTGGTGACGGAAGCCGCGCGGGCGGTTTCGGCGAGGAGTTCGCCGGGGAAGAGGGCGGCCGTGATTTCGAGGAACTGCTGGACCAAGGCATCGGGGAGCGGGGGATCTGCGGTGAGGGCTTCCGCGAAGCGCTGGCGGGCGGGCTCCGGGCGTTGCCGGGTGAGGCCCATGGCGTGCAGTGCGCGGGTCCATGTGCGGCGTGAGGCCAGCGCAGGGCTGACCACGAGAGCTTCGCGGATGGAAATCTCCATGCCGGCCGCTTCCGTGCGGCGGGCGTCCGCCGTGGTCCATGGGGCGGCCACTGGAGTCTCCGCGGGAGGCAGGGGAACGGTCTGCTGCCTGGTAGACAGAGTCACTGCCAGCATGAGCAGGGCGAGCAGCGCGAATGCCGCGATGGTCCGGATGGGAGTGGGAATGTCAGGGGAGGGCACGGCGGGAGCTTGCGTGGAAAGAGGGATCGGTATAGGGGGGGCGCGTGACGCAGATGCGGCGAGTCTTTCAACCGGCGGTTCTGGTGCTCCTGATAACGGCGGCATTCATGGCCATGTTCTTTGTATGGCCGATCCTTGTGACCGTCCAGGAAGCGTTTGTGAAGCCGCTGGCCGGTGGTGGCCGGAAGTTCACCCTCGAGTATGTGCAGCTTGTTTTCGGCAATCCGGTCTATGTGGAAGGACTGATCAACTCGCTCAAGATGGCTGCGGGGAGCACACTGGGAGCGATGCTGCTGGCCTTGCCGCTTGCTGTGCTGGGGTCGCGTTTCGAATTCCGCGGCAAGGCAGTGCTCAGTTCGCTGCTGCTCGTGCCGCTGATTCTGCCGCCGTTTGTGGGAGCCATCGGGGTGAAGCAGATCCTTGGGCAGGCTGGTGCGCTCAATGCCCTCGCGGTGTCGCTTGGCCTCATGGATCCTGCGCGGCCGGTCGACTGGCTGGGGTCGGGCCGTCTGCCGGGGGTGATTCTGATGAACAGCCTGCATCTGTATCCGATTCTTTATCTGAACATCACGGCAGCGCTGGCGAATCTGGATCCGGCCATGGATGAGGCTGCGGAAAACCTTGGCTGTCCTCCGCTGCGGCGTTTCTTCCGGGTGACGCTGCCGCTGGCCATGCCGGGGATCTTTGCGGGGGCGAGCATTGTCTTCATCTGGGGCTTCACCGAGCTGGGGGTGCCGCTGATTTTCGACTACAGCCGGGTCACTTCCGTGCAGATCTTCGATGGGGCCAAGGACATGGGGGGGAATCCGCTGCCGTACGCGCTCGTGGCCGTGATGCTGGTGATCAGCGTCCTGCTCTTTCTGGCAGGGAAGCTGGCCTTTGGCCGCAGTGATTTCGCCGGGGCCGGGAGAGCGAGCATGGCCGCGCGGACCAGAACGCTGCGGGGCTGGCCCGGTTTGCTGGCGGCGGGATTCTTTGCCGTGGTGATTGCCCTCGCCGTGCTGCCGCACGCCGGAGTCGTCCTGACTTCCTTTTCCGGCGACTGGTACCGGACCGTGCTTCCTTCGCAGGGGACGCTCGATCATTACCGGGAGGCACTCGGGCACAGTCTGACCGTGCCATCGATTCAGAACAGTCTGAAGTATGCCGGGCTGGCGACGGCCTTCGATTGCCTGCTGGGGTTTGCAATTGCCTGGATCACGGTGCGGACCAGGCTTCCCGGGCGGAATCTGCTGGATGCTCTTTCGATGCTGCCGATTGCGGTGCCCGGGCTGGTGCTGGCATTCGGCTATCTGGCGATGACGAGGGAAGGCCGGGCCTTTGATTTTCTGATCGGGCCGAATGACGATCCCCTGCTGCTGCTGGTGATTGCCTACAGCATCCGGAGGCTGCCGTATGTGGTGCGCAGTGCCGGAGCTGGCCTGCAGCAGACCAGTCCTGTTCTCGAGGAAGCGGCCCAGAACCTCGGCTGCACGCCCCTGCGGGCGATCCGCCGCGTGACCCTGCCGCTCATTTCCGCCAATCTGATTGCCGGGGCGCTGCTGGCCTTTGCGTTCGGGATGCTGGAGGTGAGCGACAGTCTCATGCTGGCGCAGAAGCGCGAACATTATCCGGTGACGAAGGCGATCTACGAACTCTTCGGCAATCTGGGGAATGGAGATGTCCTCGCCAGTGCCCTTGGGGTTTGGGCCATGGTGTTTCTGACGATCACTCTTAGCGGAGCCGGAATTCTGCTAGGGAAGAAGATGGGAGCGCTCTTCCGGGTGTGAGGTGAGCAGGGCGGCGGCCTGCGCAGCGAGCGTGGCGGGATCTGCCTCGATCGGCAGGTGCATGGCCTCGTGCGGGGCCGGCGGTTCAAGGGTGGCCAGCTGGCTGTCGAGCAGGTCGGGTGGCATGAAATGGTCCTGGCGGGCTGCGAGGCGGGCGGCGATCAGTTCGCGCGGGCCGTGGAGGAAAACCACGCGGACATCCGGTCCGGTGCCGTCCGTCAGAAAGCGGCGGTAGCTGTCCCGGAGGGCCGAGCAGGCGAGCACAGTGGTTTTCCCGGGCGGTGTGGCCTCGATGACCTTCGCGCGGAGGTTTTCCAGCCACGGGCGGCGTTCCTTGTCCGTGAGCGGAATCCGCTGCGCCATGAGTGCCTTGTTTTCAGGAGGATGGAAATCATCGGCATCGGCAAAGGCGGCCCCGAGGAGTTCCGCGAGGAGCCTGCCGACCGTGGATTTTCCGGAGCCGGAGACACCCATGACGATGACGACGCGTGGTGGTCTGGGGGACGTCATATTTGTATGCGAGAAAGTGATTGGTGATTCACGAAACGAGGTGCATGGCGTCATCGTAGACTGAAGCACACGTCCCTGCATTCACGTTCCCATGACACTCCAGATTTCCCCTGAAGAACAGCACGAAAAAGTGCGCACGGTGGTTTATGCCACGGCGCAGGCCGCGGCGGAGGCCCTTGCGCGGGAAGTGCGCGAGCTGATCGAGCGGAAGAATGCGGCCGGCGAAATGGCGGTGCTCGGCCTTGCCACGGGATCGACGCCCGTGCCATTCTACCGGGAACTCATCCGCCTCTACCGCGAGGAAGGACTTTCCTTCCGGAAAGTGGTGACCTTCAATCTGGATGAATACTATGGTCTCAACCGGGAACACCGCGAAAGCTATTACCGCTTCATGCGCGAGCAGCTCTTCGATCATATCGACATCCCGCCGGAGCATGTGAATCTTCCGGATGGCATGGTGCCTCTGGAGAGAGTCTTTGATCATTGCGCAGAATACGAGAAGCGCATCGTCGATGCGGGCGGCATTGACCTGCAGATTCTCGGGATCGGGCGGACCGGGCACATTGGCTTCAATGAACCCGGATCGTCGAGGGATTCGCTGACGCGGCTGGTGCCCCTTGACCGGGTCACTCGGCAGGATGCGGCGGCGGACTTTCTGGGCGAAGACAATGTCCCCCGCTTTGCGATCACCATGGGCGTCGGAACCATCCTCCGGGCGAAGCGGCTCGTGCTGATGGCATGGGGTGAAAACAAATCGGAAATCGTGGCGCGTGCCGTCGAGGGTGAGGAAAACGAGGCAGTGTCCGCATCCTTCCTGCAGAGTCATGGAGACGCGCGCTTTCTGATCGACCGGGCGGCTTCGAATGCGCTCACAAGGATCAAGCTGCCGTGGCTGGTGGGACGGGCCGAGTGGACACCGCAGGAAACGCGGCGGGCGGTCTGCTGGCTCGCGCTGCGCGAGAGCAAGCCCATCCTCAAGCTGGTGGACGAGGAATACAACGAGAACGGCATGGGAGAACTGCTCACGCGGAAGGGCGGGGGATATGAACTGAACATTGAAATCTTCAACCGTCAGCATCACACGATCACCGGCTGGCCAGGTGGCAAGCCCGATGCCGATGACCGCCAGCGGCCGGAACGGGCGTCGCCGCACCCGAAGGTCTGTCTGGTGTTTTCTCCGGAGCCTCAGGACGATGTCATGGGCATGGGTGGTACCATCGAGCGGCTGGTGAGTCAGGGGCACCGGGTGCATGTCGTGCACATGGCCAGCGGAGACCTGCGCGTCACGGATTCCGAAGCGCTGCGCTTTGTCCGGGTGCTCCAGGAGACATCGGAAATCGATCCGGCGCGCTGGGCCGAGGCCGACCGCTACGCGACGGGCGTCATTGAGGAAATCGGGGCGAAGGGGCCGTTTGGTGATCCTCCGAGACGGTTGCGGGATCTGAAGAGTCTCATCCGCCGCGGGGAAGCCCGGGACGCCGCCGCCGCCCTCGGCGTCGAGGCGCTCAATGTGCATTTTCTCGATCTTCCGTTCTACGCGGAAGGCCGCTACCGTCAGTTCCGTCTCAGTGCGAAGGATGCGGCGCGCGTCGGGGCGATCCTCGACCGGCTGCAGCCGCATCAGATTTACATCACGGGGGACCTTGCCGATCCGAGCAGTGTGCAGGGTGTGGCCTTCGCGGCGTTCCGTCAGGCATGGCAGGAAAGGGAGAAGTCGGCATGGCGTGTGCACTGCCGCGTCTGGCTCTACCGGGGCCACCAGAAGGAATTCCAGCCGCATGAGATTCAGATGGCTGTTCCCATGAGTCCCGATCAGATGGTGCGCAAAATCGGGGCCATGCACCGGTTTCTGTCGCACAATGCGGCTGACCTGCTGAGTGGTGAACGGAACCGCGCGACCGCCCGCCTTTACGACGAACTGGGGATGCCCGAGTACGAAGCCATCGAGGCTTTCCGTTCGTGGGTCGGCTGATCGTTAGGAACCGGCTGATTTTTCTTTCCGGCGGGCCCGGGATGGCGTCATAGTTACGTTCATTCTGCATGATGGCGCGACGAATTGATGGCATTTTACGGTGGTGGCTGACGGCTGGTCTACTGGCTGGTCGGCTCCATGGTCTGGAGATCAGTGAAGTCCTCACGGATAATCAGGGTGGACTGGCTGACGAGGATGGGGACACGCCTGGCTGGGTGGAGTTCCGCAACGACAGGCTGGCTTCCGAGAATCTGGCGGGCTGGCAGCTGAGCGACGATCCAGCGCAGCCGGGGAAGTGGGTGTTTCCCGCCCGGGTGCTGTCTGCGGGGGAACGCGTGGTGGTTTTCGTGTCGGGCAAGAACCGGGCGGCAGCAGGGCAGCCGCTGCACGCTTCGTTCCGTCTTGATGCCCGGGGAGAATATCTGGGCCTGAGTGCTCCGGATGGAAGGCTCGTGCAGGCCATCAATCCCGTGCCGGCCCTGCGGCGCAACGTTTCCTACGCGGAATTGGTCGACGGGGCGACCGTCCGGCTGGCAGGGTCCGGGTCTCCCATGGAATGGCGCATTCCCGTGGCCACGGACGGTCCCGGCTGGAAAGAGCCTGGTGCCGGAGGAACGGGCTGGCAGGCCGGACCACTCGGCGCAGGCTTCGATGCGGTGGGCGGCGGCGATTTCGTGAAGATCGATTTCAATGACCGCGACGCCAATACGGCAGCGAATACGGCCTCCGGGTTTCAGGCGTTTGCGATCGGCAGCACGGGCGGCACCGGAGCAGTCCAGACCGGGCCCGTGACCCGGAATTTCGGCGCGCTGGCGGTAACGCTGGGCAATGTCGGAACCGATGGCTACGACGACCGCCTGCGCGCCACGCCGGCCAACGCGGCGGGCTTCAGCGAAGGTGGATTGCTGCGCGATTTCGTGTTCTCGCGGGATCAGACGGGAACGGGTGGCCTCGAAGTGACCGTGGCCGGTCTCCCTCCGCGCACGCCTCTGCAGCTGACGGTGTGGAGTTTCGATTCCGGCAGTCCCGGCACACGGCTGAGCGACTGGACGGCCAACGGGGTCATGGCGAAGGAGAATTACACCTTCAATGGCAGTGCGCTGCCGACGGTGGACGGGCAGGCATCGTTTACCGCGGATGCCGCCAGCGACGCCGGCGGCCGGCTTGTGCTGCAGGGCAGGCGCGATGTTTCCTCATCGGCCTTCGGTGTCTTCCTTAATGCGCTGTCGCTCCGTGCAGCTTCGTATCTTCCGCATGTGACCACGCCCACCGGCGCCATGGCCGGGGTGAACAGCAGCGTGCGGCTGCGGATTCCCTTCCGGCTGACTCGTGCCGCCGAGGTGACACGGCTGCGGCTGCGCGTGCGCTACGACGATGGCTTTGCGGCGTGGATCAATGGCCGCCCGGTCGTGCAGCGCAATGCCGTCGCCGATCCGGCATGGAATGCAGCCGCCCTGACCGGGCGGAGCCGCGGCGATGCCCTCACGCCGGAAGAAATCGTCATTCCAGTGGAACCCGGCCTGCTGCTGGAGGGCGATAATCTGCTCGCTGTGCAGGTGCTCAACGAATCGGCCGGCGACACCGACCTGCTCTTTGCTCCGGAACTGGAAGCCGAGCAGCGGGCGGCCCTGCGCCCACGTTATTACGCGGTGCCCACGCCGGGAACCGCCAATGCCCAGGCCTTCGATGGTTTGGTGGCAGATACGAAATTCTCCACTGACCGCGGCTTTCATCCCGGCCCTTTCCCGCTGGAAATCACCTGCGCCACCCCCGGTGCACAGATCCGCTACACGACCGATGGCAGCGAGCCGACCGAAACCACCGGCCTGCCATGGACGGGCGCGCTAACAATCGCACGGACCACGGTGCTGCGCGCGGCGGCCTTCCGCCCGGGATTCCTTTCCTCGGGCGTCGATACCCAGACCTATCTGTTCATGGACGAGATCCTGCGGCAGCCGGCTCTGCCCGCTGGCTGGCCCGCGACATGGGGCATCAATGCGGAAGTGGACGCCAACGACGGCGCACGCGACGGCACAGTACCCGGCGACTACGAAATGGATCCTTCCGTGGTGAATGCGGCGGCCGCGCCGGGCTACGCGGTGGCCGATGCCCTGCGGTCTCTTCCGGTGGTGTCCCTGTCGCTCGCTCCCGGAGATTTCCTCGGTCCAGCCGGTATCTACCAGAACCCCCAAAGCACAGGCTCCGCATGGGAACGTCGGTGCTCCATGGAATTCTTCGATCCCTCAGGACGGGAACGCGACTTCAGCGAAACCTGCGTGGTGGAAGTGCACGGCAATTCCAGCCGCCGGCCATGGCGCATGCAGAAGCATTCCCTGCGCCTGAGCTTCCGTGGCGAAGTCGGCGAAGCCAAACTCCGCCACGCCATCTTCCCAGACAATCCCGTCGATGAATTCGATAAACTCATCCTGCGGGCGAGTTTCACCGACAGCTGGGGGCTCGTCTCATGGGACGCCGGACGCTACCGTCCGGATGACTCGGTCTACTTCCGCGATGTCTGGATGAAACGTGCCCACCGCGACATGGGATCGCTGGCACCCGACAGCCGCTGGGTTCACCTGTACATCAATGGTCTCTACTGGGGCTGCCATAATCTCAGCGAGCGCGTCGAAGATGATTTCGTGGCATCCCATCTCGGTGGACGCGCCGAGGATTACGAAGTCGTCGACGATTTCACTGATCCGGATCCCTCGCCGACCAGTCGCTGGAAAACCATGTTCGGACTCATGTCCGCACCTGGCAGTCTGGTCAACGGGACGGCCTACTCCGCCGTGCAGGAATACGTCGATGTGGCTCAGTTCGCCGATTACTACCTCCTGCACGTGCTCACGGACTGCGAGGACTGGCCGCACCACAACGGCTACGCATGGCGCCGCCGCACAGGCCCCGACCTCCGCTTCCGTTTCGGCGTCTGGGATCAGGAAATCATGCTCGATAATCCCGCCATCGACCGCGTCAGCCCATCAGCCCCCAATACGGCCACAGACCGAACCGCCGGACGACTCTACCAGCGGCTGCGCGAGAATGGCGAATGGCGCCTGCTTTTCGCCGACCGCGTGCGTCGGCACCTCTTCCCCGGCGGTGTCCTCACGCTGAGCCGGAATCAGCAGCGCTGGCAGTCCGCAGCCAATGAACTGGACGTCGCCATCGTGGCAGAAAGCGCCCGCTGGGGCGATACCGCCGACGCCACTCCCTATGGCAACACGGAAAGCCGTCCGGGCCTTCCCGTGAAACCAGTGTACACGCGGGAAGCAGACTGGCTGCCATCGGTCGCCGCCGTGCGCGATAGCTACCTGCCCGCCAAACATGCCGAAACCGGGGCCGCTTCGTTCTTCACACGACTGCGCGGGGCTGGACTCTGGCCGACCGTGACTGCACCGGAATTCGCCACAGCGGGCGGCGTGGTCGCTCCCGGCTTCAGTCTTGCCATGACCGCCTCCACGGGGACCATCTACTACACACTCGATGGCAGCGACCCTCGGGAAGCCTACACCGGAAATCCAAGGGGAACGGCCTATAGCACACCAGTCGCTCTCACCCAGACGGTGCTTGTGCGCGCGCGCGCCAGATCCGGCACTGTCTGGAGTCCGCTCACCGAAGCACGCTTCATCGTCGGCGTGGCCGCCGGACCAGGCGACCTCGCCGTGGCGCGCCTCCATTACCATCCTCCGGAAGGCTCCCAGCGCGAATTCATCGAAGTCATGAACATCCGCGATGTCAGCGTCGACCTCACCGGCGTGGCCTTCACGGCCGGTATCGCCTGCCAGTTCTCTCCAGGCACAGTCCTCGCCCCGCAGGCAAGACTCGTACTCGCCGCTGACGCCGCCGCCTTCTCCGCCGCATGGCCAGACGTCACCCCCGCCGGACAATACGAAGGCAGACTCGACAATGCCGGCGAAAGCCTCGTCCTCACCGCCGCGGACGGCCGCGTCATCCGCTCCTTCCGCTACAGCGACCAATTCCCATGGCCAGAGCCCGCCGATGGCGGCGGACCAGCCCTCACCCTGATCGCCCCGCTCACCAATCCGGATCACAACGATCCCGCCAGCTGGCGGCCTTCCACCCACGATCCGCTCAGGCCGGGCACGGACGACGCGATCGGCTTCAGCGGCAACCCGCTCGCCGACACCAACGGAAATGGCCGCGCCGACCTCCTCGATTACGCTCTCGGAGATGCCACACCGTCCCTCATCACCGCAGACGGCATGACCGAGTTCCAGATCGTCAGATTCACCGCATCAGACCGTGCCCGGCTCACGCCGGAAACAAGCCCCGACCTCACCAACTGGACTCCCCTCGACCGTTCGCAGTCGCTCCAGTCAGTTTCCTACCCGAAACCCGGTCGGCAGGACGAACGATGGAGCGTGCCCCGCAGTTCCAGCCGGCTGTATCTCAGGGTCCGCGCAGAGATTCAGCCGTAACGCCCCACTGCGGAACATTCCGGCCGCCCGCGACCCTTGCCACCCCGAACGGTGCCGGAATCACTGGCCACTTCTTCCGTCGCGCTTCTCCTGCCGGATCCCGTTCTCCGCCGGACTCCGCCGGGGACCAAAGTTCCGGCTGAAGCTCTGATAACGGTCATTCCAGAGGCGGAACTGATCCTCCGTCAGGATGGCCTTCAGCGGCACGGACTGCTCGTCCTGCATGATATGCGCCCACGCCCATGGCCCGGGATCGCCTCCACGTGACTCCGCAAGGGAACTGAAAAACGCAAACAACTGATCCTTCTGCTCATCGGAGAGAAGCAGCGATTTCTGCATCTCTCCCAGCATGCTGCCGGCATAAACTTCCTGACGGTTGCGCGCCTCGTCAGCAATGAACCGCTGGAAACTTTCCCGCTGCTCGTCACTGAGCAGAGAAAGCAGCGCATCGTCAGCCGCCAGCCGGATGCGGTCGAGTTCAGCCGCATCAGGCTGCGATCCAGCCCGGCGGGCCTCCTCGAAGGCAGTACGCCGCTCCGCATCCATCCGCTCCGCCAGCTGCGCCGCCGCCGCAAGCTGGTTGTCATCAAGTCCCACCCTCTCCTCCATCGCCAGAAGCCGCGCCGCATTCTGCTGACGCCGCTCCGCTTCCCAGAACTCCGCCCAGCGATTCCCACGGTGACCTTCCTGAACACGCGGTTCCTCGCCGGATCGGGAAACCGAAGGAACCGCCGCCATCACGCCGGCATTCCCGCCCCCCTCAATCCTGTCAGCCCGCACCGCGCCAGTCGAACCAACCCGCACGGTCGCCACCTCCGCCGTCAGCCGGGAGTTCTCGCTGCGAAGTCCCCGGATGGTCGCCGCCTGGTGAACGACAGGCACCGCCGCCGCCGCAAGACAGACAACCGCAATCTGCGTCTTGGAAAGCGCCGCCACCTTGAGAAACGCCAGCCCGGCCGATCCCGTCGCAGGCAAGGCCACCGCCGAAGAAACCACCTGAGCCGCCCAACCCGCCGGAACCGCCGCCTCCGCCGCCCTCGGAAGCATCGCCGCCGCAATGAACGCAGCCGACGCCGTTGCCCCGCGGCGCTTGAAAACAACCGACAGCTTCTCGAGCGCTCGACTCACCCGCTTGCGCGCCGCCTCTTCCGTCGTGCCCATCGCCGCTCCCGTCTCCCGCAGACTCATCCCACGGAAAAACCGCAGCACGATCGCTTCCCGGTCGGCCTCGGATAACCCAGCAAGGGCATCGTCAAGCAAGGGCATCAGATCAGCCGCCCGCGGCGCGTCAGTGTCTTCGTCAGATGTTCCCCGGATGTTCATCTCTTCAGAATAATGTCGCTCACGCTGACCGCGGCGCGCCTCGTCCCGCTGACGCCGCGCGGCTTCCATGAGTGTGGATTTATATAGCCAGCCCCCCACATTCGTCCGGACACTCAGCCACGCAGCTTTGCGGGCAAGGGCCACGAATACATTCTGCGCCACATCCGCCGCCGCATGATCACTGTGCATCCGCCGCCGCGCCGTCCCAAAGACCATCGATTGATGCCGCTCCACCAGCATGCGAAAAGCCGCCTGCGATTGAGTGAGCGCAAACTCACGCAGCAATTGCTGGTCTGTAATGGATTCAGTCGTCGACACAGCGCGCAAAAGTCACAGGACACCACCAATACCCTGCTGCCACCGGTACACTCAGGCGGACAGGGTAATTTTAGGGACCTGAAGGAAAGAAAAAACGCACCAAACGTTTAAGGGGTCAAAGCGCAATAAAGGGACAGGCCTTTTGAAGCGCAACAAAGGGACGGAGCGCAATAAAGGGACAGGCCTTTTGAAGCGCAACAAAGGGACGGGGCGCAACAAAGGGACAGGCCTTCTGGGGCTGACATTTCGACGGACGGGCAGTCAGGTGCATGCCTTGCCGGCTGGGGCGAAGGTGGCGGTCGCAACTGAACCCCCAACAAAAGGACAGGCCTTTTACGATAGAAAAAGATCTTTACAAAACCACAATTGCGGATACATAAATATCATGGCAAAGCCACGAGTGTACGCTGAAGCCGGGAGTGAAGCCGGTGTTTATCATGTGATCTCCCGATTTGCTGGTCGGGAGATGCTTTTAGGGGATGAGGAGAAGCGCGTCTTCCGGGAGATGCTGGTCGCCGCTGCGGGATTTCATAAGGTCAACATTTTAACGATGTGTCTGATGGGGAATCACTTTCATCTGCTGGTGCGGGTTCCCCGGCGGCCGGAAGGGTTTGCGCCGTCTGTGGAGGAGGTCTTCGATCTATGGGAACCGACGGTGTGTCCGCGGGGAGCGACCGTGCAGCGCAGGAAACTATTGGCCATGACTGAACAGGGCAGGGCCGCCGAGGTGGAGGACTGGCGTTCCCGTGCAGTACGTAGAATGTTCAGCATCAGCGAGTTTACGAAGTCGCTGAAACAGCGCTTCAGCCAGTGGTACAATCGGACGCACGACCGGACGGGAGTGCTCTGGGAAAGTCGGTTCCGCAGTGTGATCGTGCAGGACAAGGAAGGCATTGTGATGACGGTGGGGGCATACGTTGACCTGAACCCGGTCAGGGCTGGGCTGGTGGACGACCCGGCGGATTATCTGTGGTGTGGATACGGTGAGGCGATGAACGGGGTGCTGGGTGCACAGATGGGCATTGCTCTGATGGCAGGGGAAGCCACCGATCCGCTCCAGCAACTTGGGGGAGCAGATGACGGTCGGTTGCGGGTGCTGGACCGTTATCGCACGGTCATGGGCATTACTGGCAGGGCCAGGTGGCTCGCTGATGGCACGCTTGTCCGACGCGGACTTGGCCTAGAGACGCTATCCCGTTTGGAAGGAGCGGTGGAGGCGGAGTTGCTGCTGCGCCGGGTCCGGCAGATGAGCGAGGGGGTGGTTCTGGGGGGTGGGCAATTTGTTGATGAATGGTTTGAGCAGAATCGGTGGTGGTTTGGTGGACGCAGTCGCTTGCACCGCAAGACGGGGGCACGGAGAATCGGCAGCCGTGGGGAGTGGAAGGGAATCTTCTGCCTCAGAAACCTGAACAAACAGCCGCGCGGCGGATAGAGGGAGTCTGGGCATTTTCCTTTTGCAAGCATCGAGGAACCGGGTTCGCTCTGCCAGCCTGATTCCCGTATGCCTGAAACTCCCCGACCATCTGTTCTTCCGCGACCCTGCAAGAGGGTGATTCTCAAGCTCAGCGGTGAGGCGCTGCGGGAGGACGGCAGTGTGGAAAACATTTCGCCCCCGATCGTCGAAGACATTGCTCAGCAGATCAAGGCCGCCTACCAGGGCGGCCTTGAGATAGGCATTGTCGTGGGTGGGGGCAACTTCTGGCGAGGTCTTACGGCCAGCAGCCGGGGCATGGACCGGACGACTGCTGATTACATGGGAATGCTCGCCACCATCATGAATGCGCTGGCCCTCCAGAGCATGCTGGAGGCGATTGACGTGCCGACACGTGTCATGAGCGCTCTTGAACTCAAGAACGTGGCCGAACCATTCATAAGGAGAGTGGCCATCCGGCATCTTGAACTCGGCAGGGTGGTCATTTTTGCGGCGGGCACCGGGAATCCCTACTTTTCAACGGATACCACTGCGGCGCTCCGTGCCAGCGAGATCAACGCCGATTTGATCCTGAAGGCGACCAAGGTGGATGGAATCTATGAAAGCGACCCGGTGAAGAATCCATCAGCACGGCGCTTCACGCAGGTCAGTTATCGCGAGGCGCTGGCCCGTCAGCTGAAGGTAATGGACGCCACGGCGTTCAGCCTGTGCATGGACAACGGGAAGCCAATCATGGTTTTCGACATGCATCCGCCTGACAATGTGCGGAAAGCACTGGAAGGAGAGGCCATGGGAACTCTTGTCTGTGCAGGTCCCACGCTGCCCGCCGAACTATCGACCGTCAACTGACCGGCCCGGTTGCCCGGACGCGTTTTGCCTGCCTAAATTGATTCAACACCAAGCGATCATGGACAAAGAAATGTTTCTTCTGGAACTCGAGGAGGCCATGCAGAAGTCGTGCGAGTACACGCTGCATGAGTTCTCGACGGTGCGCACTGGAAAGGCAAGCCCCAGTCTCGTCGAGGGGATCGACATCCACATTCAGGCATATGGATCGAGCATGAAACTCAAGCAGCTGGCGATGATCACGACCCCGGATTCTCGGCTGATTTATGTTAAGCCCTTCGACCCGGGAACTGTCCGGGACATCGAGCGGGGATTGAAGGAGGCGAACCTTGGAATCAATCCCAGTGTTGATGGACACGCTATCCGCCTGCCGATTCCCGAGATGAGTGGAGAACGCCGCCGCGAAATGGTGAAACGGATGAAAGGCATGGCTGAGGATGGCAAGGTGAGGCTCCGGGGGGTGCGCCGCGATGGAATGGAAGCCATCAAGAAAGCCGAAAAGGATGGTGCCATTACTGAAGACGATCTCGTCAGACTGGAAAAGGAGATTCAGGAATTGACGGATCAATATGTGAAAGAGGTCGATGCGCAAGCCGCCAAGAAGGAAACCGAAATTCTCACCGTCTGACCGCTGCGTGCTGGCGTATGGGCCTTCATCCTGCTGAAGACTATTTTGACTGGGAAGGTCATCCGTGCCCAGGGATTTTCGAGGCCGGGGAAGAAGTGTGGGCGGCCATTCCCCGGATCCGCCTGTGGATCGAGGCGGCATTGGCGGCATCAGATCGGCCGGCCTGCGGAGTGGCAGACCGCAGTCGTAATTTCGTCGGCGAATCTGTCTGGATAGGCCAAGGAACGGTCATCATGCCCGGAGCCTGCCTTCAGGGGCCGGCATGGATCGGGGAAGGATGCCGGATCGGGCCGGGATGCTGGATTCGTGAGAACGTGGTGATCGGTAACGGAGCGATTGTCGGCAACAGCTGCGAATTGAAGAACTGTGTGGTCGGAGAAGGCTCAGAGATTCCCCATTGGAACTATGTGGGCGACTCGCTGCTGGGTCGCAGAGTGCACCTCGGTGCCGGAGTAATTCTTTCCAATTGGCGTCATGATCACGGTGAGATTCCCGTTGTCGATGATCGATATCCCGGAGGTCGCCTAGCGTCCGGTTTGCCCAAGTTCGGTGCCATCATGGGCGATTTCTCGGATGCTGGAGCCCATGCGGTCCTCAATCCCGGCTCGCTCATCGGCAGAAGGTCGGTGCTGTACCCCGGGACCGTGTGGCGCGGAGTTCTCCCGGCGGATCGCCTCGTGAAGTTGAGGCAGGAACAAGTGATCGTGACTAGACGGTCGTAAAATCCAGAGAGAATACAGCCTTACTGTACCCACATGTCTGTGGTCAGAATGGTTAATCGTCAGGATCAATTCTTTCACAGGATTCTCAGGGCAGTCACCCCACCCACCACCAAATGACCAAATGGCCTGTCCTTTTGGGTACCTCGGAATCCGCGACGATCTATGGTTCCGGGCCGTCGGAAACCTACGTTTAAAACGACGCATTTCGATAAAAGGACAGACCTTTTGGTTGCTATAAAAGGACAGACCTTTTGGTTGCTCGCCGTGTAAAACGACCAATCCAGTCAGATGCCTGTCAAAAGGCCTGTCCATCTGTGGATCCGTTCCCGGTTGACCGTGTGTGGCTGGGGAGTCAGGGTGTCTGATGCTGCGGCAACTATTGAAATCGAAGATTCACCGGGCGGTGATCACGGATGCGCATGTTGATTATGAGGGGAGCATTACCATTCCGGAGGATCTGATGATGGCGGTGGATCTTTGGGAGGGGGAGAAGGTGTTGGTGGCTAGCATCACGAGTGGGGCGCGGTTGGAAACGTATGTGCAGCGAGGGCCGGCTGGATCGCGGGCGTTTGTGGTGAATGGGGGTGCGGCGCTGAAGATTCCGCGTGGGCATCTGGTGAGCATCATGGCGTTTGGCATGAGTGATCGGATGGTGGAGCCGCAGAGGGTGGTGCTGGACCGTGAGAACCGGGTGATTCGGGAGGGTTGACGTGGGCTGAAAATCCCATTGCTCGGGAATTGCTCTTGGTGGCGAAACCGTGATAATGGGAACGGTTTTGCTGAAAAAATTGTCTCCATGGAATCAGATCAACCGATGGCGGAGTGGACGGTTCTGACGTGCCCGAGTTGTGGGTCGCGCATGAAGGCGCGTGCGGCGACGGTGGGCGGTGTAAGGATTCTCTGTCCGGTGTGTCGTGGTTTGGTGTCGGATGTGGAGGTGCTGCCGCCAGTGAAGCAGGAGGCACCGAGTCCGGAGTTCGGGGGGAGCATACCGATGTGGGGGAGCGTGAGGGGGGGAGTGGTGGGGCCAGGGCCGGGGAAGTCGGATCTGCCGAAGCGTGAAGACGAGGAATTTGCTGGTGGGGTGGCGGAAGTGGGTACTGGTGGTGATGAGGCTGGAGGGGCGGAATTTTTCAGCCGGCTGCATCGCACGGATGAATTTGCGGGACCGGCGCGTGTGAAGGTGAAGAAGCGTCGGCGTGGGGGATCGGGCGGAGGTTTGGCTGATTGGGATGAGGTGCGCGAGGGGATGACCGGGGGGGAGTTGGCTGCGGACACGTGGGAGCATGCATCGGCGTTGCCTGAGGATGCGATTGAGGTGCGTGAGAAGGATCTGATTACGGGGACGGCCGAGCGGAATGGAGTGGTAGTGCACCGGGTGAAGAGGAGCCGACGTGAGCGTGAGGCGTCGGCGGCGCAGATGTTTTTCCGTCGGCTGACGGCGCACACGAAGGTGGTGGCGGGTCTGCTGTGTGCGGTGATTGTCGGGGGGGCGTTTTATTATGGATGGAAGACGCTGAGTCAGCGCTGGAAAGCGGTGACGTATGAAGAGGCTGGGGGTACGGAATTTGAATCGGACCGGACGTATCTGACCTTGCAGGACATCAGTGGGGCGGAGGATGCGGTGCGGGCGTTTCTGGCATCGGACAGTGTGGAGAGGATGCTGGAGCACGTGCGGCTGCCGGGTCGGGTGAAGCCGCTCATGGAGCGGTGGTACCGGAAACGTCCACTGCAGCCGATGACGGCTGGGGAGGTGACGAATCAGAACAAACTGAGGAGTGGCGAGTTGTACCTGATTACGCTGGAGATGACGGTGAACGAGCCTGATCTGCTGAGTCCTGGCGAGACCTTTCCGCAGTCGCGTTATTTTGCGGTGGAGGAGATCCGTGACAGCCTGGGGAGCAGCCGTTACAAGGTCGATTGGGAGACGAGTGTGGGGTATCAGGAGATGCTGCTGGAGGAATTCCGGGAGGAGATGGTGAAGCGGCCGGTGCCGTTCCGGGTGAGGCTGCGTGAGTCTGATTATTATCTGCATGGGTTTTCGGATCCTCGGGAGTGGCGTTGTGTGGAATTGTATTATCCTGGGAGGGATGAGTTTCATTTGTATGGCTACATCCGGCTGGGCACTGGCAAATCGGATCAGTTGCTGGCTCTGGTGGACGGAGGGATTTCGTCGGCGGCGGTGCTGACGCTGCGGTATCCTGATGATGCGGTGTCGCGGGATCAGGTGGTGGTGGAAGACCTGCTGTTGCCTTCGTGGTTCTACACGGAGGATGTGGCGGAGGGAGAGGCAACGGGAGGGAACCGCTGAAGAAGGATCATGCCCAGTCGGAAAAAGTCTTCGAAGCAGGCGGGTAAGTCAGGAGATGGGGGTGGCTCCCGGAAGAGTCGCCGTGGAGAGGAGGAGGCTGAGGGTTTGGCGCTGGAATGGGGTGATGGATCGGCTGGTGGTGGGGAGGCGGCGGTGGAGGGTGGCGAGGGAGTCGAGGAGATGGGTGGTGCTGAAGATAGTTCTTCTGCTGGGCAGGTGGACGGGGAATCGGGCCGTGAAGGTGCTGATGATGGCGGGACTGTGGCAGCGCTGGTGTGTCAGGATGAGAGTGACTGGCATGCGGCGGTGGAGCCGGGCGTGGTTTCCGTGGAGGAATCCCGGTCTGAGCCAGAGAGGAAGCCTCTGCGTCCGGAGCCATTGCGTTCCGGGCATGTGGTTCGTGGTGAATCTGGTCTGGGCGGGGTGGCGGGGAAGGTGCCGTTTCAGGCGCGGAGGTTATCGGTGGAGGAGGCAGGTCCGCGGCAGACCGCGGCGGATTCGTTTGAGCAGAATCCGCTGAGTGGTCTGGCGAACCGGGTGATGGAGCGGTCGATTGAGACGATGAGTGACAGTGAGCGGGTGCGGGAGGCGCTGCGGGATCTGGTGGAGCGGCGTGGGGAGCTGGGGGAAGTGGCGCGGACGTGGCAGGTGGCGCAGTCGGCCCTCGTGGACTGGCAGCGGCGCTACCGGGCGTTTCTGGAGCAGGAAGTTCAGGAGTCGGCGGTGCCCCTTGTGGCCGAAGCGGGTTTGGTGGAGGGTGCTGATCTGGTGACGGTGCCCGCCGTTGCGCGGGAGATGTTTCAGGCGAACTGGGATCGGTTGCTGGAGCAGACGAAGGCTGGGGAGGAATCGTTCCGGCAGAGTCCGCTGCGGCTGTTTCTGGAGAATTCGTGGCTGACGGGCTGGCTGTATACGGATGGCGAACTTGACCGGAATTCGCTGGCTGGTCTGGTGGTGGCGGTGCTGGCGGTGCTGGCGGTGGGTGGGGTGCTGCGGGCAGGTCGGCTGGTGCGTTCAGCGGCGGTGTTGCCGGCTGCGGTGGCGGAAGTGGTGGAGACTGACGAGCAGGTGATTGCGCGTGCGGCGGAGGTGGCGCAGCGGTTTTTCCGGGCGGAGGCCACGGAAGAAAAGCTGGCGCTGCTGCGGGGGGGGGAGGAAGCGAGGCAATTGGCGCGGGAGCATTTCAAGGAGCATGGGCCTGAGGTTTTTGTGGATGCGGCGCTTAGTTACGGGATGACTTCGCGGGGGATCACGAGTCTTGAATTTGAGGTGCCGTCGCGGCAGAGCAGTGTTTTGCTCAATGTGGTGGAGCGTGGTGGAGCGATGCTGATTGACTGGGAGACTTCGAGTCTATATCAGCGGAGCAATCTGGAGGGATTGCGGGAGAAGCGGCCGCGGGATCCGGTGCGGGTGGCAGTGAAGGTGGCGCGGGGGGATTACTGGAACTACGGGTTCGACGAAGCTGGGCATGGCTGCTACCGGATGAGTTATCCTGGGCTGGTGCTGGATCTTTTCGGTTATGTGGCGAGGGATTCGCGCGATCATGTGGCGCTGGAGGCTCTGCTGAGTGCGAAGGAATTCATGGGTCAGGCTTTGGAGGAGACGGTGGTCCTGGAAGTGCGTTATCCGCGCGGGGCGGTGGCGGCCAATCAGGTGGAGATTGTGAGGATGGTGAAAGACCAATGGGTGACCGACTGATGAAACGGGAGGAGGAGCCTTGGGAGCGGGAGGCCGGTCCGGGTCCGGCGGGCCTGCCGGGCTGTTTACTGTATGGGACGAGTGCGCGGCTGGGCGGGAGTGGGCTGGATGTGACCTCGCTGCAGGGGGCGCTGGCGGCGCAGCGGGCTGGGATCCTGGGATCGGTTTATGCGTATGCGGACCAGCAGCAGGAGATTCCGTCGGGCAAGGTTCACAGTGGCTGGCTGCAGCCGGCGCGGCTGGCCTCGTTTCTGGGGAGTGAGCGGTATTACGGGGTGAAGAAGCAATGGCTTGACCGGGTCGTGGCGCGGGTGGTGGCGGAAGGGTCGCATGATTTTCTGCACAGCTGGAGTGGGGATGCCTTCCGGAGTCTGCTGGCGGCGGCCGAAGTGGGGATTCCCTCAGTGCTGGACATTCCGACGTGGCACCGGAACAAGGGTCGGGTGAAGCCCTTTGTGACGAAGAGCGAGCGGGAGGCGGGGAAGCTGCGTGGGTGGGCCCGGTGGAGTCAGCGCATGCTGGTATCGCGTCAGCAGGTGCTGATGGAGTATGAACTGGCGACCTTGCTGCTGATGCCGTCGGTTTGTGCGGCGGGGACCTTCCGGGCTGTGGGGGTACCGGAGGCGCGGCTGCATTATGTGGGGCGAGGGGTTGATGTGGCGAAGTTCCGGCCATCGGAGCCTCGGGAGAAGCTGCGGTTTGTCTTTGTGGGGGCCCTGATCCGGCGGAAGGGAGTGCATCGGATTCTGGAAGCGTGGCGGCGGCTGGGGTGGCGGGATGCGGAACTGGTGCTGGCGGGGGCGGTGCATGACGAACTGCGCGGGGAATTGCGGGAATTGCCTGCAGGGGTGACGCTGACGGGATTCGTGCGGGATGTGGGGTCGGTCCTGAGTGGGGCGACGGCCTTTGTATTTCCGAGTGAGTGCGAGGGATTTGCGAAGGCGACCCTTGAGGCGGCGGCCTGTGGTCTGCCGCTCATTGCGACGCGGGAGAGCGGAGATGCGGTGGTGGATGGGACGACTGGCTGGCTGGTTCCGGCGGATGATGCCGATGCGCTGGCTGGAGCGATGGAAGCGGCGGCGCGGGATCGGGAAGAGGCAGCGCGGAGGGGGCGGGAGGCGCGTCGGTTGGTGGAGCGGCATTTCACATGGGATCATTACCGGCGGCGGGTGCTGGCTGCGTATGGCCGGGCCCGGGAGATCTTCTGATGGCATGAAGCGGATCCTTGTGCTGCAGATGAAGCGGATTGGGGACGCCGTGCTGACGGCCCCTGCGCTGGCGTTGCTGCGGCAGGCTGCGCCGGAGGCGCGGGTGACGCTGGTGCTGTCTGGGGTGTGCGGAGAAATGGGGCCGCTTTTGCCTGCCGACGAGGTGCTCGTGTGGCGGCCGGGACGGCTGAATTTCGGTTTGCTGCGGCGGGTGGCGGCGGGCGGCTGGGATGCGGTCCTTGATTTCACGGGCAGCGATCGTTCCGCCCTGCTGTGCCTGCTGAGCCGGGCTCCGGACCGGGTGGGTTGGGAGAAGTTTGCGGTGAACGGGCTGCGGCGGGGGGCGTGGAACCGGCGGAGCGGGGCGGTGGTGCGGGACCTGCACACGGTGGACTTTCATGAAGCCCTTGTCCGGGAAGTCTTTCCGGGTGTGCCCCCCGCGGGCGACAGCGGGCACCTGCGGTCGGCTGGGACAGCCGTGGTGTCGGGGTTACCGGCGCGGTATGTGCTCTTTCATCCGGGGACGGCGCGCGGAGAGAAATACTGGCCTGACGGTTGCTGGGCGGAACTTCTTGCGCATGTGGGCGGCACGCTTGGCTGGCCTGTGGTGGTGACTGGCGGGCGGGATCCGAGGGAGGCCGAAGCGGTGCAGGCGATGCGCTCGGCCGGGGTGGCCTTTACGGATCTGAGCGGCCGGCTCGATCTCCGGCAATTGGCGGCGGTGGTCGAGGGGAGTCGGCTTGTGGTGACGGTTGATACTGGCGTGATGCACCTTGCGGCGGCGTGGGCGCGACCGCAGGTGGCCTTGTTTGGGCCCACCAATCCGTGGCACTGGGCACCGCGGCACGGGCTGGCGCTTGTTCTTCATGGTCGGGATGGCGAGGGCCGGAGTTCGCCCCGGCAGGCGCGGTCCGCGATGGCCGAGCTTCCGGTGGAGCGGGTCTGTGCGGCTGTTGATGACCTGTTGCGCCGGGAGGAGGGCGACCCCACGCTGAGGGGGATTCCGCGGTGACGGTTGCCGGAGGCGGGGCCAGAGGAATCAATTGAGAGCATGAAGAAAGTTTCCCGCAAAGAGATTGCGAACATGTCGGCTGGCGAATTCGTCTCGGCGGCGCGCGAGCCGTACCGTCGACTGCTGGGGTATCTGAAACCGTACCGGAAGCGGTTTGTGCTCGGTTTGCTGGCGGGTGCGGTTTATGGGGTGCTCAACGGGTTGATGGTGGCGGCCGTGCATCATGTGGGGAGCGAAGTCCTGCCGAAGGAAGAACCGGCGGGCCGTCATGGGGCCACCCTTGCTGAAGACTGGAATGCCGAGATTGAATTACCCGAGGTACGGGCTGCGGTGGAAGCCGTGCAGGTGCCCTCGGAGGGGGGCAAGGTGCGGGCTCTTACCGCTGCGGAGCAGCAGTCTGCCGTGCAGTCGTATCAGGATTTCCGGGCGCAGATCGCGGCGCGTCG
Source organism: Verrucomicrobiota bacterium (assembly GCA_039795165.1). Taxonomy (GTDB): domain Bacteria; phylum Verrucomicrobiota; class Verrucomicrobiia; order Verrucomicrobiales; family V1-33; genus V1-33. The sequence continues at coordinate 10,837 of JBDKER010000021.1, read as the reverse complement.
CCTGAGGGGAAAGCCTGCGGGCGGCGTGGATCCGCTGGCGGTGCAGCCCATCGATCCCCTGTTGCCTGCCGAGTTCCGGCTCGTGCTGGAGGGGGAGCGGTCCATGCTCACGGGGGCTCCCGAGTCCGTGGTTCCGGCGGAGGGGCTTGTGGACCGGATCCGGAGCGGGGTGGCGACTGTTTTCCGCCGGGATCTTCAGCCGGCGCATCTGGCGCAGGCGCGGGCGAGCTGGCAGCAGTTGCTGAATCTTCCTGAATCCGAGCGGCGTCACCGGACCCTGTGGGCGCGGTATCTGCTGGCGCAGACCGAATCCGACAAGCGTTCGCGGATTGCTCAGATCGAGGCGATGCGGAGCGAGGTGGCGTCCGGGAAGTTCACGGATGTCCTCAATCTGAAGGAAGCGGCTCCTCCGCCGAAGTCTCTGCTGTCGGTGGTGCTGCTCTGCGCCATGATTCCCGGGCTCATGCTGGTGCGGGCTGTGTTTGGCTGGTTCAACACGTACTGTCTGACGTGGGTGAGCCTGAGGGTGCTTGATGACATCCGGGGGAATCTTTTTTCGAGGGTGCTGTCGCAGTCGATGGAATTCTTCAACCGGCAGAAGACCGGGGACCTGCTGCAGACGATTCTGAATCAGACGAGGGTAGCGCAGCAGGCGCTTACGAGTGTGGCCGGAGAAGTGGTCAAGGAACCGATTTCCATCATCAGTGCGCTGCTGGTGCTGTTTCTGATCGACTGGAAATTCACCCTGATGAGTTTCGTGCTGTTTCCGCTGTGCATCATTCCGGTGGTTCTGGTGGGGCGGAAGGTACGGAGGGCGGGGGCCGAGGAAGAAGAAGAGGCCGGTGCCATGAGTGTGATCATGCAGGAAGCCTTCAGCGGCATCCGCGAGGTGAAGGCGTACAACCGGGAGGAGTATGAGGTTTCGCGGTTCACGGCATCGAATCAGAAGATGCTGCGGAGCATGATGCGGTGGCGCAAGGCGCTCGAGGGGGTTGGTCCGCTGGTGGAGGTGGTGGCGTCCATGGGGGTGGCCGGGGCGCTCGTCTATGTGTGGATGAACGGGATGCCGGCTTCTGAATTCATCGCTCTCAATGGAGGACTGGTGATGCTGTATCCTCCGGCCAAGGCGCTCAGCCGGATTCCGCTCCTGCTCCAGAAGACCCTCGCTGCCACCAGCAAGATTTTCGAACTGATGGACCGGGAAGTGCGTGTGGCCGACCAGCCGGGGGCCGTGGCGCTGACTGCGGCGGCCGGGCGGATTGCCTTCGAGGATGTGACCTTCTTCTACCGGAAGGATCAGCCGGCTGTGCGCAATGTCACGCTGGAGATTGAACCGCAGCAGACTGTTGCCCTTGTGGGACGTTCCGGGGCGGGGAAGAGCACGCTTTTTTCGCTCCTGCTGAGGTTCTACGATCCTCATGGCGGACGGATTCTGCTTGATGGTCACGACATCCGGGGGCTGACTCAGGAATCGCTCCGCAATCAGATTTCCGTGGTCAGTCAGGAAGTCTTTCTGTTTCACGACACGATCTTCGAGAACATCCGGTATGGGCGTCTCGATGCCACGCGCGAGGAGATCATGGAGGCTGCCCGGCGGGCTTATGCGCACGACTTCATCATGGAGCAGGCGCACGGGTACGAGACGGTCATCGGGGACAGCGGAAGGATGCTGAGCGGCGGTCAGCGGCAGCGGATTTCGATTGCCCGGGCCATTCTGCGGAACACGCCCGTCCTCCTGCTCGACGAGGCCACCTCGGCACTCGATGCCGAGTCCGAGCGTCACATTCAGGAAGCCATCAGCGACCTTTCGCGCGGCAAGACGGTGCTCGCGATCGCGCATCGGCTGAGCACCGTGATCCGCAGCGATGTCATTGTGGTCATGGAAGCGGGAGCCGTCATGGCGGCGGGCACCCATGAGCAACTGCTGCAGGGCAACGACGTCTACCGGAAGCTCTACAGCATGCAGTTTGATGCCCGGGAAGGCGATCCTGCCAGGGAGGCAGGGGTGGATTGAAGAGGGCCTGCGACTATGGGTTGATTACGGTCGGAAAACCTCACTGCGTCTTTCCTTGCGGGACTGCGCTGCGGTTCGACTGGTCCAGCGGGGCAGGGGGCGTCGCCGGTTGGTCAATCTGGCTGTGCAGGGGATTCCGGAGCAGTGACCAGAATACGGAAGAAAACCCTCGTCCCGCTGCCTGCTGTCGAAGCGGTGCGGAAGCCATCTTCATCAGGCGTGGTCAGGCTTACGCCTTGTTCCGTCCATTCGCTGAGATTGCTGGAAATCTCGACGCTGTAGCGGATGTCCCGTCTGTTTCCGCGAAACCGGATTCCGCGTGCGGGACCGTCGGGGAGCAGCGCCGCGGCGGCGGAAGGGCGTTCCACGTCAAGATCCAGCGCATACGCAAGAAGCAGACAGACGTCACTGCCCTCGATGCGTGTCAGTGGGTTGGTGTCGATGGGCAGGCCGTTCTCGAGCATCCAGCGCTGGAGTGGCGTGATGGGTCTGCTTAGTGCGGCGGAGCGAAATCCCCGCCATGCGGGTGTGGTGAAGCCACTGGCTTCCGGTAGAAAGAAAATGCGGAATCCGGGAATCGCGGTGTCAAACAGATTTGCAGTTACGGTGGGAGCATTACCCATGAAAACTGCGGTGTGCAGGGACTGACATTTCCTGAAGCAGTTATTATCCATGAGGGACAGTCGCGATGGGAAGACGAGTGCCCGGAGGCTGGAGCAGCCGAGAAAGGCTGCTTCGCCGATGAATTCGGTGTCTTCCCCGAAGGAAAGCCGATTGAGTCCGGTGCAGCCTTGGAACGCGGAACTGCCAATGCTCTGAAGGCTGTCAGGAAGGGCGACCCTGGTGAGCTGGAAGCATGCGAAGAACGCCCGTTGCCCGATGGAGCGCACAGATTTCCCGAACGTGACTTTCCTGAGCCCGTTGCTCTGGTAGAAGGCATCGTCGCCGATTTCCGTAACGCTGTCCGGGATGGTGATGGAAGTCAGGTGGAAACAGATGCCAAACGCCTGTGTTCCGATGCGGATAACGGTGCTGGGTATGGTTGCCGATGAGATCATCGACTGGGAAAAGGCACCGTCGAAGCCATGCTCGGCTCCGAGACGGGTAATGGCGGTGACCGGTTTCCCGTCAATCTGCGGTGGGATGTCCACATGTCCCGGGATGTCCTTGCGATAGCTGGTGATCTCCACTTCACCACCCACAACTCGGTAAGTGAAAGGACCAAATTGTTCTCCCAGGGCCACCGCGACACATGTCTGCAGGAATCCCACGGCGCACGCGTTCACGACCCCCGCCCGGGGTGGAAAGAAACCGTTTGGGAGCAGGGAATTCATGTGCATCGCATGATCGGAAGAGGAGATGCAAATGTCAAGTCAGGATCTTTGAGGTGTGCCACCCTGTTTGCCTGCGGGACAAGGAACCTTGTTTCGTTCTGAACGTACCCTTCCGATCTTTTCCCACACACGTTCCCCGGAGGAAGGTGGTGGAGCATAGCGGATTCGAACCGCTGACCCCCACAATGCCATTGTGGTGCTCTACCAACTGAGCTAATACCCCATAACCGATGTTTCGGATGGGAGATCGGTAGCGGAGTTCCGCGGGTTGCCAAGCGGTTTTTTGGATCCGGCGGAAAATAGTCCGACTTCCGGCGCGGGGGATCACCGGACGCGTGCGGATGCCGGAAACGGATCAGCCGCCTTCAGGAGGGGGGGCAGAGCCATCATTCGCTGGGCAAGCGCATCCCGCGGGCCGCCTCGCAGCCGGCCGCAAGGACTGCTTCCGTGACCTGGTCGACCAACCCCACTGGGGCGAGGGCGTCGGCATTGATGAGAACGAAGCGGGCTTCGCGTCTGAGTGCTTCCAGTTGTGCCCGCAGGTCGCCAAGGGCCACGGGTGACTGATTGAGGAAAATCGCCGGGGCGTCGCCCGCGGTGATCGTGATCACGTGGTTCGCTTCGTTGGCTTTGTAGCTGGAATTGCCGACCGGCAGGGTGACGCGGACTCCGGATTTGACTACGAGGCCTGATGTGAGCAGAAAGAAAAGGAGTAGCAGCCCAACCACATTGAGGAGCGGGGCCAGGTAGAGAAAGTCCGGCCGGATGCGGATTGAGCTTTCCAGCTTCATGGATCGCAGAATTTGCCGATGGCCAGTTCAGCGCAGGAGAGTGGGTCCGCCTGATGCCTTCCGCTTCTTTTCTTCTTCCAGGGCACGGGCACCTTCCTTGAAGGCGACGATGTCCGTGTTCTCGCGGCTCTGCATGATCATGTTGACCACTTCGATGCCAGCGCGCTCCATGTCGTGCATGAAGGATTTGGCGTGAGCCGAAAGGTACGCGTACAGGATGTAGGCAGGGATGGCGACGGCGAGCCCGGCAGCCGAAGTCACAAGGCTGCGGTAAATGCCGCGGGACATCTCCGTGGCGGTCGCGAAACCATTCTGCGTGAAGGGCAGGAATGTATCAATGAGGCCGAGGACGGTGCCGAGCAGACCAATCAGCGGGGCAATGTACGCAATGGAAAGCAGAACGGCAAGATGGCGCTCGAGCCGGGGAACTTCCAGTTGTCCCGCTTCCTGGGCAATTTCCTTCAGGTCGGCGCGCGGGGCGCTGTGTTGAGTCAGTACCGACTTCATGACCCGGGCGACCGGACCGGGTGTTCCGGCGCAGACAGTGAGCGCTTCCACGTAATTCTTCCGGGCAATGAGGTTGCCGGCTCCCTGCAGAAGATCCTGCACCACAATCCCGGATCTGTGAAAATAGAAATACCGTTCGAGGAAAATCGCCACGGCAAGAACGCTGCAGCCTAGCAGCAGGAAAATGAGAGGGCCTCCCTGAGTGATGAGTTCCTTCATGGCGGTGGGTCGGCAGTGTAGCGGTTTGCGTGCCCGGGGCAACCCCTGAGTTGCCTGAAAGTTAACATTTCTGAATTTTATGGCCACTGGAAATACTGGAAATGCAGGGCGGGCCCGGCAACGGATCCGGATTTTGCGGTGGTTGGAAGAGCAGCTGCGACGTGGGTGGTTCAGCGACGGGTGCCCGGAGTTGTGGACAGGGTGGGGGGAATCTGATTGGATAGAGGCGGGGGTGCGGCCGGATCCCGCGGCGGTGCGGTGCGGCCTGCCGGAACGATGAATTTGCTTAATCTATGAAAATGAGAAGATTACTGACTTTTCTGGGGCTGCTGCCGATGGTGCTGCGGGCCGACAGTGTCATTGTTTTCAACGAAGTGATGTATCATCCGGCGGGGGAATTGGACCCGGGGGGCGAGTGGGTGGAACTGGTGAATCAGATGGCGGTGGACGTGGATGTGAGTGGCTGGCGGCTTTCCGGGGAAGTGGAATGGCGGTTTCCGGAGCGGACGGTGATTCCGGCCGGGGGGTATGTGGTTGTAGCGGCCAATCCGGGGCCGCTGCCGGGAGCGCTCGGCCCGTGGCAGGGCAGGCTCTCCAACCGTGAGGGAACGCTGACGCTCCGCAACAACAGCGACCGTGTCATGGACGAAATCCGCTGGGAAACCAGCCCGGCATGGCCGGCTGCCGCGGATGGAGGCGGAGTTTCTCTGGCAAAGCGTGCCCTGCGCACGGACAGCGCCATGGCGTCGTCGTGGGTTGCCTCGCGGATGGTTGGCGGAACGCCGGGGCAGGAGAATTTCCCGTCGTTTCTCCCGCCCGTGAAGACCCAGCTGGTTCCCCTTGGGGCGGAGTGGAAGGTTCTTGTGGGCGGAACCGACCCCGGGGCTGGCTGGCAGAGCGATGGCTTTGATGATGCGGCCTGGCTGGGCGCTCCGGCCGGATTTCAACTGGGCAACGATCCGCTGCCGCCCGGGGTGAGTGCGGCGACGCCGTGGCCTGCGGATGGCTGGACACAGTATTTCCGGCACCGCTTCCGCTGGGCGGGCGGAAATGGTCAGCTGGCGGCGACCCTTGAATTGTGCGTCGATGACGGGGCGGCGGTCTGGCTCAATGGGGTGGAAGTGCTGCGGACGAATCTTCCTCCGGGGCCGCTCACTCCGGAAACAGCCGCGGCTTCCGTGAACCGTACGGCTCCCGCCCTCGCCAGATTTGCGGTGCCAGCCGGCCTGCTGCGGGCAGGTGACAACATGCTGGCGGTTGAAGTGCACCGGGCGGCGGCGCTTGAGCAAGGTCAACCGATCCTCTTCTACACCCCCGGACCGTCACCGGCCCAGGCACGGGCCGACGGGCCGTTCACGGTGGGGTCGCGCATCCGCACAGGAAATCAGGCGCAGTCGCTCACGCACCTTGGCGTCCAGGATGCCGATGCCGCCAATGATGCGAGCGATCCCGATGGAGCGGACGGTCTGACCGGCTTTGCGGACGACGATGGCTTCCTCAATGGGGCCGCGGGCATTCAGGTGGGCCTCTGGAATGCGTCGGGTGCCCTCCTTGCGTCGGCCTCGGTGACGAGCACGGATCCATGGTTCGCGGGCTGGCGCTACAAGTCAGTGACCCCCGTGACGCTCGCGGCGAATACCGATTATTTCATCGGGGCGCGTGTTGGTGCGGGCATCGAATGGTTTCTGGACAATATTGGAGGCGCTCCGCTCTTTGCTGCCGAACCGGGTTTCACCCTTGCGCTCAGTACCTTCGCCACAGGCGGCGCGCTAGCCAGGCCGGCTTCCGATGGCACGCTCACGGTGGGACGCTGGGGAGCCGCCAATGGACTGATCGGGGCTCCTGCGACCCTGACCGTGGGTCCGGACACGAAGGACGCGGTGTTTGCGGCTGCCCTCGAGGTTTCGGAATCCCTTCCCGTTCCTGTCCTGCCGCCGCTCGTGCTCAATGAGGTTTCGCCTGGTCAGGTGGAAGTGATGAATGCCGGAACGACCGCCGCGGACACCGCCGGATTCATTGTCCGGATGGTTTCCGGTGACGTGACCGCCGATGCGCCGCTACCCGCGCAGCTGCTCGGCGGCGGAGCCATGCTGTCGATTCCCATCACGGTGCCCGATGGAGCGCGGCTGGTGCTCATGGGCCCTGATGGCATGACCGTGCTCGATTCCTTCCGCGCGGCGGGGACAGTGCGCGGGCGCTTCCCCGATGGCATCGGACCGTGGCTGCGCCTCGCCGCGGAATCTCCCGGTCAGCCGAACGCCGTGACCCTCAACCGTCAGGTGGTCATCAGCGAAATCATGTACGCCCCACCCGCCGCTGCCCTCGTTCCCGAAAACACCGTGATGGCGGGAGCATGGATCGAATTGACCAATCGTTCGGACCGTGCCGCCGACCTGTCGGGCTGGAGTCTCGACCGCGCGGTGCGCTACACCTTTCCCGCCGGTACCACCCTTGCTGCGGGAGCACGCTGCGTGATCGCCGAAGTCCCCGCCGCCGTGCGGCTCGTTCACGGGCTTCCGGAGGCCACCGTGTTCGGTCCATGGGATGGAAATCTGTCAGGCCGCGGCGAGGAAGTGCTCCTCCGCGATGCGGCGGGCAATCCCGTCAGTTCCGTGCCGTATGCGGATGACAAGCCATGGCCGTCTGCAGCGGATGGCGGTGGCTCCAGTCTCGAACTGCGGGACCTGCGCGCCGATGAACGCCATCCCGCCTCATGGGCTGCCAGCGACGAATCCAACCGGGCCACATGGACGACCTTCACATGGCGCCTCACCAACGCCCCGGGCATCACGGGATCGCCCACGCTCTGGAAGGAAATCAATCTCCTCCTCGCCGATGGACCCGGCTCATGCCTCCTCGATGACATCCGCGTCACCGACACCGTGACCGGTGCCAATCTCATCGTGAATGGCGACTTTTCCGCGGGAACCACGGGCTGGCGGCTCCTTGGAAATCACCGGACTTCCTCCGTCCAGCCGGAACCAGGCAATCCGGGCAATCCGGTCCTGAGGCTCGTTGCTTCCGGCCCCGGCGAATACCAGGGCAACCAGATCGAAGCCACCTACGCGGGCAATGCTGCCCTCGTGACTGGGCGTCAGTACGAAGTGTCGCTGCGGGCACGCTGGCTCTCCGGCGGTGCCCGACTCAATGTGCGGCAGTACTTCGACCGGCTCGGACGCACCCAGTTGATCCCCATCGCTGCCAATGGCGGCACGCCCGGAGCCGTGAATGGAACCGCCACGGCAGGCATTGGTCCATCCCTCACAGGCCTGCGTCATTTCCCCGTAACCCCCGCCGCAGATGAACCGGTGACCATTTCCCTCGTCGCCGACGACCCCGACGCGGTTGCCAAAGTGACTCTGCAGTATGCCGTATCCGGTGGACCATGGCTGCCGGTCGCCATGACCCGCGGAAGCGACGGCCGCTACGCCACCCAGATTCCCGGGCAGCCCAGCGGCAGCGTCCAGTTTTTTGTGGAAGCGGAAGACGCCGCCGGAATGATCAGCCGGGCCCCGGCTGCGGGATCGGCCTCCCGCGCCATGTACGCCATCCAGGACGACCGCGGCAGCGGAACGCTTCAAAAGCTGCGCCTCATCATGACCCCGGCCGATGCCGCCTTCCTCCACGCTCCCCTCAATACCCTCAGTAATGAAGAACTGGCGGCCACGCTCATCGTGGACGACCGCGACGTCTTCTACGATATCGGTGTCCGGCTCAAAGGCAGCTTCGTGGGCCGCAATGTCACGCGCGTCGGCTTCAATCTCCTCTTCCCAGCCGATCAGCCGTTCCGCGGTGTCCACCGCAAGGTAGCGGTCGACCGGAGCCAGCACGCCACAGTGGGCGGCGTCGGCGAAATCATTGCCAAGCACATGGCGGCTGCCGCAGGCGACATTCCCGCCATGTACGACGACCTTGCCCAGTTCGTGCATCCGAACCCGACGTACTCGGGCATGTGCGCCCTGCGCATGGCTGGATTCGAAAAGGAATTCCTCGACTCGCAGTATCCAGACGGCGGCGACGGCGTGCTCATCGAAATGGAGGTCTTCCGCTGGAACCTGAATACCGTGGACGGTCAGCCAACCTCGCAGAAACTGCCCGGCAATGAATCGGGCGGCACCGGGTACCTCAATATCGACCTGGGAAATTACGGAAACGATAAGGAAGCATACCGATGGTTTCTGCTCCAGACCATGCGGCGCGGCGCGGATGACTACTCGCTGGTCGTTCCGTTTTCCCAGATGTTCAGCCTGAATGGGGCGGCTTTCGACACGGAAATGCGGCGGCGCATCGATCACGATGCCTTCCTGCGCACCATGGCCTACCAATCGCTGGTGGGGCCGGGCGATGCCATCTTCACAGGCGGAGCGCATCATAATTGCCGCTTCTATTTCCGACCGCACGATGGCCGAGCGGTCTACATGCCATGGGATTGGGACAGTGTCTGGCAGCGCGCCACCGGTGCCTCGCTCATCGGCACCGGAAACCTCGCCAAGATCGTGACTGTCAATCAGGACGCCACGCGGCGCTACTATCACCATCTCTACGACCTTACGCAGTCGACTGCCAATAGCGGGTACATGACACGCTGGACCCAGCATTATGGAAAAGTCAGCGGCCAGGACTTTAGCAGCGTCCTCAGCTACATCGCGGCACGGTACAACTATGTGCGCAGCCAGTTGCCGGTCTCCACGGCTTTCACGGCGAATGCCGCCCTCCCGGATGCCAATGGAGCCGTGCTCATCACGGGTTCGTCTCCCATCAGCGTTCATTCCATCGAGGTGAATGGCGTCCGCTATTCCCCCTTCTGGATAGGCACCACGACATGGCGCATCACCGTTCCCCTCGCCGCCGGACCGAATAGCCTCGCCATCCGCGGAGTGAACCGCCGCGGCGAACCCATCACCGGTGCCACCGCCTCCCTCAGTGTCTCCAATCCCAATCAGCCGGGCTGGCCCACCCTCCGCATCAATGAATGGATGGCCGAAAACGATGGCTTCGCGACCGACCCCGCAGACGGTGCCGCCGCCGACTGGTTCGAACTCCACAATCCCACTGACCTGACCGTGAACCTCGCAGGATGGATGCTGAGCGACGACCCCGTTGCGCCAGCCAAATTCACCATCCCCGCAGGCTGGTCCATTCCTCCGCGTGGCTACCTCATCGTCTGGGCCGATAACCAACCCGCCCAGAATCCTGCTTCCCCCAACCAGGGCAGTCAGTTGCACGTGCCGTTCCGTCTCAGCAATGCCGGCGAAACCATCCTGCTCTCCGCGCCCGACTTCCGGCTCGTCGATGAAGTCTCATTCGGTCCCGCCCGGGCCGACGAAGCTTCCGGACGCTACCCGGACGGAAACGATACCCACGATCTCATGACGCTCCCCACCCCGGGATCCGCCAACCTCCTCACCCGCATCACCAGCGTCTCCGCCACACAACTCACCGTCTCTACGACACCCGGCTGGCTCTACCGGATCGAATCTTCCAGCAACCTCATCGACTGGATCCCTCAGGGCTCCGCCGAACCTGCCATCTCCCCATCCCTTACCCTCCCCGTCCCCCCGCCGAGCAACGGTCTCCCCTTCCATCGGGTCCGCGTCAGCCGCTGATCACATAAAATCGGAACGGCGCCAATTTCCGCCAGACCTCGCCAGCCAACACGGACGCCCAAAGGACACAGCCACCTCGCGTCAGCGTTGCGGTACGGTCGTTTTGAGAGTCGATAGAAGTGGCGAAAGAAGGACAGGCCTTTTGGCGATGCCCCTTCAGTGAACCTGCGACGAAAACGATGGATCTCACAAAAGGACAGGCCTTTTGGCGATGCCCCTTCAGTGAACCTGCGACGAAAACGATGGATCTCACAAAAGGACAGGCCTTTTGGCGATGCCCCTTCAGTGAACCTGCGACGAAAACGATGGATCTTCACAAAAGGACAGGCCTTTTGGCGATGCCACTTCAGTGAACCTGCGACGAAA
>JBDKER010000020.1:0-82416 GCA_039795165.1 Verrucomicrobiota bacterium | reverse complement strand
TGTGGACGTCCGTCGCTGACAGTTGGACAGACCTTTTGCCGGAGGTTCTTCTGTGCGATGCTTGCCGGAGGCTTCAACCCGCTAGGAAAACGAGGAATCCTCGCAAATGGACAGACCTTCTGTGCGCTAGGAAAACGAGGGATCCTCGCAAATGGACAGACCTTCTGCGGATTCCGACAGTGGGACAGACCTTTTGCCGGGGGTTTCAACCCGCGACGAAAACGATGGATCCTGATCCCGATAAGTGGACAGACTTTCTTGTGCGACGCGGGCCGCCGACAGTCGGACAGACCTTTTCTGCGACGGCTCAACCCGCGAATCCGACAGTCGGACAGACCTTCTGCGTGTGGACGTCCGTCGCTGACAGTTGGACAGACCTTTTGCCGGAGGTTCTTCTGTGCGATGCTTGCCGGAGGCTTCAACCCGCTAGGAAAACGAGGAATCCTCGCAAATGGACAGACCTTCTGTGCGCGGCCCGCTGACAGTTGGACAGACCTTTTGCCGGAGGTTCTTCTGTGCGATGCTTGCCGGAGGCTTCAACCCGCTAGGAAAACGAGGGATCCTCGCAAATGGACAGACCTTCTGTGCGCGGCCCGCTGACAGTTGGACAGACCTTTTGCCGGAGGTTCTTCTGTGCGATGCTTGCCGGAGGCTTCAACCCGCTAGGAAAACGATGGATCTTGGCAGTTGGACAGACCTTTTCTGCGATGGCTTGGGCTCCCAGCAATTGGGCAGACTTTCCCGAAGCAGGGTGGAGGCTGAATCGGCAGTTCCGGATAGGAGAATTGAGTCCGGAGTTATTTCTGGCCGATGCAGTAGAGGAACTTGCCGGATCGGATGATGAGGCGGTTTCCATCGACGGCGGGGGTGGCGTTGAAGCTGCCGCGGCCGTTTTCGAGTTTTGCGCTGGAGAGGATTTTGAATTCCGGGGCAGCCTTGATGACGACGGTTTGTCCGCCACGGCCGAGGTAATAGATTTTGCCATCGGCAAGGATGGGCGAGGCATAAATCTGTCCGGGGTCTGGCTCCATTTTTTCGGAGTAGACGAAATCGCCGGTCTTGAGGTCGACGCAGTGAGCGATCCCGAGGTTTTCGTGAGCGAAGTAGAGGTGATCGCCGTGGATGATGGGGCTGGGGACGTTGGTGCCCTTGCGGAGAGTCCAGAGCCGATGGGATTCGGTTACGTTGCCTGAGCCGCCGAGTTTGATGGCGAGGCCGCCGGTGCCGCTGCGGCCGCCGACGGCGTAGACGGTGCCATCTTTGACGAGTGGCTGTGGGCACATGTACCAACCGATGCCTGATTTGCATTGCCAGAGTGGGGTGCCGGCGTCTGCGGAAAAGGATTTCACTTCACCGGCCATGGCCATGATGACTTCGGGGCCGGAGGGACCGGTGGTGATGACTGGGGCGTGCCATGATTCCTGGATGCCTTTGACCTTCCAGAGTTCCTTGCCGGTTTCCTGATCGAGAGCGACGAGTGATTCGCTTTCGACACTGGCGTTCACGTAGACCGCTGAGCCATGGAGAGAGAGGGAGGCGGCGGATCCCCAGCCATGGAGTCCGGCACCGACTTTGGCATTCCAGATTTCGCGTCCTCCGTGATCGAAGCAGAAGACACCTGATTTTCCGAAGAAGACGAAGAGGCGTTTTGAGGTGGCTACTGGGGTGGCGGAAGCGTAGCCGTGGTCTTCGCGGATTTTCCTTTGTTCCGGGAGGGAAGATTTCACGGGACGGTCCCAGAGGAGGGTTCCGGTGGCGGCGTCGAAGCAGAGCACGTGGCGGTCCGGGCCATCGGCATCTCCGTTGGCTGTGGTGAGAAAGATCCGTCCGGCGGCGATCACTGGGCTGGAGGAACCGCTGCCTGCCAGTTCTTTTTTCCAGAGGACGTTGGTGGTATCGCTCCATGAGTCGGCGAGAGGAGCTGTGGAGATGCCGGCACCATCAGGTCCGCGGAACTGGGGCCAGTCGGCCAGCGCACAGGCACCGCCGCACAGAGTCAGTGAGAGGATGAGACCACGCATGGCACGAGGCTAGCGCAGCAGTCAGGCCACTAGCAAGGCCTTACTTGCGGGTGGCGGATGTCATTCAGTTTCCGCGAGCTGTGTGGGAGCTGGGACGATTCCGCTGAGTTTTGCGTCGACGGCTGTGCGGATCTGGCGGAGGACGTCTGGTTTTTCGGTGGCGAGGTTCCATTGTTCGCCGGGGTCTTCGCCGAGGTGGAAGAGGAGTGGCGGGTCGTGGGGTACGGGAGGATCCTGACCGTAACTGCTGCGGGTGATGAAGTGGGCTTTCCATGGGCCGAGTCGGGCCGCGTAGAGGTCTGGGCCGCGGTAATAGAGAAAGACCTCGGCGGGTCTGGTGCCGTTGCCGAAGAGGAGCGGGGCGAGATCGCGGCCGTCGATGGGGGCGTCCGGGAGAGGGGTGCCCGCCAGTTTGGCGCAGGTGGGCAGGAGGTCCATGGTTGAAGCGGGTTCACGCTGGATGGAGCCGGCGGGGATGCGGCTGGGCCACCATGCGATGCCGGGGACGCGCATGCCGCCTTCCCATGTGGAGCCTTTGCCTTCGTGGAGTGGTCCGGCGCTGCCGCCGTGCGAGCGGAAGACCTTCCATGGTCCGTTGTCGCTGCTGAAGAAGACGAAGGTGCGGCGTTCCAGTCCTTCCGTTCTGACGGTGGCGAGAATCTGACCGACGCTCCAGTCGAGTTCCTCGACGACATCGCCGTAGAGGCCGGCTGGGCTTTTTCCGCGGAAGGGTTCCGAGGCAAAGAGGGGGACGTGTGGGAACGTGTGGGCGAGGTAGAGCAGGAAGGGTCGGTCCTTGCTGGTGCGGATGAACTGCTGGGCTTCCTCCGTGTAGCGTCGGGTGAGCTGGCGCTGATCGGGATGTTCCTCCACGGTGGAGGTGCCGCGGATGAGGGGAGTCTTCCAGTATTCGTTCTGTTCCGTGAAGAACTTGTCGCGTCCCTTGGGGGCATCGGGGGACGGCATCATGTCATTGGAGAAAGGCAGGCCGAAGTATTCGTCGAATCCGTGCTGGGTGGGCAGGTGTTCCGGGCGGTGGCCGAGGTGCCATTTACCGATCATGCCTGTGGCGTAGCCGGAGCCGCGCAGGAGTTCGGCCAGGGTGATTTCCTCCCTTGGCAGGCCGCCGCGGGCATTGGCGCGCAGGACGCGGAACTGGCTGTGGCACATGCCGCTGCGGATGGGGTAGCGGGCGGTGAGGAGGGCGGCGCGGCTGGGTGTGCAGACTTCGGCCGCGGAATAGAAGTCGGTGAAGCGCATGCCTTCGGCGGCCATGCGGTCGAGGTGTGGCGTACGCACGGCTGGCGCGCCGTAGCAGCCGAGGTCGCCCCAGCCGAGGTCATCGGCGTAGATGATGACGACATTGGGCTGGTCGGCGGCGTGCAGCAGCGAGGTGGCGGCTGCGAAGAGCAGAAGTGTTAGGCATTTCATGAAAGCACCGATTCACGGTGGCCGGGGAAGGCAAGCCGTGGGGGTCGACGCATGAGCGGAGGAGGGCGGTTGGTCAGCGCCATTTGCCGGCGGTGAACTCGCGTTCCGAGAAGACCCAGATGACGAGTTTGCGGTCCTTCCAGTAGTCCGGGTTGGAGAGTTCGCGTTGGCGCAGGAGGCGCCGTGCGCCATCGCCGCCGGAATTCTGGTTGGAAATCTGGGCGAGGCTTGCGCCGAGGCGGGCTTCGAGGTGTTCGCGGAGGCCGGCTCCTTCGCAGTGCATGCCGAGGTCTTCGCCATCGGTGAAGACCATGGTATGGCTGTCGCCGAGCAGCAGGATGGGAGAGGCAGGGTCTGCTTTCGATCCCTTTCCGGCGGTGCCCAGCGGCCACGTTACGGGGAGGGATTCGGCTGGGGTTGTCTTGAGCGATGCCGCGGCGGTGAGGTCGCCTTTGATCTTGAGCTGGCCGGTGGTTTCGGCCGGGCCTTTGCCCTTGAGCAGAGGGGCGAGGGCGGAGTCGGACTTGATGGCGCTGGTGATTTCGTCGGCGGCCATGGCGATGCCGGCCGGGGACCAGTGGGCATCGGTCGTGCAGTAGAGAGGGACCTTCGACTGAGGCTTGGCGGTGCGGAAGGCGGCGTCGAGGTCGACCGTCTTCAGACCTGCCTCCTTGAGTTGTGCGAGGAACGGACCGAGGGGGCGGACGGCAGTGGCATCGGCTATCAGTTTTTCCGGGTAGATAGCGGCCTTGGCGGGGACGGGCACGACGAGGAGGTGAACCCCTTTTTCCGCGAGTTGCTTCTGGAACGAGGCCATTGAATTGACGGCCGGGACCGGAGACTTCCAGAACTCGTCCTTCCCGAGATGCGCCAATTCCGCAGTGAGGAAAAGCCACGGGCTTTCCGCGCCCTTCAGAGCGAAATCGTCCGATTTCCCGGCGAGGGCAGCGCATTGTGCGGGGAAGGCGTCTGCCGTTGCGAGACGGGGCAGGGCGCAGGCGAGCAGAGAAGCAAGAAAGAGCAGGCGGGTCATGGCGGCGGGAAATCAGGGAGCTGGAAACGGGGGTTTGTGGCGACCGGGCACGGTGGCATCGATCCACACTGGCAAGTCTCCGGGCGAGACTGCATTATGCAAGCGCGCCTCCCCGGTCTCCGGGTGGTCCGAGGCTGGTTCGAGTGAGAATTCCATGCTTTGGCCGACCTTGATGTCTGGCCGCGGGACAGGTTTGCCGTCGAGCACGGCCCAGTGGAGGCGGGTGATGCGTTTGTCGGTCATGGCACCCGTGTAGACCTGTTCGACTTCCCAGACGGTGGCCTGGAGCCATGCGGGTGCGGCCGCGAGCTGGGCTGCGTCCGGGAGGTCTGGCCATTCGAGGAGTTTTGCCTTCACGAGGTTGCGGGTTGGGCGGGTGCGGCTGGCGAGTTGGGAGGACGTCTGCTGCCATGCTTCCTCGACTTCCTCCTTTCCGAGTTCGCGGGAATAGAAGGCGACGCGTTCCATGCTGCCGCTCCATGGACTGCCGTAGGGTCGGTCGTCGCCGAGCTGGAATCGACCGGCTTTCCATGCATCGCAGCCGGCCGAGTCCGTGGTGAATTCGCGCATGAGTTGACCATCGACGTAGCAGGCGAGGCGTTTGTTCCGGCTGGTGATGACGAGGGAGAACGGGCGGTCGTCCTCGATGAACATGGAAGTGAGGATGAAGCGTTCCTGGGTGGCGGGCGATCCATTGCGGCCGCCGGTGAGGGTACGGAGGACGAGTTTGCCATCGACCCGGTAGAGGGCGGCGGCGTCGCTGCCGTCTTCATTGCGGAGCGAGAGGAGACGGACACTGAGCGGGGGAATGGACCGTCGTTCCGTGACGAGGCATTCGAGGGACCAGGACCCTGATTTCTGGACTGCCTCGAAAACCGGGGTGGTGGCTGCGGCAGGAAATTCTGCAAGGCCTGCCGAGACGTTGACGACACCCCCGGGGCCGTAGAAGGCCATGCCCTTGAGAGCGGGATCGTGCGGGCTGCCGCGGCGTTCCCATGCAAAGGTCAGGCCATCGCGGTGAGCCGGCCATGCGGCTGCGGGTGTTGACGGTCTCTCTTCCGGCTGCGGGGCCTGCGGGAGCGACGTGAGTGAGGTGGCTGTTCCGCTTATCCAGAGGTCGGGCGAATCTGGATTTCCGGCTGTGACTGCGGCCACGTGGACGGCCTCGAGCGATTTCAGATCCGGGCGGAGGCGGACAGCCTGGATGCGGGCGTCGCCCTTTTCCTCGTCGTCCCATGGACCGGTGAAGGTGATGATGGTGGCGTCGTTGGACCAGCGCAGGTGATTGATGCCGCCGCCGGAGAGAGTCGGCATTTCAGCGAGATTGAGTTTCCAGCCGGGATCGACCTGCGGGACGTAGCATCGCAGTTGTTTGCGTGATCCGTCGAGGAGGAGCAGGGCATAGCTGTTGTCGGGGGCGAGCGTTGGCCATGCGCCGTGGCCTACGCCCGTCCATGTCTGTGAGTTCAGGTCCGCCAGTCCGGCTTGTGGCCATGGAAACAATCCGCAGGCGCGGCTGCCGTCGCGGGACAGTTGAAAATTGTCTGGAGAGGCCGAGCGTTCCGACCAGATGATTTCGCGTTCTTCGGGTTTGGCGGGGTGGAAGCGCACGATGGTTTCGCCGGTGAGGCTGCCCCGCTGGGTTGCGCGGACGGCGGCGAAGGCGTAGACGAACGGGGAATCCGGGGTGGAGCCGGGCCAGATGGCGATGGCCATGCCGCTGCCGAGGCTGCGGGCGGTTCCTCCGGTCCATGGGATCGAGAGGATTTCTGGATCCTCGGAATTGCCGTCGGTCCGCTCCGTGTCGGCGAGGCGGGTGACGATGACGGACGAACCGTCTGCGGAGATGAGAGGTTTGGCGAGGCGGCCGCGGCCGCTCAATAATTCCTTTGGTTCACCGGCGGGATCGAGAGCCATGAGCTGATCGCCGTTTCCGGCAAGCCATGCGAGCTTCCATGGACGGCCGCCGGTCAAGGCTTCCATGGTCACGGCCTCGATGGCCATGCCTGGACTGGCGGCGAGCAATGCGATCAGAATGCGTGTCATCACGGTGACGACGTAGCTGCCATGGTGCGTCTTGCAACGGCCGGAGAGCGCGGCAGGGTCGGGGTCGCTTCATGAATCCGGAAGACACCCTGCGACAATACTTTGGCCATGCCTCGTTCCGGGGACGGCAGGAAGCGGTGGTGCGGTTGCTGCTGGCTGGGTACAGCACGCTGGCGTTGTTTCCGACCGGAGCCGGCAAGTCGCTTTGCTATCAGCTCCCTGCCCTGCTGCGCGACGGCCTGACCATTGTGGTTTCGCCGCTCATTGCGCTCATGAAGGACCAGGTGGAATCGCTGGTGGCGCGGGGCATCGGAGCAGCGCGGCTTGATTCGAGTCTGACGCCTGCCGAGGTGGCATTGGTTGAGCAGCGGCTGGCGGAGGGCGGGCTGCGGCTTCTGTATGTGGCACCTGAGCGGTTTGCGTCGGAACGGTTCATAGAAATGCTGGCGTCGCTGCGCATTGCGATGCTGGCGGTTGATGAAGCGCACTGCATTTCGCAATGGGGACACAACTTCCGGCCGGATTATCTGAGGCTGGCGGGCACGGCGCGGGAACTGGGCATCCGTCCGGTGCTCTGCCTCACGGCGACGGCCACGCCCGAGGTGGCGCACGATATCTGCACGGCCTTTGCGATTGCTCCGGAGCACTGGATTCAGACCAGCTTTCACCGGGCGAATCTGCATTTCCATGTGACTCCGGTGTCCGCGGCCGGGCGGAAGGCGGAATTGCTGCGAGTGCTCGGGGAACCGGGTCGTCTGCCCGCCATTGTCTATGTCACGCGGCAGGAGACGGCGGAGGAAGTGGCCACGTTTCTGCAGCGGGCGGGGATGCCGGCGCGGGCATATCATGCCGGGCTGCCGGCCGAGCAGCGGGCGGAAGCCCAGGATTCGTTCATGACCGGCGGGAGCCGCATCATGGTAGCAACGATTGCCTTCGGGATGGGAGTCGACAAAGCCGACATCCGTGCGGTCATTCATTACAACCTTCCCAAGTCGCCCGAGAATCTTCTGCAGGAAACGGGGCGGGCCGGCCGCGATGGTGGGCCGGCGCATTGTGAATTGCTGGCCTGCGGTGACGATCTGACGGTGCTCCGCAACTTCATCTGTGGCGACACTCCGGGGCCGCAGGCCATTGCGGCGGCGGTGAATGCCATCCTGCGGCAGGGCGAGTCGTGCGAGATATCGCTCTACGACCTGTCGCAGGCCACCGATACGCGACAGCAGGTGACGGAGACGATTCTGGCGTGTCTGGAAGCAGAGGGACGCATCAGTCCGGCGGGTTCGTTTCACAGTCGCTGCCGTGTGCGCTTTCTGCGGCCGCGGCATCAGGTGATGGCTGGGCGGGAACCGCTTGAGAGGGATCGTATTGAGGCCATCCTCGGTTGTGCGGAAGCGGGACGGCTCTGGCTGACGATTGATCTTCCTGCGGCGGCGGCGGCCACCGGGCTAACGGTTGGTGAAGTCCGGGCTTACCTTGCCTTGCTGCAGCAGGACGACGAAGCCATCGTGCAGTTCTCGCATCGCCGCCTGCGCTACCGTGTCGAGGCGTCGCCGCGGCCGGTCATGGAGACCGCGGCGGAGATAGCCGAAGTGTTCCGGCGGCGCGAAGCGCACGAATTGGCGCAACTCGATGCGGTGATTGCGTGGGCTGGGGAATCCGGCTGCCTGACGCGGTCATTGCTGGCGAGGTTTGGAGAAACGATGGCCGCGGATTGCGGTCACTGCGGCAACTGTGTCGGCGGCGGCGGGGCGGCGGCGGCACTGCCGGTTTCCGCTGCGGTGGAAATCACGGCCGACGACGTTTCCGTCATGCAGTCGCTCATTGCCGAACGTCGCGCTGCCCTGCGGACGGCCCGGCAACTGGCGCGCTTTCTCTGTGGGATCAGCAGTCCGGCTACCAGCCGGGAGCGGCTGCAGCGGCACGGATATTTCGGGCATCTGGCGCAGGTGCCGTTTCCCGACGTGCTGCTGCAGGTGTCGTCGCTGCTTCCCGGCTGAGTTTCTGCTTGTCCGCGGTAACGACGGAGGTTGTGCAGAGTCCTGTCAGGGCAGTGGTTCGACATCGAGCCAGCGGCGTTCCTGCCACGAACGCATGCCGAATTCGGCGAGCTGCACGCCTTTGGCGGCTTCGCGCAGCGTCCAGCGGAAGGGCTCGCCGGCGACGACATGGCGGAGGAACAATTCCCATTGCTGCCGGAAGGCATTGCCGTATCCCGCGGCGTCATCGGGCACTTCCTGCCAGCCTGCGAAGAAGTCGATGGGCTGCGGCATGTCGGGGTTCCAGACAGGACGGGGCGTTTCCTGCCGGGTCTGCGTGAAGCACCGCCGCAGGCCGAAGACCGCACTACCTTCCGTGCCATCGATCTGGAACGTGACGAGGTCGTCGCGGCGGACGCGCACACACCATGAACTATTGAGCTGGCAGAGCACGCCGTCTTCCAGTTCGAACGTTCCCATGGCGGCGTCATCGGCGGTGCAGTGGTAGGGTTGGCCATCTTCCCCGATCCGTTCGGGA
The DNA here is from genome assembly GCA_039795165.1 of Verrucomicrobiota bacterium. Taxonomy (GTDB): domain Bacteria; phylum Verrucomicrobiota; class Verrucomicrobiia; order Verrucomicrobiales; family V1-33; genus V1-33. The sequence goes on along the minus strand of JBDKER010000020.1, from coordinate 73,371 downwards.
ATGTGAATGGCTCCGACCGCGCTGAGGCGCTTCACGCCGCCGAAGAGGTCGTCAAGCAGATAGCGCCAGTGGCAGAACATGTCGATCATGATGCCGCCGCCGTCGGAGGCGCGGTAATTCCACGAAGGCCGCTGCGCCGGTTGCCCGGGATCCTCGCCCGTGAAGACCCAGTAGCCGAATTCCCCGCGGACACTGAGGATGCGGCCGAAAAAGCCAGCGTCGCGCAGCTTCCGGAACTTCACGATTCCCGGCAGCCACAGCTTGTCCGCCACCACTCCGTTCTTCACACCAGCCGCCTCGGCGACCTCCGCGAGGCGCATCGCTTCGGCCAGATTCGTGGCAGTTGGTTTCTCGCAGTAGATGGCCTTCCCGGCGGCCGCAGCCATGTCCACGAACTTCCCGCGGTACTGCGTGCCGCTCGCATCGAAGAAAATCTCCATGTCCGGCCGTGCCAGGGCAGCGGCCACATCCGTCGTCATCTCCACCGGCACCCCGGCTTTTTCCGCGCAGGCCCGCAGTTTTTCCTCGCTCCGACCCGTCAGGACAACCTTCGGCATGACGACTTCATCGCCCACCCGCAGGCCACCGTCGCGGATGATGCCCGCAATCGACCGCACAAGGTGCTGATTCGTGCCCATGCGTCCAGTGACGCCGTTCAGGATAATGCCGATGCTGCGCATGATGATGATATGTTAGGATTGGTGGGAGTAAACGGTTACGGAATGAGGTGCGGGCTGCAATGCTGGCGCCATGCGGTGATGACGGAGTTGAGCCATTGTTCCTGTGGTTCCTTCCAGCGACGGTCCGAGAAGATTTCGACTTCGCTGAAGCCATGGAATCCGGCGTCTTCCATCATGGAGCGGATGCTGGGCAGATTGATGCAGCCTTCGCCCATGAGACCGCGGTCGTTGAGGAGGTCTTCGGTGGGAATCCGCCAGTCGCAGACGTGGTAGGCGAAGAGGCGTCCGGCGGATCCGGCGCGGGCGATTTCCTCTGGCAGGTCGGGGTCCCACCAGACGTGGTAGACATCGACGGCGATGCCGAGACCGGGGTGGGAACCGAGCAGGTCGCACACGTCATTGGCCTGGCGCATGGTGACGATGGCGCTGCGGTCGGCCGCGTACATGGGGTGGAGGGGTTCGATGGCGAGTTTCACTCCGGCGTTGCTGGCGTGTCCGAGGCAGGCGGCGATGCCATCGGCGATCTGGCGGCGGCTTTCACTCAATGGCTGGCCGGGCAGGGATCCGCACACGAGGACCAGTACGGGAGCCCCGCAGGCGGCGGCTTCGTCGATGGCCCGGAGGTTATCTTCGATGGCGAGCCTGCGGGCGTCGGCGGTGGCGGCGGGGAAGAATCCTGCGCGGGCCAGTCCGCTGCACTGCATCCCGGCGTCACGGATCATGCGGCCGGCCTCCGCTGGGGTCGTTTCAGCAAAGTGATAGCGCCACAGAGTGACTCCGCGCACCCCGGCGGCGGCGTAGGCATCCACGCATTCGTGCAGCGACCACGGTTTCGTGGTGATCGTGTGGATGGCCAGTTCGGAGAGTTCGCCGTTCATGCAACTGTGCCCACACTACGCGACGGAGCCGGGGAGCGGTAGCTTTTCCCCGCCTGCCAGTAGCACAGAAACGGCAGAAGCGGCTCCGTTCAGTGGACCAGTTTATTGAGCGGGTACTCGATGATGCCCTCGGCTCCGAGCGCCTTGAGCTGCGGAATGATTTCGCGCACCACGGATTCGTCGATGACGGTTTCCACGCTCAGCCAGTCTGGATCGGTGAGGTGGGCAATGGTCGGGCGGCGCAGGCTTGGCAGCCCATTGACGAGATCGTTCAGGCGGTCCTTGGGGAGATTCATCTTGAGGCCGACCTTGCCGCGGGCATTGAGAGCACCTTTGATGAGGAGGGCGATCCGGTCGATTTTGGCGCGCTTCCATGGATCCGCCGCGGCCGGGCGGCTCGCGATGAACTGCGGATAGCTTTCGAGGAGGGTATCGACGATGCGCAGTTTGTTGGCCCGGAGTGATGACCCGGTTTCCGTGATGTCGACGATGGCGTCGACGAGTTCCGGCACCTTCACTTCAGTGGCTCCCCATGAGAATTCCACTTCTGCCTCGACGCCCTTGGAGCGAAGATAATGATGGGTGAGCCCGACCGCTTCGGTGGCGATGCGCTTGCCTGCGAGGTCGTGCACGGTTTTTACCGGAGAGTCTTCGGGAACCACGAGAACCCAGCGCGTTGGGCGCAGAGTTGCGCGGGAGTACGGCAGTTCGCAGATGTATTCCACATCCGCACCATTCTCGATGACCCAGTCACGCCCGGTGATGCCGGCGTCCAGAAATCCGTGGTCCACATAGCGTCCGATCTCCTGAGCCCGCAGCAGACGGATCTCGATTTCCGGATCGTCCACGGTCGGACGGTAACTGCGCGCGGCACCCTGGATCGAATATCCGGCGCGTTCCAGCAGCGCCAGCGTGGGTTCCTGCAGACTGCCACTCGGCAGCCCGAGCTTGAGTTTCGGTGAATCGGACATAGTCACCTCACGTCACGGTGCGACCCCGCTTTTGCAACCAGAAGTCTCCCGCCGGGCTCAGTCATCGCCGCCTTGACCGTCCGGTCCACCCTCACCTTCCGCGGCCTCCATGCTGGCGAGCAGGGCGGTGACGTCTTCGGCCCCTTCCCAGACGGCACGCACCACATAGACCGGGGCATGGTGCGCAAGGGCGAGGGCCAGCGAGTCGCTCGGACGGGCATCGATTTCGAGAATCTTGCGTTCGTACAGTTCATTCTCAGCCACCACGAAGAGTCGTGCGTAGAAGACACCGGAATTGAAGTCATTGATGACGACGCGGTCGACCTTGGCACCGAATCCGGCGAGGATGCTGTTGATGAGATCGTGGGTCTGCGGGCGTTCACGAGGTTCCTGCCGCATGGCGCTCATGATGGCCATGCCGACGACATTATCGATGTAGATCACGATGACTTTGCCTTCTCCGCCAAGGAAGACCGCCGCCCCTCCGCTGGTTGGCACGACGGAGCGGACTTCCACTTTCACGATCTGATTCCCTGCTGGCATGTGGTTCCCTACCACGATTCGGATGCCTCCGCAATGACGCGATGGAAATCCGGCGCATGCCTGCCAGGATATTGCATGCTCAGGCTCATCCTATCGGCCATCCTGATTCCCGTGGTGGCACCTGCCGCTTCGCTGCGCTACAACCGCGACATCCGACCACTGCTCTCGGACAACTGCTTTCATTGCCACGGCCCCGACGCCACGCACCGCAAGGGCGGTCTCCGTCTCGACATCCGCGAAAGCGCCCTGCAGCCCGCTGATTCAGGGAAAGCCGCCATTGTCCCTGGCAAACCCGACGAAAGCGAACTGATCGTCCGGCTGCATCATGCGGATCCGGACGAATTGATGCCGCCACCGGATTCGCACAAATCGCTCACGGCGGCGCAGAAGGAGATCCTGCGCCAATGGATTGCGGACGGAGCGGCCTACGAAGCGCACTGGGCCTACACTCCGATCGTCCAGCCGGAGATTCCCGCGCTGAACGACCCCCGGACTGTCATCCGCAATCCGATTGATGCCTTCATTCAGCAACCCCTGCTGGCGCGTGGCATTGCTCCGTCGCCGGAGGCCCCGCCTGCCACGCTGACCCGTAGGCTGACGCTTGATCTGACGGGCCTGCCGCCGTCGCAGGGTGACGCGGCCATCGGTAACGCTGAAGTGCTCGTGGCCAAGCTGCTGGCCAGTCCGCAGTATGGCGAACGGATGGCGCAGCACTGGCTTGATGTGGTGCGCTATGCCGACACGGTGGGCTTTCATGGGGATCAGAATCACAATGCGTGGGCGTACCGCGACTGGGTAATTGATGCCTTTGCGCAGAACATGCCATTTGACCGGTTCACCCGCGAGCAACTGGCGGGCGATCTTCTGCCGAAGCCCACGGACAGCCAGTGGACCGCTACCTGTTTCAACCGGCTGACCATGATGACGCGCGAGGGTGGAGCCCAGCCGAAGGAATATCTTGCGAAGTATACCGCCGACCGTGTGCGTACCTTGGGGATGGCATGGCTTGGGGCGACCACTGGCTGTGCGGAATGCCATGATCACAAGTTCGACCCGTGGACGCAGAAGGATTTCTATGCGCTCGGGGCATTCTTTGCGGACGTGAAGCAGTGGGGGGTCTACAACGATTACGCCTACACTCCGAATCCCGACCTCAAGGGCTGGAGCAATGATCACCCGTTTCCACCGGAAAGACGGGTCGTCAGCCGCGCCCTCCGGGAAACCCGGGACCGACTCGCCGCCGTGTACCGGGACACTGCCGAAAAAGCCCTCGCGGCTCTTCCGCCAGAGCGGCAGGAAGCCTTTGCTTCGTGGCAGGCCAGTGCCGCTGATTTTCTCAAGTCACATCCGGATGGCTGGACGTCGCCCGTTCCCACCGTGAATCCTTCCAAGGACCCACGGGAAATGCCAACCATCGCCGCAGACGGACGCATCAACTTCCCGGACGGCAAAGCGGCCGCGACGGAACTGACCCTTCCGGCGGGCGTGGTGACGGCCATCCGCATCGAATTGCTGCCCGATCCGGCGCGCGGAGGATCGATCAGCCGCGGGGGCGAGGTGACTCTCAAGCCTTCGTTTTTCCGGGTGCCCGCCAACGGGAAGGCCATTCCGCTGAAAGTGCGCGCGGCGGATGCCGACCGCCGCCGCGCCCGCTACAGCAATGGATTTGAAATCCCTGGGATTGCCCAGGGATGGGTCTCGGAACGCGGTGCGGAGAAGCTTCCGCACACGGCCATCTGGGTCCTCGAAGAACCAATTCAGTCGGCGGCAGACGAAACCCTGCGCGTCTCTCTTCCGGCGCACACAGCAGCCAGCCTGCGCGTCAGTGTTTCCCCACTGATCACCAGCCCATCGATGGCCAAACTTGCTGCCGATGCCGCCAGCTGGCTCATCATCACAAAGGCCCCGGCCGCCGCAGCGCTGCTTGATCTCGACCAGCAGATCGCCGCCACCCGCGATGGCACCACGCCGGTCATGGTCACGGAACGCGCCGCCCAACCGCTTACCATCCGTGTGCTGGCCCGCGGAAATTGGCAGGACGAATCCGGACCCGTCACCACGGCGGCCACGCCTGGCTTTCTCCCTGCACCAGATGCCAAGGGATCTCTGAGCCGACTCGACCTCGCCAACTGGCTGGTGAGCCCGCAGAATCCGCTCACGGCCCGGGTGATCATGAACCGGCTCTGGCGGCAGTTCTTCGGCACCGGACTGAGCGCGCAGACCGACGACCTCGGAGCACAGGGCGAAGCTCCGTCGCATCCGGAACTGCTCGACTGGCTGGCTGCGGAATTCCGCAAGGACTGGGACCTGCGCCGCATGGTGCAGCTCATCGTGAGCAGCCATACGTACCGGCAGTCATCGACGCCGCGGCCCGAAATCCGCGAGGCCGACCCGCTCAACCGCTGGCTCGCTTCGCAGAATGCCCGGCGCCTCGAAGCGGAATGCGTGCGCGACAATGCGCTCGCCATTGCCGGGCTGCTCGATCTCACCTTCGGCGGACCACCCGTGAAGCCCTATCAACCGGCTGACTACTACACGGGACTGCAGTTTCCGGACCGCACGTACACGGCGGACTATGGATCCAGTCAGTACCGCCGGGGCATCTACACGCATTGGCAGCGCACCTTCCTGCATCCCATGCTCGCCAATTTCGACGCGCCCTCGCGGGAGGACTGCATTGCCATCCGCACGGCTTCCAACACGCCGCAGCAGGCCCTCACGCTCCTCAATGATCCGACCTTTGTGGAAGCCGCCCGCGTACTTGCTGGAAACCTCCTCGCCAGCCCGGGCACGGACGCGGAACGGATCGCCACTGCCTTCCGGCGCGCCCTGCACCGGCAACCCAGCGAAGCGGAGTCCGCGAGCCTGCTCGCCTTCCTCGACAAGGTCCGCAAGGAATGGGCGGAGCGGTCGACCGAGGCCGCCAGACTGCTCACCATCGGACTGGCCCCGCCTCCCGCGGGCCCGGCCGCGGAATCAGCCGCGTGGACTTCCCTCTGCCGCGTGATTCTCAATCTTCACGAAACCATTACCCGTTACTGATCCCCTGCCCTGCCATGAACCCTGCCATTTCCATCGCCCGGCGCTCGTTCCTCCGGCAGTCGGGCCTCGGCCTCGGCGCGTTCGCCTGCCAATGGCTCAGCCAGCGGTCGGACGCAGCCGCCCTTCCGCATTTTGCCCCGCGCATCAAACGTGTCATTCACCTCTGCATGGCGGGCGGTCCATCCCAGTTCGAAAGCTTCGACTGGAAACCGGAACTGAAGCGGCTGCACGGCCAGCCATTTCCGGAATCGTTCACCCGCGGCCAGCAACTGGCGCAGCTGCAGAATTCGGTTCTCAAGGCCCGCGGACCATTCACGGAATTCCGCCGCCATGGCCAGAGCGGCCAGGAAATCTCCGACCTCTTTCCGCATACCGCGCGCATCGCGGATCATCTCTGCATCATCCGCAGCATGGTCACGGAACAGATCAATCACGATCCCGCCCAGGCCTTCATGAACAGCGGATCAATCCTCAAGGGCCGCCCGAGCATGGGTTCTTGGCTGCTCTACGGCCTCGGCTCGGAATCGGACAACCTCCCGGGTTTCATCGTCCTCATGTCGCAGGCCAAAGGCTACAATGGAGCGCAACCAGTCTCGGCGCGCCAGTGGAGTGCCGGATTCCTCCCGTCCAAGTACCAGGGCATCCTCTTTCAGTCGCGCGGCGACGCCGTCCACTACGTGGGCAATCCCGATGGCGTTTGCCAATCCACCCAGCGCCTCGTCGTCGAGGAAATCAACCGCCTCAACCAGCTGGCCGCCGCGGAACATGACGACCCGGAAGCGCTCACCCGCATCGCGCAGTACGAACTCGCCTTCCGCATGCAGACAAGCGTTCCGGAACTGACAGACTTCCGCGACGAACCCGCCCATGTCCTGGAAGCCTACGGCGTCAAGGAACCGGGCGATGGCTCGTTTGCCAGCAACTGCCTGCTGGCCCGCCGACTCGCGGAACGCGGAACACGCTTCATACAGCTCTACCACCGCGCATGGGATCATCACGGCAATATCGAGGAATCGATGCCGAAGGCAGCCCGGGACACGGATCAGGCCTGCGCTGCCCTCGTGCGCGATCTCCTCGAGCGCGGCATGCTGGACGACACTCTTGTCATCTGGGGCGGCGAATTCGGACGCACTCCCATGGGCCAGGGATCGGGACGCGACCACCACATCAATGCGTTTTCAATGTGGCTGGCCGGCGGCGGCATCAAGCCGGGCATCACATGGGGAGCCACCGATGAACTCGGCTACCGCGCCGTCCACGATGTCGTTTCCATGCACGACCTCCATGCCACCATGCTGCATCTCTGCGGCATCGACCACGCCCGCTTCTCGGTGAAATTCCAGGGACTCGATGCCCGCCTCACGGGCGTCGACCCCTGCAAGGTCATCAAGGGAATCCTCGCCTGAATTCAGCGTCCGCAGCCATGCATTCGCGCCGATCCCTGCTCACCTCCGCGATCTTCGCGCCCATGGCCGCAGCCGCGGCTGAGCGGAAGAAGCCTCGCACGGAAAAGGATCCATATGCGGATGCTGTGCTGGTGAAGGGAGCCCCGCCACCGCCCCCGGATGGCGGCTTCACGATCGCCGTGCTTCCGGACACGCAGTACTACTCCTCACGGAAACCCGAGACGTTTCTCGCCCAGACCCGCTGGATTGCCGCGCACCGCAAGGAACGCCGCATCGCTGCGGTCTTCCACCTCGGCGACGTCACCAACAACAACGAAGACATCGAATGGCAGAGGGCCCGCGCCGCTCTGAACGCGCTGCCGCCCGATCTCCCGCTCTGCCTCGTGCCGGGCAATCACGACTACGGTCCCGGCGGCGATGCCACTTCCCGGGATACACAGCTCTCGGAATTCCTGCCCACCTCGTTCTTTGCGCAGCGCCCGGGCTGCCGGGGATTCTTCCCGGGGGAACCCGACCGCGCGGAGAACAGCTACCATGTCTTCAGCGCGGGATCATTCCGCTTCCTCGTCCTCTGCCTCGAATTCGGCCCCCGTCCCGCCGTCGTCTCATGGGCCCGCGAAGTCGCTGCCTCCCACAAGGACCACCATGCCGTCCTCGTGACGCATGCCTTCACCTATCACGACAATTCCCGGTACAACTGGAAACAGCATGGCAAGAAACAGAATCATAACCCTCATGATTATGCGCTCGCCAAGGCCCCGGGCTCCGCAACCGACGGCGAGGAACTCTGGCAGCAACTCGTCAGACCTGCTGGCAACTTCCTCTTCACCATCAATGGGCACGTCACCGCCGACGGACTCGGCCGCCTCACTTCGCCTGATGCCCGCCAGCGTTCCGTGCACCAGATGCTCGTGAATTTCCAGATGCGTCCCCGCCAGGGCGACGGCTGGCTCCGGCTCCTCACCTTCCATCCGGATCAGTCGATTCATGTGACCGATTATTCTCCGACCCGGAACGAACGGAACGAGTCGCCGCAGAATCAATTCACGCTCGCGCTCGCTTCGCTGTGAAGCCAAGCGCCCCGGACCCGCACAGTGACGGATCCGGGGCAGCCATGTGATTTCTGCGGATCAGGCCAACTCGAAGCGGTCGAGATTCATGACCTTGTTCCATGCCGCCACGAAGTCGTGCACGAACTTAGCCTGTCCATCGGCGCAGCCGTAGACTTCCGCAAAGGCGCGCAGCTGAGAATTCGATCCGAAGACGAGGTCGGCACGTGTGCCGGTCCACTTGACGGCTCCCGTCGCGCGGTCGCAGCCTTCGAAGAATTCGTTGTCCTGCGACGATGGTTTCCACTCGGTGCTCATGTCGAGGAGGTTCACGAAGAAGTCGTTCGTGAGGACACCGGGACGATGCGTGAAGACACCATGCGCGGCTCCCCCGACATTGTTTCCGAGCACCCGCAGACCACCCACCAGCACCGTCATCTCCGGCGCAGTCAGGGTCAGTAGCTGCGCCTTGTCAATGAGGAGCGACTCCGTCGGCACCGTGTAGCGTCCCTTCAGGTAGTTGCGGAATCCATCGGCAATCGGCTCGAGCACGGAGAACGAATCCACATCGGTCTGTTCCTGGCTCGCATCGGTGCGGCCCGGCGTGAAGGGCACCGTGACGGCATGGCCGGCCTCCGCCGCCGACTTCTCAATGGCAGCACAGCCACCCAGCACAATGAGGTCAGACAGCGAAACCTGCTTTCCGCCGGATTGCGCTCCATTGAAGGAAGCACGCACTCCCTCGAGGGCGTCAAGGACCTTGCCCAACTGCGCAGGCTGATTGACCGCCCAGAACTTCTGGGGAGCCAGCCGGATGCGGGCCCCGTTGGCCCCGCCCCGCTTGTCGGATCCACGGAAGGTCGAAGCAGAAGCCCAGGCAGTCGACACGAGTTCGGAGACGGTCAACCCAGTCGCCAGAATCTGCGCTTTCAGAGCGGTCACATCAGCGGAATCAATGACGGGATGATTCACGGCGGGAACCGGATCCTGCCAGATGAGGACTTCGGCGGGAACTTCCGGTCCCAGATAGCGGGCCCGCGGCCCCATGTCGCGGTGCGTCAGCTTGAACCACGCCCGTGCAAAGGCATCGGCAAACTGATCCGGATTCTCAAGGAACCGGCGCGAAACCTTTTCATAGGCCGGATCGAAACGCAGGGCGAGGTCGGTCGTCAGCATGGCCGGCGCAATGCGCTTCGAAGCATCGTGCGCATGCGGCACGGTACCGGCTCCGGCATCACCCTTGGGCTTCCACTGCTGCGCGCCCGCCGGGCTCTTCGTCAGTTCCCATTCATAACCGAACAAGTTCTGGAAATACCCCATGCCCCACTGGATCGGCGTCGATGTCCACGTCACCTCCAATCCGCTCGTGATGGTGTCGGCTCCCTTGCCGGTGCCGAAGCTGTTCTTCCAGCCGAATCCCTGTTCCTCGAGCGGGGCCGCTTCCGGGTCGGGACCCACATGCGTCGCCGGACCGGCTCCGTGCGTCTTGCCGAAGGTGTGACCACCGGCAATCAACGCCACGGTTTCCTCGTCATTCATCGCCATCCGCGCGAAGGTTTCCCGGATGTCGCGGGCCGACGCCACCGGGTCGGGGTTTCCGTTAGGGCCTTCCGGATTCACATAGATAAGGCCCATCTGCACGGCGGCGAGCGGATTCTCGAGCTGGCGGTCGCCCGTGTAGCGGGTGTCCCCCAGCCAGGTCTTTTCCGTTCCCCAGTAGACATCGTGGTCGGGTTCCCACGTATCCTCGCGGCCGCCCGCAAAACCGAAAGTCTTGAAGCCCATTGTTTCGAGCGCCACGTTCCCCGCCAGAATCATCAGGTCGGCCCACGAAATCTTCCGTCCGTACTTCTGCTTGATCGGCCAGAGGAGTCGGCGTGCCTTGTCCAGACTGACGTTGTCAGGCCAGCTGTTGAGAGGTGCAAACCGCTGCTGCCCGCGGCCACCACCCCCGCGGCCATCGCCGGTCCGGTAGGTGCCCGCACTGTGCCACGCCATCCGGATGAACAAGGGACCGTAATGCCCGAAATCAGCGGGCCACCAGTCCTGCGAATCAGTCATGAGGGCCGCGAGGTCCTTCTTCAGTCCCTCGTAATCAAGCGACGCAAACTCCTTCGCATAATCAAAAGCTTCGCCCATCGGATCGGACTTCGCCGAATGCTGATGCAGCAGTTCCACCTTCAACTGGCTCGGCCACCAGTCGCGGTTCGTGGTGGGACTCGCTCCGTGATTAAAGGGACATTTCGATTCGGTACTCATGATGATTGAATTTGGTTCTGGGGAAGATGCCGCTGCCGCCAGAGGGGACAACGTGCCGTACGTACGCCACAGGGCAAGCTCCGGAGTCGCGCAATTCCCCGGGAGACGGCACGCATGCGCGGATGAAGGCGAACGATGCACCGGCACCCGCGGATTCCCGGCTTGTCCCGCCACGGAGCCTCGGCGATGCCACCGAAGAAATGAATGCCCCTGCCCCGACCCGATTGGCTGCCTTTGCGCTCGCCGGATGGATTCTTCTGTCCTTTGCCGCAGCCCTGCCGGGCGCATGGTTCATGCCGGGCGCATGGTACGATGGCATCCGCAAGCCATCGTGGAATCCACCAGGCTGGATCTTCGGGCCAGTGTGGTCGACTCTCTACACTCTCATGGGCATCGCCGCATGGCGGGTCTGGCGGAAGGGGGGATTCGCAGGCCAGCGCCACGCCCTCACGCTCTTTCTGGTGCAGCTCGCTCTCAATGCGCTCTGGACTCCGCTTTTCTTCGGCGCGCACCTCATGGGCGCCGCGCTCGCGGAGATCCTCTGCCTCTGGATCGCCATTTTCCTGACCACATGGGCCTTCTCCCGGGCCGACCGGACCGCCGGTGCCCTCCTGCTGCCGTACCTCGCGTGGGTTTCGTTCGCCGCCTTCCTCAATTTCACGCTCTGGAATCTGAACCACTGACGGAAAACTCACCGGCAACTCCCTGCCCGCGGAGACAGAACGGCACCCCACGATCCGTTTCGGTCGCCATGCCCCTGCGACCGATTCTCTTCTTCCTCGCCTGCTTCCCGGCCATCGCCGAGGACACTTCGCTCGTCCGTTCCTCGGATCCCCTCAGCCCCGAGGAGGAACGCAGGGCTTTCCAGCTGCCGGAGGGCTTCTCGGCTTCCCTCGTGGCCAGCGAACCGATCATCAACAAACCCATGAACCTTGCCTTCGATGACAAAGGCAGGCTCTGGTGCACGTCGTCGGCCGAATACCCATGGGCCATCCCCAAAGACCAATGGAAGTCTCCCGATGGCCGCGTCGCTGCCTCGCGCGATAAAATCATCGTCTTCTCGGACAGCAATGGCGACGGCATCCCGGACCAGCCCACCGTCTTCGCGGATAATCTCAATATCCCCATCGGCGTCCTCCCCTACCGCAACGGCTGCATCGCATGGAGCATCCCGAATATCTGGTTCCTCGCCGACACGGACGGCGATGGCCGCTGCGACCAGCGTACCATCCTCTTCGGTCCGCTCGGCTGGGAAATGGATACCCACGGCATGATCTCCAGCCTCATCATGGGACCCGATGGCTGGATCTACGCCACCCACGGATTCAATAATACCTCGCACTTCGAAGTCCGGCCCGAAAACAATCCCGCCGCAGCCGGACGACCGGAGAAACCATCCCCGAGCGCCCAGAACACCGGAACCGCACGCAGCGAACTGGACTGGGGCTTCTCACTCGACCTCCACAGCGGCAATGTCTTCCGCTTCAAACCGGACGGCTCCGCGGTCGAACCATACTCATGGGGCCAGGTCAACCCGTTCGGCATGTGCCAGGACAGTTCCGGCGCATTCTACACGGCAGACTGCCACAGCAATCCCATCAGCCAGCTCATCCCAGGCAGCTTCCTCCAGAGCTTCGGAAAGCCCCACGACGGCCTCGGCTTTGCCCCGGTCATGTGCGAACACGCACACGGCTCGACCGGACTCTGCGGCGTCGTCTACCTCGACGGCAATATCTGGGGCCCGTCATGGAATGACCACATGCTCGTCGGCAACTGCGTCACCAGCCGCATCAATCACGACACCATCACGTTTGCGGGAGCCACCCCCAAAGCCACGGAACAACCGGATTTCCTCGTCAGTGCCGACCCATGGTTCCGACCGGTCAATCTCCAGCTTGGACCGGACGGTGCCCTCTACGTGGCCGACTTCTACAACCGCATCATCGGTCATTACGAGGTCCCGCTCACCCACCCGGGACGCGACCGGGAACGGGGCCGCATCTGGCGCATCGCCCGGGAAAAGTCTCAGCCATCCCGCAGCCCGCAGCCGGAAGCCGCTTCCCTCGCCGCCATCCGCTTCGGCCTCTCGGACAAGGGCTGGGACGGCGGCGCAGAATCGCCACCCGCAAGGCTCAGCGAGGCTTTCCTACACCGCTCCATTCTCCAGCCCTCGGCCGCCGGCATCGCCCCGGCCTTCAACCTCGTCGGTCGCGAAAACGATCCCTCCCTGCGCCAGGCTGCCATGGTCGCCCTGCGCGCCTGCCTGCTCCAGCAAGGCGGATTCGAGGAACTCGCCCGACTGAAACCGGACCCACTCACCCCGAATCTCGCCAGGGTCATCCGCTCCATCCAATCTCCCGAAGCCTCGGCATGGACCCTCAACCACCTCGTCAGCCATACCCCCGCCGACCCCGCTGAACTCCGCAGCACCATCAACGCGCTGGCCCGCAACCTCCCCGCGGAATCGGAAGCCAAACTCGTCACGTTCATTCAATCCCAGTTCCAGAACGACGAGGCCACCCAGCTCACACTCGCGGCAGCCATCCGCGACGGCATCGCCCGCCGCGGAACCTCACCCGGAGCCACCACGACCGCATGGCTCACGGAGGTCGCCAACCGCCTCTTCAAGAGCCTCGCCACCACCCCGCCCGCCACCACATGGGACCCCGCCCCGGGCGACGGCTGGACTCTCCAGTCACGACCCGCCACCGACGGTGCCGAAATCACCATCCTCTCAAGCCTCGGCAAACACGGGGAAAACTTCGCCGGCACCACCAGATCAAACCCGTTCCCCTGCCCGGCCTCGCTTTCGTTCTGGCTCAGTGGCCACCGCGGAAAACCGGACGAACCGGCCCACGAACGCACGTTCGCCCGCCTCATCGACGCCACCACAGGCGAGGAAATCCAGCGCGCCTACCCGCCACGACACGACACGGCCCACTTCATCGAATGGAACCTCGCCAGCCACGCCGGGAAATCCGTCGCCTTCGAAATCGCAGACCACGACAACAATGACAGCGGCAATGCCTACGCATGGATCGGAGCCGGACGCTTCCACCCGCCCGTCATCTCGATCCCATCCACGGAGGGCGACGCCCCGCTCCGCGCCGCCGCCCAGATGACCGCGGAACTCCGCCTTTCCCAGCACCTCCCAGCCCTCGCGAGATTCCTCGCGCGCCCGAACCTTTCGCCGGAAACCCGCAGCACGATCGCCTCGGCCCTCGCCGCCCTCAACCAGCCGGATGCCATCGCTGCCGTCCTCCGCACCGCCCCGGGCAGCACGCAGCAGACCCTCGCAGAAATCCTGGCGGGGACCCCGGACGGTGCTGCCGCGCTCATGGCCTGCGGTGTCCCCAGACTGCTCACGGCTCCCGTCGTCATCAGCAAAATCAATGCCCTCAACCGGCCCGACCTGACCGCAAAACGCGACGAACTGACCCGCGACTTGCCCCCGGCCAGCGCTGAAACCGACGCCCTCATCAAGGCGCGCATCCAGCAGCACGCCACGGCCCGGCGCGACCCCGCCGCAGGCCTCGCTGCATTCCGAACCCACTGCGCTTCCTGCCACCGCATCGGCAACGAAGGGAAAGTCGTCGGCCCGCAACTCGACGGTGCCGGCAACCGCGGGCTCGACCGTCTCTGCGAGGACATCCTCGATCCCCACCGCGCCGTCGATCCCAACTTCCGCATGCACATCATCACCATGAAGGACGGAACGGTGCACGCAGGCCTCGTCCGCCGCAGCGACAATGCTTCCCTCACCCTCGTCAACGCCGCTGGCGAAGAAGCAACCCTCGCCCGCTCGGCCATCGCAACCGACAGCACCAGCAATCTCAGCCTCATGCCCGCTACCTTCGCCCAGAGCATCCCAGATGCCGACTTCCATAACCTCGTCGCATGGCTGGCCTCACTCACAGCCCCACCCGCAGAAAAATAACCGCAGACCAGCGGCCAACGCAGGCAACCACGCCCACCAGCCGACCCTGCACGCCCTGCAACGGAATTTCCCAGCCCCTTCTCAGGGCCGACCCGAAGGCTGCTGCGCCCGCGCCACCCGCCGCGCTTCTTCGCCCGTCACATAGCCATCGCCGTCAGCATCAAGCCGCGCATGCAGCTCGGCAAATCCCGGACCGGCCTCGGCCGCAGAAACCCGCCCGTCCCCATCACGGTCAAGTCGCTTGCCCAGCAAACCAAGCGCCTTCCCCGTAAGCCGCAGCGGCTCGGCAGCCGACACCTTCGCTTCCCCGGACGCCACCACATATTCCAGATACCCAAGGAGCATTTCCTGATCGGTCTGCTCACCCCAGCGCACGGTACGTCCCGGATCGGGATTCGCCGGATTCCCGCTGCTGTTGTCAAAGGCCGCCGTGACTTCAATCCGGCTCCCGGCCTTCACACGCAAAGGCTCAGCCAGCCGATACAGCAGCTGCCAGTTGAAATCATAACGCGGCACATCCAGCAGCACCTTCCGCCCCCCGCCCGACTCCGCCAGTTCATAACGGAACGACTTCCCGCGCACATGCATGTGCGGCATGAAGGCAAGCACGTCAGCCTCGAACGGCACCGGCAGCACCGCCCGTTCCACATGCTCAGCCGCCCCCGGCGGAATCGCAAAGGTCACATTCTTCGCCGCCGCCACCAGCACTTCATGCCGCGGCCGACCCGACGCAAACCGCAGCCCAAGGCGCGTCCGGTCAACGGTCGCCACCCCGGTCGGCGTGTAATGCAGCTGAAACAGCAGCTTCGATCCCTTCGGCAGCTTCTTGGCATACCCCTCGGGGTAAATCATCGAACTGCTCCCCGGCACATACGCCGCAAAGAAATTATCGCCACCCGCCACCCGGCGGCGATCGGCATCCGCCGCCATCACAAACACAAGCACATGATGCACCTGCGCCCGCGCCGAGGGCAGCACCTCAAGGGCCTGCACCCAGCGGTCTTCCGTCAACCCAGTCTCCACCACCTGATACACATACCCCATCTTGCCAGTCGCCTTGACCTCCACTTCACGCGGAATCTCATACACCACCTCCGGCGGCCCAATCATCCACTCGGCATCCGCCCACTGCCTCGGCAACGGAGCCTCCCCGGCGTCGCCGGCCGGCTTTCCACCATCCAGCCACGCCAGCAGATCCGCTCGGTCAGACTCAGGAAGACTCCGGTCGTTCACAAACGGACTGTGCCCGCCACCTTCCCCGCGCGCCGCAAACCACGGCGGCATCAACCCCTTCGTCACCACCTTCCGCACCATCCCGGCATGCGAAACCAGATCCTCCATCGTCACGAGTGGAAACGGCCCGATCCCGCCGTCCCGATGGCATTCCTGACAATGTACCTGCATCAACCGCGACACCCGGCCATGCCAGGTCACCTCGGACGTCGCAACCTCCCCCTTCTGCGGCAACTCCAGCACGCAACCCGGTGCCGTGGTCGCCCCAATGCGCGGCCGCCTCCCCGCAAGGGTCTCCCGCACCGCATCCCGCAGCCAGCGGTTCCCCGCTTCCTCCCGCACAAAGCCAATCCCATGCTGGTCATCCACCGCACCCCGGTACGTCAGGGTCCGCGCCGCATCGATCACAAATACCTCGGTCGTGCTCGCCGCCCCCAGCGCCGCTGCCACCTTCAAACCCGCATCCCGCACATACCGCCCCGCCAGCCCATGCACCCGGCGCGACTCCGCCACGGCCGCCTCCGGATCGCTCGCCACAGGATTCACATACACAACTTCCACCCCGCCACCCGAAAATTCCTTCTCAATTGCCGCCAACGCCGGCAATTGCTTCGCACTCAGCGGACAAGTCGGACTCGTGAACGCCACCACCACCACCCGCGACTTCCGCACGGACTCACTCAGCCGCCACATCCCGCCCCCGGCATCCACGGCCTCCAGTTCCCCCACCATCCGACCAATCCCCGCCTCCCCAGCCGCCAGCGGCCGCGCCGCTTCCTGGAGCGATTCCACCGCGATTCCCCCGGACAGCAATTGGCCCGCCACCATGAAAGAAAGGATTCCCGTGCGCATGTCAGTATAATCGTTCAACTCCTGCGCCCTAAACACGGCGCACCTCCCTAGTCCAGGACTCTCCCCTCCGCGGTTACGCCAATTCCCGTCACGGATTCCTACCTGGAATTTCCTTGCATTGCCCGCCCCCCGGCCTTAGAACCGCCACCCCATGGATATTCAGGTAGCTACCCTCTGTGACTCCGCAATGGACTACAACAGCAAGTTGTGTCTCCTCGGAACTTTCGACACCATCGGCTCCCGCGCCGTCCCCATCGTGCATCCCCAGTGCGCCCTCGCCCTCCGCGTCTGCTTCCGCAACGCCGACGAAGGTGACCACCAGATGACCATCCGCATGGTCGATGCCTCCGGCAAGGACCTCATGCAGCCCCTCCAGGCGAACGTCGATATCCGCCTCCCGGAAGGCGCGGACTTCATCACCCGCAACATGATCCTCAATTTCCAACCCCTCCGGTTCGAAACCGGCGGTACCTACTCCTTTGAAGTTGCCTTCAATGGCGAAACAAAGGCCTCCGTTCCCCTCCGCGTCGTCGTCGTGGAAGGCGATCAGCAGGGAGCCTGATTCCAGCGGTTCCGGAACGGGCATCCCAAACCCGGAATCCCCACCGCAATTCCATCACTCAACCAAGCCACAGGCGGGACCAGCAGTCCCGCCTGTTTCTTTTGCCGATTTCCCGCAGAATTCCCTTGCAAACCCACCCACTCCGCCTCATTTCCCGGCCCGCGCAACGGTCTCCGTTGCCCCCAGTGATCCGGCGTAGCTCAGCGGCAGAGCGGGTGGCTGTTAACCACTAGGTCGTTGGTTCGATCCCAACCGCCGGAGCCAGTCTCCTCAGACTCGGCCACCCATAACGGACCAGCCTGCCAGGGTGGCCCCTGGCCTTCCCGGAGGCTCCTATCAGTCAACCTGATAACGCTCCCCGCAGCACAATCGGGGCGTCCCACCGATCCCACCGATCCCAGCCATGAGCCGGTTGAAAAACCGGGCCCGGCAGCCGATCACTCGCCAGCGCCATCCCCTCCCCTCAGGACAGATAAGGATTGCTCCGCAGTTCCTCCCCCACCGTCGTGGCCGGCCCATGCCCAGGATAAATCACCATCCCAGCAGGCCACCCCAATATCTCCCGCCGGATCCCCGCCAGCAATACCTCATGACTCCCCCCGGGAAAGTCGGACCGACCCACCCCGCCAGCCATCAGAGTGTCCCCGCTGAACATCAGCCCTGCCCCCTCGACCACAAAAACAAGGCTGTCCGCTGAATGACCAGGCACATGCGCCACGCGCACGGCCAGCCCAGCCACCTCCACCTCACGGCCCACCTCCCCGCACAGAGGATGTGTCACCCCATACGGCGGCACCCGCACGGCCACCCCCGTCCACTGCGCAAACAAGGGCTCCAGCCGATCCTCCGGCGTGCTCTCACCCCACGCATAGACCGGACAGCCTCCCGCCGCCACCTCCGCCGCATCCATCACATGATCAAGATGACTGTGCGTCAGCAGCAGGGCCGCCACCTCAATCCCCCGCTCTCTCAGAAATCCCCCCATCCCCGGCGGAGCATCAACAACAACCCACCCGCCCGGCGCTTCCAAAACGTATCCGTTGGTAGCCGCAAATCCCCCCGTGAATGTCAGCATCTCACTCATGCAGACCGTATTTCCGACCACGAATCCGATAGACAATCGCAAACCGCAGCCGAAAATCCCACCCGCCCTCCGCTCAACCTTCCCACAGGCATGAAACCATCCGCTCTCCTCACGGCCCTGCCACTCCTACGGTACCTCTGCCTCCCCGCCCTCACCCTCGGCTCCCTCCCCCTCCTCCCCACGGCCACTCACGCCCAGGAAGCCAAAACCAGTTTCCCCATCGTCGCCCACTCGGTCGTCAAACTCCTCGAGGAAGCCCACTACTCCCGCGCCGAATTCGGAGACGAACTCTCCCGCCGCGCCCTCCTCCGCTTCATCGAAACCCTCGACTACAGCAAACTCTACTTCACCAAGCCGGAAATCGACGCCTGGAACGCCAAATACGCCACCACCCTCGACGACGCCGTCAACCTCTACCGCCTCGAGCCAGCCCGCGAAATCCACGCCCTCTTCAAATCGAAAGTCACCGCCCGCTTCGACAAAATCAAAGCCATCCTCGAAGGCGGTCAACCCCTCGACTTCAAATCCGCAGAATCCGTCGAAATCACCCGCAAGGATTCCCCATGGGCCACCGACGAAGCCGCCCTCGATGCCCTCTGGCTCAAGGAACTCACCCGCGAAATCCTCCAGGAACGCCTCAACATCCGCCGCGCCGAAGAACGCAAAAAGGAAAAGGCCGAAAAACCCGCCGAAGAGAAACCCGCCGACCCAGCCACGGATAAACCAGCCACGGAAGCTACTCCGAAGAAAACCCCGGACACTCCGGAACAAAAGGTCCTCAAACGCCACAAACGCTACCTCGACGCCATCGCCGAACAGGACGAGGAAGACATCACCAACTTCTTCCTCTCCGCCATCACGGCCGCCTACGACCCCCACTCGGAATACCTCAGCGCCCCCGAAAAAGGCCAGTTCGACATCGAAATGAAAAAGGCACTCTTCGGCATCGGTGCCGTCCTCCGCTCGAAAGACGGTGCCGCCGAAATCGCCGAACTCGTCACCGGCGGCCCAGCCGACAAAAGCCAAGCCCTCAAAATCGGCGACATGATCGTCGGCGTCGCCCAGGGCATCGACGGCGAAATGGAGGACATCGAAGGCATGAAACTCCAGAAAATCGTCGAACGCGTCCGCGGCGACGAAGGCACCCTCGTCCGCCTCAAAATCCAGCCGGCCGACGACCCCATGGTGACCCGCGAGGTCACCATCCAGCGCGCCAAGGTCGAAATGAAGGACACCCTCGCCAAAGGCGAACTCATCGAAATCGCCCACCCGGAAAAAGATGGCTCCCCATCCACCAGAATCGGCTGGATCAATCTCGATTCCTTCTACGCCGACATGGAAAACCGCGACGGAGTCAGCGCCACCAAGGACGTCCGCGTCATCCTCAGCAGACTCGAAAAGGAAAACATCGCCGGACTCGTCCTCGACCTCCGCGGCAATGGCGGCGGCTCCCTCGACGAAGCCATCAAACTGACCGGCCTCTTCATCAAACCCGGCCCCGTCGTCCAGCAGCGCGATAGCCGCGACCGCCGCGAACCCCGCATCTGGAAAGGCCAGCCCGTCTACAATGGCCCCCTCCTCGTCATTACGGACCGTGCCTCGGCCTCCGCCTCGGAAATCTTCGCCGCCGCCCTCCAGGACGTCGGCCGCGCCGTCGTCGTAGGCGACCAGTCAACCTTCGGCAAAGGCACCGTCCAGACCCTCCTCGACGTCCGCCAGCACATGCCAGTCTTCAGCCAGCGCGACCGCGCCGGCAGCCTCAAGGTCACCATCGCCAAATTCTACCGCATCAGCGGAGGATCCACTCAGAACGAAGGCGTCGAACCCGATATCGTCCTCCCCTCCCGCTACGACGCCATGGACGTCGGCGAACGCTACCTCAAGGACCCCCTCCCCTTCGATAAAATCGAACCCCTCCGCTTCAACATGGCAGAGGCCCACCCCCTCCCCATTGAGACCCTCAAAACCAAAAGCGCCGAACGCATCGCCGCCAACAAGGACTTTTCCTACATCCGCGAATACATCGACCGCACACGCGAACTCATCCGCAAGAATACCCTCTCCCTGAACGAAGACACAAGGCTCGCCGAGGAAAAAACCAACGAAACCCGCAACAAGGACCAGCGCGCCGAACGCAAAGCCCGCATCGCCGCCCTCTCCAAAGCAGGCGACCCCTTCAAGGTCTACCCCATCACCCTCGAAAACGCCGCCGATCCCCAGCTGAAACTCGACTCGGAAACGAAAAAGAAGCCGAAAGCAGCCGCCCGACTCGATGACGAGGAGGAACCGGAAGAAGATGACAAGGAAGACGAATTCCCCCACGGCTTCGACCCCGCCAAACTGGAATCCCTTCACATCATCGAGGACCTCGTCAGCGCCACCCAGCCGAAGCCGGAACCGAAGGACACCGCGAAATCGGAATAATCCTCCCCAATCCGTGACGCTCTCCTGCGACGATTCCGGGATCTTCCTCCCCTGCCCGTCCTGTCAGGCAGAAAACCGGATCCCGTTCGCCCGCATCGGCTCCGCCGCCCGCTGCGGCCACTGCCGCACCTCCCTGCCATCCCCGGACGCCCCAGTCGATATCCCCTCAGCCTCGGCCTACGCCCAGCTCAAAGCCCTCTCGCCCCTGCCCATCGTCATCGACTTCTGGGCCCCATGGTGCGGTCCCTGCCGCATGATGGCCCCGGAATTCGCAAAGGCAGCCGCCATGGCCAAGGGCGAATTCCTCTTCGCCAAAATCAATACCGACTCCCTCCCGGACGTCGCTTCCGATTTCAACCTCAAGGGCATCCCGGCCTTCGCCCTCCTCCGCAAAGGGCTCCCGCCTACCCTCTCCTCCGGTGCCCAGCCCGCCAGCCAACTCCTCGCATGGCTGCGTTCCCAGTGACAAGGCACGCGCTTCCACCAAGGCTTACCGCGGCAGCCCTGAAACCCGTCACCCCCGCGACGTCGTCGGCGACGCCTAGGAGCCTGTTGAAAAACCCGGACTGGTAGCGCGGCGAGGAATTCTTCCACAAGGCGAGGCGCAACAAAGGAGAAGGTCGAGACCTTCGACTGCGGCGCAACGAAGCCTTGTGGAATAGGGCCCGCCGCCCGCAGGGGAACCCTCCCCCAAACCCACGGCGCAGCCGCTCATCCAACGACCGTGGATTCCGGATCCGCTGCCGGGCCCGGTTTTTTCACCCGGCTCCTAAGCCGGCGGCACCACCGCCTGCACCAATACCATCATCGCCAACTTCGGCCGCCACCTGCCCGATCGCGCCCCGCGCGAACACCGCCCCATCCAGATGCCAAAGTTCAAACCCGACCCCGTCTACGTCAGGCCAAAGGAAGGCAAGGTCATCGGATTCGACCTCTTCACGGAATTCGACGGACAACCAGAAACCCTCGGCCCCATCCACCATCCCAACCCCGGACGACGACCCCCGACTATCGGACAGACCTCTTCAACCCAAACCCGCCAGCTTGCCGTGGTGCTCCCGTGGGAACCGCACACTCCGCATACGGGAGCAAAGAATCGACTGAATCAGGAATCTCCCGCTGTCTTGGTAGATTGCGCAACCCCGCGCCCGGCAGCAGAAGCGCCCAGGCCCTTCATCGGCACCATTCCTGAACGGCGTCAGTTGAGCGTGGGATCCTCGGGAGTGCCCGCCAGCAGCTTGTAGTACGGCCCCATGCTGCGCATGATGTCGCGCCAGAGGTGATTGGGCCGCAGGGTCCGCAAGGCGGTTTCCTTGGGCTGACAAAGCACCCACGCCTCGCGCTCGAGTTCCTCTTCGAGTTGCCCGGCTTCCCAGCCCGCATACCCCACAAAGGCCCGCACCTTTTCTCCCGCCAGCTGCCGCGCGACCGCATCCTGCACGGTCAGGTGCGTCACCGAAAACAATTCCTTCGTCAGCCTGTCGAACGCAAAGGCCGTGAAGGTCAGATGTTCCTGACTGACCGGCCCGCCATGAAATACGGGCACGGCTGCGAGCGGCGCGAATTCCTTGGCGGACAGAAGATCGCCCACCCGTTTCCCAGTCGGACGGTTCATGATGTATCCATGCGCCCCCTTATCCTGCTTGTGCTCGGTCAAGACGACCACGGACCGATCGAAATACCCATCGCGCAGTGAGGGATCGGCCAGCAGCACCCATCCGGTCAGAGGATGCCACGGCTGTTTTCGCTTGCTCGCTTTCTTGCTCATCAGTTTCCCGGAATTTAGCACAGTTCGTCCTTTCCGGCGGCACGGATTTCCGGAAAACTTCCACTTCTCTCCATGACCGCTCAGGACCTCATTGATCACCTCCGCTCGGGCACAGCCCTCGACAACGACGCCATCGGCGCCGCAGCCGACTTCCTCCTCGACCCCGCTGCCCCGGACGAATCCAAGGCAGACTTCCTCACGGCGCTCTCCCGCAAAGGGGAAACAGCCGGCGAAATCGCAGGTTTCGTGCATGCCTTTCTGGCCCACGCGGTCCGACCGCCCCTTGATCCAACCTCGCTCGACCGGCCTGCCATCGATGTCTGCGGCACCGGCGGTGACAAGCTCGACCTCTTCAATGTTTCGACGACGGCCATGTTTGTGATCGCAGGGGGCGGAGCGGCTGTCCTCAAGCACGGCAACCGCGGCATCACAAGCAAATCAGGCGGAGCCGACGTCCTTGAAGCGCTTGGAGTCCCCATCAATCTGACCCCGGAGCACTTCGCCGAATGCGTCCAGCGGCATGGCGCGGCCTTTCTCCTCGCCCCGCAGTACCACCCGGCCTTCAAGGCGGTCGCCGGTGTCCGCAGACTCCTCGCGGCCTCGGGTACCCGCACGGTCTTCAATATCATCGGTCCCCTCCTCAATCCACTCCAGCCCCCGCATCAGCTCGTCGGTGTCTTCGATCCCAGCCTGCCCCCAGTCTACGCCGATATCCTGCGCCGCCTCGGACGCACCACCGCATGGGTTGTCCATGGATCCACCGCCGACGGCCGCAGCATGGACGAAGTCTCCACCCTCGGACCCACGGAAATCGTCGCCCTCTCGGACGCAACGATCACGGCACACTCGGTCGATCTGTCCACCGACGCCCCTTCCCTCGCGGAACTGACCGGAGGCGACGCTGCCCACAATGCCAGCATCCTCTCGGATATCCTCACAGGCAAGGACCGGGGACCCCGACGCCGCCTCGTCACGGTCAATGCAGCCGCCGCCTTCCAGGTGGCCGGCCTCGCCACCTCATGGGACGAGGGCATCGCACGCGCCGGGGAATCCATCGATTCCGGCCGCGCCGCCGCCGTGCTCAACGCCCTCCGCAGCTTCTCCTGACGCTCCGCCATTCTCCGCACGAGCACAGTTGACGCCGCACGCCGTCTCCAGATACATCAGCAGTCCGATACGCAACGAACTGAATCCCACGCCACCATGCAATCCGCGCTCCGCCTTGCCTTCTTCACGTCCCTGATTTCCCTCGCCTCCGCCCACGATGGCGGACTGCTCCTCCACACGGGCAAACCCCTCAAACGTTCGCTCGCCGAAGCTCCGTTCGCCGTCGTCACCGGTGCGGGCAGTCTCGCCTACCAGACCGTACCAGGCTGGGGCGCCGTACCCGATACCGTCAAGATCGGCCCCACCCACGGCGGCGTCGTCGTCGACAAGGAAGGTCATATCTATGTCAGCTCGGATGGCAATGAAGGCATCTTCGTCTTCAAACCGGACGGCACCCTCGCAAAGAAAATCGCCCCGGAATTCTCAGGGATCCATGGCATGATGATCCACGAGGAAAACGGCAAGGAATTCATCTACGCCGCTCACCTCCGCTCGAAACAGGTGGTCAAACTCGACCTCGACGGCAAGGCCCTCCTGCAGATCCCCTACCCGAAAGAAGCCAATGCCTACCCGGACGGCAATGGCTACGCTCCCACCGGCGTCACCGTCGCTCCCGATGGCTCCATCTTCGTCGCCGACGGATACGGCAAATCCCTCATCCATAAATTCGACGCCGCCGGCAAATGGATCAAAACCTTCGGAGGCAAAGGCAACACGGACGGTAAATTCGAAACCTGCCACGGGATCGCCCTCGATACCCGCGGAGAAAAACCCCTCCTCCTCGTCTGCGACCGCGAAAACCGCCGCCTCGTCCACATGGACCTCGATGGCAATTTCGTAGCCGTCATCACAAAGGACCTCCGCCGCCCCTGCGCCGTCTCCATCCTCGGTGACCACGTCGCCATCGCGGAACTTGAAGCCCGCGTCACCATCCTCGACAAATCAAATCAGCCCGTCGGTTACCTCGGCGACAATCCAGACAAGTCCCAATGGGCCAAATTCCCGTCGCCCCAGAGCGAATGGAAGGACGGTATCTTCACAGCCCCGCACGGCCTTTCCTACGACAAGGACGGCAACCTCTACGTCCAGGACTGGAACCAGACCGGCCGCATCACCAAACTGGTGAAACAAGCAGCGCAGTGACCCCAGTTCACATCCTCCTGCGCGCCGCCGCCCGCATCCCGGGCGGCGGCGTTTTCCTGTCGGCCTGCCACCTCGCAGCCGCCCCCCTGCTGTCGCTCCACCCCACCCTCGACCGCAGTCCACTCCACGCAGCCGACAGCGGATCCCTGACCATCTCCGGCACCGCACCGTCCCCGCAGCCCTGCACAGTCCGCGTCACGCTCTCCACCACCGGAACAAGCGTCTCGGCTTCCGTCACGCCAGCCAACGGCCGATTCTCACTGACTTATCCCGGCAGCTTTCCAGGAGCCCCGCCGCTGACCCCGTCCCTCCTCTACATCGATGCCCTCACAGCCGCCTCCGCCATCCCGGACGCGGAAATCACCGTCGTCATCACGGGATCGCATCCGCCGGACCTGCCGCTCGCTTTCTGCGATGACTTCATCGATTCCCACGGCCGCAAGGACAGGGACGCTGCCCAGTTTCCCCTCCACCGCGCCCTCGCGAACCGCTTCCTCCAGAGCCGCGCTGCCCACCTCATGGGCATCCACCAGCCGGACTTCGACCTAGCCACGGAAGATGACTGGCAATGGTTCCGCGATCATGCCGCGCTGTACGATTTCGATCACCGCGACCGCAACTGGTCGACTCCACTCGGCCACCGCCGCAGCCGCGGCTTCTGGCAGGCGGTCTGGAACCGCTGGTTCAATCCCACCAACAATCATCCATGGGACGGTAACCCTCAGAACCGCCGGCCGGACAACTTCAGGCCCTACACATTCACCAATGACACCGCGGACCTCGCTGTCCTCTACGGCCTCCTCCAGCAGGCCAGACCGTCGGCCCCGGACCACCGCAGCGGCCTGCTCCGCGAGGTCATCAGCAACCTCCTCGCTTCCCAGCACACGTCGGCCGAAAACTTTGCCCTCCCCGATGCCGAGGGCCGCCGCGAACACTACACGGCCGGGGCCTTCCGCTACGGCATGTTCGAATCCGGTGAATGGCTCACGGAAGGCAAAGGCTGGTTCAGCCGCCCGGAATTCCGCGACTTCGCCCACGGCGGAGTCTTCAACGGCCGCGCCGTCTGGGCCCTCGGCGAAATGCTTCACGCCAATCCGCACGACGCACTCGCCCCAGCCATCCAGCAGGCCATCGCCCTCGCTCTCCGCTTCTGCCTGCACGACGGCCTCGCCCATGGCTACACGTCTCTCACCGGCTCAGGACTGCCCTTCTGGAAACACCCGGGCGAACACGCCTACCTCACCCTCGGCCTGATCCCGGCCGCCCTCACCTTCCCGGATTTCCCCATCTCCCTCAACCCCGCCGCCGCTCCGCAGCGACTCGCCGGCCTCGCCGCCAAGGCCCTCGACGCCCTGGCCGAAACATCGGCCCCGGACGGCACATGGACCCACTACGCCAATGTCAATGCCATCCACATCGCCGCCCTCGCCCAGGGCTGCCTCTCGTTCCCGCAGCACCCCCGCCAGCCAGCATGGCTCGCTGCCGCCCGCAAGGCAGCCGACCTCTGGCTGAACCTCACCGCCTCGGAACCGGACGCCGCGGCCTTCCCGGCTCTCTTCGGCGACCGCAAGGGCTCCCGCATGACCTTCCAGCACGGCCCCGGACCCACCCACGCCAACCTCTACGCTAGCGGCCACTGGCTCCACGCCCTCGCCCTCCTCAGCCGCGCCACCGACCACCCCGCCGCCCGACAGCGCGCCCTCGCCATCACCGCCACTTTCCTGGGCCACAACGCCCTCCAGACCCGGTTGCTCAGCGCAATCGGCTCAATCCATAACCGCATCACGGCTCCCGCCTCTCCGGACCTCCTTCCCCGGCTCGCATGGGACGCCTATCCGGAATCCACCGCTTTCTTCCAGATCGGGCTTCTTCACCTGCTCATCCCGCCCGCCACCGCCAGCCACTGAATGTCAGGATCCCCCAGCATCATCAATTGGCAAACCCGCCGGACGTGCTTTGATGCGCCCCCATGGACGATGGGCCTCTCCTGATTTCTGCCGGTGCCGCGATTCTCGCGGTCGCCGCCCTGTTTGCCGGCCACCGCGCCAACAAGCGCCGCCGCCTCCTCACGGCCCTGCCCACGTCCAGCGTACAGGGGGTCTTCATCGGCCTTGTCGAACTCAAGGGCTCCGCAGAATCGGAACATCCCTACACGTCCTACCTCGCCGGACACCCCTGCGTACATTACTCATGGCGCGTCGATGAACACTGGCGCCGCGTCGTCCAGGAAACCTACCGCGACGACCAGGGACAAATCCGCACCAGAACCCGCGTCGAAACCGGTGTCGTCACCGTCGACCGCGGCGGCGAAACCGGCCCGTTCTACCTCAAGGACGATTCCGGTGTCATCCGCATCAACCCGGATGGCGCCGAAGTGCGCCCCCTCAGCTTCGTCCAGGTCACCTGCGGACCGTCCCACCCGCTCTACTACGGCCGCGGACCCCGCGGGGCCATCGCCAATACCACCATGACCCGGACTTTCGTGGAAGCCGGCATTCCCCTCCACACCCAGCTCTATGTGGTCGGTGAAGCACGCGAACGCTCGGACATGGTAGCCCCGGAAATCATCGCCGCTCCCCATGCCCCCCTCTACCTCCTCACCACGGAAACCGAGGAGGAAGTCCTCAGCCGCTACGGCTTCTCCCGCTCGGGCTGGGGACTCGCCGGACTCGTCGCCGCAGGCATCGCCGGATGGGCTCCCTTCCTCGAACGCGACCCGGAACAGGGCATCCTCTGGGGCCTCGCCGCCGCGGGCATCTACGCCGCCCTCTGGCTCCTCAGCTGGAAGATTCTCATCTACAACAGCCTCGTCGATACCAGAAACCGCGTCCGCCAGGGCTGGTCTCTCCTCGAAGTCCAGCTGAAACGCCGCGCCGACCTCATCCCGCCGCTCGTCAGCATCGTCGAAGGCATGCGCTCCCACGAACAGTCGGTCCTCGAAACCCTCGCCCAGCTCCGCGCCCAGTCGGACGCCACTCCCCCAGGTCATCCCGGCACCAACTATCACGGCATCGCTTCCCACATCGTCCACCTCGCGGAAAAATACCCGGACCTCCGCGCCCACCACTCGTTCCAGCAACTTCAGGCCCAGCTCATCGAAACGGAACAACGCATCGCCCTCGCGCGTTCCTACTTCAACGACGCCGCCTCGGCCTTCAACACGGCCATCGAAGTCTTCCCGGACAGCCTCTTCGCCAAACTCGGCGGCTTCCGGCGCATGCCCCTCCTCGAAGCCTACGATTTCGAACGCGCCGAAGTCCGCGTCCAACTCGCCTCCTGAACATTCCCGCCGCGCGGCCCGCGCCGCCACTCAAGGATGGAACGGCAGTACCACGGACAGCAGCTTCGTGGCCACCAGACCAATCACGGACAGCACCGTCAGCAGCAGGGTCCACGTCCGCAGGGTCTCCCGCTCGCTGAAGCCACTGAGCCGCGACACCACCCAGAACCCACTGTCGTTCATCCACGAACAGCCAAAGGCCCCGAACCCGATCGCCAGAAAGACATACATCGGCGAATAGGCAGGCGCCGCCGCCGCCAGCAGTGGGTAGATCATCGCCGACGTCGTCTGCATCGCCACGGTCGCACTGCCCTGCGCAATCCGCAGCACCAGCGCCACCAGCCACGACAGCAGAATCAGATCGACACTGCGCCCGGCCACCAGATGCCGGATCGCTTCCCCCACCCCCGCATTCCGCAGCATCAGCCCGAAGGCCCCGCCAGCCGCTGTGATCATGATGATCACCCCGGCCGTCTCGAGCGGTGGCCCCATCAGCGCACTGACCTTTTCCATGCCGAGCTTCTTCTGCCGCACCAGCAGCAGGATGCTCAGAAACCCGCCAATCATCAGCGCAATGTTCTTGTTCCCGATGAACTCGAAGAGATGATACGCCTGACGGAACCAGCCGGCTTCTGCCCCGCCCGTCCCGGCAAACTGAGCCCATTCCTTACCCTGGCCGAAGGCATGCCGCGCAATCTCAAAGAATGATGCCCCGCTGATCAGCAGGATCGGCAGCACCACGGGCGCAATCGACGCCGCGAATGACGGCAGTTCGCTCTCGGGCCGGTCCACGAGTGCCCGCAGACTGGAAAGCGGCGCATTCGGCGTTTCGCGCATGGGCACATCGTTGGCCGCCGCAATCCGCTTCATCGCAAACCATCCCAGCCCCACCGGGATCATCCCCACCAGAATCCCCGCAAACAGCGATATGCCCGTGTCGAGCTTGAGATTCTCCACCACCATGAGCGGCCCCGGATGCGGCACGGTCATCGAATGCGTCGTCACCCCTGCCCCGCAGATCGCCAGCACATACAGCGAAAAATTCCCGCCCGTCCGCATCGCCAGCGCCATCGCAATCGGCACCATCAGCATGAACATCGTATCAAAGAAAATCGGAATCGACAGAAAATAGGTGGCCGCCAGCAGGGCCAGCCCGGCCCGACCCTCTCCCGTGATCGCCAGAAACCTCCGCACCACTTTGTCTGCCGCCCCGCTCTGCATCATGCACATCCCGATCAGCGTGGCCATTCCCACCACAATCGACAGCTTCCCGGCCGTCGTCCCGAATTCCTCGGTGCATAATTCCACCGCCCGCAGCAGCTTTCCCTTGGCCGGATTCTTCGGATCAGCCGGCAGCGACGACGCCATCACCCCAGCCAGCAGCGCAGCAAGGATCAGCGCCAGAAACGGATGCAGCCGCAGCCGGGAAATCGCCAGAATCACAAATCCGACACAGACAATCAGAACCACAAAGGGCCAAAGGGGAGAGGCAGCATTCGCCAGCAGATTCATCCCGCGGTCATAGGAAATCAGAATGCCCGGGGCAATCAGTTTTCCGGACGCTTCCACGTCCCGCATTTCCACCGCCCAACCGGACTTGGCAAATCTCCCGCAGCCCACTACAGGATTGGCCATGTTCCGCCCGGCCTTTGTCCTGCAGATCACCCTCGCCGTTGCCGCCGCCGCTCCGGAAACGGTCCGCTTCAACCGCGATATCCGCCCCATCCTCGCGGAACAATGCCTTTCCTGCCACGGGTTCGATGCCAAACACCGCAAGGCAGACCTCCGCCTCGATACCCCGGAAGGAGCCACGGCCGCGCGCGACCCATTCCCCGCCATCACCCCGGGCCAACCGGATCAGTCGGCCGCATGGCTCCGCATCCTCTCGGACGACCCGGACGAGGTCATGCCGCCCCCGGAAGCTCACCGTCCCCCGCTTTCCCCGCAGCAGAAGGAATTGATCCGCACATGGATCGCCGAGGGAGCCGCCTACGAACCCCACTGGGCCTTCTCCCCACCCCAATCCCCTCCCGTCCCGCCGGAAGCAGGCCACCCCATCGACCACTTGCTCGCCCCGGGCATCCAGAAGGCAGGCCTCTCCCCGGCTCCCGCTGCCCCTCCGGCCACGCTCATCCGCCGCCTCTCGCTCGACCTCACCGGTCTCCCGCCGTCCCCGGAGGAAGTGCGCGACTTCACTGCGGCATGGCAGGCAAACCCGGAAAGCGCATGGCAGGCCCTCACGGACCGCCTCTTCGCCAGCCCGCACTTCGGCGAACGCTGGGCCCGCTGGTGGCTCGACCAGGCACGCTACGCAGACAGTCATGGCTATTCCATCGACGGCCCTCGCCAGATCTGGCCGTACCGCGACTGGGTCGTCAATGCCTTCAATCAGGACGTCCCGTTCGACCAGTTCACCATCGAACAACTCGCCGGCGACCTCCTCCCCGGTGCCACGGAAAACCAGCGCATCGCCACCGGCTTCCACCGCAATACCCAGATCAATCAGGAAGGCGGCATCGACCCCGAACAATTCCGCATCGACAGTGTCTTCGACCGCGTCGCCACCACCGGCACCGTCTGGCTCGGCCTCTCGGTCGGCTGCGCGCAATGCCACGACCATAAGTTCGATCCCATCCCGCAGCAGGAATTCTACGAACTCTTCGCCTTCTTAAATCAGCAGGACGAACCCACCCTCCGAGTCCACGGAGGCAACCCTCACCTCCCCGCCCTCGAAACGGAACTGAAACGCCTCCCGGCAAGGCAATCGATGCCTTCTCCCGAGGAAATGAGCGCGATCACCAAATGGGAACAGTCACTCGACGACCCTGCCCGACGCCGGCTCCCGGATCCTGTCCGCAAGGCGCTCCGGACGCCTGCCGCCGATCGCTCGCCCCAGCATTGGCAATCCCTCGCCGCCATCGCCCAGCCGGACGGCCCCACCACCACGGGCCTCCGCCGCCGCGCGGAAATCGAAACGGAACTCAACCGCATGCCCACAACCATGGTCCTCGCGGAACGTTCCCAGCCACGCCCCACCCACATCCTCATTAAAGGGGATTTCACAAGGCCCGGCCCGGCCGTCTCACCCGGTACCCCGGGAATCCTCCCGCCACTCCAGCCCAGAGGCCCTTCCCCGGACCGACTCGACCTCGCCCGCTGGATCGTCAGCCCAGCCAATCCCCTCACAGCCCGCGTCATCGCCAACCGCATCTGGATCGCCTGCTTCGGCCGCGGCCTC
Organism: Verrucomicrobiota bacterium; assembly: GCA_039795165.1. Taxonomy (GTDB): domain Bacteria; phylum Verrucomicrobiota; class Verrucomicrobiia; order Verrucomicrobiales; family V1-33; genus V1-33. The sequence continues at coordinate 41,915 of JBDKER010000020.1, read as the reverse complement.
GTGGAATCGGACAACGACTTCGGGACCCAGGGCTCTCCACCCTCCCACCCGGAACTGCTCGATTTCCTCGCCACGCAATTCACCGGCCATCACTGGAACTTCCGCCACGTCCTCCGCCTCATCGTGTCGTCCCACGCCTACCGCCAGTCTTCCCGCACGTCCCCTCAGCAACGCGAACGCGACCCCCTCAATGCCTCATTCGCCCGCCAGTTGCGTCTCCGCCTCGACGCAGAACTGGTGCGCGATCACGCCCTCTCGGCCAGTGGTCTCCTCCACCGCACCATCGGCGGCCCGCCTGTCTACCCACCCATCCCGGACGGTGTCATGAACCTCGGTCAGTCACGCCACCCATGGCCAGTCAGCACAGGACCGGACCGCTACCGCCGCGGACTCTACACGTTTCTCTTCCGCGCCACGCCCCCGCCTTCTCTCGCCGTCTTCGACGCCCCGGAAGGCTTCACCACCTGCACCCGACGCCTCCGCAGCAACACTCCCCTCCAGGCCCTCACTCTCATGAACGATGCCTCGTTCGTCGAATGCGCCCAGGCCCTCGCCTCCATCATCCGTACAGCCGGAATCACCGAGGCCTTCCTCCGCTGCACCGCCCGTACCCCCTCGGACGCTGAACTCGCCATCCTCACTCCGCTCGAACCCTTCACGGCAGCCCGCACCCTCCTCAACATGGACGAAACCATCACCCGCGAATGACCCACCTCCCCATGACTGCGGACCCTCTCCTCATCACCAGACGCCACCTCTTCCAGCAATGCGCCGTCGGCCTCGGCTCCATCGCGCTCTCCCAGCTCTCCTCGCGCGCCACCAGCACCCCCACCAGCACCCCGCACCACCAGCCCCGCGCCAAAAACGTCATCTTCCTCTTCATGGCAGGCGGCCCGTCCCAGCTGGAAACATTCGACCACAAACCGGAACTCGTCCGCCGCAACGGCCAGCCGATCCCCGCCAGCTTCACCGAAGGCAAACGCTTCGCCTTCATGAACTCCAGCCACCGCACGGACCTCCTCGCCCCCATCCCGTCATTCCAGCAGCACGGCCAGTCCGGTGCATGGGTCAGTTCCTACCTCCCGCACACCGCAAAAATCGTCGACCACCTCACCATCGTCCGTACCTGCCAGACCGACCTCTTCAATCACGCCCCGGCGAAACTCTTCATGAATACGGGCAGCGGCCTCTTCGGCCGCCCCAGCATGGGCGCATGGGTCACCTACGGCCTCGGCAGCACCTGCGATGACCTCCCCGGCTTCGTCGTTCTCCAAAGCGGCCCGCGCGGTCCACGCGGCGGTGCCTCGCTCTGGACCAGCGGCGTCCTCCCCTCGTCCTTCCAGGGCGTCCCCCTCCGCAGCAAAGGCGACCCCATCGTCAGCCTCTCCACCCCGGACGGCATTTCCCCAGACGCACAAGCCCAGCTCGTCAACTCGGTCCGCCAACTCAACCAGATCCACCTCGACGAAACCGGCGACGACGAAATCTCCACCCGCATCAAGGCCCTCGAAATGGCCTACCGCATGCAGACCAGTGCCCCGGAACTCATGGACCTGTCCGCGGAATCCCAAGCCACCCTCGACCTCTACGGCATCCGCGAACAGAAGGAAAGTTCCTTCGCCCGCAATTGCCTCCTCGCCCGCCGCCTCGTCGAACGCGGCGTCCGCTTCGTCCAGCTCTACGACACCAACTGGGACCACCACGGCGGCCCCACCGAAAACCTCCAGCAGCACCTCCCAGCCAAATGCGCCGACATCGACAAGGCCTGCGCCGCCCTCGTCACTGACCTCGCCCAGCGCGGCCTCCTCGACGATACCATCGTCATCTGGGGCGGCGAATTCGGCCGCACCCCCATGGGCGAAGTCCGGGAATCCACCGGCCGCAACCACCACATCGACGCCTTCACCATGTGGTTCGCCGGCGGCGGCTTCCGCCCCGGCACCGTCTTCGGCGAAACGGACGAATTCGGCTTCGCCCCCGTCACCCACCCCACCCACATCCGCAATATCCACGCCACCATCCTCCACCTCCTCGGCCTCCACCACGAGAAACTCTCGGTCCGTTCCCAGGGACTCGACTTCCGCCTCACCGGGGTCGAACCCGCCCACGTCATCCACTCCCTCCTCGCATAATCCGCCGCAGGCACCCGGTCGCCTCCGCCACGGCATCACGCCCTCGCATTTCCCCCGGCCCTGACCTACCCTCGGCAGCCATGTTCCGCTGCCACCCCGCCCGCTCGATCGTCGCTCTCTCCGCGGTATGCCTCGGCCTGCTCACCGCCGCCGCCCACGCCGCCAGCAGCACCACCGACCCGGGTGCGCCCGCGCCGCAGCGGCCAAATCTCGTCTTCATCCTCGCTGATGACCTCGGCTGGGCGGACACGGGATGCTACGGCAGCAAGTTCCACCGCACCCCGCACATCGATGCCCTCGCCCGCCGCGGCATGAAGTTCACCAACGCATACGCCGCCAATCCCCTCTGCTCCCCCACCCGCGCCAGCATCCTCACGGGCCTCTATCCAGCCAGACTCGGCATCACCGCCCCCACCTGCCACGTCCCGGAGGTCCGACTGAAGGCATCTCTGCCCACCAAAGCCGCCCCCTCAGCCCGCTGGCTCATCCCCACCAGCGCTACCCGACTCGATACCACCCACCGCACTCTCCCGGAATTCCTGCGCGACGCCGGATACGCCACGGCCCACTTCGGCAAATGGCACCTCGGAGCAACTCCCTTCTCTCCCCTCGAACAGGGCTTCGCCTCGGACTTCCCCCACCACCACGGCCCCGGCCCTGCCGGCAGCTACCTCGCCCCATGGAAATTCAGCGGCCCTCAGCCAGTCACAGGCCAGCTCGGCGAACACATCGAGGACCGCACCGCTCAGGAAGCCGCCCAGTTCATCCGCAAACACCGCCACCAGCCGTTCTTCCTCAATTACTGGGCCTTCTCGGTCCATTCCCCCTACGAAGCCAAACCGGACTCCATCGCCCAGTTCGCCAGTTCCTCACCCAGCGGCCCGCAGGCGAATCCACTCTACGCTGCCATGGTCGCCAGCCTCGACGACGCCGTCGGCACCATCGTCCTTACCCTCGAATCCGAAAACCTCCTCGACCGCACCATCATCGTCTTCTTCTCGGATAACGGCGGCGTAAACTGGCAAGCCATGAAATCGGAAAGCCCAGCCGGACAACCAAACCGCTTCGCCCACCTCCCACCCACCAGCAATGCCCCGCTCCGCGGCGGCAAAGCCTCGGTCTTCGAAGGCGGTGTCCGCGAACCCTGCCTCGTCGTCTGGCCCGGCGTCACCCCGCAGGGATCCCAATCAGACGCCCTCATCCAAAGCATCGACTTCCTCCCCACCCTCGCAGAAGCCACCGGCATCACTCTGCCAGCCGACCTGCAAACCGATGGACGTTCGTTCGCCCCCGTCCTCCGCAACCCAGCCACCCCGCACCGCGATACCATCTTCACTTTCTTCCCGCACGATACCCCAGCCTCAGGCCAGCACCCAGCCTGCGCCGTCCGCAGCGGCCCATGGAAACTCATCCGCTACTTCCATGGCAACCCGGACGGATCGCACCGACTCGAACTCTACAACCTCGCCAGCGATCCCTCGGAATCCACCAGCGTCGCCGCATCCGAGCCCACCCTCACATCGGAACTCGACGCCCTCATCTCCCAGTTCCTCAAGGATACCCATGCCGTCGTCCCCCAGCCAAATCCAGCATGGAATCCCAAGGCCGCAGCCCATCGCCCAGATTCCTCCCCCAAGAAGCAGAACGATCCCTCATTCTCAGGCTGGAAGGTCCGCAACGCCTCGGCCACCATCCGCGACGGCGCACTCGTCGTCACCAACCCAGCCAAAGACCCCTTCCTCGGATTCGCCCCCGGCCCACTCAAGAGCCCTGCCCATCTCCACTTCCGCCTCCGCAACGAAGGCGGACCCGGCCGCGTCGCATGGATCCCCTCACCCAACGCACAACCCGCCGCATCCCCCAAACCAATCGATTTTTCCACGAAGGCGGGCGACTGGACAACCCTCAGACTGACCATCCCCCACCCGGACAATTCCGCAGGCATCGTCCGCCTCCACCTACCCCTCTCCGATACCACGGAAATCGACTTCCTCGAAATCATCACCGGCGACACAACCCGCCGCTTCGATTTCACCAATCCCTGACTCCACCCCAGCAAGTCCGATTCTCCGTCTTGAAGCGCCGCCGCGCCCGCCCCATCATCACCCCCATGTTCCAATCGCACCTCGACCGCTCCATCGCTGCCCTCGAAGCAGTCCGCTCCATGGAAAACGAGGTCGCCCGCGCCGCCCATACCATGGCTTCCTGCCTCCACTCCGGAGGCCGCATCCTGTCCTGCGGAAATGGCGGCAGCGCCGCGGAAAGCGCACACTTCTCCACCGAACTCCTCTGCCGCCTCGACGGCGACCGCCCTCCCCTCGCCGCCATCAACCTCACCGCCGACGGCAGCTTCCTCTCGGCCACCGCCAACGATTACCAGTTCGATGAGGTCTTCGCACGCCAGATCGATGGCCTCGGCCGCCCCGGCGACGTCCTCATGGCCATCACCACCAGCGGAAATTCCCCCAATGTCCTCCGCGCCCTCGAACGCGCCCGCTCCCGCGGCCTCCGCAGCGTAGCCCTCCTCGGACGCAACGGCGGCCTCGCCGCCCCCCTCGCAGATGTCCCGCTCATCGTCCCGGACCACTCCACCGCCCATATCCAGGAAGCTCACCTCGTCCTCATCCATATCCTCTGCGCCCAGATCGAAGCCCTCGTCTTCGGAAAGTCCCAGCCCAACCCCCCGCCAGCCTCGTAACTGTCCCCGGAATCCACCCCTTGCCATTCACCGGATTCCCTCCTCTTATCCATTCCCATGAGCGTTCTCGTCGATAAAAATACCCGTCTTCTGGTCCAAGGCATCACCGGCAATTCCGGAGCCTTCCACGCCCGCGGCTGCCGCGACTACGGCACCAATGTCGTCGCCGGTGTCACCCCCGGCAAAGGCGGTCAGAAATTCGACGACTCCATCCCCATCTTCGACACCGTCCACGAAGCCCGCGCCGCCACTGGCTGCAACGCGACCATGATCTTCGTGCCCCCTCCCTTCGCCGCCGATGGCATCCTCGAAGCCGCCGACGCCGGCATCGAACTCATCGTCTGCATCACCGAAGGCATCCCCGTCAATGACATGATGCGCGTCAAACACGCCATGGCCCACTCCAAAAGCGTCCTCATCGGCCCGAATTGCCCAGGCATCATCACCCCAGGAGCCGCCAAAATCGGCATCATGCCTGGCTACATCCATAAACCCGGCCGCGTCGGCGTCGTCAGCCGCTCCGGTACCCTCACCTACGAAGCCGTCTGGCAGCTCAGCAGCCGCGGCCTCGGCCAAAGCACCTGCATCGGCATCGGCGGCGACCCCATCAACGGCCTCTCCCATACCGACTGCGCCAGACTCTTCACCGAAGACCCGGACACCGACGCCTTCATCCTCATCGGCGAAATCGGAGGCTCCGGCGAAGAAGAAGCCGCCGCATGGATCAAGGAAAACTGCCGGAAACCAGTCGCCGCCTTCATCGCCGGTGCCACCGCTCCCCCCGGTCGCCGCATGGGCCACGCCGGTGCCATCATCTCAGGCGGTAAAGGCACCGCCGAAGCCAAAAAGGAGGCCCTCCGCGACGCCGGGATCCTCGTGGCAGATTCCCCAGCCGACATGGGTGCCATGCTCGTCAAGGCCATCGAAGCCAAACGCTGATCCCCCCGCACCCCCTCGGAACTCTTCCCACCCTACAGCGCCCGGCCCCACCTCACAGGGCCGGGCACTTTTTTGCCCCCATCACCCCTCTCTCCTCTGACACCCCCTCCACCAGAACCAATCCCCCCTCGACGCAGCCACGCCTCAACCGGCTGCCTCACCGGCGGCTGCCTCCTCCCCTTCCTCCTCTTCCTCTTCGCCGCCTCCCAGGGCGACCTCGGCGGTCCTCTCTTCTGGCCTACCCTCTCCGCCATCCTCGGCTTCCTCGGCCTCCTCATCGGACTCTCCATCTCCCGGAAACAACCCTGACCTTCACTCAAAGCCCACCAAAACCTTCCTGATGATGGCCCGACGCCCCAAAAAAATCCCCGCCGCAGCAGCACACCCCATTCGGAATCACAACTGCGCAGCTTGGACAACTTATCCTGACACAGCGAGCCAGCTTCATTTGGCAATCCTGACACCGCGGGGTTGGTCAAAGAAGCTGTTCCCCGTATCGCCGACTATCAGGCTCGCAATTCCGGTGCCCTTGTCGATGCGAATGACCCGGCGCGGGCGGAGATCGTCGCGGCCATCTGTGACAATGTAATTGCCGTCCGCCTCGATGGCGACATGCGTCGGGAAGTCGAGTTTCGGCTCGCTGCTCAGTGGATCCAGAGTTTCAGGAAGTGCCGTCAGGTAGGACTGATTGCCAGTCGTCAGGTCAATCTTGATGAGACGCTGCGCAAAGGCATCGGCCACCACCAGTGACTGACCATCCGCTTCGCAGGCGATTCCCACGGGAAAACGGACGATATTGGGTCCACTGGAAGGAGTGATGACCGTTTGCTGACCTGTTGTCTTGTTTACTCTGATGATCTGGCCTCCCCTAGTCAGCGGGAACCGGATGTTCGAGATGTAGATTTCGCCGCTCACCGGGTTCAGACCGATTCCCTGGACGTACTCAAGAGTTCCGCCGGAGGCCAGCAGGGTCTTTGCGCCCGTGCTGGGATTGACCCGGATGACACCACCGGTGAAGGTCGTACCACCGTCTGGACTGTAATCCGCATCGGCCACGATGATGTTGCCGTCGGATTCGACCTCGACCCCGAGCGGAGTACGGAGCACCACCTCGCCCTGTGCGCCGGTGTTACCGGTCACCTTGGTGCGCTCGGCAGTGATGCGATCGATGCGGTAGATGCCACCGTCGGGCTTCAGAGTAAGCGTGTTGAGGACGTGTTCGTAGTTCGCGATGATGAAATCGCCGTCCGCCTCGACAGCGATTTCGTACGGATCGACGATGTCGGTGCGGTATGTCTGCGACACATAGGCCGCCCCGGCTGAGTCCTTCGATACGAGCAGAATCTGACCTGAACCCGAGATATCGACCCCGGAATCGCTCGGCCCGCGGTCATTGACCACGAAGTCACCTTCCTTGGAGGCAACTGTCATCACGATGACCTCGAAATCCTTCTCGAACGTGGCAGCCCCGCGGGTGACCCGGATGCGCACGAAGTACCTGGGCTTCGCCACAATGTCCGGGGTCTCACCAATATTGAGACGGAGTTGGTTGGTTCCCGTAGGAATATTGAAGAGGCTTGCGTCTGTGCCACCAACAATGGAGTACGTGTAGTCAGTTCCCACCACCGGAACCGGTGACAGTAGGCCAGCGGCGGTGCCGGACGGCCCAACCGAGAGGACATTGTACTGCACCCGGTTGTCCACGAGGATCAGATCAGTCGGAGCCGGGCTGGCAATCGCCTCGCCGCGGATCAGGAACGTATAGGGACTGCGGTTCGAATCGCTGTTCTGGATGGAAATCTCCGCCTCGGTCACGCCAACCGTGGTCGGTTCGAAGACAATGCTGAAGTCGACCGTGTTGGCAGTGAGACGCCCGCCGCCAAGCACCGATGTGAAGGATGGCTGCACCACCCGGAAAGCGGCTGGGCCGCTCAGGTTCGTGAGCGTCACCGGTGCGGACACGTTGCTCAGAATGAGGGTACGGTCCCCGAGATTCTCAATGGTGTAGACGTTGGTCTTCGGGACGGACTCGCCTGACGTGTACTTTCCGAAGTCGGTATTGTCACGGTGGAAGAACCTGGTCCCTCCGCTGCGGATGGAGAGGCCATTGCTCCGGATGTTCATGCGCGGAGCCGTGCCGGTTCCGAGGATGAGAACGTTAAAGGTACGGGTGACCGGTTCCGCAGGCGTGTTCGTTGCATCGCCCGCCTGAGTGGCCGTAATGCTGACCTCACCCACTCCGATCGGCGTCACAAAGCCGTCCACCAGCGTCACTGGTCCTGAATTCAGGGTGTAGCTCACCGGGAGACCGGAGGACGCCGTGGCTCCCAGTGCGAAACCCGGACTGATGCCGTATACCATAGATGACGGCTGCGGGAAGGTGATCACCTGATTGCGCGCCGTCACCGTGATGGTTGGATTACCGCCTCCGGCACCGAGATCTCCGCCGGAAGTGTCGAGGGCGAATCCCACGTCGTCGAGAATCTGAGCCCCCTGGGCAATGCGGAGATCGAGCAAGCCCACACTGGTCGGAATGACAGTGACCACGTATGTGCGCGTGAATCCCTGTTCCGTGATGGAACCGATGGTGAAGGTGGCGGGCGTAGTGGCGCTGGCGTTGCGCAGATCAGAGGGCGCGAACGTGGAGAGATCGATGTCCCGGTTGAAGGTGAAGGTGTAGACCACGGGGTCACCCGTGAAGATGATGGGGCTCGCCTGGCGGTCGTGCAGGATCACCGAGAGCGGCACCCCGCTGGAAACCACGGAGGGATCCGTGCCAAAGGTGTATTCCTGGAAATTGGTCAACCCATCCGCATCAGGATCCGCATCGGCACCGGCAACCGCCGGAAGGGCGGATTCGCCGAAGTACCGCACCTGCCAGAGGTCGGGCAGGCCATCCGCAGCATAGGAGCCGAAGTCGTCGCCGGTGAGGTTGCGGACCGTGATGGGCAAGAGCCCTTCCAGACCCTGATAGATGGCCCTGACGGTGGCCGGTGTATCCTGATAGACGGAGCCGGCAGTGGCCTTACCGGCATTGTTGATGGCGGCAATCGGCCCTTCCGCGACGGACCAGGTGAGGTTAGCCGCAGGCAGGGCAAAGGCGGCCACCGTATCGTCATCATAACGGATCCGCGCTTCGAACTGGAGGGTGGCCCGTTCATTCATGCTGTCCGCTGCGCCTGCCGCCGACAGCACAAGGGAAGCGGTATCGCTGAGCATTCCGGAAAAACCGCCCCGGAACGCATAGCCCCCAGACGATCCGGCAGCACCGGGTCCCATGGAGGGATTGAGCGCATAGTCGGCGCTGGAGCCGGCGGTGCCCCCACCATCGAGCACAGCGTCCATGGAATAGTCCGTGCTGATCCCGGCCAACGCAGGAACCGACAGCAAAAACGAGAGGATGGCAGTTCGGGTGGCTGACATTTACTTTTCCTTGAGGGATTCCTCAATCCTGCGGAGGCGTTCTTCCAGCTCGGCTATTTTTCCCCGCTGCTGTTGGTTCTCGCGATGCAGTTCCTGAATCGCGGCGGCCGAATAAATCGTCAGCGGATAGGTGTCGACCTGGAGGATTTCCGATCCGTCGGACAGGGTCTCGCCGCTGCCTTTCACATCATCCGGAAAGACCTCCTGGAACTCCTGGGCGATCACATTCGGGTAGCGCCGGTCCTCGATCTCGGGATGCACCGCAAGGTATTCGTCGGTGTAGCGGAAATCGACCAATCGTACCTGATCGAGTTTCTCGAGGGCACCGGTGATCGACCCGATGTCGGCCTTGATCCGCCGATCGGAGTTCGAGAGCCAGCTTCCGGCCGAGCTCTTGCTGGCGTTGCCATTCACTTCAAGGGCGTTGGTTGCCGGGGTGCGTCCGATCCCGACCTTGCCGCTGAACACGTTGTCCTGATCGAGGAGGGCGACCTGAGCCGCGATGGCGTCAGCCCGCAACGCAAGGGCGTGCGATGCGCCCGCCCCGATGTGCGTCACCTGGGTGGCAGCCGCTGGAACCGTGGTCTGACCATTCGAATTATCCCCCCACAGCACCAGGGTGCCGTCGGCCTTCAAGGCCATGCTGAAGGCATAACCGCCAGCGAGCTTTGTGACTCCACTGAGACCCGCCGGAACCGTGGCCTGGCCGCCAATGTCCCAGCCCCACGCAATCACCGTGCCGTCACTTTTAAGCGCAAGGCTGTGGTAGGCACCCGCAGCAATGGCGACCACGTTGACAAGTCCGGATGGCAGAGTCACTTGCCCAGCATCATCGCGCCCCCACGAAATCACCGTTCCATCACTCTTGAGCGCAAGGCAGTGATCGGAGCCCGCAGCGATCGCGGTGATCACCGCACCGGTCAGGCTGGCAGGCAGTGTCGTTTGACCGAAACTGTTGTCTCCCCAGACGCGGACGCTGCCATCAGCCAGCAGCGCGAGACTGTGTTTTTCGCCAGCCGCGACCCGGGTGGCGGTAGCGATCCCACTGGGAATCGTGGTTTGGCCGTAGGAATTGTCACCCCAGGCGACGAGCGTACCATCGGATTTCCGGACCAGATTGTGCGAGGTGCCGGCAGCGATTTCCGTGACCCCGGTCAAACCGGCGGGCACTGTCACCTGACCGTTGGTATTGAGACCCCGGGCGACCACGGTGCCGGCGTCGAGCAGGATGAGACTGTGGGATTCCCCGGCGGCGACGGCGGCCACGTTCGCCAGGGCCGGCATGCTGGTTTGGCCATCGTGATTGTTGCCCCAGGCTAGCACCGGCTCCACTGGAGCAGTGGTGAGATTGGCCATCGGGACCGCAGAGGCTACGGAATCTGTGAAAGCGAGGGTCTTGCGGGTCGGACTGGCGGAGTTGGTGGTAAGATACAGATTCGTCCCATCAAACTCGACAGCCCCGAATGAGGGAGATGTCAGGCTGGTTCCAGCCGTGAACTTCAGCGGCGCTGACAAAGCCGTGCCTGCAGGAATGCTGACCGTGCCCGTGAATGCCGGGCTCGCAAGGTTCGCCTTGAGATCAAGCGCCGCCTGCTGCGCCGTCGAAACCGGCTTGTTTGCATCCGAAGTATTCGTGACATTCCCGAGTCCCACCATCGCCGCAGTGATGCCATTCACCGTTCCCGTGAAAGTCGGACTGGCAAGGTTCGCCTTCAGATTCAGCGCCGCCTGCTGTGCCGTCGACACCGGCTTGTTCGCATCCGAAGTATTCGTGACATTCCCAAGTCCCACCATCGAAGCCGTGATGCCGTTCACGGTCCCCGTGAACGTCGGGCTGGCAAGGTTCGCCTTCAGATTCAGCGCCGTCTGCTGCGCCGTCGACACCGGCTTGTTCGCATCCGAAGTATTGTTAACGTTGCCCAGACCCACCATCGAGGCGGTAATGCCACTCACGGTCCCCGTGAACGTCGGGCTGGCAAGGTTCGCCTTCAGATTCAGCGCCGTTTGTTGCGCCGTCGACACCGGCTTGTTCGCATCCGAAGTATTGTTAACGTTGCCCAGACCCACCATCGAGGCGGTAATGCCACTCACAGTTCCCGTGAACGTAGGACTAGCCGAGTTTGCTTTAAGTGCAACGTTGCCATTGAGCTTGTTGATGGCTGATAGGATCGTGTCCGCGGCACTGAGGGTTCCAGCGCCCGACACATACCCCGTCAGGGATTTTCCCGTCACCGTGGCGGCGGCAATCGTCGTCGCGCCCTGCGTGCCGGTCACATCACCCGCGAGCGAGCCCGAGAAACTAGCGGCACTTCCAGAGACGTTTCCGGTCACGTTACCGGTGAGCGGACCGCTGAAGGTGCCATTCACGGTCCCCGTGAACGTCGGGCTGGCAAGGTTCGCTTTGAGAGCGTCGTTGCCGTTGAGTTTGCCGATCGAACTCAGAATCGTGTCCTCGGCGCTGAGTGTTCCCGCGCCGGAGACATATCCCGTCAATAACTTCCCCGTCACCGTCGCAGCAGCAATCGAAGTCGCTCCCTGCGTCCCGGTCACCTCTCCTGCGAGTGATCCGGTGAAACGATCAGCCAATGTCGATTTGGCCGCAAGCAGCGCATAGGGTGCTGCAGCCAAGCGCTGATCAGGCGTGATCAGTTGAAAACCACGGCTGCCGTCATTGAACCAGATTCGCAGATGCACCTCGTCAGCCTCCAGAGCACTCGGAGGGAGCGCCGTCATATTGGCGAGCGCTGTGTTGCCGAGCAGCACTGAGTAAAGCCCCTTGGTCACTGGAAGCGTCACCGGCAAGGTTGGCTCCGAACCGGCACTGCTGGTGCCGTCGTTGCTCCAATAAGAGACCGATCCATTGGCATTCACCAACGCGAACTTGAATTGCCCGTTGCCTTCAAAGTTCACTCCATTCACCGCCACGCGGCCCTGATGGTTAAGTTGCTGTGGAACGGCGGCACGGGTAGTTCCGAGGCCCTGGGCGACGACCCAGATCAAAAGGCCGACCCTCAGAAAGTGTGGTAGTGTTTCCATCATGGTTTTGAAATAGGTGGAGGGGTCGTCGGCAAACGGCCGGAAGCGGATGGTGGCGCTGCCTGTTTGACAGGCTCAGGTGCGCCCTTGGTGAAGCCCCGCCCGGAATCGGTGGCGTAAAGGACGCCTTCGGTTTTGCTGAACATCAGCCGCATCCCGGAGTGTGGTGACCGGAAGATCGAGAAATCATCCGGCTTGAAGACAAACCAACTCGGAGCCTCGGAGTCTAACAAGCCCGCCGAACCAGGCACCAGCCCGAAGGCATTGTCCTCGCGCAGGTATTTGACGAGTTCAGGCGATGGCTCGACCACGAGGAACCACTGCCACCGTTTCAGGCCAGCGGCGTCCGTCCACTCCCGGCGCTCGGCGTGGAGAATCTTGTCACCAGTGCCGGGTGGCTGCCGGAAGGCCCTTCGGAAAATTTCCGCAGGGTCGATCTCGACGGCTGCCCGGGAGGCCGGAAGTTGGCTCACCGGGGGATCCGCCGGAGCCGGGGAAGGTCTCCTCCCCGGCCCATAAACGTAAGCCAACCCAGTCAGGCCGAGGGCTGCGGCGATGAGACCGAAGCGCTTCATCAATTGCCGGAGTTCGAATAAGTGCGGAGGAAGAGTTGGATGTCTTTCACGCTCGCAGCGAAGTTATTCATGCCCTGCTGCTCGTCGTTGAGGAGCGTGATGGCAGGAATGACGATCTTCCATTGGCTGTTCCAGACGCTGCGGCCGATGAGGCGGGCGTTGGTGTAGACGGTCGGCAGGGACCCGTCTTCGTAGATTGCGGGATCCGCCACCATGCGGAAGGCCTGGTGCTTGCGGATCACCCACGGCCGTTCGGCGAAGGTGTCGTTCGGGCCGAAGAACTGCGTGGTGTTGAAATCACTGGCTCCAAGGTTGTAGGGCAGCGGCAGCGCCTGATCGACCACCTGCCAGCTGCGGATTTCTCCGGTGTCGCCCAGCGGCGTGCGCATGAAATCGTTGCCGCAGGGAATCAGATAGGCATACGGCGTCGCACTGAGTGCGTTTGACTGCGTGGATTCCCCATAACCCATGCCAACGTACCCCGGCAGGGCAAGGCCGACGGCCGCGATCTTGGTGGCGAAGTTGCTCTGGCTGTAGGCATGGTCTCCGGCGGCGAGATCGAGGCCAAAGAAATTCTTGCCGTCCTCCACCGTGGTGCTGAACGGAATGATGAAGCCGGGAATCGCGCTGCCATCCGCTTTCTTCAGTCCCCGGCAATAGGCAGCCACCTGCGGGTCGGACAGGACATCGGGCACAATGTGCTGCTCCAGCGTTTGCTGCCAGGCCTCGTCCGCGGCGACGGTTTCGTCTTCAGCATGGGGCAGAATGCGGAACAATTCCTGACGCAGCGAGAACAGCGTGTTGTCGTGATCCGGATTGTTGATCCCGAGACGCCCTTCGGCGACCGCAAAGTCCGCGTTGAGCTGGGCCATGGTCCCGGCCAGTCCGGCATCGCCGAGGGTGCTGGTGGTGGCTTGCGGCACGCCACCGGTGAGGTCTCCCAGCGAGCGGGAGGCAACGATGCGATTGATCACCGCTTGTCCCTGCGGGGTACCCAGCAGGCCGGTCTCGTAATCGTAGCTTTTGGCCGCGAGGTAGCTGTAGCGACCCGCGAGGTCGAATAAGGTCCGGTACTGCACCAACGCCTCGTTGCGGAAGGTGCGGAAGGCCAGGTCCTTCGTCCGGTAGCCGTTGATCACTGCAGCGGCACGCTGGCGCAGGGTCTCCCGCCGCTGCCGGATGGTCTCTCCGGCCACCTGCAGGTTCTGGATCTTTTGCGTGGCGGTGGCGTAGGCGGTCGTCAGCTCGGTGAAGCGCGTATACATCCCGATGAGTTCGCGGTAGGTCTGCTCGAATTCATACGCGGCCTGCAGTTCGTCCTGGGTGAAGCCGAGGCTCATGAGGGTGTTTTCCTTGATGAGCTCCAAGCCTCCGCCCACCGTGGCTTGAAGCAGGCGCGCCGATGCCTTCGGAATGAGTGCTGAACTTTTGGCGGCAAATTCGGTTCCCGTTCCCAATGACTTCAGGACACCACGACCTGCCGATGTCATATCGTTCGACAATCCCGTTGAAAGGGGCAGAAAGGCAGCTCCCGCCTCTGGAATGGCGCCTGCTAATTCAGCACCAAGATCAAGCATTTCCCCGAGAGACTCCAATACTGCGACCGCGGTATTGTTCAGCACTAGACCCGTGCCGATGGTCGCCGTCGTCGCTTGCTGACCTACATGCATGGTGACCAAGCCCTCGAACAACTCTCTTTCCCGGTAGAAGCGCGTCCGCAAGTCATCCAGCTCATCCCGGGCCGCCAGCAGCGCGACTTGGGCGAGTTGTGCCTCAACCAGAGCATCTTGCAGGGCACCGGTGTAGGGCCGCTTGCCGAGCGCACTGCCCGGACCGACCACATCGGCGAACTGCACCCACTGGTTCGGGGTCACTTGGAAGGTCTTCTCCACCGTGTCCGGCTCGCCGTCTCCATCCTTATCTCCCCCTTTATAACTCTTGATTATTTCATCGATGGCCCCGCCCGAGAAAGTCTGATACTGCACCGGATAGCGATAGGTCACGGTCACGGGCGTGGCGGTGTCGATCCAGTCCAGCGGACGATCGATGATGTTCCAGCGGAGATAATCCGGTTCCTCATATCCCTGCGGATAGATTTTCCCGGGCCCGACATCACCGGCATAGGGGCTCCCGTAAATGTCCTTCAACTCCTGCAGCATCGCATATTCCTCGTCCTCGATGGCCGTCTGCTGGTCGCTGATCTGGTTCTCCTGGTTGCGCAGCAGCCGGGTCATGGTGGCAGCTTGGTTGAAGGAGCCAGCGGCATTGTTCAGCGCTTGCAAGGCCCGCACCGAGACCTGCTCGTAGTGGCTCTTGCCGACCACTGTCGGGTCCGCCAGTTCCTGGCCTAGCGAATTGTTCCAATACGGATCAAGGTCGAAGGCGATCGCCCCCGGGGCAAGACCCAGCGGATTGAGGCGGTCGTTGGCAGAGTCCATGGTCGTCTGGTAGCTGAGCGCCAGGGTGGGCAGTTCGTTGAGTTCCGGCACCGTGGAGCGGTCCACGATCTGCACGCCGCTGTGATTGGGATTGTCATCCACATCCGGCAGCATCGCATTGCCGACGATCCAGTGGAACAAGGCTCCCTGGGTGGCGCGGCTTGCGGTTTCATCCAACCCCTGATGCCGGACCACCGTGGTGCGGGTGTTGACCTTGCCATCTCGGAACTGTGACCAGCCAGCGACCGGATCATCCTTGTAGCTCTGGCGATGAACCAATCCAAGGACTTGCTGGGCGGTGCGGCCGACGTTGGCGGCGGCGGCGGCGAACTTCCGCTCGTCTTTGTAGTCCACCGACACCGGCACACCGAGCACCGTCACCGTCTCGGCGCTGGGCCGCCAGGTGAAATAGGGATGGGTGAGCAGCTTGTAGTAGCCTTTGAGCGCAGTGAGATAGTGACCATAAGCATCGCCATGGCCCTGCGGGAACATCCGCTGAGCATCCGCCGCATCGACATTGCCGTCGGCGGTGCTTGCGCCCGCCTTTTCGCTGATGTTGTAGTTCACCGCATAGAGGGCCTCTCCGCTGTTGATGCCGCGGGTGTAGTTCCACCACAGGCGGTTATATGCCGGAGCCCGCGACGTGCCCTGGGCATTGAAGTCATCCCGGCCGCGCAGCAGGGCGAGTTCCTCATCAAGCGAACTGGCCACCTGGCCCTCGAAGGCGAAACGGCTGGTGTTGACCTCGGTCACGCTGTCCTTGTCGTCGATCGAAATCGTCGGATTGGCCCCGTCCGCGTATGCCTCGTTGCCGAGGATGGTGTAAAGGTCGTTGAGATAGCCGGCGGCGAGGATCAGCGCGTTGTTAGTGGTGGCGGTGTCGAGGTCGGAGTTAATCGTGAATCCCTTGCCGCGGTTGAGCACGGTCTCGTATATCTCGATCAAGCCAGCATCGTTGATATTCTCCATGTTCAGGGCGATGTCACCCTCCCAACGGGTGCCTGCCTGGGTGAGCAGGGAGACATCCGTGTTGATCGAGTTGCTGTAGAGATCCGACATCCGCTGGTTGAAGGGCGTGATCTTGGCAAGCACGCGCTTGATCCACCCCTCGACGAGGATCGCATCAGTCCAGTTCGACCAACTCCCTGCAGGGACGCTCCCCTGCGCCTTGAGCCGGTAGCTTATGGTGAAATTGACATCTCCCATCAGCACGGCAGGATTGCTGAGAACTGCAGCCGGGTCTGCCCCCACAAGCATTGACCCTCCGAGGCTGTAGGGAGTGTTATCGGGATCGATCCAGGCGGAGGATTGGGCGTTGTTGTCAGACGGCAGGGCCGGTGCCTGGCCGCTGCTGTCATTGAAAGCATAGCGATAGCGGAATTCGAAATTCTCCGGCTTGCCACCGTAGTCGCCGCTGTGGCGCACCGTCACCTTTTCATCGAGGGGGTTGGACGAAAGCAGCACCTTGAGGTCTCCACGGTAGATATCGGGCACAACCTTGATGATCTGCATCTGCACCGGATCTCCCGGATCGGTGAAGGCAAGTCCGTTGCCAAACACCAGCGTCACATAACCAGTGCCCTCCCCCGTGGAGCTCAGGGCATACCCCGCCACCGCGGTGTCAGGATCAGTAATGTCGGAACGCCCCATGACCGGGATCGTCTGATCCAGTCCGGCATTCACGATATAGGTGCCTGGCACCGTGGCGCTCTCGCGGAAGGTTTCGAGCCTGGTCGAGAGCCCGTCGATCGCGTCATCCCATGTCGCCCTGTCCGCAGCGTCGGCAGCCTCCGGAAGAAGGGCCTTGAGAGACGCCACATCCTGCAGGCTGAGCTGATTGAGATTGAAATAATCTTCTGTCGCGACTTCGTCGACATACTCGCCGGTGAGTTCCAGGCGCTTCTGGAGGGCATCGTAGTAGAATCGGTTCTGGAGGTGGGGCGGGAGGCCCTGGAAGTAGGTCTTGTCGGCGTAGTCGCTGGTGCGCAGCCCAGGAGGCAGCGCGTCCATCGCCGAGGTTTTCGCGCGTATCGGATCATGCAAGGCCACCGACGCAGCACCTAACTTCATGGCCATCGATTGCTGGTAGAGCACCTGGGCGCTGCTCTGACCTAGCACCTGGGGCAGGCCACCACCGTTGGTGGAGCTGGTCTTGGCTTTGCCGAGGGTCTCCGCCATCGCCAGTTGAGGAACCACGCTGCGCTGCGCCACCGGCAGGGACGTGTCGTCCGGCCACTTCGGCAGATAAGTGAGGGTGACCGAAGAGCCGCCACCGGTATTCGCGATGAAAGGCTGGATGCTGCCCGGCGCGGGCTGTGCATTCAGGGCAATGGCGGGGAAATCGAAGTCCTCCCGCTGATTGTAGTAGAACTTCATGCCAAAGCTCGGCTGCGTGCCCAGCCCCACCTCACCCCGGTGTGGACCGCGCAACAACCAATGCGTGCCCTTGCGGTCCTCAAAGGTGAACTTGTTGTAAGCGGTGATGAAGGCGGTGGGAGCATTACCGCTCTCAAGCAGTGGCAACATATCCGGGAGGAGCACAACTTCTTCGTTGCGCACCGATTGGTCCGAATTCTTGGGCAGCGGCAGAAGTGCCAGCGGCATGGGCGGCGTGAGCGGCGTGCCGGCGATTTTGTTGTAAACCAGCGGGTAAGTCTCGGACGCGCGGACCACCTTGGCTACACGCATCGCCGGACGACGGTCCCCGGCGTCCGTATATTGCAGAAGGACGAAGGGCTCGGAACTGGTGGCGAGGTTCAAGTCATCGCGCAGGGCAAAGACATTGCCATCGATGAGCAGGCCATGCTCTTCGTTGGGGTTGTAGCCCGGCAGCGCTGGATCCGGCTGGCGATAGATTCTGCCGCCAATCTGGTCGGAAGTCAGTCCCGGGTTTTCCAGCCCCTTGAGTGAGGCAATCACGAGTTCCTGCGGATTTTCCGGCCAGTTCACCTGATAGCGCGCGGAGATGGCGGGAACATAGAACGGCGCGATCTTGGTCGCGGCGGGAAAGGATACTTTTTTGAACCACCAGACGGAAAGCTGATTGCGGCCGGACAAGGCGTTGACCGGGATGATGGCACCGGCCGCAGCACCGGGGAAGCCAGCGTCACCGAGGGGATTCACATAGGCGGCAACTGAATAGCAGTCGCCGCCGGAGATATGGCCTGCGATTTCATAGCCCGACCCGGGGGCTTCGATGCGGCTGCCGACGGTGGCCACGGTGCGCCCGCCGATGGTGGCTCCGACGGCCGTCGCAGGCGACCAGTCGCGTACGCCATCGCCATTCAGGTCGTTGAGGGTGTAGACCGCAGGTCGGCTTTCATCAATCGTGGTGGCGGGATTATCGGCGACGGGGGGCGAGCCCAGCGCGTCCTCCGACTCGATCCACAGGCGCACATATTGAGCACCCGCCACCGAACTGAACTTGAGCAGCGATCGGTTCCGCCGGTCCGGACTGCTGGTCGTGAACTTGACCTGCAGGCGCTGGGTCCCCCCGTCGATCTCCGCCTCCAACTCCGCCGGATCGTCCTGGAACACAAGGCTCGGCAGGCTGATGGCTTCAAATTTCGGCCCGAGAGCGGCGTCGGCACCGGTCTGGATCACGTTGATCGGCTCATAGTCGGCCGGGCTGGCGGGCCACTGGTGGAGGTAGCTTCGCTTGGACACCGGCCACGAGATATCCAGTCCGGCAATGGCACCACCGGAAACGGCATGAAGCGAGGCGTCGAACTTCGCCATCCAATAGAGCACCATCTTGTCAGGATTGACGTTCTCACGCTCGGCATAGTATTCGGTAATCCCGTCCGGGCGGATGATGGTGCCATAGAGCGGCTTGCCGGTCACGGCGGTGGCAAGGGTGGGCAGCGCCGGAGTCATCTGGTCGTCGCCGTTTTCCTTGGGGCCCTCACGGGGGCGGAGTTGTTCACCGAGCGGAGTCACGATCGTCTCCACTTCGGCGCTACGACGGATTTCCACGATATCGGCGCCGAGGAACTCATGGCGGCCAAGCTCGCCCTGAATCTCTCTGCCGAGGTATTCGACAAGGACGCGGCCCTCGACATTGTAGGCTCGAAGCGAGGGCAGGCCGGAAAGCGTGTCGAACCAGAGCGTGCGCGGCTCTGCCGGTGCGGCGACGCCCGGGTTGCTCGAACCGCCGACCGGAGTGTATTCCACTGCCTGGCCCGGCACGAAGCTGTTGAAGACCGGATTCACCCTCACGATGCGGCCGGTCGGGATGCGGACCATCGGGCCATCAAAAGTTTTCTCCGTCCAGTAGATCACCCGCGGCTCGGCTTGCGACGCGGATGACACCGCAAAGGTTTCGCGCCGGAACTTGTAAGTCGGCGTAGACTCACCGGGCGCGGAGGTATCCGGAACCGCCGAGACCCAGGTGACCGACACCCGGCCGGTTTGGCTGGCAAAGACCTTGTCCGCGTGAGGACTGTAATAGTATGGCTGGTAAGGCAAAAAGGTCTTGGACGTGCTGGCCGCGATGTTCGCGTTGGCCGACCCGGACAGCGTCACCGAACTGCCATTGATGAGCTGCACCTCGCGCCCCAGCAGGGTGGCACCGACCGTAAGAGCCGTCGGCACGCTGGACACCTCCACCACACTGCTGGTGGTCGAACTCTTGGTCACTGTAACAGTTCCCGCCGCTAGCAGCGGCTGGCTCAGTCCGTCCACGGTATTGGTCAACCGCACGGAGTTGAACTCCTCGCCCGGCTGCACCGGCTGGGCCCGCCAATAGTTCGCGTCCGCAAGCGGCGCACCATCCCAACTGACAGATGGACGCTGGATTTCATCACCCATGAAATAACGCGGGACTCCGGAGGCAAAAGCAAACCCGAAAATACTGCGCTTCAAGGAGATCGTGGTGCTGAGAGTACCGTTGGTAGTGGTGATCGCGCGGGGGTAACGCCCCGCGGTCACGTCCGCCGTGGAAATGGCCCCGGAACTGGCTGCGGTGGTCGCCCGGCCGGCGAACTGGACGTTGGTTACCGGAGTGCCGGTGGGCACCTTGGGCGGCGCGATGACGACTAACGGAGGAAACGCCGCACTGTAGCCGCTGCCACCGTTGGTGATCGTGATCGCCGTGACCACTCCGCCGGTGATCGTCGCGGTGGCTGTGGCGGTCGTGCCGCTGGCGGGAGCCGCAATGCTCACCACCGGGGCACTCGCATAACCACTGCCGCCTCCGCGCACCGTGATCGCGGTGAGCACCCCGGAAACCGATACCGTCGGCGAGCCCCCCGCCCGCCTCTTGTCGAGGAGGTTGGTTCCACCGCCTTTCAGTTCAAACTGGGCGTGAGCCGCCGGGGCGCAGAGCAGCGCGACGAAGGCTGCCATCAAGGAGAGGACTCGGAGGTTCATGCCTGGCGGAAAGGTGGGGAGTGTGACGAGCGATTTGTCGCAAAACCTGAAGGCGAAGTGGCTCACTCCGCGGTCTTGGAAGTCTTCAGCGAAACGGTCTCTGTCTCGCCCTCCTTCGAGATCCTGCGCTCCAGGGCGACCAGGCGCGCTTCGAGGCTCTCATCCTTTGCGGCCAACTCCCGGCGAAGCGCCGTATTCTCATCCTGCAAGGTCTTCAGCTGGCTGGCCAGCTCTTGAATTTCCGCATCCTTCTCGCGCTTAAGCTGCTGCGTCGCCGAGACGTTCAACATCGAAATGGCGTCGTAATCCACCCGTCTGAAATCTTCCACTTGGCGCCCATAGACGAAAACCTTGTCGCCCTCCAACTTAAGGTCGGGACGGAAGGCCCCCTGCTTGACTTCAAGCACAGCCACCACGGATTCACCTTTTGGATAGATCAGCTTGACGAGCTCACCCGTCTTCAGATCCGTGTCGATCTCCACCCAGCCATCCCGGACGGACGCATTCTGGTAAATGTCCGGGATTTCGCCGTTACCCTTGGTGACCGCCTGGGGATAGACCGACTCGACCTGCTGCGCGATCACCTTTTTGTGGGAGGCGCTGCCGCCATTGACGGAGTCCCTGAGGCGATAGTCGGTGACTTGTATTCCAAGCAGGGTTTCCAGATCGGCAGCACCATTGGAGACCTGCAACACCTTTTTGATCCGAAGATCCGAGGCCACATCGAATTGCGAGGCAAGGACATGCCCTTCGGCGAAGATCGAAAGGTTTAGCCCTGTATAAGTCGAATTGTCGGAGCTTGCACCATTGGTCGTTAGCCTCCCAAAAGAGTCCCAGGTCGCGGTTTTAGAACCAACATTGAGCCGCGCCGGGCTCGATGTTACAGTACCAATGGTGACGACACCATCATTAGTCATGGTCATCGTATTCGTGGAAGCATTGTTGCGGATGAAGAATCCAGCGGTGCCGTAGTTGATGAAGGTGCCATTTGCCGCCCGGGGCCAAAAGGCTAACTCCGGAACACCCGCGGAGTTCTTGCCCATAATCGCGGGACCATTACCCATCACAATGTTGCTGTCCAAACTCACTTGCCCACTCACGCGGGCCGTGCCAGCCACATCGAGCGTGTGCAGCGGACTCGAGATGCCGATTCCTACGTTGCCACCATTGGGGTTGATCGCCATGGGAAATGACACAGCATCCCACGTTC
This sequence comes from Verrucomicrobiota bacterium, assembly GCA_039795165.1. Lineage (GTDB taxonomy): Bacteria > Verrucomicrobiota > Verrucomicrobiia > Verrucomicrobiales > V1-33 > V1-33. The sequence continues at coordinate 20,094 of JBDKER010000020.1, read as the reverse complement.
TCTTGGATTGGATCCAGTTCCCCCAGCCGTTGGTGTTGTTATACGTCCCAAAATGAAGGGCGGTGTCCGACGCGCCGATGGCGGCGACCGCGTTCGCCGATGTCACCGTATTGGTGGTAGTCTGCGCGGCTATTGGAGCCAGCACCTGCAGGAGGTTGGCGGGCGTCGCAGTACCGATGCCGACCCTGCCATTGACGTCAATTGCCAGAAGGTTAGGACTGAACGCCCCAGATGTCCCTCCACCAAAACCGAACGTGCTGGATGACTGACCGTAACCCAACCCCGTGACTTGGCTACCCGCGCGCACAAAGGCAAGGTGCGATCCTGTGTGCCCCGTGTTAGGCCGGCTGATCTGCACGGAGCCAAAGCTTCCAGTAGTCGCTCCATCGATGATATCCAATCTGACCGCTGGCGCAGTCGTGCCAATGCCGACGTTGCCACCGTTCGAGACAAAGGATCCCCCCGTGACCGTCCCGCTGGCATTGATCGCGCCCGTCACATCAAGGGCGACGGTGGGAGTGGAAGTATTGACCCCGACATTGCCACCACTGGGATTGAGCAGGAGCTGACCCGCAGTGGAGAGGGCGGTATAGGACTGGAGGGACGCCTTGTTGGCGGTGGTGTCATAGCCGAGCAGCAGGCGCTTGTTGTTGTCAGCGTTGCCGCGGATCGTGAGCTGGTCGGCCGGGGTGGTGGCCATGTCACCCTGCAGCGTGAGCTTGTTGGTGGCTGAGCTGATGGAAGTCGCGCCGATGCCGACGCGACCGCTGGCATCCCAGCGGAGGGCGATGTTCCGCGTGCCGGAGGCATTGGAGCCGAGTGCCCCACCAGCATTGCCATAAAGCACCGGACCGTCCACGGCAGTGGTGCCAAACAGGCGGCCGGTGCCATACCAGCCGAGACCATAATTGCTGGCAGTGCCGGTGAGCGGCGTAAGGACGAGATCGGCGGAACTTCCGATGCCCTCCGCGAACTTGGCCCGCATGGCAAAAGCGGTGGAGACGATCTGCTGGCGCGGGGTGATTTCATTGTCGGTGAGGGCGATGGTCGCCGTGGCAGCCACCGTCACCCCCAGATAGCGTGCGCTGCCGTTGAAAGCCGTGCTGAGATCCGCGAGTTTCCGGTCGGCTTCACTGTAGCCGAAGGTCGCGGTGGGATTGGCCACACCCTGGCCGACCAGCACGCTGAACTCACCTTCCGAAACCGTGACGGTCTGGGCCTCGGAATAGATGAGGTTTGCTGTGTTAGTGGAGGAGGGGCTGTCCCAGATGCGGAAGATCACCGTGCGGTTGACCGGAGTGCTGGCCCCCACGTTGGCTCCCGCCGCATCCACCACGCGCCCCTGGTAGCTTATGAAGTTAGGAACGGCGCTGGTTTGCGCCGAGACCGGGCCGGCGACCAGCGCCAGTAGGGCGGCGCAGGGAGTGAGCAGAGTATGGGTTTTCATGATGGTGACCAGGGACGGGTGCTGAGGTTTGAATCGGGAAAGGATCAGGGATCAGGGATTGAGGGTGCCGAGTTCCGAGGCGCGGCGGAGTTCGAAGATGCCGGACAGGCGAATACCATTGCCTGTACCGACACCGTCGCTGTCCCTGTGCAGGCCACTGACGACCTCGCCATAGGTGCCGCCGATCACGCTGCTGCCCCAACCGGTGGCGCTGCCGCCGCCCGGCGGCGTGTCCGTGAAGGTGAAGGTCACCTTACGGGTGACGCTGTAGCTCTCCTGACCAGCCACGAGGTCGGTCTGCCCGCTCTTGTTATCGTGATCCGGGTGATACTGGTGAACGAATGGGTTCGTGGGATCGTTGAAGGGCGTCGCGATGGTACAGGACAGGTCGCTGCCGATGTCAAAGCTGCCGGTGGCCCCCAGCGCCAGATCCAGCGGCATGTGAGTCGCAACGATGCGGCGGGCTGCTGATTTGGCGTCCGCCTTCAAGCCTGCCTCCGACAGGCACAAGCCGAAGTCGTGAGGCGCAGCCGCCACCGGGCCCATGAAGATCTGGGAAAGCACGCGGGCGGTGCCATCATCGGCCACATGGATCAGGTAGCGCAGGGGAAACGTGCCGCCCGTTGGCTTCACTGCATCCGCTAACGGCTTGCTTTCCACAGCCGTAACCACGGCGTCACCGATCCAGAGACCGGCCAGCGTGCTCTTGCGGGCGGTGGCCGGGATCAGGATGTCAAAAGTATTGGCCGAGTCGGTGAAGCGCAGCATCGAGGCGAAAAGCGCATCCGCCGCCGCAGCGCTCATGGCACTGCGGTCAATACCGAAGCTCAGCTCGACACTGGAATTCGGCGCGATGACCTCGTCGTAAGCAGCGGCGATCGGGGTTTCCACCCACTCCGCCTGTTCATCAAGGGTGCGGCGCGTGAGAGGCACCCCGGCGGTGATGAGTTCCTGGCCCGATGGCGGGGTGTTGGAGGCGACCGGTGCGATCCGCAGCGTCATCACGGCGGCCGTGCGGTTCATCACCCGGGCCGTAATCACCGTGCCGCGGCGACCGAACGCGAAACCCTCGCCATTGGAGAGGCTGATCTGCACAGGGGAATGAAAATTCCCCACCACCTCGGAGGAGAACCAATAGGCTTGGTCGCGGTCCACCCGCTCAAGGTTCGGAGAGAAAATCTGCAGCGGATTGCCCGCTCCCAGCTCGCCGCCGACGTACTTGAAAATCCTGGCATTCGCGGCAATCGCGGCGGGGAAAGTGGCAAAGTAGTTCGAGAAGGTCGGGAAATTTCCCGTCGCCTTGCTGCTCGGGAAACCGAGGAAATTCGCGCCGCTGCGCACCCACGTGTTGCTTGGTGGCATCGGCCGCTGGGCGATTGCGACGGATGCGGCCGCGGAGCATTTCACCAGATAGGCCGACTGGCCGGTCAGGCCGATCAGCGAGGCCGAAGGACCGCCGCGCACCCACTTGCTCCATTCCGGCGTGCCGTTGCTGGGAAGCAGCGGCGTGCTGGTGAAGCCAACCTGCGTCGGATTCGGATTCCAGCGCCAGACCTCGGTGACCGCGGGATAGGCGGCGAAAAGCTGCTCCGGCGTGGCATGCGTGGCGTCGCCGTGGAGGTAAATCGAATTCCACCCAGTCTTGAGGGTGTAGGTCGTACTCTGCCACTGCGCGTGGGCGGTAGCGGAGAGGAGCAGCGAAGCGAGGATTAGGAAAATCGATTTCATCGGACGGAAAGGCGGTAGAACTCCGAGGTGCCGGAACGCGGCGCGGTGAAGGCGGAGACAATCCCCACATCCCTGGCCTGATAACCGTTTGCCCCCGTGCCCGGGGCACCCACCGCGAACGGCACGCGGGTCCAGGACTTCATGTCCAGTGAACTCTCGATGGTGTAGACCTTGCCGGTGATCCCGTAGAACTCGAGCCGCACGCTCTGCGGCAGCTTCTCCTTGATGGTCAGGCCAAAGGTCTCGGTGGCATCGCCAGCGAAGGTGCCGGCGATGTATTCCAGCAGGTTACTCTGGCCGTCCTTGTCGAAGTCGCCGTTCCTGTCGATGAGCGAGAGGTCCCAGTCGCCGTTGGCATCGGGGTAGAGCCCGGCCTGATAAAGCTGCCAGGCCTCCCAGGTGTCCGGCAGCCCGTCCTTATCCTTGTCTTCGCCAAGAGTCAGATCGAGGTTCACGCGCTCCCCGCCCTTGCCTGCCGTCAGATTCCCTGAAACCTCGATGGGGTAGAACAATGCCCCGTTCATGGAGACCACCAGGCTGAACAAGCCGCCGGCAGCCACCGCCTTATCGGTGTAAAACGTGGTGCCGCTACGGTTCTGATCGATCCGCATGTTGAGTTCATAGTTCTGCTCGATCCGGCTGGAAGTGATGGGGGTTCGGCCGACCTCGACGCCGCCCTTGAGTAGGATCACCTCCGCGCCCTCGGCGGCGACCGTCTGGCCCACCTGGTCCCGCACCACGCCAAAGAGCGTATAGTAGGGTGCGGGCGGGAACGCATGGGCGACGCCACCTAATAATGCACCAGCAACCACTGACCCTGCCAAAACCCGGAACCGTCGCACCCATCGATTCGGCGGGATCATGCGGGATACCGGCGAGATTCCGGATCGATGGGAATTCAAAACAAGGCTCATGGTGGGAAAAAACACGTGGGAAGAGATGCAAGGGGTCCGGCGGGCAGACTCCTGACAAAGCGGGCGGTGTTTAGCACCGAAGATGCAGGGGCCAAGCTTTTGTCGACGAACAGGGCAGAATCGTCGACGAACAGGGCACCGTACCGGAATTCAGGAGGGTGGATTTCCTGGAAATCCCTTCCATTTCCCGAGCCGCAGGCCGGTCACCGGATGCTCCTGGGAGACCCGGGAGCCCGCGGTAAGCGGTAATGTCACATAAACCTCCTGAGGCGGCTGAACTCGAGGCGGCTCAGCGTCATGGGCTCTGCGATGTCGTTGAAAAACACCTGGGTGTTCTCACGATCGAGCCGGGACAACCGTTGGATCTGCTGGCTGTTGACCAGCAGGCTGCGGCTGATCCGGCAAAAGAGCCCCGCCGGCAGTCTGGCCTCCCAATGGGAAAGCGTGCTCTTGATCAGGACCGGCTTGCCGCCGGCCGCATGGATGCGCGTGTAGTCGCCCTGGCTCTGGGCGGCAGCAATGCGGCCGGCTTCGACAAAACGCCGATAGCTGCCGTCCTGAAGTCGGACCAGTTCCGCCGCCTCCATGGGCGCTTCAGAGCCCAGCGAGAAGATCGGGGCAAGACTGGTCACAACGCCCGCGCCAGGCGTGGAGAGTGCCCGTTTGAGACGCTCCACCGTCAGCGCGAGCCGGTCCGGGTGCACCGGTTTGGTCAGGTAATCCAGGGCGTGCACCTCAAAGGCCCGGAGGGCATAACGGTCGAAGGCGGTGACAAAGACCACCGCCGGAAACGGAACGATGTGCTCAAGGCGCGGCAGCAGGTCGAAGCCATTGTCCGGCGCCATTTGCACATCGAGAAATATGATCTCCGGCCGGGTAGCGGCCACCAGTTCCGCAGCCGACTGGACGTTGTCTGCCTCGCCCACGACGACGATTTCTGGATGCCGCTCGAGGCGCTCGCGGAGATGCTGGCGCAGCAACGACTCGTCATCCACGAGAATCGCACGGATGGCCTTGGCCGGCATCGTGGCACGGGCGGCGTTCATGCGGCTCCGGAGACGGGGAGTGCGACCTGCGCTCTGACCACGGTGGCGGTGCGCTCAAACGTCAGCTCGGCCTGATCCCCGTAGAGGAGGTGCAGGCGTTTCCTTAGATTGGCGATGCCGAGCCCCGTGGCCCTTGATCCGTGCGGCTCCACCCAGCGGCCGGTGTTTTCCACCACCAGCAGCAGTCTCCCCTCCGACAGCCGCGCCTCGATGGCGATGCACAGCGGAGGCGGGCTGGTCTTCTGGCCGTATTTGATGGCGTTCTCCAGCAGCGGCTGGATCAAGGCCGCGGGCACGTGCGCAGCGCAGGCCTCTTCACTCACATCGATGCGGGTCTCAAGCTTTTCCTGAAAGCGGATCTTCTCGACCACCAGATAGTTTTCCAGCGCGGCGACTTCCTGGCCGAGCGGGTGTTGAAACTGATCCTCGGACTCCTGGGCCAGTGAGAAGCGGAGGTAGTCAGCCAGCGACTGGGTCACAAGAGAAACCATGGCCTCATTCTTCCGCACGGCCATGATGGTGGCCAGGGCATTGAAGAGGAAATGGGGATTCACCTGGGAGCGGAGCAGTCTTAGCTCGGACTGATGGAATTCCCGCTCGATCTCGGCATGGCGCTTGATGGACTTGATGCCAAAATAGAGCAGCAGCCAAATCATGAAGGTGGTCACCCTGATGACAAAAATCCCAATCCAAGTCTCTTTCGTCACAGCAGGAAGTCCGCGAGCGAGAACCAACCGGTCAACGCCCATCAACTCCACATACGAGACAAGCAGCGAGACAAGGATAATCACAGGGACCACCAGCCATCGCTTTCCGAAGTGGACCAATGCCCAGGAGCAGCAGGGTCTCAGCGCCAGCGTGATCAGGAAACCGTTCAGGGGACGCGTAATGCCATAACAGAGCTTGGACGGATCCGTGATCAGACCCGACATCAGGAAAATCAGGAGCGCAAGAAACGTGAGCCCCCAACCGCCGATCTGCAGCGGCCAGAACGAAAAGAACCACGGGCCCCGTCCCAGCACACTGCCCGGCGGGCCTTCAATCGACGTCCGCGGCCACGCCCACCCGGGCGTCGCTCTCCTATAGCGGAGAGGATCCCGTAGCTGTTGATAGAGCCTATCAATCATAGGTACCTGTTGAAATAGATCCTTCCAGCCAGATGGCTGGAATCAGCCGGGTGGTGAGTGCTCCGCTGGAGAGCCATGGAAAATCGTTTCCCGCGCGGCGGTCTGGGGCAGGCGGGCGGAGCGCCATCACAAGGAACCTCCGCATGATGGCAAAAAACGTCCTTCCGGCGGCGGCCATCTGCCTTGGCGTACCCGTGCCGAAGAGCTTTCTCATCAGCAGCGTGAAATTGAACGCAATGATTCCGCAGCGGTACCGCCTTGCGATGTTCCCGCGGCCGCGCAGGTACGTGCGCCTCAGCCCGCCGCACTCGAGCACGTGCGCAAATCCCCGTTCAAGGTGTGTCCCCCGTGCTCTCAGCAGTGCCCTTCCGCCCGGACTGGCGACCGCGCGTTCAGCAGCTCTGAGCGCGACCCGCACCTCCTTTGCAAGCTTCTCCATGCGCCGACGGCCCCGGCTCGGATCGGGAATCACCGTCCGTATGCCAGTCCCGTGCCGGATGACCGCCAGTTCGGTGGCATCGTGATATCCCTTGTCTGCCGCCAGTTCCATCACGCGGGAACTGCCCGCATCATGGTCCTTGCCATGAATCGCCTCCACTTTCCCGGCAGCCTCGGCCATGCGGTCGGCCAGACCAGCGGTGTCGCCCTCGTCGCCGTGCCTTATTTCCGCGCTGATGACCGCACCGCACTCCAGATCGACGATGTGTGCGGGCTTGTAGATCATGTCGCATGCCCCCGGCTTCGTTCTGCCCACACGGGCATCGGGATCGTCCGGATTGTGCCACTCGAGGTTCGAAGCTGAACAGTCTGTGCGGGCCCGGTCAAAGCGGGCCACCGCAGCCGGATCGCTGGTGTCCACGCCGGCATCGGCAGCCAGTCCGCGGACATACTCCCGGTAGCTCGGCTCGCTGTTGCGGCGCTCAAGGCCACTGAGACTGGCATTGGCCTCGATGACCGAAGCATCAATTCCCAGCTTCCGGCCGCGCAGAAGGCCATGCTCACGGAGCGAGCGCAGCACGCCGGCATGCTGCGCTTCGAAGGCTTTCTCCGGTGCACGTCCGCCCGCGCTGCTCTCCAGCCGGTCATGCGGGGCGCAGATCCGGTGCACCGTCTCCGTGAACCTCACCCTCTCCAGAAGGGCCGCGAGCTCCGTGTAGAACACATTGTGCGGCCCGGTGACGATTTCTTCCGGGCGCAGCCAGAGATCCTGCGGAGCAGGCGTGGTGTCCTTGCGGCGGAATTTTCCCATGAAGTGCTTTCTACCCCATCACCCCCAGCCAGACCAGGAAAACCTGCCGGGCTGGAGGTTTTTCAACAGGCGGCGGCTCTGTGTACCGTTGATTGTTAGGGTGCTGCCTTGTCCTGCGGGACAGGGCATGCCGCAGTCGTCCTCGCAACCGCGGTGCGACTGCCCCCTGTGTCAGGATAGTTGTCCAGGCTGCGCAGTTGTGATTCCAGATGGGGTGTGCTGCTGCGGCGGCTGATCAACTCAATCCCATGAAACCCATTCCACCTGAACGCCGGGAGGCCATTCTTGCCCGCCTCAGCGGGCCCGCACGTGAACCTGTCGCCCGGGTTGCTGCCCAGGAGGGCATCAGTCCCGCCACCCTCTACCTGTGGCGCAGGAAGGCCCGTCAGTCCGGGGCTCTGCTTCCCGACCATGACGACGCTCCCGAGGGCTGGTCCGCCTGTAAGCTTCCCCGTCAACGGAACCGTTCATAAGTAGAGTCCGGGGCGGGCATTGGTTCGGTTTTGGGTTGTGCCTTCTGCTGACTGAAGATGCTCGGAGGCACGTTGCCGAGGGCTTCATGGGGGCGCTCTTCGTTGTAGGTTGTCATCCATTCGTGGACGATCTCGCGGACTTCGCTGAGGGAGGTGAACACGTGCGCATCAAGGAACTCGCGCCGGAAGGTCCGGTTGAAGCGTTCAATACAGGCGTTTTGTGTGGGCTTGCCGGGTTGGATGTAATGCAGCCGCACGCTGTGGGCCTCGGCCCAGGCGACTACTTTCGCGGAGTAGAGTTCCGGTCCGTTGTCGATGCGGATCTGATCGGGCAGGGGCCGGCTCTCCCCGATCTGGTCGAGCACCCGGACGACTCGCTCCGCGGACAGCGAACTGTCGACTTCGATGGCCAGAGCCTCGCGCGCGCCTTCGTCGATGATGTTGAGGGTGCGGAAGCGCTTCCCGCAGAACAGCGTATCGTGCATGAAGTCCATGGCCCACATCCGGTGCGGTTCGGCGGGAACGTCGAGCGGTTGGCGGATCCGTTCCGGCAGCCGCCGTTTGGCCCGGCGTGGCAGATTGAGCTTCATGGCTCGATAGACACGCAGGACGCGCTTGTGGTTCCAGCCGCAGTCCCGCTGGCGCAGCCAGTGGAAGCACTTCCAGAACCCCCAGCGGCCGTGCCTGCCGACAACCTCGTTGAGTCGCCCGATGACCTCGGCGTCCCGGTTGTCGGGGAGCGGCGACGGTCGATACCACGTGGTGCGGCTGACTTTCACCAGCCGGCACGCCCGCGACACGGGAAGGTTCTGTTCCGCAATGAGCCAACCGGCCGCCTCGTGGCGGTCGGCTGGCGTCAGAGCCTTTTTTCGAGGAGTTCCTTGAGCACGTGGTTCTCCATCACAGGATCGGCATACATCCGCTTGAGCTTGGCGTGTTCGCCTTCGAGTTCCCTGATGCGCTTGAGTTCGGAGAAGCCCGGCCCCCCGTATCTGCTCTTCCAGTTGTAGTAGGTCAGTTGGCAACGGAGCGAAACGACATAGCGGGACTCGCACCCTTTCATGCCATCCCGCATATGCCGTGCTTGCGGCATACTTCGGCGACCTTCAGGCCTCCATCGGCTTCCTTGAGGATCGCCACGACCTGGCTCTCGGTGAATCGGCTCTTTTTCATTGGTTCGGTTCGGTGATTCCGACCCGGAAACTCTCATTTCAAACTGTCCCATGCGAGGGGAAGCTTATAGGTAGTCTCCCGTTGCATACTGCGAGCCGCGGTCGCTGTGGGCGCTGGTGGCAGCGAGGTCGGCTCCGCACGAGTGAAGAGCACCCGGCCGCTTGCCTGCACCGCGTCACTTTCCTCGCCACGTTCTCACGCCCAATGCTATCCGGAAACACTCCGCACGAATCCTCCTGCAGTTCTGTCCCTCACATCTATTTCTCTATTCTGCTCTATTCCGACGCCACCAGCGGCACTTCACAGAATGTGAGCGCCGCAATCCCGTTCTTCCCCCTCAGCAACCGCATCTGATCCCAAGACGATTCCTTCAAGTACGTGATCGTCTTCGCCGCCGTCCCTGCCTTCAGCTTCAGTTTGACCACATTCCCCTCCACGCGCCCTCCAGCCACCATGCCCTTCTCCCCATCAAGATAGATTTCGCCCGCTAGGTCATCGCGCCACACCACTGGTTGATCAAACTCCAGCATGACCTCATCCTTTGCCGCGCCAGCCACGCGCGCGCTCATCAGATCCGGGGCCGTCACGGAAGCCGCAGGCACCTTCCCGTACAAATCCCGTTCCATCAGTGGCAGCACCAGATTGGCAATCTCCGCCCACCCGATCAGTGGGAAGTGGCACGGCCCGGGCGGCACGATTCCGAGTGTCGACATGACCTCCAGCCGTGAGTAAAGCCGCGTCATCGTCCGCTGGCGTTCCCGCAAGCGGTCGCCGGAACCCATTCTCCCTCCCATGCTGCACGAATCCGGCCAGATCTGAAAGGTGTAGTAATGGCTCACATTCGGGAAATCGGTTTTCCACCCCGCACTCATCTCCATGAAAAGCTTCTGGTATGTCTCCCAGCCATATCCGCCAGTCGGACCGTCGGATCCCTGATCGCTCTCACCCTGGTGCCATAGGATGGCACGGATCCCGTGCGTCAGCTTCGCCTGCCTGACCCGCCAGAGCATCCGCCCGTAAATTGTCTCACGGTTCGTCGGGTCATCCATCCGCCGCTGGTGCTGATCGATCCGTGTCCCGCCCACGGCAGCATTGATGATGCAGACCGGCACCTGCTGACTCGCCACCAGTTGCTTCGCCAACTCCATGCCCCACCAGCCCAGTTCTGCTTCTTCTCCCTTCTCTGCCTTCCACACCGGCAGGCACCACAGATTCCCCCCATCGTGCTCCGGATTCCCGTTAGGCCGACCATAACTCCGGATCCACAGACTCGTTTCCGGCGGCGACTTTTCCCCGGTATCCGTCGCGAGGGCATTCGACTGTCCATCGATGATGAACGCATCACCGCACACGAGATCGTCCACTTCATCCATGATCGTCTCCTTCCCGTCGTTCACTCTCCCGAACGCCACAGCATAACGCACCAGCCCAGGCTTCAGCTTCACTGCAAAACCATAGCGGCCTGCCCCATCTGGGACCGCCGTCTCCTTCCGGTATTCCTTGCCATCCGCGGTGACCCGCAGAAAAACCGCATCAGCCGGCTGATCCACCATTCCCCGGTAATGCAGGGTGCCCTCGCCTGTTCCCTCCCTCGCGTAGAACTGCCCCTTGCGCGGCTTCTCATCCGCCTCCGGTTCCCGCACCACCCATGGATCGACTGCCGGTTCTGTCACTGCAATCGTTCCGCTCGCCGTCACCGGTTTTCCCCCATTGCTGATGATTACCTTCACCGTCAGCACGCCGCTGTTCTGCGACCGCTTCAGCAGCAGTTTCCCCTGCCGCTCCTCCTTGATTACGGCAAAAGGCGTCACTTCCCACGACACGGCGATCTCCCCGGCTCCCGCCTTCATCATCTCTTCCTTGTTCGCCAGAACCGGTTCGATCAACACTTCCGTTCGTCCGTCCCATGTCTCCGGGACCACCAATCCGCGCACTGCCAGCACCGGTTCCGGCACCGCCTCCTTAATTGTCAGCGGAGCCTTCAGCACCTTCACCCCGTCCGCCATCACGACCCTGCAAACCACGGTCGCTGCTTCATCCGCCGCCACCCGCCCCGCCTCAAACTGGTAACGAAACCGGTCCACTGCCATGCGCGTCTCGACTCCGCCCCGTTCGACCGACCAGTAGATTTTCCGCGCGCCGCCCGCGTCCAGCCGAAACTCCACCGCGCTCCCTTCCGCCACGGTTGCCTGATCCGGAATCAGCACCTGACTGCGCCCCTGTGAAACCAGCGGTCCCACCAGGGTCTGCAGTGGCTTCTGATTCTCGAACTGCAGCCGGATCCAATCCGGAGTCCGGGCCACGCGTGAAATCCTGACTTCGTCAACATCTCCCTCGAACCCGTAGTTACCGTACCAGCCCCCCAGCCAGAACTTCGACGTCTTCGGCAGATCCAGCACCGGATCCGATACCCCATCCAGCACACCGTTGATGTAAACCCTCGAATCCTTCTCCGCATAGGTATGCACGACATGATACCACTGCCCCGTCGCCAGCGGTGTCTTTGCTTCCACATCGGCAAAATAGCATTGTATCGCCATCCGCGGCGGACTCAGAAAATTGAACATCACCTTGCATGGCCGTTTCTCCTCACCCCATGCCAGCACCGTCCCATTCGCCCGCTCCGCCCGGAACCACGCCTCTGTCGTCATCGGTCCCATCCCCGACGGGAAACCTGTGATCCCGTCACCCCCGAAAATCCCCTTCCGCTCCGCAAAATGCCGAGCCTCGCCCACGACCCCGCCCACCGGCGTCGTCCCTTCGTCCTTCGGCGTCGTCCCGCCCGCTGCATCCGCTCCGGGATCCCGCAGATGCAGTACACTCGCATAACCATTCGTCTCATTGAATACCGCCCGCCCGTCCGCGGTATTTGCTGCATCTTCCTTTCCCCAGTACATCCGCAACTCCTTCACCGCATTCCCCCGGATCAGCGGAACCCTCACCCACACTTCCGCCAGCCCGGCCTTGGCATCCCACCGCTCGATTTCATGGGCCAGCGCCACCCCGCCATCCGCAAACCTCACATCCCTTCCATCGGCACGCGCCGTCGCGAAATCAAACCAGTCCCGGTCCAGTCTCACCAGCACCGGAAAGTCCCGCACTTCAGCCGACTCCGGCAGGTTCGCTCCCTCGGGTGTTGTCAGTACATGAAACACGCCAGACTTCGGCCATCCTGCAAACTGCGCGATGCCCGCCGGTGCCAGCGCCAGCATCACGGAAAGAACTGAAAATCGGGTGTGTCTCATCGTCATTATCTGTTAGTCTTTAAATACCTTTGCTACTCTCCCCTCACCAGTCGTCACTCCGGAACGGCGACGCCGGCAACCCCGCACGGTTGTACAGATTCGCCCCCTCCGGATTCATCCGGTAACCATACCGCACCGCCACCGGCTCCTTCACCTCCGCCGCACTCACCACCACCGCATCCCCCTCAATCACCGCATCCGCCCACACCCACTTCCGATCCGCCCCAGCCACCGCGAACCCTTTCAGCTTCGCGCCCGCATCCTCCGTCGCCACCGCAAGCCCCTCCTTCTTCCCAGCCATCAGCCCGCCGCCCGTGTGCTCGAAACTCAACCGCACCTTACTACCCGCAGCCTCCATCCCCTTGAACAACGGCCCGGACACCACCGTGTCCTTCATCCCGTAATCCCGCCCCAACGCCCACTGCGCCAGCCGCACGCCCACATCATACTTGTTCCGCGGATGAATATCACCCCGCTCCGCCAGCGGCACCGTGTCCGTGATCACCGCCATCCCCGTGTTAGGAATCGTCAACGCCTTCCGCTGCGCCTCCCGCAGCTTCGCCCATCCATTCCCACCCGCCGCATCGTCCGTCACGTCCTGGAAACTCGCCAGCTGCACAAAATAGAACGGGAAATCTCCCTGCGCCCACACCTTCCGCCACCCGCCGATGAGCGCGTCCATCTTGTGATAGTAACTCTCTCCCTCCCCGCCATTCGATTCGCCCTGGTACCACAGCGCTCCCTTGATCGGCAGGTTCACAATCGGATGAATCATGGCATTGTACATGCCGCTCCACCCCGCATCCGGTGGCCCGGGCAAGGACGGTGGCGTGCTCACGGGCGCTCCCCTGTCCAGATCCCGCCGGGTCTGTGCCACCCATGCCTCCACGGACTCCAGTGCCTTCGGCAACTGCTCCCGGTACTTTCGGATCGCTTCCAGCTTCGCCTCATACTGTGGTTTCAGCGCTGTCACCCCGGCCAGGCCTGCCGTCGCTATCCAAGGCTCGATGGGCGTCCCACCCCAGTTCGCATCCACAATGCCCACGGGCACTCCCGTCCGCTTCACAATTTCCCGCGCAAAGTAAAAGCCCACCGCCGTAAACCCCGGTGCCGTCTCCGGGGTGCACACCTGCCACTGCGTTGCTGCCGGCGCATTGTCCTCCTCCACTCCCGAAACCACATGGTTGAACTTGATCCGCCGGATGGTCGGCAGATGCGCGCCCTTGGCATCCTCCTCCGCGCCCACGCAGCCATTGAGCGTCATCTCCATGTTCGACTGTCCCGAGCACACCCAGATGTCCCCCACAATGAGGTTCCGCAGTGTCACTGTATTCCCTGCCGTCACCGTCAATTCCAGATTCTCCCCAGCCTTCATTGCGGGCAGTTCCACCATCCACTGCCCTTTGCCGTCGGCTTTCCCGCTGGCCACTGCTCCTGCCAGCTTAACCTCCACCGCCTCGCCGGCATCCGCCCACCCCCAAACCCGCACCGGCCGGTCCCGCTGCAGCATCATGTGGTCCGTAAATACCGTCGGCATCCGCACCCCGGCTGCCAGCGGAGCCACCGTCGCCGCAAGGGTACTCATCAGAATGATGCGGGCCGCGCCGCGCGCAGCGGCTGTCTTTGCTGTTGTCATGTCAGGGAAATGTCAGGTTTCTGTTTGGCCGCTCCGTACTCCCGGGTTTTCGGCAACTTACTCGTAATGATCCACTTCTGCCGCTGCAAGCACCAGCCGCCACGGATCCGCGGCTGCCCTCCCCGCCGATACGTGCGGCCGCTGCGCTGAATGGTAAGGATCCGGAGCCATCGGCAACTGAGCCCGGGGAACCGTCTTCCCTATCCGCAGATCATGGCCACGGTCGACGCTCCGGACGGCAGCGTCTATAATATCAAGTGCCGACAAATGACCAGACCCCTTGTGAGCGGGACCCCCGCAAAAGACCAGACCTTTTGTCTGAGCTCCTGCCGTGGCGTCGGGTGCCGACAAATGACCAGACCTCTCATGAGTGCCGCGACAGTTGGACAGGCCTTTTTGCGGCGTGGGAGAGGGCAGACCAGAGGGCGACAATTGGACAGACCTCTCGATAAGCGGACCGAACCCGTGACGAAAACGACGGCTCTCGACAGAAGGACAGACCTTTTGTCTGAGCTCCTGCCGTGGCGTCGTGAGGAAATCCCCTGAGGCGACAGTTGGACAAAGCGACAGTTGGACACTCATGAGTGCCGCGACAGTTGGACAGGCCTTTTTGCGGCGTGGGAGGGGAGAGGGCAGACCAGAGGGCGACAATTGGACAGACCTCTCGATAAGCGGACCGAACCCGTGACGAAAACGACGAATCTGGACAGAAGGACAGACCTTTTGTCTGAGCTCCTGCCGTGGCGTCGTGAGGAAATCCCCTGAGGCGACAGTTGGACAAAGCGACAGTTGGACAGGCCTTTTTGCGGCGTGGGAGAGGGCAGACCAGAGGGCGACAATTGGACAGACCTCTCGATAAGCGGACCGAACCCACGACGAAAACGACGAATCGGGACAGAAGGACAGACCTTTTCTCCCTAGCCCTTTCCCCGCTCTTCTGACGACAAATGGCCAGACCTCTTGTGCGAGACTTTAACCAACGCTTAAAACGATGGATCCTGGCAAATGGCCAGACCTCTTGTAGAGACCTCTTGTAGTGGCGCAAACGACGGATCCAGACAGAAGGACAGACCATTTCGCGCGGGTCATGTCCTCTCGCGCCCCTTCAGGGCGCCTTGATGTGTGCGGGGTTGGGTACCTGGGGCATCGCGGTGCTCAGCCCCAGGCTGTCCTCTCGGTCCCCGTTGGGGACGCGGGGGTCCGACAGAAGGACAGACCATTGGTGTTCTGGGGTTCTACCGGTCCGGTTTATCGGGAGGCGGTCAGGTAGCGCGGAGGGCGTCGGCGGGTTCGGCGCCTGCGGCGTGCCATGCGGGGATGAGGCCAGCGAGGACGGCGGAGGCGGTGACCCAGAGGGGGGTGAGGAGGAGTTCGCTCCATGGGATGGAGAAGCGGACGGTCCAGCCGAAGAAGGCGCGGTTGACGACCCATGTGAGGATCATGGCGAGGAGGACGCCGCAGATCATTCCGAGGAGGGCGGCGGTGAGGCCGATGAGGCCGGCTTCGCTGAGGTGGATGCCAGCGATCTGGGGTTTGGAGGAACCGATGCTGCGGAGGGCGGCGATTTCGCGTCGGCGTTCGGCCACGAGGGTGCTGAGGGCCATGGCGATGCCGAGGACGGCGACAGCGATGGCAATGATGCGGAGGAGGCCGGTAACGGCGAAGGTCTGATCGAAGATGGTGAAGACGTGGTCGCGCAGGCGTTGATTCTGGAAGGTGGAGAGTTCTCCGGATTTGCTGAAGGCGCTGCGGACGGAATCCTCGATGGTGGGGGCGGTGGATGGATTACTGAGGAAGACGGCGACTGCGTGGTGGCGGCGATTGGGCCAATGCTGTGCGAACGTGGGTTCGGTCATGTAGAGGCAGCCGCGGTCGTCGGCGTAGTCGTAGAAGATGCCTGCCACGGTGAAAGACTGGGGGCCTGCGGGGGTAGGTATGGTGAGGAGGTCGCCTTGCTGGGCTGCGATTCTGGCGGCGAGGATTTCGCTGACGGCTACGTATCCGGGCTGGAACCATGCCTTGCTGGCTGCGGCGGGGTTTCTGCCCATGAACGGCAGTGGATGGTCCGGCGAACGGGAGACGGCCCGCAGCATGTACTCGTTGCCATCGGCGAGCGTGACTGGTTCCTCGGTGAGGGTTTCGACGGAAGCCGTCCCTTGCTGAGCTTGGAGGAAGTCGACGAGGCCGTCTGGGAGGGTATCGCTGTGGCGGACGATTTCATTGGCAGCCGGGGCGATGTAGAGGTCGGCGCGGAGCGTACCATTGACCCAGAGCTGTAGTGTTCCGCGGAATGAATGGATCATGATGCTGACGCCGAGGACCATGGCTACTGCCGTGAGGAGGGCAGCCACGACTGGGGCGGCGCGGTGCAGTGAACGTTCGAGATGTTCCGCGCCGAGCCGCAGCAGCACGGCATCGGATCGGGCCGCTGCGCGTGCCGCGAGGGCTGCCATGAGCCGGGTAGCGGGACGCGCCAGCAGGACGAAGGAGAGCACCAGAAAGAGGCAGCCACCGAAGCTGAGCCATGGTGGTCCGCCCTGCAGGGATTGCCAGCAGAGCCCTAGGGCGATGAGGAGGCCGAGGGCTGCGAGCAGGAGGACGCGGCTTGTTCCGGTGATGGTGCGTCTTGCTTCAATGCCGCGCCCGGGTTGGAGGGCCTTGACCGGATCGGCTCCGGAAGCCTCGCAGGCGGGCAGCCATGCGCCGGCCAGAGCCGCGGCGAGGCCGCAGCCGACCGCCTGGAGGACATGCCACCATGAGAGGTAGCTGCGGTCGATGCTCATCTGGACGTAGTGTGCTGAAATTGTCTGCGAGACGGCCCCGAGGAGGGATCCAGCGAGCCAGCGGGCGAGCGGCACAGCGAGCAGACCGCCTGCGAGTGCCGCAATGAGGGCCTCGGCGAGGAAGAGCCCGCGCACTTGTCCCTGCGATGCGCCGACGGCGCGCAGGATACCGATTTCCCGGCGCTGCCGGACCACTGAGGCCGCGATGGTGCTGCCGGTCAGGAAGACACCGACGAGCAGCGAGACGAGGCTGAGCGCGGTGAGGTTCAGCTGGAATCCCTGGAGCATGAGGCCGACCTGGCGGTTTCTGCGTTCTGGTGGTTCCACGCGAGTGCCCTGCGGGAGAATGGGTGCGATGGCCGCCGCGACGGCGTCTGCAGATTCGGGGGTTGTGCAGATGATCTGAAGCGAGCTGAGTTTTCCGGGTGAGCCGAGCAATTCCTGCGCCCAGCCGATGTCCATGAAGCCGACCCGGGTGACGCCGTCGCCTTCTTCCGGAGCCACTGCGGCGATGGTGACCGTGCTGGTGCGGCCGCCCGTGCGGATGACGAGGGAATCGCCTGGTTGCCGAGCGAGCCTTGCGGCCATGGCCGAGGAAATCACCAGCTTTCCGCCCTCCGCCATCCATGCTTCCGGGTCGTCGCGCCATGAAGCACCGGCAGAGGCCCCCACCTGGAACGGAGCCGCCGAAAAGAGGTCGATGCCGACGATTCTCAGGTATTCACCGGGATGCGAGGGAATGGTGGCGTAGCCTTCCACGATTCCCGAGCAGGCGGCCACTCCGGGAACCGCGGCCACGGCAGGCCAGCAGATTTCGTCCAGTCCACCCTTACCGGCGGTGACCTCGAGGTGGCTGCGTCCTGCCACGAGATCGAGTCCGGCCTCGAAGCTGCGGGTGGCGCTGTGATTGACGATCTGGATGGCAAGGTAGACTGCGACTCCGATGGCGATGCCTGCAATATTGAGGAGGGCAATGCCCGGCCGGGCACGCCAGCCCCGCCACACGGCACGGGCCAGGTGACTCACCAGAGAAATCAGGGGGCCATTCCACATTGTCACCGCATGACTACGTCCGACCGTGGCTACGCGCACGGAGAATCGGACGCGATCGCCCGAGGGCAGCCAGCCTTTCTTCAGGAGACTTCGCTGGGCCGCCGTAGGAGGTCATCGAAAGATTCCCCGCTGGGCGACCGCTCCGGATTCTTCAACTGGCACCGAGGGCGTGGCGCAGGGCTTTGCGGCAGATCTCGAGGGTTTCCCCGATTTCGTGGGCTCCGTGGGCGAGCGACAGGAAGCCGGCTTCGTATGGGCTGGGTGCGAAGTAGACGCCGAGTTCGAGGGCTTTGTGGAAGAACTTCCGGAAGGCGTCGGCGTCTCCGCGCATGGCATCGGTGAGGCTCCACACTGGTTCCTCCGTGAAGTAGAGGCAGAACATGCTGCCGATGCGGTTGAAGGTGAGGGGGCGTCCGAGTTCGTGGCAGATTTCCCGGATACCGGCTTCGAACTGTGCGCCGGTTTCCTCGAGCCGCTGCCAGCCGCGCACCTTTTCCAGTTCCCGCAGCTGGGTGAGCCCGACGGCCATGGCGAGCGGATTGCCTGAAAGCGTGCCGGCCTGGTAGACCGGGCCATCGGGAGCGAGTTGATCCATGATGTCGGCCCGTCCGCCGAAGGCACCCACGGGAAGTCCGCCGCCGATCACCTTGCCCATGGCCGTCAGATCCGGGCGCACCCCGCAGATTTCCTGATACCCTCCGCGGGCCACCCGGAATCCGGTCATCACTTCATCGAAAATCAGGAGCGCTCCGTGCCGCGCCGTCAGTTCCCGGATGAGATCGATGTAGCCCGGCTTCGGCAGAAATAGACCCGCATTGGCCGGTACTGCTTCGACGATGACCGCGGCAATTTCGTGGCCTGAAGCAGCGAAGAGTTCCTCGAGGGCGGCGGCATCGTTGTAGGGAAGCACGGTCGTCATGGCCGCCAATGCGGCAGGCACACCGGCACTGTCCGGCCGACCATGCGTGAGTGCCCCGCTGCCTGCCGACACGAGGAGACTGTCCACATGTCCATGGTAGCAGCCATGGAACTTCACGATGCGGTCGCGTCCCGTGAATCCCCGCGCCAGCCGCAGACAAGACATGGTCGCTTCCGTGCCGCTGTTGCACATGCGCACCTTCTCCACCGACGGCACCCAGTCGACGATCGTGCGTGCCATTTCCACTTCCCATGGATTGGGAATCCCGAAGCTCAGGCCGTGCTTGGCGGTTTCGTGCACGACATTGACGAGCACATCCGGAGCGTGACCGAGAATGGCCGGACCCCATGTGCCCACGTAGTCGATCATTTCCCGTCCATCCACGTCTTCGATGTACGCCCCCTTGGCGCGCCGCACGAAAAACGGTTCGCCGCCCACATTCCGGAAGGCCCGTACGGGACTGTTCACTCCGCCAGGAATGTACTGCTTCGCTGCCGAAAAGAGTTTGGAGGAAAGGCTCATGCCTTACGCATTATGAATCCTCCCCTGCCCTGCAATGCGGAATGACCCCGTTCCGCAGGAAATCGGCTGGGGTCATGCGGGCTGTTGGATGCCAGGGCCTTCCGGCGCGCTGCGGAACAGCCGTATTGCTCAATGCGCCGAAGCATGAAATGATGCCTGCATGCGACCATCTACCATCTGGGCCTTCGCGGGGCTGCTGCTGGCGGCGGCGGCGCCGGCTGTGCGTGGCTGTGATGCCTGCCAGAGTCGGCTCGTTGATGAATCGCTTGATCCTCCGGTGGAGTGGTCGCCCGACTGGTCCGAGCGCTTGCCTGCGGGGTCGTCGCCGCCGGCGCGTGGGCCGAAGGCGCCGATGGTTCCGGCGGGGCGGCAGCCGCAGGGCGTTCTCAGTGGCAAGATTGTGTATCTGAATGGCGGGCACGGATGGACGTGGGATCCCAACTACTGGCGTCTGCAGCGGGGCATCAGCAATGAGATGAACGAGGACATGGGGAACCTCGACCAGATGAATCTCTTTGCGGCGTGGTGCTTCCATGCGGGGGCCGTGGTGGTGCCAATGCGGCCGCTTGGTCAGCAGCCGAACGAAGTGGTCATGGACAACGACGATGCGGGCGTCGCGTGGACTGGAACGTGGGCCAACAGCACGTCGACGATCTTCTATGGATCGGCGGGCGACCTTCCGTATCGTTATGCCAGTCTTGCGGCGGCGGAGAGTGCCACGGCGACGTACACCCCGAATCTTCCCGCGGAAGGATTCTATCCGGTCTACACATGGGTGC
>JBDKER010000019.1:0-83442 GCA_039795165.1 Verrucomicrobiota bacterium | reverse complement strand
CTGCGCCGGGCCACCGTGGTTCTCTACAGCGGACTGCATCTGGAAGGCCGCATGGCCGAGATCCTCGAACGCATGGCAAGGCATGGACGCCAGGTGGTGGCCGTGACCGATGGCATTGCGCCCGACCGCCTCATGGAAGCCGAGGGAGCCATTGATCCGCATGTCTGGGGCGATGCCTCGGTCTGGGCCGAAGCCGTCCAGTTTGCCGGGGATCGCCTGGGCGCATTCCTGCCGGAGCACCGGGAAGCGATTGCGGCGCGGACCGCGGAACAGGTGGCTGCCCTGAGGGAATGTCACGATCGCCTGCGGGCGAGAGCGCAGGAGATTCCGGAAGCGCAGCGGGTCCTCGTGACCAGTCACGATGCCTTCCAGTATTTCGGGCGGGCGTATGGATTTGAGGTGATGTCGGTGCAGGGGATTGCGACCGTGAGCGAGGCCGGCCTTGCGGACATGGCGAGAATCTCGGCGGCGATCCGGCAGCGGAAAGTGCCAGCCGTCTTTGTGGAGAGCAGCATTTCGCCGGCCACCATCCGGAGGATCAGTGAAGAAACCGGAGCCGTGCTCGGCGGTGAACTCTGTTCCGACGCCCTCGGGATTCCCGGTGAAATGGCGAGCATCGCCGGTGGGCGCAGCGTCGACCGCGGCACCGTAGCCGGCATGCTCGAATCGAACATGGACATCATCGTCCGAGCCCTTGGCGGAAGCGCAGCCGTACTCCCTCCCTGAATCCCCATGGAACCGATCGCTCTCGAATGTCATGACCTCAGTGTCGCCTACGACCGGAAGCCCGTGCTGTATGGGATCGATGTCTCCGTGCCCTCCGGGAGCCTCTGCGGAATCGTGGGACCGAACGGAGCCGGGAAATCGACACTAATCCGGGCCGCCATGGGCCTGCTGCCGCACGACGGCGGCTGGGTCCGGATTTTCGGCCATGCGGTCGATACAGTGCGGCGGCGGATTGCCTATGTACCGCAGCGGAGTTCCGTCGACTGGGATTTTCCGGTGAGTGTCATGGATGTCGTGCTCATGGGGCGAAGCACGCGGAGCAGTCTGTGGGTAAGGCCGTCTGCGGCTGACCGGGCCAAGGCGCGGGAATGTCTCGATATGGTCCAGATGCTGCCATTTGCGGACCGCCGCATCTCGCAGTTGTCCGGCGGCCAGCAGCAGAGGGTTTTTCTGGCGCGTGCCCTCGCTCAGGAAGCCGACCTGTATTTCATGGACGAACCCTTCACGGGAGTCGATGCCGCCACCGAACGGGCCATTGTCTCCCTGCTCCAGGAACTGCGGTCGCGCGGAGCCACCATCATTGCCGTGCATCACGACCTCACCACGGCTCCCGAATACTTCGATTTCATGCTCCTGCTCAATCTCAGGCTCGTGGCGGCTGGTCCGACCTCCGAAGTCTTCACCACGGAACTGCTGCAGAAAACGTATGGCGGACGCCTCACTGTGCTCAGCGAGCTGGCCCTGCGGGCGCAGGCCGCGCGGGCTCCCATGACGCGATGATGAACGGGCGGCCGACCAGAACCCTTGTCCTTGCGGCGCTGGTGCTGTTCCTTGCCGGATGCAGCGGGGAATCGCGCGACCGCGCTCTCACCTTTCTGACCCTGCAGGATGGACTCGTGCGGGCCGCTCTGCCTGGCATTCTGCTGCTGGGTCTGAACTGCGGTGTTCTCGGGACCCTGCTCATTGCACGGCGCATGACCATGCTCGGCGATACGCTCTCGCATGCCGTGCTGCCCGGCATTGCCGGCGGCTTTCTCTGGACCATGACCAAGAATCCCGTCGCCTTGCTCGCCGGTGCCCTCCTCACTGGAATTCTCAGCAGCCTCGTGGCCGGATGGATCATGAATGGCACGAAACTGAAGCCCGATGCCGCGCAGAGTGTCGTCCTCACCGTTTTCTTTGCGGCCGGCATTCTGCTCATCAAGCTGCTGCCCGACGGGAACAAGGCAGGCATCGACCGCTTTCTGTACGGTCAAGCCGCAGCGCTTGATGCGGGCGAAACGGTCATGCTGGCGGTGGCCGCCGGGGCGACTCTGCTGACCGTGGGTCTGGGTTACCGGGGATTTCTGCTGATGTCCTTTGATCCAGGGTTCGGGCGGTCCGCGGGGCTGCCGGTGCGTGGGTTTCATCTGCTCCAGATGTTCCTGACCACTCTTGCGGTGGTGGTGTCGATGCAGGCGGTCGGCGTGATTCTTGTGGCGGGTTTGCTGGTGATTCCCGGGGCGACCGCATGGCTCTTTTCCGGGCGGCTGCACCGGGTCCTTGTGCTTGCGGCCATCTTCGGCATGGCGGCTGGGCTGGCCGGGGCGTTTCTTTCCTATGCGGGCGACGGCATGGCCATGGGGCCGACACTGGTGCTTTGTGCGGGCATCATGTTCGCGGGGGCCTTCCTGCTCAGTCCGCGCTACGGCATGGCCCGGAGGTTCGTGAGCGGATTGCTCGACCGCCGCCGGATTCAGCGCGAAGACGCCCTCAAGTCCGTCTACCGATTGCTCGAGCGCAGGGATTTCCGCGAGACCGCCTTTCTTCCCGATGATGCCGGACAGGACCGCGGCATGATGGAATCGCTGGCGCGTCACGGACTCGCGGAATCGCTTTCTGCCGGGACATGGAAGCTGACCGGACGTGGGTTCCGCCATGCCTCGCGGGTGGTGCGGAATCATCGGCTGTGGGAACTCTATCTGACGCGCCGGGCTGGCTATGCCGAGGACCATGTGCATGACGACGCCGAGGAAATGGAACATCTGCTCGCTGAAGAAAACATTGCGCACCTGATGGGCGTGCTTGGCCATCCGGTTGCCGATCCGCATGGCCGGCGCATTCCCACAGAAGCCGACACCATGGAGGGCCTTGCGTCGCGTCATGAATGAACTGCTGGCATCGCTGGTGATTCCGCCCTTCGATTTCCGGACGGTCTTCATGGAACCATGGACCCGCTGGGCTGATGCGACCGTGTGGATGCTGCTCATGGCCGTGCTGCTGGCCCTTCCCTGTGCCATCCTTGGCAACTACCTGCTGCTGCGGAGAATGGCCCTCGCGGGCGATGCCATCAGTCACAGCGTCCTGCCTGGCCTCGTGGTTTCGTATCTCATCTTCCGCGATCTCGGGACCGTCCCGATGATGGCCGGGGCCATGGTGGCCGGACTGGTGACGACTGTGCTCATTGAATTCATCACGCAGCGCAGCCGCCTGAAGAGCGACGCCGCGACCGGCATCACCTACACGACCCTGTTCGCGCTCGGGATGTTTCTGGTGAACCGCTATGCGGGCAAAGTGCATCTCGATGCCGACTGCGTGCTCTTCGGGGAACTCGAATATGTGCCGCTGGCCGAGCCGACCCGCTGGGTCTGGGGATCGCTGGGAGCCGTGCCCGTGCCCGTCGCCGTGGGGGCACTGCTTGCGGTGGGAACACTTGGTCTGCTCTGGGCGGCGTCGCGCTGGCTGCTCGTGACCTCATTCGATGCCGGTTTTGCGAAGGCCGCCGGATTGCCCGCAGGCTGGGTCCATTACGGACTCATGGCCCTGCTTTCCGTGGTGGTCGTGGTGGCGCTCGAGAGCGTTGGTCTGCTCGTGGTCGCACTGCTCGTGCTGCCCGGGGCGACCGCTCAGTTCTTTGCCGATGGCATGCGGAAACTGCATGTCTGGGCGGCTGTCTTCGGAGTGACCGCCTGCGTGGCCGGTATCCATCTCGGGGCATGGCTCAACTGCCCCAGTTCCGCCGCCATTGCCCTCGCGGGAGGCGTGCAGTTCGGCCTGGCATGGGGCGTCTCGGCCGCCGCGGCAAGGCTGCGGAAATGGTCGCCCGCCTCCGGGCAGGCTTGAATTCCCGGACCTTGCCGCAGGCCTAGTGCGGGGCCGACTACGGCTTCTTCTGCGCCTGTTCGCGGGCGAGTTGCTGCAGGTAATCGAGGAGGCTGGCGAAATCCTTGACCGTGAGCTGATTCATGAGGCCTGGAGGCATGAGGCTGGTCGGGAGTTTCTGGCGTTCCTTGATGTTGGCCGTGGCGATTTTCTGTTCAGCGCCCGCCTGATTTCGGATGGTGACTTCGTTGGCACTTTCCTGGACGACGAAGCCCATGACGGGGTCGCCTTTTTCGAGGATGAAGAAATTGGTGACGAAGCCCTGGGCGAGCGTTTTGTTGGGATTGAGGATGGCTTCGGCCAGTTCCGCGCGGGGGTAGGTATCCGCGATGGTGCCGAGGTACGGACCCTTCTGGGGAACGTCCTTGGCGACGGTGTGGCAGTTGTGGCAGGTCGCCTGCGTGAAGATCTGCGCCCCGATGGCCGGGTCGCCCTTCAGCTTCACGACCGCTGCGATGACTTCCTCCGGCTTCATCGATTCAATCTTCGGAAGGTCCGCGTCCGCCGGGTCGAGCTTGAGGGCTTTGACCGCGCGGCGGGCGGCTGCCACGACGGCGGGATCAGTGTCCTTGAGGGCAGCGAGGACGCGGGGGGCCAGCGGGCGGTGCTGGATTTCCGCGGTCGCCGTCAGGATCTGGGCGCGGCGCTTCGGTTCAGTCCAGCCGGCTTCGAGCGACTTTCCGGTTTGTTCGCGTGATTCCGGGGCACCGCTGGTGCGGCTGCTGAGAGCGAGGACGGCGGCTTCCGCCCAGAGGCTGGCGGGGCCTTCAGTTTTGGCTGCGAGGGTTTCGAAGAACGTGTGGAAGTTTTCCAGTTTCGGGGCTCCGAGGAAGGCTTGTTCCGCGCGCTGCGCGTCCTTGCGGGATCCCGGGCCGCGGAACTGGGCAAGGGCTGCTGGCAGCGACTGCCATGCTTCCGCATTGTCCGTCCGGGTCAGAATGGCGATGGCATTGGCGCGTTCCTCAGGGGCCGTTTCCTCCTCCGTGGCTGCCTTCGTGATGACGGCGATCGCTTCCTGCGGAACCGCGTCCTTTTTCACGAGCTGGCTGATGAGCGACGAACGGACCGCCCGGTCCGTGGCGGCGAGCGTCACCATCTGACGTGCGGCTGACGAATCCTCGATGCGGTTGCGGGTCATTTCCGTGGCCAGCCATGCGGCGTCGTCGCCCTGTGCCTTGCCGAGCGCGGACTGGAGGGCTGCGAGGATGCGGTCGGATGCTTCCCATTTCTCCGGCTGGTAATACGGACCGCGGGTGTCCGGCCGCGTGCCCCACGAATCGCCCTTCCATGGACCTTCCTTGAAGTGGAGGCGGGCCAGCGCCCCCAGCAGCCCACGGAGGCGGGCCGAATCTTTCTCTTTTTCCGCACGGGCGATCAGGCCGTCGACGACCGCAGGTTCGTGCATGCGCATGAGCGCGAAGAGCGCTCCCTTCCGTTGGTCATAGGAAGCATCCGTGGCATCGACCACGGCGAAGCAGGCGTCTGCTCCCTTCATTTCCGCGAGAGCGCGGAAGGCCGTGTGGGCGATCACGGGGTCCGGATGGCCAAGCGAAGCCGCGGCGTCGCCCGCGAGGGAAAGATCGCCGAGCCGGGCCGCCGCCACGAGGGCTTCCAGGCGGGTGCGTGGAAGTTCCTCATGAAGGGCCGTCTTGAGGTCGCCCGTGAAAGCGAGCGATTTGTCACGGTCCGCCATCGCTCGGATCGTGAACGGGCGCAGGGTTTTGGCAAAGCGCGCGCTCAGGGTCTGGGAAACGACAGACTTTGCGAAGGCACCGCCGGATTGCGTGGCTGTGAAGAGGGCAGCGACTGCGGCAGGCAGGGAAGGGGTCGTATCGATGAGCGTGACAATTTCCTTCTGTGCCTCCGGGCTGAGTCCGCGGCGGAGGAGGGTGCGCTGCGCTTCAAGGCGGCGGCGGGCACTCGGGCTGGCCAGCAGGCCCACCAGTTCGCGGTCGCTCGCCTTTGCGAAATCCGGCAGGGGATCCGGCGTGTAGTCCTTTGGTTTGACCGTGACCACATAGCCTACGTTCTCGCCACTGTAATTGAAGGAAGCACCGCGCCAGCTGGCGGCGTAGATTCGGCTCATGGCATCGGGATCGACGTCCGTGACACGGGTCATGCCGATGAATTCGCGGACGTCGTCCTTGAAGGTGGCTCCGCTGGCAGTGACGTGGTGGCTGTAGGTGAAGCTGCGGCCCCAGTCGCAGGTGAGCGGGATGTTGCGGTATGGTTCCGGGAAGCCTGGTTCGTCGAGCCATGCGCCACCGCAGCCCGAGCCACCGCCGTATTCCGCGAGCGGTTTGATGTGTTCGTCCGGGAAGTTCATGTAGAGCCGCGGGTAGCCATGGTCCTCGAGGCCTGTGAAGTGGTGGAAGCGCATGTCCCAGCCCCCGCCGTCATTGGTGTTGTCGCGGCAGAATCCATCGAGCAGCGGGCTCAGAGCGACATCGAGGATGTTGCGCGTTCCGGTCGTGTAGATCTGGAGGCCGGAGCCATCCGGACGGACACGCACAATGCCGCCATGCCGGAATCCGAGCTTCGTGCCATCCGCGCCCTCCGCTTCCATGAAGCCGAAATCGCCGACCGCCACGTAGAGCCAGCCATCGATTCCGAGCGTGAGACCGTTCGTGGTGTGGTCCGCCGGGCGGTCCTTGAATCCGAACGCAATATTCTTCACGAGGATCTTCTGTTCATCGCTGACGCCGTCGCCATTGTGGTCAATGAAGGCGCTCAGGTGCGGCGGGTGGACAAGGTAGAGGCGGTCGTGATCCCAGACTGCTCCGCGCGGGCTGTCGACATCGGGCACGAAGAGATTCGATTGGTCGGCGCGGCCGTCGCCGTCCGTGTCGCGCAGGCGCACCACCGAACCCCGCAGGGGATTGCGGTCGAGCGAACCATTCTTGTCGCAGGAAACAAACAGCGTTCCGTCCGGGGCCGCCGTCACATAGACCGGGTAGTTGGCAGCCGGCGGCGTTGCGAAGACATTGACATCGAAGCCCGCCGGAACCTTCACATCCGAAAGCACGGGCGCATCGTCCGGGGCAGAGTTGGCCGGAGAAACGACTTCCGTTTCCGTGCCATGGATCGCCATTTCCCAGAGGCTGGCCCAGCCACCGGCGTCGGTACCGAGGAAGGTGACGCGGACGAAGCGGATGCCGTCTGCCTTGCAGCTCAGTTCATTGGGGCTCTTGAGGGGATTGCCGGAGGCATCGTGCAGAAGCTGCCATGCCTTGCCGTCGGCCGAACCTTCCAGTTTGAACTGATAGGAAGCGTGCGATCCTTCCCATGCGAGGCGGGCTCCGGTGATGCTCTGCGCTTTGCCGAGATCGACCTCGAGCCATTCGCCCTTCTGCGGGCCACTGGCGCACCAGCGGGTGGCGGCATTGCCATCGAAGGCATTGGCTGCCAGATTATTCTTGTCGCCTTCCTCCGACGACGCCTTGGCCGGCTTGCCTTTTGCGAGATTGACGGGGACGCGCTTTGGTTCTGCCTTGCGGAGGTAGTCCTCCGTTTCCTTTCCGGCTGCCCAGACGATGCCGCGGGCGAGCAGGTCGAGGAATCTGCCATCGTTCACGGTTTCGTTGTGATGGCCGAGGGTGGTTCCGAAGACGCGGGTTTTGCCGAGGTAATTGCTGGTCCAGACGCAGGGTTCCGCCTTGCCGTTTTCCTGGTTTTTGGCTTCGCCGAGGATGGTGGTGTCGGGCCAGACCTTTTCGATCCAGTAGAGTTCACCGGCTGGGTTGGCCCATGCGGGGCCCCAGCCCTTCATGATCGGATGAAGGGCATTGGTATTGCGGACTTCGTGAGGGTAATGCGCCCCGTGCCGGTGCGAGGTGACCCCGCAGAAACGGAACCATTCGTCCGTGCCGTCCCGGTAGCAATGCATGGCGCAATGAATGACCACGCCCGGCTTGCCTTCCTTGTGCGGCTTCAGAATCCGCTGCGTCCACGCCGGATCCTTCACGTCAGCGTAGCATTCGTTGTGAATGATCACGTCGTAGGGAGCCGCCCACTCTGGATTCTCGTAGATCTTCATCTTCGAAGCCGTCGAGGTATTCGGATCAAGGAAGACCGTGAACTTCACGTTCGCCCGTTCCTCCACCCCCTGGGGAATGAGGTCGGCCTGCGCCGGGTAGTCGTGACAGCATCCTCCCGTGATGTAGAGCACCTTGAGAGGGTCGGCAGCCGACGCCGCAAGCGCCGTACCAGCGAGAAACAGAGAAATGAGTCGGGCAGTCATGGAGAATGGAGTCCGGAAAGTTAAGCCGTACAGGCTGACACAGTGAGCAGATTGTCAAGCCCGAGGCTGCCCCGCGGGAGTGGACGTGCTTCAATGAAATCGTTCTGAAATCGGATTGTGCGGGGTGGCGGAACCGCAGAGAATCAGGCGACTGCCTCTTTTCTCCGCCCATGCGTACGCATTCATTCCCATTCCCCCGGAAACCATTCTGGCTCCTGCTGCTGGCCCTGTGGCTGCCGCTGCTTCACGGTTGGTCGCAGACGCCGTGGGTGCAGGCCATCCAGGTCGGCGACGAGATGCGGTTTCTTTATGGAAACACGGTGCGGCGGTACAATCTGACGACGAGGCAATGGCTTCTCAGTGTCACCTTGCCGCGCAGCGGGGCGACCGCCTTCGCCGGCGATGGATCCATCAATGTGGTGGCCTACGGAACGAATCTTTACCGCTACGGAGCCGGTTGGAGCGGAGAGCAGGCGTCCGGCGTCGCCAGTTCCGCGGTCGACCGGGTTTTCCTTGATGGCTCCCTCATCATTGCGACGCATTCCTCCGGGCTCTACGCAAGAATCACCACGTTCAGCCGGGCGAGCGGGGCGCAGCTTAATTCACGCGAAGTGTATGTCGATTCGATCTACGGGGCGTCTTACGCGCCGGGGATTAACCGGCTCTTCGGGCGGACTTCGGGAATTTCGCCGTCAGACATTGTCAGCGCGAGCTACACCGATGCCGGCATCATTTCCGGTCCGTGGGGAAGCCGTTACCATGGCAATTACCCGGGAGCGAGCCGCACCTTTGTGTTTCCCGATGAACGCCGCGTCGTGGATACCAGCGGGACCGTCTACACCACCGGATCGCTCACGTATGCGGGATCGTTCGGCGGGGCTGTCGATGACGTGGTCTGGAATGGCGACGTCCCGATTGTACTGCGCAGCGGGGCGCTCATTGCCTTCCGGAACAGCCTGACGGAAGCCGGGCGCACGACCCTTGCGGGGGCTGGTGAAAAGCTTGCCGTGGCCGGTGGCAATGTCTTCGTGTTCCGCTCGACAGCGGGACAGCCGAACGTGGAGATCGTTCCGCTGGGCGCACTCAATGCGCCCGATCCCGGGGACGGCACCATTGATCCAACCGGCCTGCCGTTCACGGTCGACGATGCCTTCATCGACAAGCGGAATGTGGTGCATCTGCTGAGCAAGGGAAATGGGGCAATGTTCCGCTGGTCAACGGATGCGCGTTCGTACCGGCCGACTCTGATGCTGCCGACCGAAGCGTCCGTTGTTTCGTACAGTGCGCCACTCGACCGCGTTTACCTGCTCGATTGGCTGACGCCGTCGGTCGTACGGAAGATGGAGTTGTCGGTCGATCCACCGGTGGAGAGTCTGTTTGTGAATCTCGGGGGCGATGGCGACGGGATGGCGGCAGCTGATGACATGCTCTACAGCACGCGCGGCGGACGTCTGCTGGTGCATTCGAAGGATGGAGCCCTCCTCAACGACACGGTGGGAAGCTACAATGGAGCCTACAAGCGCTGGGACCCCGTGAGGCGCCGCCTCTATCACTACCGCGATGGAATTTCGCCGAACGACCTCATGTACGAAGTCATCGGAACCGATGGCAAGATCGGGGAAATCGCGGAATCACCGTATCACGGGACTTACTCGTTTTATGGACTCATTCTGGTGAGCCCCGATGGCAACCGCATCATCACCGGAGCTGGCGACGTCTTCAATGCCACTGGCCTGACATGGATCAAGTCGCTCGGGACCACTCCCACCGATGGTGCATGGAAGGGCACGACCCTTGTGACCATTCAGAAGAATGGCACGCTGACATCACTGCAGAACTGGACCGGAAGCAATCTGACCACTGGTGGGATCACGCGGCAGTACGCGGGATTGCCCCTGAGGATTTTCGCCCTGCCCACCGGCTACGTCGTGGTGACCTCAGTCGATGGTGTTCCGCAGTACCGACTGCTCGATGATGCGCTCAACACGGTCTATCAGTCTGCCCTCAAGCCTGTCGCACCGGGGACTCCGGTTCTCACCGCAAGGATGGTGGATTCCATTTCGTTCCAATGGGCAGACCAGTCGGACAACGAAGAGAAGTTCCGCATCGAGTACCGCGTTGCGGGATCCGGTTCCGCATGGACCACCGGGCTGGAACTGCCGGCTGGATCGACTTCCGCCACGCAAAGCGGCCTCAGCGCGGGAGTCGAATACGAATTCCGCGTGCTCGCCATCGTGGAAACGATTTCATCGGATCCCTCGGCTGTGCTGACGGCACGGACGCTCATTTCCGCCGATGAACCAGTGGGTGCTCCCTACAATCTTGCGGTCACGAGGGTGTACGCAACGAGCGTGACCATCAACTGGACCGACAATGCGAATAACGAGACCGGCTTCCGGATTCTGCGGTCGCTGACTCCGACGGGTACGGAAACGGTACGGACGGTGGGCGCCGGCGTGACCAATTTCACTGACAGCGGGCTCACTGCCAACACGACGTATTATTACCGTGTGCAGGTTTTCAATGGAGCGATACTCGGCGACATCTCGCCGCAGATCGAACTGAGGACGCTGTCTGCGAATGGCACCCCGGCAGCGCCCACGGGCGTGACGGTTTCCGAGATCACCGCGAATTCCGTGCGCCTTACATGGACGGATAATTCGCTAAACGAAGACAGCTTCCTGATTGATCGTTCGGCGAATCCTGTGACGACGTGGTCGAATGTGGGCACGGTTGGCTTCAATGTGCGGACGTATGTGGTGACGGGGCTTACTCCGAATACGGGGTACAGTTTCCGGGTGAGGGCGGGGAATACGAGCGGCAGTGTGGCGTCGGCCACCGTGACCACGAAGACGCTGCCGCAGGGGGGCGAATTCCTCGAAATGGCGATGCGCCACGGCAATGTCTATTACCTTGCCTTCAATGGTCCGAACCGGATCGAGCGGTACGATCTGGAAGCGAAGGTTTCCATGCCGCTGATTCCGCTGGAAGGCACGGTCACGTCCCTGTGGGTTGATGATGGTGGCATCTTTGTGGCGGAGGGCCGCAAGGTGGTGCGCTACGGGCTCGATGGCACGGGTCGCCAGACGCTCATGGAAATGCCGGGGACGGTCACGCTCATGTATGCGACCGATACGGTCCTCGTGAGCCGCAGTACGGGGACGGGATGGGCGACGAACCGGAAGACGACGGGCGCTCCCTTGAGCACGTTCTCGATCTCCACCAACCTGCGGGGGTTGAGCTACGATCCCATGCTCAAGCGTGCCTTTGCACGGAACGAGGGCGTTTCCCCATCGGACATCCTTTACCTTGATGTGAGGGATGACGGACAATTGGCCGGAGGGAACGACAGTGCCTACCATGGCAACTACCCATCGGCCTCGCGCACTTTTGTTCCGCCCGGGGGAGGCCGGGTCTTCGATGATGCGGGCACGATCTATTCGACGGATGGATTGCTGTATCTTGGAACGGTGGGATCGGCCTTCAAGGACATGGCCTTCCGTGGTCCTGACGTGCCGGTCGTGCTCCGGGGCACCCGGCTCCATGGATACAGCCGGACCATGCAGGAAATGGGATCCGTCGCCCTCACCAGTGCCGAACCGGTGCGGGTCGCCGTGCAGGGGAACCAGGCCACCGTCTTTGCCAAGGATGGAGTTTCCTCCACCGGCTACCGTATTGAAACCGTCGCTCTCACGGCCATCGGAGCCGGCGATCCCGCGGTCCCCATCGAGCCACGCGGACTGCCGTACACGGCTGATGAAATCGTGCGGACCGACGACGGCGTCCTCTGGATTCTGAGTCGGTCGAATCTCTGTCTGTTCCGCTGGTCGCTGACGGACCGGGACTACCTCGCCACCGTTCCGCTGCTGGGCGCGCCCAACCGCATCGCTTATTCACCGCTCAATCAGCGTCTGTATCTTGGCTACGGGAGCAGCAGAATCCGCATGATCGACACGAAAGCGGAGAATCCTGCGGAAGTGGATTTTGCGTCCTTCGAGGGACCAGTCACTGGCCTTGCCGCAGCGGGCACCTCGGTCTTTGCGAGTGGCGGCAGCCTGAACGGCTACACTTCCTACAATGCCAATGGAGCCGTGGTGACTGAATTCACCCGCGCCAATATCGGTACGGAAATCACATGGGACCCCGTGCGGCGCCGCGTTTACAACCTCACGGAGGGAGTTTCGCCCTATGATATCGAGTGGAGGTCCGTCAGTGCGGCGGGGGTGGTGCAAGGTGGCGGGGAATCCCCGTATCATGGCAATTACCAGTGGGCGACTCCCATCCGGGTGCGCAATGATGGCGAGCGCGTGGCGGTGGCGAGCGGTCAGGTCCTCAGGGCCACCGATCTCACGGTGGCCACCACCCTGAGCAATGCCGTCCGCGACCTCGACTGGTCGGGCAATGAACTGGTGAGCATCCGTCTCCTCAATGGCAGCACGCAGATTCAGCGCTGGCTCGGACCGTCCCTCAATCTCGGTCCCACCACCCGCCAGCTCAATGGGACGCCCGTCCGTGTCATGACCGCCGGAACCGGATTCCTCGTGGTCACTCAGTTCGATGGAGCCCCGCGCTTCGTCATCACCGATGCCGACCTCGTGCCGACCTTCCTTTCTCCGGTCAAACCAACCCCACCAGGTTCCCTCACCAGCGGCGCGCGGACGGATCAATCGGTCACTTTGGAATGGGCCGACCTCTCGGACAACGAAACCAGCTTCCGGGCTGAATACCGTGTCTCGGGATCCGGTGGCGCATGGTTGACCGGGGCCACGGCTGCCGCGGGCGCGACCAAGGTCACCGTGACGGGCCTAACGCACAGCACCCTTTATGACTTCCGAGTAGTGGCGCTGGCGGGTGCACTCGTTGCCGATCCGAGCGCCGTCTGGACGGTGCGGACGCTTGATGTACCGGATCAACCGATCGGTGAACCATACAATCTTTTCGCGAGCCGTGTTTCGCACAATTCCATCACGATTTCATGGAAGGATAACGCGAACAATGAAACTGGGTTCCGGGTGCTGCGCAGGACGACGCCCACGGGCACGGATACCGTGTTCCCGGTCGGCCCGAACACGACCAGCTACACCAGCAGCGGTCTCACAGCCAATTCGCAGTATTTCTTCCGTGTGCAGGTAAACCGTGGTCTCACGCTTGGGGATATGTCGGCCCAGATCGGGGTGGCGACGATGTCGTTTGCTTCTGTTCCGACTGCTCCGACCCTGCTCACGGCCACGGAACTGAGCAGCGAGCGGGTTCGGCTATCATGGCGGGATAACTCGACCAACGAAGACAGCTTTGTGCTCGAACGCCTCAGCGGAGGAACATGGACGACCCTGCAGACCTTGCCGTTCAACACGACGACGGCGACCGTCACGACCCTTGAACCAGGGATTGATCACACCCTGCGGATCCGTGCAATCAATGCCACCGGGAGCACGGAATCGAATTCCATTACCGTGAAGCCACCGGCGCTTGGCGGGGTGTTTCTGGATCTGGCGCACCGCTCTGGGAATGTGCAGTACTTTGCGTTCAATGGTCCCTTCCGGATCGAGCGCTACGATCTGTCGACGCGGCAATGGCTGACCCCGGTGGCCATGCAGGGAGCGGCAGTCGCGCTCTGGGTCGACGATTTTGGAATCTATGCGGCGGAAGACCGTGATCTCGTGCGCTGGAACCTTGATGGCAGCGGCCGTCAGCTCATCACATCGCGCGCCGTGCAGATCAGCAGCATCTTCACGACCGGCGAAGTGCTCGGGATCTACGACGGCACGGTGCGCACGTACAACCGCCGCACGGGAGTCGCCCTCAGCAGTTTTTCGGTGAATACGGGATTTTCGGGCCCGAGTGTGCATCCCCTCAATGGCCGGGTTTTCTACCGCGGTCCGGGCAGCAGTGCCGCCACGGTGCACTTCTTCGACCTCGCTCCCGATGGCACGCAGCGGGCCAGTGGATCGGGCCCGGCCTTCGGTGGATTCGCCAATGCCTTCTTCACATGGACCTTCCCGGACGGGACCCGGGTCATTGATGAATCAGGTACCATGTACGGCGCACGGTCGCTTAGCTATGTGAACCGGCTTTCGGGCAATGGCTTCACGGATGTGACCTTCCGCGGTGGCGACCTGCCGATTGTGCTGCGCGGCGGGCAGGTTGTGTCATTCCGCAACAACATGATCCAGAATGGCGCGGTCACTCTCGCGGCCACGCAGCCACGCAGACTCGCGGTGAGCGGCAGTGATGTCCTCGTGTTTGCCGCATCGGGATCGTCGCCGAATGGCATGGTCATCGAAGTCGTTCCCTTCGCCCAGTTGTTTGTCCCTGAACCCGGCCAGCCTGTCGATCCGGTGGGGCTGCCGTACGATCCCTACGATGTTTTTGTCGACCGCGACGGAGCCTTGCGCGTCGTCAGCCGGGAGCATCTCAGTCTCTTCCGCTGGTCGCCCACGGAACGGAAGTATACGGGATCGCAGTTGCTGGGAACGGTGCCGAACTGGTTGGCGTATGACGCTGCCAATGACCGGCTGCATTTCAGCGACGGTGGGCGTGACATCTGGAAATTCCCGCTGACATCGGCGGCTCCGGAACCATTTGTTTCACTGCCTGCCCAGGTACTGGGGCTTGCCACCGCCGGCGAGTTCCTCTTTGGGGTAGATCCGACGTCTCCATGGGTCACGCACTACGTGTACAATGCGGCGGGCGAGAAAGTGGCGTCGCGCGACTGGAATTACCGATCGGATGAATACACATGGGATCCGGTCCGGCGCAGAATGTATTTCTACCGCGACCAGAGTCCGAGCGACCTGCATTTCGAAACGATCGGCAGCGATGGCAAGATCGGGACGGTGGGAGAGACTCCGTATCATGGCGGCTACGATTTCTCTGGTCCCATCCGGGTTAGTGAGGACGGAGCCCTTGTGATGATGGGCAGTGGCACCGTTTTCCGCAGCAGTGACATGGTGGCGGTGCGGGAACTGGGTACGCGTGCCGTCGATATGCGCTGGCAGGGCGGGCAGTTGATCACCCTTGAAAACTCCGAGATACAGGAAGTGACGCGCGTGCAGCGGTGGTCGGCTTCGTGGGTCCGCGAGGCGGCCGTGACGGTTTCGGGAGCGCCATGGCGCATTCTGCCGGGCCCGGATGGCGGCTTTGTGGTCGTCACCAAACAGACCGCGGGTGCGCCGCGGTTCCATGTGCTGAGTGCTGGGCTGGAGGTGCTCTCGGATTCCGAGACGGCGCAGCTCCGGGTGGTGCGGGCTCCTGTTTCGCAGCGGGTGGATTTCGGTGGCGACGCCGTCATGGAAGTGCAGGCGCTCGGGAAGGCCCCGCTGCAGTACCGCTGGTTCCGCGATGGCAAGGAAATCACGGGAGCCACCGGCAGCCGCCTCCGCATCACCCGTGCCGGATCGCTCGCCGCCGGAACGTATGAAGTCCGCATCTCCGATGGGACTTCGCAGCTCACCGCCGGAAACATCCAATTGGCGGTCGGCCCCATCGCGCAGCCGCTCTTCGCTCCGGGCAGCGCCCTGCTCAGTGGTGCCGGGGTGATCCGCGAGTACGCCGACCCCGCTTCCGCAGCGGTCCGCCAGACCATTACGGTGGAACGTACCCTTGGCACGCCATTCAATGCCACCGCGCGCATCGCCGGCGTCACCACGGACCGTCTCGGACGGCTCCATGTGCTCAATCACGACTACAATAATGGCAGCACCCAGGTTCATCTGAGCACGTATGATCCTGGATTGCAGCGCTGGCAGCACGTCCCGCTTCCGGGCATCCGCAGTGTTTCGAACTGGAGCGAAGGAGACCTCTGCATGGCTGGCGACTGGGCCGTCATGAACCGTGGCCGCTTCCACGCACTCAGCGGCGAATGGCGTCCGTTCAGCGGCGACTGGATGCCGTCCCGCGTGGCCATGGGGCCCGGCGGTGCGATCTTCGGGATGAGTTCCGACGGAATTGTACGCGCTTTCAGCGAGTCCACGGAAACATGGGGCTCCGACGTCACACTCGCGAGCGGAGCACCGCATCAGGCCTTTGCAGTCGGTCGCGACGGGAAATTCTACACGTTCGGCCAGAACGCATTCCGTTCGTTTGAAACCGATGGGAAAGCGATCCGTGCGCTGACGCCGCCTAACACATTGAACGTGCAGAATCTGGCAGTCGGCGGTATCCTTGGTCAGCAGATCACGGCGGGCCATGGCAATGCGACCAGTTTCTCGCTCACGCAGGCGGCTCTTCTATCTGAAAGCCGGACGTCGGCGCAGAACAGCACGACGCTGCCGGGCTACTTCACGGCATGGACGTCGCCGGTGCTTCAGCCGCTGCCGGCCTTTGTGGAATCGGGCGTGCCACCAGCCACGGAAGACATCGCGTGGTCATGGAAACCGGAGGTCACGCATCCTGATCCTGATGCCGTGCTCACGGTCGAGGCCCTTTCGCTGCCGGGCTGGATGACGTTTGCCAATGGGGTGCTCAGCGGCACGGCGGCGCAGGCGGATACAGGCAGCGCTCCGGTCCAGTTGCGCGTGTCCGACAATTCGGGTCGTCAGACGACATGGTCGCTGACGGTTCCGGTGATTGAGGTCAATGACAACCCGGTGGCCGCAGCTCCGGTGGCTCTCGTGCGCGACGAGGACGCCGCCGATGAGGAAATCGATCTGCGTCCCCTCGTCATCGATGAGGAAACCGCCAGCCTCGCGTGGTCGCTCGTCAGCAATGCCGGAAACGTCGTTGCGGCAGACATCGCAGGCGACCGTCTGCGGGTTCGCTACCTCCCCAACGCAAATGGCGAAGCACGCCTCACGGTCCGAGGCACCGACGCCGGCGGACTCTCGGCCGACGCCCTCATCGTGATTACGGTCAATCCGGTGAATGATGCGCCCACGGGATCGCTGCCGCCGGTCACGATCGATGAAGACGCTCCGGCCTTCCGCATCGATCTGACGCAGTTCTTTGCAGACATTGAATCGCCGGATGCCGCACTCACCTTCACGGCAGTTTCGTCGCGGCCTGAGGTGGTCGCGGTCAGTGTCGCGGGTGGTCAGCTCGATCTGGTGCCGCAGCAGAATGCGAATGGTGTCCTCACGGTGACGGTGCGCTGCGCTGATCCGGAAGGTTTGTTCGTCGACGCTCCGTTCACCTTGACGGTCAATCCGGTGAATGATGTGCCCACGGGATCGCTGCCGCCGGTCACGATCGATGAAGACGCTCCGGCCTTCCGCATCGATCTGACGCAGTTCTTTGCTGACATTGAATCGCCGGATGCCGCGCTCACGTTCACGGCAGTTTCGTCGCGGCCTGAGGTGGTCGCGGTCAGTGTCGCGGGTGGTCAGCTCGATCTGGTGCCGCAGCAGAATGCGAATGGTGTCCTCACGGTGACGGTGCGCTGCGCTGATCCGGAAGGCTTGTTCGTCGACGCGCCGTTCACGCTGACGGTCAATCCGGTGAATGATGCGCCCACGGGGTCGCTGCCGCCGGTCACGATCGATGAAGACGCTCCGGCCTTCCGCATCGATCTGACGCAGTTCTTTGCAGACATTGAATCGCCGGATGCCGCGCTCACGTTCACGGCAGTTTCGTCGCGACCGGATGTTGTCGCGGTCAGTGTTGCGGGTGGTCAGCTCGATCTGGTGCCACAGCGGAATGCCAATGGTGTCCTTACGGTGACGGTTCGCTGCGCCGATCCGGAAGGTCTGTTCGTGGACGCACCGTTCACGCTGACGGTCAATCCGGTCAATGATGTTCCGGTATTCAGCACGGTGCCTCCGGATGTGTCGGCGGGTGCGGCGGGCAGTGATGCGGTCATTGATTTTGCGCCCTACGTGTTCGATCCCGATGCGGGCGAGGTGCTTACGTGGCGCGTGCTGGGGATCACGAATCCGGATATCTTCCGGGAACTTTCCTTTGATGCGGCCGGACGCCTCACGATCCGCTACACCCCCTATGTCAGTGGCACTTCGCTGGTGGCCGTCGAGGTAAGCGACCGGGATGGCACGTCGTCGCGCAGCACGTTTACGGTGGTGCTTCCCGATCTCCCGCCGCCAGCCATCACGCAGCAGTCGGCCCTCACCCTGAACCGCCAGACAGGACTCTGGGAACAGCAGGTCACTGTCCGCAATGACGGACAGCGAGCCATCGGTGGATTCGAGATCCGCGTCAATGGCCTGCCGTCCGGCGTGGAACTCTACAATGCCAGCGATTGCCTCGGGACGCAGCCGTGCGCCGGACATTACCAACCAGTCGCCCCTGGAGCGTCGGTTTCCCTCGTGCTCGAATACTACAGCGCCGATCGCCGGCCGGTTTCGGCCCCGCAATTGTCCACGGTGCCAACGCTGCCGCTCGATCACCACGGCGACGGCACAGGACTTGCCATCGACCGCCTCGAAGCGCTTCCCGGGGGGGCTCTCCTGCTGGAATTCCCTGCCGATCCCGGCGCGCTCTATCAGGTCCAGTACAGCCGCGATGGCCGCACCTGGACGAATTCCCTCGTGCGCATCCGCGCCGCCGGCACCCGCGTCCAGTGGATCGACCAGGGAGCGCCACGCACCCTCAGCCATCCGAAAACCGACGCCTTCCGATTCTACCGGGTCAGGAAAATGCCGTAAGTTGGCGAGGCCCTGTCAGGTTTCGGTGAATGACCGTGGACAATTCCGCTGACGTAGGCCAAAGCGACTGCCGTGCAGCTACCTCCTCCTGATTCCGGAATCCTCCGACTTCTGTTTCTCGGCGACGTCTTCGGCGAACCCGGCCGGAAGGCGGTTCATGCTCTGCTCCCGAAATTCCGCGAGTCCTGCCACATCGATTTCGCGGTCGTGAATGGCGAGAATTCCGCGGCCGGACGAGGGATTACTCCGAAACTGGCGATTGGTCTGATGCGTGCCGGGGCGGCGGTCGTGACGAGTGGCGACCACATCTGGGATCAGGCTGAGATCATCGATTACATGGCCGGGGAACCCCGCATGCTGCGACCGCTCAATTACCCGGCCGGAACTCCGGGGCAGGGGAGTGTCGTCCTCGAAACGGCGAAGGGCAAAGTCGCCGTCATCAATGCCCAGGGCCGCACGTTCATTCAGCCCCCCCTCGAAAATCCCTTCGTCGCCCTCGACGCGGAAGTGGAACGGCTGCGCACAGAAACACCGATCATTTTCGTCGACTTCCATGCGGAAGCGACCAGTGAAAAGGTTGCGATCGGCTGGCACCTCGATGGCCGGGTCTCAGGGGTGGTCGGTACCCACACGCATGTGCAGACGGCGGACGAACGGATTCTGCCAGGCGGCACGGCTTTCCTTTGCGACGCTGGCATGTGCGGCCCGGAAAACAGCATCATTGGAAGCGCGCCAGACCCCGTCCTCGGGAAATTCCGTACGGGTCTACCCGCCCGCTACCGGGTCGCGCCCGGTCCGGTCCTCGTCTGCGGGGCCTGCATCGACATCGAAACCGCCACGGGCCGCGCCCGCAGCATCGTCCGCATCCGCGAACGCTGGACAGATGAATGAGAAAACGAAACAGGGCTGAAGCACCGCAGCACTTCAGCCCCGCAATTCGTTTCAGATGCGCAGAAATCAGCCTTTCGCCTGGCCGTAGAGCGCAGCGACCGCATCCCAGTTCACGACATTCCAGAAGGCCCCGATGTAATCCGGGCGGCGGTTCTGATAATGCAGGTAGTAGGCGTGTTCCCACACATCGAGCCCGAGAATCGGGGCCCCGGAACATCCAGCCACGGCCTTGCCCATGAGCGGTGAATCCTGATTCGCCGTCGAACAAACCGACAGCTTGCCGTCTTCCACGACGAGCCATGCCCAGCCGGATCCAAACCGCGTCGTCGCCGCCTTAGCGAACTCAGCCTTGAAGTTGTCAAAGCTGCCGAAGGCCGACTCGATGGCGGCCGCCAGCTCGCCGGACGGTGCGCCGCCTTTGCCCGGAGCCATGAGGGTCCAGAAGAAACTGTGATTCACATGACCACCCGCATTGTTGCGGACAGCCGTGCGGATACCCTCAGGCACCGCCGCCAGATCGCGGATCAGTTCCTCGGCGGATTTCGCCTCGAGTTCAGCCTGTCCAGCGATCGCATTGTTCAGGTTCGTGATGTACGCCTGGTGGTGCTTGCCATGGTGGATTTCCATGGTGCGGGTGTCGATATGCGGCTCAAGGGCGTCGTGCGCATAGGGAAGGGCAGGAAGTGTGTGTGCCATAGTAAAGAGTGGGAAGGGTTTGATGATTGCAGAAGCCGGATCGCGGGAGATCCCGTTGATCGCGCAGAGAAACGTCTGCAGGCGCGCCGCGGATGATTGCCCTTCCTCCGCTCCACGCAAGCGTGCGGTCTGCTCTTGCGTGGTCGCGGAGAAACCGCATGTGCAGCTCCCATGCTCGTCCGCGACGCTCTGTTCACGGCCATCGACTTCGAAAGCGCGGGGGCCGCTCCCGGGATGACCGACGCCCCGGTGCAGTGCGGCATGGCGTCAATGCGGGGAACTTCGATGGTCGCCGATTCCTTTTTCCGTTCCTACCTCAACCCTGGCCGCGCCGTCACATGGCAGGCCAGTCAGGTCCATGGCATCTCCACGGCCGACCTCGCGGGAGCCCCTGCCATGGGAGTGCTCTGGCCCGCATTCCGCAGCCGCCTCGCCGGAGCCGTGGTGGTAGCGCACAGCGCCGGCACGGAGAAGCGCTTTCTCCGCACCTTTCCGATGCATGGATTCGGTCCGTGGCTGGATACGGTCGTCCTCGCCCGTCGCGCATGGCCTAACCTCCCGGATTATTCGCTCGAAGCCCTCATCACGAACTTCGGCCTCCGCGCCGAACTCGATGCTCTCTGCCCGGGACTGCGCTTCCATGACGCGCTCTACGATGCGGTCGGTGCTCTCCTTGTGCTCCGCCAGCTCGTGCAGACAGCCGGGCTGATGGATGGTCCGCTGCGCGACCTCCTCTGCTGAGCACCTCCGGATTGTGCGGTCTGTCCGAAAGTGCTCTTGCACGGGCGATGGGCCGCGCCTTCTGAAGCGCTCAGTTCCTTTTTACCGGCCCCTGACCAATTCATGAGCGATTTCATCAAGCACGAGTGTGGCGTGGCTTTCGTGCGGCTGCGCAAACCGCTGCAGCATTACATCGACCGATACCAGAATCCCCTCTGGGGTTTCCACAAGCTCTTCCTTCTCATGGAAAAGCAGCACAACCGGGGGCACGACGGCGTCGGGATCGGCTGTACGAAGATTCACGTTCCCCTCGGGCAGCCGTACATGGCCCGGGTGCGTTCGAGCAAAACCGATTCGCTGGGCATGGTCTTCCGTTCCCAGATGGCGGTGTACGACCAGCTCATCCGCAAGGGCCGCATCAATCCGAAAGATGGAGAGAGCGTGAAGGCGCACTTCGAATTCGGCGGCGAACTCCTCATGGGACACCTCCGCTACGGTACGAGCGGGGAATTCAGCACGGGGTCGTGCCATCCGTATTTCCGCCGCAGCAACTGGCCCACGAAAAGCCTCATGGTGCTCGGGAATTTCAACATGACAAACACCCGGGAACTCAATCAGCTCATGATTGAACGGGGTCAGCACCCGGTCTTCGGCACGGATACCCAGACGG
This sequence comes from Verrucomicrobiota bacterium, assembly GCA_039795165.1. Taxonomy (GTDB): domain Bacteria; phylum Verrucomicrobiota; class Verrucomicrobiia; order Verrucomicrobiales; family V1-33; genus V1-33. The sequence continues at coordinate 61,763 of JBDKER010000019.1, read as the reverse complement.
TGCTCGAGGAAATCGGCTTCCACCTCGATGAGGTACACACGGACATCTACCGGGAGATGCGCGACGCCAAAACGCCGGGTGCGGAAATTCCCGCCGTGATCAGTGACCGGCTCGACATCACGGAAATCATCCGCCGCAGCGCCATCCACTGGGATGGAGGCTACACCATTGCCGGACAGATAGGGAATGGGGATTCGTTCGTGCTCCGCGACCCCCGCGGCATCCGTCCCTGCTTCTGCTACGAAGACGATGAAGTGATCGCCTTCGCGAGTGAACGGGTGCCCCTCATGACGGTTTTCAGCGCGGGCATGCACCAGATCGAAGAGGTGGCTCCCGGCACGGTCGTCGCCATGAAGAGCGATGGGACGGTGAAGCGCGAAGCGTTTGGTCCACCGGCTCCCGTGACTCCCTGCGCCTTCGAACGGATTTACTTCTCGCGCGGAAACGACCCGGAAATCTACCAGGAACGCAAACGGCTCGGCGCTGCCCTTGTTCCGCAGATCCTCAATGTGATCGACAACGACCTCGAGCGCGCTGTCTTCAGCTTCATTCCGAACACGGCAGAAGTCGCCTATCACGGCATGATGAGCGGACTGCGGCTGCACCGCCGCCGTGAGGTGAAGGACGCCATCCTCAAGGCCGCCGCAGATGGCTCGCTCACGGAGGAACTGATCGACGATCTCATTCTCCGCAACTGGCCCCGCGGCGAGAAAATCGCCCACAAGGACATCAAGCTGCGCACCTTCATCAGTCAGGAAAGCTCGCGGCTCCAGCTCGCCAGCCACGTCTACGATGTCACCTACGGCGAAGTCCGCCCGGAAGACAGTCTCGTGGTCATCGACGATTCCATTGTGCGCGGCACCACGCTCAAGCAGAGCATTCTGAAAATGCTGACGCGGACGAACCCGCGGCGCATCGTGGTGGCGAGCACCGCTCCGCTCATCCGCTATCCCGATTGCTACGGCATCGACATGGCGGAAATCGGGAAATTCATCGCGTTCCAGGCAGCCATTGAATTGCTCCGTTCGGCTGGACGAACGTCTGTCATCGATGACGTCTACCAGCGGGCCAAAGAGGAACTGAAGAAGCCAGCCGCGCAGCAGATCAATGCCGTGAAGGGGATTTACGAACCGTTCAGCGACGACCAGATCGCCGCAAGGATCAGCGAATTCGTGTATCCGGACACGGATTGGCAAGGTGAGCTGATTCTTCTCTTCCAGACGGTCGGTGATCTGCATAAGGCCGTTTCGCCGGAGTGCGGGGATTGGTATTTCACGGGAAATTATCCGACGCCTGGCGGCGTCGATGTCTGCAACCGATCGTTCGTGCACCACATCGAAAACCGCACGGGCCGAGCCTACGAGTGAGCCCATTCCGTTGGCATGAATGCCCGACCGCATCCGCAGGCACCAGCGGTTCCCGCCCGCGAGTCGGCTGGACAGAAATGCGTTGCGTTCCTCATCGCCGGGCTGGTGCGTCTCTGGTTCCGCACGCTGCGCGTCGAATGGCGCGATGAATCGGGCGGGCTCGCAGCGCATCCCCCGGAGACGGGTTCCATCTGGGCTTTCTGGCACAACCGGATCTTCTGCGTGCCGCCGGTTTATCTGAAGGTCACCCGCGGTCAGACTCCGGGGGCGGTGCTCACTTCAGCCAGCCGCGACGGGGCTCAGTTGGCAGCCGTGATGGCGCGGTTTGGGTTCGATGCCGTGCGAGGATCGTCGAGCAAACGGGCGGCCCAGGCTCTCGTGGAATGCCGCCGGCGGCTCCGCGACGGCGTCGTGCTGGGCATCACCCCGGACGGCCCCCGCGGTCCCCGCTACGAACTGGCTCCCGGCGTGGTTCAGCTCGCCCGCGTGGCTGGCGTGCCCATCATTCCGCTCCATATCACTGCCCCGAAACGCTGGGAACTCCGATCATGGGACCGCTTCCAGATCCCCAAGCCATTCTCGCGCATTACCGTCACCCTCGGCCCGCCATTCAGGCCAGGGGACGACATCGACGCGGCCCGCGAGGAACTGGCCGCCATCATGCGCAGCCATACCGTTGACTGAGCGGCCCCGCATCCATGGCGTCATTCGGCGGCCGCACAGGCCTTGTTTGCCATGCCATGCTGCCTGCTGGCATGGAAACTTGTGTCCTTGACAGTTATCTCAAATGAGACGATTTCTCTATCCAGATGAAAACCCCACGCACAAAAGCAAAATCGGGAACCGGCATACTGGCCGGGACGGTCGACCACGGAATCGGCGCGGCAGTGCTGCGGGAAGAATTCGGTGATGGCATTGTCCAGTACTGGGTGCATGGATCGGTCAGCGAGGATGCCGCGATGGAACTGTCGCCCGCTGTGCTCATCGGGAAACTGAAGGCAGGTCTGCCGGTGCAGGAACTCGACGACCTTCGCCGCGGACTTGATCTGCCCATGGATAAACTGGCTCCCAAACTCGGCATCTCCAAGGCCACGCTGCACCGCCGCAAGACGGCCGGAAAACTGGACGCTGCCGAATCGGACCGCGTCGTGCGGTTCGCAAGACTCCTCGGAAAGGCCGTCATGGTGATGGAATCCGTCGAAAATGGCCGCCGCTGGCTCAGTTCGCCGCAGGTGGGCCTTGGAGGCGCGACGCCGCTGGAGTACGCGGAAACGGAAGTGGGCGCTCGTGAAGTCGAAGACCTCCTCGGCCGCATCGAACACGGCGTCTACTCATGATGGTGGAAGCCTGGCGCATCGTGAAGGAAAAGCACGCCGCCACCGCCTTCGATGGCAAGGGTGCATGGCTTTACGGAGGCCGCTGGAATTCCCCGGGCACCAGTGTCGTCTACGCCAGCGGCAGTCAGGCCCTCGCAGTCCTTGAATCACTGGTTCATCTCAACCCACCAGTGATCTTCCGGTACGTGGCATTCCGCATGGAGTTCCCCGCCTCCATGGTCGAGACCATGCCCACCGACGCGCTGCCGCAAGGCTGGACGGAGGAACCACCGCCGCCGTCCACAAAGGATGTCGGCGACCGCTGGGTGCGGGAGGCACGCTCCGCTGTCCTCCGATTGCCCAGTGTCATTATTCAGCCGGAACCGAACTATCTCCTCAATCCGAATCACCCCGGCTTCAGGAATATCAGGATCGGCAAGCCCGTGCCCTTTGCCTTCGATCCAAGATTGTTCTGAGCGACGGCCAGTCTGAGTTCCATGCCCGTCTGCGGGCATCGGAACCGCGGGATTCTTCAGACTGGGACCGGGGCGTCGTGCCAGCGCATGCCACTGGGATACTGCGCCGCGCGGAAATGGTCGCGGTGCTGCGGGTAGCGGTGCATGAGAGCAGTGTTCGGGTAGGAACCGAGAAGAATGCAGGGCCGCAGGTGGACGGGCAGGGCGAGGGTGGCCTGGTTGAGGGCGAGTTCGGCTTCGGCAACAAGCGGGTCGGCGGCGTGCCCTTCGATTTCGACGAAATAGAGGTATTCGAACTGCCGCCCGAGGCGGGGGTACGGGAAGACGCAGGCAATGTTGATCTGACGGCTCGCAAAGGCTCCGAGGGCATGATGCAGGGCTCCCGGCTGGTCCGCAAGATTGAGCAGATAGCAGGTTTTCTGCAGATTGTGATCCTCCGTGCCTGTGATCTGCGCCAATTGATCGCGCTGCGTCACCCGGATGCGGGCACCGCTCAGCGGCGACATCGGCTGCGGACCCAGAATCCAGAACCTCGTCAGGCCACCCCGCACATCCGTGAGGGCATCCGGCTGATCCCATGCCAGATGGCCGGAGCCGGCCGCGGCGGTCAGATCGACTTCGCGGAGCACGGGGGCGTGGTGGTCGAGGGCTTCCGGCGATGCCATGGCGGCAGTCGCAGGGTCCGCGAGCGCCTGCTGCACCCCGTCGCCTGTGCTCAGCGCCTGCACGAATTCCATGTCCGGAACCGCGCGCTGCACCGCAGCAAGAAAGCGGGAACATTGCCGCAGGGCACTCGCATGACTCGCAATCCGCCGGATCTTCCCGAAATTGCCCGACTGACTGATGAGCAGATGCCGGATCGGAAGAAGTTCCTCCCATGTGATGAAGGGATGCGACGGCCGGTCGCCTTCAAACAACCGTTCCAGTTCGCGGATTGATTCCACTATGATGCCATCAAGGGTATTCTCCACGGCGATGACCCCGAAATCGATTTCCCCGGCCGCCGCCGCCTGCACGATGGCTGCGTGCGATTTCAGCGGGACGGTATCGAAGGTGCGGATGCCATCCGGACGGCCCGCGTGATGTGCCGCGAAACGGGCGGCGGCGGTGTAGCCATTGGTGAGCGGGGCGGGAGCGAGAAAACCGATGCGGGGAGCGGGCATGAGATCCAAAGGGTAACACGGGGACGCTCGGCATCAAGTTTCCTGCGCAGCGTCGGCAGCATTGGCCCGCCCAACCCATCAATGCGGCTAAGGAAATCAACCAGGCGCATAAAGTTGGCACGGCATCTGCTTTTCTGAGGGGCACGTCCGGGAAATTCCTCCTGGCCGTGCTGCAACACCGACCGGGTTTGATCCTCATACCCGGAGCCAACCAAACCATCCATGATCAGAAACAGACTCAGCATGATTGCCGGCGCCGCCGGATCCCTCGTTCTCGCCATCTCCGCACAGGCAGGCAGCAGCCCGGCCCCAGCCGCGGCCGTCACGGCTCCCGCCACATCGGAAACCGTTGGCCTCTTTGATTCCGTCGGACTCACCCTTGAGACTGGCTACGACAGTGAACTCTACTTCCGCGGTCTCTGGTTCTCGAGCAACAACGTGTGGACCGGTGCCACCCTGAGCGTGCCCTTCACCGACAAATTCGCCGGTACCCTCGGTGCCCTCTACACTAATTCCGTCGATACCGACATCCCAGGGTCGTTCAAGTATTCCGAACTCGATCTCTTTGCCGGACTGAGCTACGACGCCGGCTTTGCGAAGTTCGGTCTGGTCTACACCTACTATAACTTCTTCGATACCTTCTCCGGAAGTGTTGATGGTGCCACCTTCGGTTTCCCCGAGTCCCCTGACTCCACCATCAAGAGCGCACAGGACCTCGGCGTGACGGTCTCGAAGTCGTTCTTCGGTCTCAATACCACGGTGGGATACTGGTACGACTTCAAGATCGATGGTCAGTATTTCGAAGCGGCCTTCGATTATCCGATCAAGGTCAACAACTGGCTCACGCTGGTGCCGGCTGCGGCGATCGGCTATGGAATCGACTATTATTCCTACGAGGAAGTGACTGGCGTGGGTGATGGCTGGAACCACGTGCGCGTGGCTCTGTCGGCCCCGATTCAGCTCACGAAGAGTGCTGTGCTGACGCCGTACATTGCGGCCAACTTCTCACTCGATGCCCGTGAGGGAATCAACACGGTCAAGGGAACGAATGACCTCTACGGTGGGGTCAAGCTGAGTGTTTCCTTCTGATACGAATCCAGGTTTTTGACAGTTGTTTTGTTCGGGAACTTCCCCCTTTCGGCTGGGTGGCCGGGAGGGGGTTGTTTTCTTTTTGTCACGATTCAGGGTGCGAGCGTTGCCGCGATGCGGAACCACTGGGTTGGTGACGAACCTAAAGGAAACGGGGAACGGACCGTGATGCGTTCGGTGTTTTCGGGGAGGGCTTCCGAGGAAACCGTGATCAGGCCGGCAGACGACCATGAGGACGTGGCGGTCTGGAGCTGTGGCGAGATGGTCAGATGACTGATGCCGGTGCGGCGGGTGAACGTGAGGGCCGGGTAGACGGTGGCATCGATGGTGATGGCATGGGCGAATGGCTGGGGAAATTCGCGCGGGCTGAGCGGGTGGGTGACGAGGGCGCATTCGAGAAAATTGGGGGCACCGTCCGCGTCGGGATCCGCGGAGGGAAGCATGGCCGCGTCCGCACTGCCCGTCGGGAAGAATCGTTCCGTCCATTCCGTCATCGAGGCGCAGCGGGGATCGATTTCGACATCCCATGGCTCGCTGTTGATGGGAACGAGAACTTCGTGCGGAGTTGATCCGTCCAGCGATCCCCGGGAGACGGCGCGGTCGCCGATCGTATTCGGCGTGTTATTGGTGGCGGTATCGACCCAGTAGAGGCGGTGAGCCGGGACGTCGAGGGTGAGGCCGTGCGGGGTATCGAGCTGGGCATAGAGCGTCTGCGTGCGCGACGGGTCCGTGGCGCTGACGGGGAGATCGGCGAGTCGGCAGCGCATGATTTTCCCGGCGTTCCGGTTGACCCAGTAGAGGTGGCCACCGGCGGGATCGACGCAGACGCCGCGGGTTTCGAGGTTGCCGATCACGATGGTTTCAAGTCCCGAGCCATCGAAATTCATGCGGAAGACATTTCCGGTATTGGCGGAGACGCCATCGAAGTCGCCCCAGTAGATCCTGCGGGCCACGGGATCGATATCGACATAATACGGCTGATGAACCGTGCTGGAGTGCAGCGTGAGCGGATTCGAACCATCGAGATTGATGCGGCGGAGGTGAGCCTTCTGCTGATCGCAGTAGTAGAGATGACCAGCGGCGGGATCGAGCCGCAGATCGGCAGGGAAGGCCGAGGGACCGACCGTGAAGATGGTGATGCGGTCCGAGCCATCGAGGTTCATCCGGTAGATGAGATCGGCTCCGTTATCCGCATAGTAGATGTGATTGGTGGCCGGGAGGATGGCGATCCCGCGGACATTGGTGCCGGCATTCGGGCGGACCGTCGTGCGGTTGGCTCCGTCGAAGTCCGCCCGTTCGACGAGTCCGGCCCCGCGGTTGGTCCAGTAGATGCCGCCGGCCGGGGACGTGGCGGTGAGGACGAGCAGGGCAAGGGCACGGAAAGGGTTCACGCCTTCCGGAATAGCCGAAAGGCCCCGCTTCCGGCAATCATTTCCGCTGGATCAGAGGTCGGCGCGTTTGGCGAGACGGAATTTGAGATCGGTGGGTGGAACCCATGCGGCGAGCACATCGAGCAGGGATTCCGGAGTTTCCGCCGAGACGAGGCGGTCGCGGTCCTGCTGGCGGAGAAAGCCGCGGCTCACCATGGTATCGAGGCAGCTGAGGAGGCCATCGAAGAAGCCATCGGCATTGAGGACCCCAATGGGATGCTGGTGGATCGCAAGCTGGCTCCAGGTCAGCACTTCGAACAATTCATCGAGCGTGCCGAATCCACCCGGAAGGGCAATGAAGCCATCTGCGAGGTCGACCATGAGTTGCTTGCGCTCGTGCATGGTGCGCACCACGCGCATGTCCGGGACACCCGGGTGCTTCAGCTCGCGCGTATCGAGGAATTCGGGAATGACCCCAACGACATCACCGCCCGCCGCGAGCGCCCCGTCGGCCGCCGCCCCCATCATGCCCACTCCGCCGCCGCCGTAGACCATGCGGATGCCGCGCTGGGCCAGCAGAGTGCCGGTGGCATGGGCGAGCCGGGCATAGCGGAGGTCGTTTCCCGGACTGGAACCACAGTAGATGGCGAGCGATCGGAACATGGGAAATCCGCGATGGCGGCGGATGGTCCGCGGGTCAAACGGAAGCGTGGGCCGTCTCCGTACGATGGCATCTTTGCGATTGTCCGGGACGTTCCCGCTTTTTACCTGACTTGGTGGCGATTCCGAGGAATCTGCCTGACTTTGCATGGCGACTGATTCCACTGTTCCCCTGAGAGTTCTCGTTGTGGAGGACGAGGGGCTGGTTGCTGCCGATGTGCAGCGGGCCCTCGAGCGGGGAGGCTATGAAGTCTGCGGCGTCTGTGCCGACGGAGCCAGTGCCGTGCGGGTGACGCGCAGCGAATTGCCCGATGCCGTCATTATGGACATCCAGCTGACCGGTCCGATGGACGGAATTGAAGCCGCCGGAGTCATTCAGCGCGAGTGCAGCCGGCCCGTCATTTTTCTGACCGGGCATGCCGAGGCGGCCACCGTACAGCGGGCCCGCGGGGTGCAGCCGTATGGCTACCTGCTGAAGCCATTTCACGAAAGCGAACTGCAGTCGGCCGTCGAACTCGCCGTGAGCCGTCATGCCGCCGACAGCCGGGTGCGGGAAAGCGAGGAACGGTTTTCCGGGGCCCTCCGCAGCATTGCCGGAGCAGTCATCTGCACCGATGTCCTCGGAGCGATCACCTTTGTGAATCCGGTGGCCGAAGCAATTACGGGCTGGCGGGCCAGCGAAGCCGTCGGGCGTCAGTTGCATGAGGTTTTCCGGGTCGTGCTGCCTGATGGCGAAGCACTGCGGGGTCCGGGACTGGTGGGACCGTCCGGCGGCGGAGGGGGGCTGCGGACGATCTTTCTGACCGCGCGGGACGGGAGCATGGTGGCGATTGAGGACCATACGAATCCGATCCGTGATGCTTCGGGTGCGCTCACGGGGATAGTGATTCTCTTCCGGAAGCGCGAAGGTGTTCCGGTGCCCGAGAATCTTCCGCCGGGAGGCGTCGTGACCCCCGGAACGCCATGGCCGAATCTTGCGGGCATTGTCGGCAGCATTGCCGATCCCCTGCTCGCGCTCGATGCCGACTGGAAAATCACGTATCTGAATGAAGCCGCGGCGCGACTCCTTCATGGGGAAGTGCGGGAACTTCCTGGAAAAGTCTTCTGGGATTGCCTGCCGGCAACCATGCACCGTCTCTACTATCAGGAATTCGCCGCCACCCTCGACAAGCAGTCGGCACGTTCCTTTGAAATGCGCCAGGAAGCGGAAGGCCGCTGGCATGAAGTCCAGCTCTATCCCTATGGCGACGGACTGCTCGCCCTCTTCCATGACATCACCGCCAAACGCGCAGCCGAGGAACAGCAGGATAAGATGGAGAAACTGGAATCGCTCGGCCTGCTCGCCCGCGGCTTTGCCCACGACTTCAATAATCTCCTCACTGTGCTCCTCGGGAATCTCTCGCTGGCCGAAGCCGACCTGCCATCCGGTTGGGTCGGCCGCACAGCACTCGAACGCGCTACGGCGGCATCACTCCAGGCCCAGAATCTCGTCCAGCAATTGCTCACCTTCGCACGCGGCGGGGCCCCCATCCGGCAACCGCTCGATGCAGGATCGCTCGTGAGCGAATGGTTTGCCGAATGGCCGAAGCGGGCCGACCGCCAGTACCGCCTCGAAGGCGCGCGCGGCGAATTCCCAGTCGAATGGGACCGGCATCAGGTGCGCCGCGTGCTCGCCAATCTCATGAAGAATGCCGAACAGGCCACGCGTCCCGCCGGACAGATTTCCGTGAGGATCGGTCGGCTGGGCGACCCCGGATTCCGGGAAGACGAACTGGGATTCCCGGCCGGGACATCGGCCCGATCATGGGTTGCCCTTGAGGTGGCCGACGACGGCGAAGGTATTGCGCCGGGGCATGCCGCACGGGTTTTCGAACCGTATTTCACAACGCGGGCTGATGCGAATGCGAGTGGTCTTGGGCTGACGGTATGTGAATCCGTGGTTCGGGCGCACGGCGGTTCGGTGCGGATTGTTTCCGTGCCCGGGGAAGGAACGAAGGTGAGGCTCGCGCTGCCTGCGAAGGGAATGACCACGGCCGTCCCGGTGGCGAAACCGGAACCGTCTGCGGAACGGAAGAAGCGGGTTCTCCTGCTCGAGGACGAACCCCTCATTCTCCAGTTGCTCGAGCAGCACCTGCAGCGCTGCGGCTGCGATAGCTCGGCAACGACCGACGGAGCCGAAACCATTGCCCGCTACCGCGAAGCCATGGAATCGGGCCAGCCTTACGACCTCATTATTCTCGACCTCAGCATTCCCGGCGGCATGGGCGGAGCCGCGGCCATGGAAACGATCCGGCGCATGGACCCAGCCGTCCGCGCCGTCGTCTCCAGCGGCTACAGCGACGACCCCGTCATGAGCCGCTACATCGATTACGGCTTCCGCGCCGTCCTCCCGAAGCCCTACCAGCCGCAGGACCTCATCGACCTTGTGCGCGGCATGCTCAGCGAGCCTTGAGCGCGTCGCGGATCGAGCGGATTTTGAGGAGGGAGCCTGAGAGGATCTGGAAGGCGATGAAGCCCATGATGATGCCGCCGCCGCCATTGGTGAAGCGCCAGACAGCGTAGCCGAGCATGAGGCCTGCGGCGACCGTGGCCACGCGGAGAGTGATGAGCATGGCCTTGAGAGGTTCCAATTTGAGGCGGAGCAGGCCGAAGAGGAGCCGGCCACCGTCCATGGGGAAGGCCGGGATGAGATTGAAGAAGAGGAGTCCCTTGTTGATGTCGCGCAGGAGATCGAGCGTCATACCCGTGAAGAAAAGGGATTCGTTGAGCGGCATGCCTGATTCGCTGAAGCCGGCACCGCTGACGGCGGCCTGGCGCACGAAACCGAGGGCGGTATCGGCGAGGAACCAGAGGACAACATTGACCAATGGTCCTGCGATGGTGATGAGGATATCGCCTTTCACGGTGGGCGACGGGCCATCGAGGAGGGCGACGCCGCCGAGCATGCCGAGAGAGATGCGGCGGGTACCGACGCCGCAGCGGCGGGCCATGAGGGCGTGACCGAATTCGTGCAGGAGGACACTGCCGAAGAGCATCACGAAAAGGAGGAGCCCGAGGATGAGGCCCATTGATCCCGGAATCTGCTGCATGATGGGCAGCACGATGAGGGCGACCGGCAGCAGGATGGCAGCTTCGAGGTAGACATCGATGCCGAACCAGCGGCCGAGCGAGAGCGATCCGGGCGGGGGTTCCGCTCCAGTGGAAGAAGGCAGCATGGGAATGGGCAGGGGAATGGGCAGGGGAATGGGCTCAGCGGGACAGTTCGAGCATGCGCAGGAGAGGCTTTTCGGCACGGGCCCGCAGATCTTCTGGAAGGACCACCTGCGGCGAGAGGTCGCGCAGGCAGCGCATAAGTTTCTCCATGCTGTTCATCTTCATGTAGCGGCAGTCCGCACAGGCGCAGTGGTGCGTTGGTCCGGCGATGAATTCCTTTTCCGGGCATTCGCGGCGCAGGCGGTGCAGCATGCCGCTTTCCGTGGCAATGATGAACTGGCGGGCCGGATGGCGGCGGCAGAAGTGGACCATTTTCTCCGTGCTGCAGACTTCATCGGCGAGGAGGCGGACGGCGAAGGTGCATTCCGGGTGAGCGACCACCGGGGCATCCGGGAACTGCTCCTTGATGCGGAGAATGCTGTCGCGTGTGAACTCCACGTGGACGTAGCAGGCCCCCTGCCAGAGGTCCATTTTGCGGCCCGTCTGTTCCATGACCCACGACCCCAGATTCGCATCCGGAACGAAGAGGATATTGCGGTCGGCCGGGACCGATTCGACGATGCGGACGGCATTGCCGCTGGTGCAGATGCAGTCGCTGAGCGCCTTTACTTCCGCGCTGCAGTTGATGTAGGCGATCACGTAGTAATTGCGGTCCGCGTGGCGGCGCAGGTATTCCTCAAGGGCGGGACCCGGGCAACTCTGCTCGAGCGAACATCCCGCATCCTTGTCCGGAAGCACCACGATCCGTTCGGGATTCACAATCTTCGCCGTCTCCGCCATGAAATGGACCCCGCAGAAGGCAATCACGTCAGCCGGCGTCTCCTTGGCATGATAGGAAAGCCCCAGCGAATCGCCCACAAAGTCCGCCACTTCCTGGATGTCGCGGCTTTGGTAATTGTGCGCGAGAATGACCGCGTTGCGTTCCTTTTTGAGGCGGAGGATTTCCGTGCGGAGGTCGATCGAAGTGGCAGTGCTCATGCGGTTGGTTCCTGTGAAGTTTCGGGTTCAGCGGCATCCGGGGAATCGGCGGGCAATTCCTCTGGAGTTTCCTCGTGGGACGGTTCCTCGGTGGGCTTGGCTGCCTCTGCTGATTCGGAAGCTACGGTTGGTTGGGCCGGTGGTTCCGGGGGAGCATCTGCTGGAGCATCTGCTGGAGCATCTGCTGGAGCATCTGCTGGAGCATCTGCTGGAGCATCTGCTCTTGGGGTGAGCATGAGGGAGACCTCGCGCTGGACGGCTTCGACCTGGTCGAGTTTCAGTTCCGGGTCGCGGATGATGTAGACTTCGCCGGATTTTGGTTGTTCGTAAATGAGGAAGGTGGCGTCATCGGTTTCGCGGGTGGCGGTCTGGCGGAGTTGTTTTTTCCGTTCCAGCATGACGGCGAGGATGTAGCGGGTATTTTCGGTGCCCGGGTTATCTTCCTCGATGAGGCGGCGGAGGAGGGTTTCGGCGGTTTCCTTTTCGACGACTTCCGGTCTGGCGTTGGAGACGGGGGCTTCGTAGACGGATTTCCAGAACGAGAACGGAGTGGCGGCGGCGCGGGCTTCGTCCCATGCGGTGAGCGAGAAGTCGCGCCGGATCAGTTCTTCCGACTGTGGCTCATCGAAGAGGGCGGTATAGAAGACTTCGCCTTCGGTGAAGGCGATGCCGGTGTGGTGGCAGGCATGGGATCGGCTGCGGATGTTCCAGTTCTCGGTGATGGCCATGGTTGGGGTACGAGCGAGGAAATGGGGTAGGGCTGCGGGGCGCGGAAGACAACCCCGGGTTTTCCCGGCTGCTTGCAGCGGGCAAGGCGGGCCGCGGCCTGGTGGCGGTCAGGCGAGGAGGCTGCGGATGACGTGACCGTGGACGTCCGTGAGCCGCCGGTCGACGCCGCCGGCTCGGACGGTGAGTTGTTCGTGATCGATGCCGAGGAGGTGGAGGATGGTGGCGTGGACGTCGTAGACTTCCGTGACGTTCGAGCGGTCGGCTGGTTTGAAACCGAACTCGTCGCTGCTGCCGTGGGTGGTGCCGCCGCGGATGCCGCCGCCGCAGAGCCAATTGGTGAAGCAGAAGGGATTGTGGTCGCGTCCGCGGCCCCCCTGGGAACTGGGCATGCGTCCGAATTCGGTGGTCCAGAGCACAATGGTATCGTCGAGGAGACCGCGTTGCTTGAGATCGCGCAGGAAGGCCGAGGCCCCGTGGGCGAAGCCGCGGGCGAGGGGACCGTGGTCGCGTTCCACGTCTTCGTGGGAATCCCAGTTCCGGCGGGGGAAGCCATTGTCGTTGCCGCTCCAGATCTGGACGAAGCGGACCCCGCGTTCGAGGAGGCGGCGGGCGGCGAGGCATTTGCGGCCGAAGGCGTCGATTTCCTCGCCGTCATTGATTTCCTTTGGCCAGTGGCGGACGTCGTCGCGGATTCCGTACATGGCTCGGGTGGCTGGGGATTCCTTTGTGATGTCGAGGGCTTCGGGGGCAGCGAGCTGCATGCGGGCGGCGAGTTCGTAGCTGCGGATGCGGGCGTCGAGTCGGTCGTCGCCGCTGCGGAGGCCGGCGTGCTGGCGGTTGAGCGACGCCATGAGTTGGTGCGCTGCCGATTCGGCGGCTGGGCTCGTGAAATCCGAGCGGCGGTCCGGGAAGAGGTCGGTGACTGGGGTTTCGCTGTCTGGCTGGATGATGGTGCCTTGGTGCTGGGCTGGGAGGAAGGCGGCGTCCCAGTTCTTGGTGCCATTGGAAGCGAGTCCGCGGTGGTCTGGAATGACCACGAAGGCCGGGAGGTTTTCGTTCATGCTGCCGAGGCCGTAGCTGACCCATGCGCCTGCGCTGGGGAAGCCCGGGCGGTTGAATCCCGTGGTCTGCAGGAGGGTACCCTGGCTATGGACGCCGGTTTTTCCAACCATGTTGTGGATGAAGGCGAGTTCGTCCGCGATTGGGCCGAGGGCCGAGACCGGTTCGCTGAGGAGGCGGCCCGATTGCCCGTAGGGCTTGAATTCCCAGATTGGGCGGAGCCATGGACCGAGACCATCCTGGAAGGCTTCGACGCGTTCGCCGAAATCGCTTGGCTGACCGTGACGCTTCAGCAGTTCCGGTTTGTAATCGAAGAGGTCGATGTGGCTGGCGGCTCCGGCCATGAAGAACTGGACGACGCGGCGTGCCTTGGGCGGGCGGTGCGGGGCTGCGAGGGCGGCCGCGGGCAGGTCACGGCTGAGGAGCGAGGCGAGGGCCACGCCGGGAAACGACTGAAGAAGCGAGCGGCGGCTGAGCGGCATGAGTTTCCGGGAGGGGATCAGTCAACGAAGCAGAATTCGTTGAGATTGAGAATCGCGCGGCAGGCATGGGGCAGGCCGTGGCGCTCGGCGTAGGCGGTCAGGTCTGCCAGTTCGTCCGGAGCCGGGTCGCGCTGGAGGGCGAGGCGGAACGCGGTGGCCATGGCCAGCTGTGGAGATTCCTGCGGGAGGCGTCTCGCGAGGGCGCTGGCGGCGACGAGGGTGAGTTGGTTGTTGAGTTGGGCGAGCGACTGGAGAGGCGTGATGGTCTGGGTGCGTTTTTCGACGAGCAGGGATGGGTCGGCGCAGTCCATGGTGGCCATCCATGGCTGGGGTTTGCTGCGGACGAGGAAGCGGTAGACCGAGCGCCGGTGCAGGGCGGGATTGGCGAGGTCGGCGAGGTGGTATTCGTAATGCGGCGAATGTTCCGGGTGGAGGACCACGAAATCCTGAAAGGCCGGGCCGCCGAGGGATCGGTCGAGGAGACCGGAAACCGCGAGCATGCCATCGCGGAGCGCTTCCGCTTCGAGTTTGCGGCGCGGCATGCGCCAGAGCAGACGGTTTTCCGGGTCGGTGGCTGGGGCATCGTGGTAATCCGATGCCCGGCGGTAGGCCTGCGAGGAAACGATGAGGCGGTGGAGTGATTTGAGGGAACCGCCAGAATTGCGGAACCATGTGGCCAGCCAGTCGAGGAGTTCCGGGTGCGAAGGCAGTTCGCCCATGCGGCCGAAGTCCGATGGGGTGGCGACGAGGCCCTGGCCAAAGTGGTATTGCCAGATGCGGTTGACGATGCTGCGCCATGTGAGCGGATTGCGAGGGTCCGTGATCCAGCGGGCGAGGGCGGCGCGGCGGTCGCCTTCCGAAGCGTCGGCGGGAAGCTGAAAGCGGCTGGGGAGACCGGGGAGGCAGGACAGGGCACCTGGGCTGGCGGGAGCGAGCCGGCGTTTCACATCGCCACGGGAAAGCACGTGAATGGCGCGCGGTTTGCCCCCGGTGCCGCGGAAGGCCCCGCTGCCGTGATGAACCGTGCCGCAGTAGACCTTGGACTGTGCAGGCAGGGCCTCCAGTCCGGCGGTGGCCTGCTGGCGGGCTGATTCGGCACGGTTCCATGCCGCGGCGTCGTGCGGTCCGAGGGTCAAGGTGAGAAGGGCGTCGCGTTCCGCTTCCATGCGGGAGATTTCGCCATCCGGGGCCGCCAGTGCCTTGTGATCCACGCCTGGGTACCAGCGGTCCGTGAGGTTTGTGCGTTGCCAGCGGACCGGGGCTTCAATGCTGTCGAGCGACGACACTGGCGCGCCCGCCGCCATGTTTCTGCCGTCGCCATCGCGCACTTCGAGTTCGGCCAGGGAGAAAATGTAATCGTTCTGCCGTGGTGCCAGTTTCACTGCCGTGACCCGGATGTAGCGGGCTTCCGTGGAATGGTCTGCACTGACCGCGGCGAGGGCGGGATTTGGAAAATCAGCCGCGGTTTCGTCGCGGAGGACATGGACATCCGACTGGAAATCCGGGTCGTTGGCCGCCTCGATGCGGAAGCGGACCGGGAAGCCGAAGCCGTTGCCGATGCCATTGAAGTCGTCGTGGCAGGGCCGGAGCGAAACCTTCGTGAAGCGGCGCGGGGCTCCGAGGTCGACCTGCACCCATTTGGCAATGTCGCTGCGGGTTTCGATGGCCGAGTGCCAGCCATTCTGCTGGGAAAGCTGCGCCGATGGCTGACGGGCCGCGGCAATTTTCGCATCGAGTTCCGGCAGTTTCCCTCCGGATCGTTCCGAGGCCGTGGCGCGCAGGGCATCGGCCTGCGACTGCGCTGCCTTCAGTTCCGCGGTCAGGACGGTGCGGCGCTGCGCCACCTCATTGTCCGCATCGTACGCCCGGTCGGCGCGGTCAACCGCGGCAAAGACCGCCTGGAGCGAGTAGTAATCCTCGGCGCTGACTGGATCGAACTTGTGGTCATGGCACTGTGCGCAGTGCACCGTGACTGACGTGAAGGTATTCATGGTATTGGCGACCATGTCATCGCGGTCGAGGTGGCGGGCGATCATGCCGTCGGTTTTTTCCTCCGGGACTTCGGCGTGACCGATGAAGTCCCATGGTCCTGCCGAGATGAAGCCGAGGGCCTCGATGCCGTCGCGTGTGCCCGGGAAGAGGACATCGCCGGCAATCTGTTCCTCCACGAACCGGGCGTATGGTTTGTCTTCCTGAAAGGCGCGGATGACATAATCGCGGTACGGCCATGCATGCGGGCGCGGCTGGTCCTTGTCGTAGCCATGGGTGTCGCCGTAGTGCACCACGTCCAGCCAATGCCGGGCCCAGCGTTCCCCGTAATGCGGACTCGCGAGCAATCGCTCCGTCAGTTCCTGCCATGCCTTTTCCGGATCGACCACTGAGGCCGCCACAAAGGCATCCGCTTCCTCCGGCGACGGCGGCAGTCCTGTCAGATCAAACGTGAGACGTCGCACGAGGGTCCGGGCGGTCGCTGGGTCCACTGGCTTGATGCCCTTGGCCGAGAGGGCGGCCTCAATGTGGAAATCGATAGGATGGCCGGCGATGGCAGCCGGTGCTGCGGGCAGTGGCTGGAGTGACCACCATGGATTTTCCCCAGCCGGTGTCCGCGTGAAGGCAGCGAGGCAGAAGGTCAGCAGCAGGGGAATCCGGGACGGCATGGCCCCACAGATACGTTGGCTGTTGGCCCGTCTGATCGTTCCGTCCGGCAAAAATAAGGCGGCGGCCCGCTATTTTTCCCGGGTCCAGATGGGGACATTTTCCTTGATCGTCTGCATGACGCGGATGTCCCGGATAGTGGTTGGATCGACCGTCAGCGGGTTTTTGTCGAGAATCACGAGGTCGGCCAGCTTCCCGGGTTCGAGAGATCCCTTGGAGGCTTCCTCGCCGTATTGCTCGGCCGCCCAGATGGTCATGGAGCGGAGGCCTTCGAACGGAGAAATGCGCTGATCCGGTCCGATGGCGGCACCGCTGCGGGCCGTGCGGTTGACCGCCGAATGGAGCATCATCATCTGATCGAGCGGAGCGACCACGAAATCGGTATGATTGGTCGGGCGCAGGCCGGCGTCGATGGCGTCGCGCATCGGGCTGATGTAGCCTGCCTGTTCCGGGCCACGGTTGGCGATGTGGGCGTCGGCGAAGTAGAAGGTATGCAGGGTGTAGAAGGACGGACGGATGCGGTATTTGACAAAGGCCGGAATCTGATCGCGCCGCAGAAACTGCGTGTGGATGGTAGTCACGTTCCATGGCCGGGAGAAATCGTTACCGCGGGCAGCTGTATAGGCTTCCAGGAACGCGTCGATGGCGGCATCTCCATTGCAATGCAGGATGAGGGGAACGTCCATCTGATAGACCTTGCGGACCATGCCATTGATGAGCGGCTGCGGGAAGGTTGGTTCGCCCTTCCAGTCGGTTTCGCCGCCGGGTCCGCCGGTCAGGTAGGGAGTGGTGAAGAAGGCGGTGCGGCCCTGGGGCGAGCCATCGATGGTGATTTTGACGCCGCCGATTTTGAGCCGCTGCTGGTAGCTTCCCCATGTGTCCTTTGGGAATTCCGCGAGGGTTTTGTCGAGGTCGGTGATGAAGGGGTAGGTGACGACGTCGATGATGTGGGCACCGGCGGCGGCCGCGCGCTTGAGCGTCCGCAGTTGGGGAAGGTGGGTGGCTCCTTCCTGCGCCGTGGTGATGCCCGCGGCCGCATAGAGGAGTTGCCCGGCCTTCGTGGAGGCGATTTCCGCCTCCGGGCTCAAGGGTTCCGTCTTCTCGAAGATCGGCAGGAAGGCGGTTTCCATGATGAGGCCCCATGGTTCCTCCGTGCCCGGCTTGCGGACGATAACACCACCCGGCGGGGTGGCCGTGGCCGCACTGATGCCGTAATGCTTCATGGCAAGAGTATTGAGGACGGCCCCGTGCATCGACACGTGATCGACCCGCACCGGATGGTCAGGGAATGCCTCGTCGAGGTCGTCCCGGTTGAGGAGCCGACCGTTGGGCATCACGGAATCATCGTAGCCGTAGGCCATGATGAACGATCCCTTGGGAATCTGGCGTGCCGCGGCGAATTCCTTGAGCGCCGCCACGATTCCGGGGACGTCCTTGCCCACGCCCGAGGGCGGAGGATAGACGCAGCATTGGCTGGCGACCGCGAGCGAATTGATGTAATGCCCGTGACCGTCAAGAAACCCAGGCAGGAGGGTCTGGCCGCCAAGGTCGACCACCTTCGTGTCCGGGCCCTTCCGGCTCATGGCATCGGCGACACTGCCCGTGAACGTGATGCGGCCCTGCGTGGCGGCGAGCGCTTCCACTGTTTCAGGTCGGTCCCCGGCCACCGTCACGATGGTCCCACTATGATAGATCGTGTCGGCAAGCGCCGGGGCAGGGGAGACACTGGTGGCTGCCGACGGCGTCGCTTGCTTGGGTCGGTCGCAGGAAGTGAAAACGGCAGCAGCAGCAGCCAATGCCGAGAGGAAGGGAAACGAGGGAAATCCGACCTTGTTCATGGACCGGATCATCGCATGCCAAGAGGCGGGTCGCTAGCGCGATCCATCGAAGTCTTCGTCGTCCGGGCCGATGAGGACTTCGCGCGGTTTTGCGCCGTCGCCTGGGCCGATGAGTCCCCGTTGTTCGAGGAGGTCCATCATGCGGGCAGCGCGGCCGTAGCCGAGCCGGAGCCGGCGCTGGAGCAGGGATGTGCTGGCCTTGCGCTCGGCCACGATTACTTCAATGCAGCGCTCGAGGGTTTCCTCGTCTTCGGCGGACAATTCCTCCGCTTCACCGTCGTCGCCGGTGGCGTCGCCGAGGCTGCGCTGGACTTCCTTGTCGTACGCCGGAGACGCCTGCTGCTTGCAGTGCTCGACGAGATCGTGAATCTCGTCGTCGGTCACAAAGGCACCCTGAGCGCGGTTCAGTTTGGACGTTCCGGGAGGCAGGTAGAGCATGTCGCCTTTGCCCACGAGTTTCTCGGCTCCCTTGGTATCGAGAATGACGCGTGAATCGAGGGCACTGCTCACCTGGAAGGCGATGCGGCAGGGGATGTTGGCCTTGATGTTGCCGGTGATGACTTCCGCCCGCGGTGTCTGCGTCGCGAGGATCATGTGAATGCCCGCAGCCCGTGCCTTCTGGGCAATGCGCTGAATGAGTTGCTCCATGTCCGCCGGAGCCGTCTGCATGAGGTCGGCAAGTTCGTCGATGATGACGACAATGTATGGAATGGAATCCGGAATGGTCGGTTCGTCCGATTCCTCTTCGAATTCAGCATTGTCCTCGGCGACCAATTCACTGTCGTCCCAGACTGAATCGGCATCCGACGTGGCGAAGGCGACCTGATGAGTGGTGAGGGCAGCGTCATCGGCTTCCTCGTCAAGGTCGCTGGCCACGAAGACGGCATCGTTGCCGTCGTCGTCTTCCGCTTCCGGCTGCGGAGCGCGTCCCTCGAACATGGGAAGGAGCGGGGTGTTTTCGTCCGGGCGGTTGCGGCGCCCGCTGCGTGCCTTGGTTGCTGTACCAGCGGCGGCCGCGGCGGCCGCGGCAGCTTCCTCGGCCTTGCGGCGGCGGTTGTTGAACGATTCGAAATTCCGCACGCCTTCCGACGCGAAGAGGCGGTAGCGGTGCTCCATTTCATTGACCACCCAGCGGAGGGCCATGATGACTTTCTTGGGGTCGGTGACGACCGGCACCACGAGGTGGGGAAGGTCGTTGTAGGTCTGCATTTCCACGACCTTGGGATCGACCATGATGAAGCGCAGTTGTTCCGGAGTGAACTGGAAGAGCAGGGAACCGATGATGGAATTGATGCAGACCGACTTTCCGGATCCGGTGGCTCCTGCCACGAGAAGGTGGGGCATGGCCGCAAGGTCGGCGATGATCGTATTGCCGTAGACATCCTTGCCCAGGGCGAGCGGAAGTTTAGCCTTGGTGTTCGCAAAGGTGTCGTCCTCGAGCAGTTCGCGCAGCGGTACCGCCACCTTGTCGTTGTTGGCAATTTCAATGCCCACGGTGTCCTTGCCGGGAATCGGCGCGAGGATATTGATCCGTTCGGCCCGGGTCGCTCGCGCAAGGTCGGCTTCGAGCGCCGTGATGCGGCTCACCCGGAGGCCATCGCTCGGGTAGATCTCATAGCGGGAAATCGTGGGGCCGCGCGTGATCGGTCCAGGAGCCACCTGAATGCCGAACGTGGCGAGCGTTGCGATGATGGTCTTCTGCGTCTCGCGGAGGGCGCGTTCGTCGATCTTGACGTCGCCGGCCGCTTCGTCCCAATGCAGGATATCAAGAGGCGGAAGCTGGTAACCGGAATAATCCTGGGTCCCGGGACGCACCACGGGAGCGGGTTCGCCTTCCGCCCGCGGCTTCTGCTGCTGGCGACGCCATTCGGCGAGCGACGGCTTGCGGTCACCAGTGGGGGCCTGACGGCGAGATCCATCAATGATCGGTGGCTCGGGTGCAGCCTCGGCAATTTCCTCTTCCACTTCGCTTTCCTCGTCTTCCGTGGCGTCGGCCTGCGGAACGGCGGCGGAACGGCGGCCACGGGCCTTCGCAGGCTGCGGAACTTCGTCTTCCGCTCCCTCGTCGAGTTCATCGAGATCAAGCGTGCCCTCGGGATCAATGAGAGTGTGCTGGAATCCTTCCGGCGTAGTGATCCCAGCCTTGCGGAGTTCTTTTTCAAGCCGGCGGCGCTCGCGTTCCGCCTTGCGCTTTTCCTGCTCAAGGGCCGCCGCGGAATCAGCCGCAGCCGTCAGCTGATTTTCCTTATGACGACCGCTGAAGAGGTCGCCCAGTTGCGCAAACGCCGTACGCAGGGACCGACCGAGCGTTCCCGGACGCAGACCCGTCATCAGAATGAGCCCAGCCGCATAGGCCAGCAGCGAAAGAATGAGAAGTCCCGCCGTCCCGATGCTGGTCTCAGCCATGCGGCGCCCGATGAATCCAAAACCGCCCCCCGGCCCGAGAATGTTGAATTCCTCGTCCCAGTTGACGAGCATGAACTTCTGGAGGCCAAGGAAAACCGCTCCCGAAACCACAAAGAGAACCATGCCCACCAACGGACGCGCCGGAAGAAATCCCTGCCGCAGCAGCCGCAGCCCCATGAAAATCCGTGCCAATCCCAGCCAGAGCATACTCACCGGCAGCAGAAAGGCCGCCCCACCAAACAGAAACATCGCATAGCCAGCCACCGTCGCCCCAAAGGGCCCAATCACATTCGCCACCGGATCATTCGGCGGATTTTTCGTCGCAAAGGCCACCCACGGCCGCAAATCATCCGGCGTATATGTCGCCAGCGCCAGAAACATGGCCGCTCCCGCACTGAGCAGCAGCAGCGACCGCAAATCCACACCCCCGGCTCCAGCATCAAACGTCGGATCGTCCTGGCGGCGACTGGGGCGGTTCAGTGACATGGCGGGCAAAGGCTGAAGCTAATTGAGTTGCAGAGCATCCGGATCCGCGGTAATACCTCCCGGTCGAACAGGAACCACCAACCGCTTCTCCTCCCTCACATTATCCAGAGCAGGAAGTGGATCAATCCTGAAATCTCGGAAATCTTAAGTTTTTCCTGAATTTCCGGAACTTTCGCCATTTCCAAGGCATCCTGCGCCTTCCAGCTACCCGAACTCCCCATGTCCCACGACGCGCCGTCTCCCATGCACCAAGTACTGCGATTCCGCCCGATTTATCAGGAACGGGTCTGGGGAGGCAGGGGGCTGGCGGATCGGTTTGGCCGGGAACTGCCTGAGGGCAAGGTGATTGGAGAAAGCTGGGAGATTTCGGACAGACCCGAGGCGCAGAGCGTCGTCATGAATGGCGCGCTGGCCGGGGCGACCCTGCATGAGCTGTGGGAACGGGAACGGGAATCGGTGTTCGGCTCCGGGGCTCCGGACGGTCCGGTCTTTCCGCTGCTCGTGAAGATTCTCGACGCCTGCGAAACGCTCAGTCTTCAGGTGCATCCACCGGACCACTGCGCTGCAGCGCTGGGAGGTGAACCGAAAACGGAAATGTGGGCCGTCGTCCATGCCGAACCCGGAGCCGCACTCTACTGCGGGGTCCAGGAAGGGGTCGGACGCGAAGAATTCGCCGCCGCACTGGCATCATGTACCGTGGCCGACTGCGTGCCACGCCTCCCGGTGAACTCAGGCGACGCCATTTTCATCCCCAGTGGCCGACTCCACGCCATCGGCGCCGGACTCATGATCTTCGAAATCCAGCAGAACAGCGACACTACCTACCGGGTCTTCGACTGGAATCGGGTCGGACTCGACGGTTCGCCGCGCCCACTCCACGTCAAGGAATCGCTGGCCTGCATCGACTTCAGCGACTGCCACCCAGCCCTCACACCTCCTGACGCTCCCGTGCTCGCCAGCTGCCGCCACTTCCGCGTCCGCCGAATCGTCCAGCCAGCCCAGTCGCAAACGCCCTGGGGCACGCCCGGCGATTTCAGCATCCTCGCCGTGGTCCGTGGCTCCGCCACCATCGCCGGAGAATCACTCAAACCAGGCGACTTCGCCATCGTGCCCGCCAGCCTCCCAGCCAGCCTGCGCACCGTCCAAACCGGACACGAGGAAACCGAATTCCTCGAAACATCCTTCGGACAGTCAGCGGACTGATCACCGCCGCAGGGGAATTCCCGCAGCCAGCCCAACCTCAGGTCGCGCCCCCACCCCCCAGTCCCTTTCCCAGTTCATCATTTTACATGACATATATTGTATCAAGTTATGGAATCCCGGGTCGGCTGGCTGGCTGGCTGGTCGCGGCTGGGCTTGGGTGAATCCGGGATTGCCTGACTGGGGATTTCCGTCATTGGGGATGGGATGGTGCAGCAGCGACGACAGTGGGAATGGTGGACGCGGCGCGGGGTTCTTGTGGGCCTTGGGCTGGCGTTGCTGGGGAGTTTTGCGGTGGCGCAGGAATCTGCCGGCCCGCCGGCGGCGCCCATGGATGGAGTTGCCGATGGGGCTGGGATTTTTGGAAATGGTCTGCTGAGCCGGGCTGATCTGGTGGATCGGCTGGGGCGGATGCCTGGCCGGAATTATGTGGTTACCCTGGCTGACATGCGTGGAGTGGTTCCGGATGATTATGCGGAGCACCTGGCGCGGCCCTGGCTGGCTGCGAGGCCCGGGCTGGTGCTGGTGGTCGATGCGGCGGCGGCGGGTCGTTCCGAAGGTCTGGGGATTGCCGGGGTCGATTCGCGCGGGTTTTTGCGCGAACGCATGCGGGAGGCTTTCGCTGCCGCGGGAAAGGATCAGGCTGCTGGAATCGTCGCTGCGCTGGCAGCCGCGGAGGATGGCGCGAAACTGCCGGAAACGTCCGCCGTGCCGGGATCACGTCCGGTTTTCGTGCAGTTGGCTGGCGTTTTCTTCATTGGGACGCTGCTTTTTTACGCGTACCAATGGATTGCGGAACGACTTGAGCAACGCAGCCGCGGGAAATTCCGCCCGGCGCGGACACGACCGCCCCAAGGCAACTGAGGGGCTTATTCCGCGGCAAAGGCCTGCGGGGCAGACGTCGTTCCGTTCCGCCTCACTGCGCCCGTTCCCAGCTGACCACGACGCCTTTTTCGAACCGGACCAGTGCCGAGGTCACCGGGACGTAGTCTGTGCCCGTGCCCCATCCGGGGCCCCATGCGGGGCCAACCCAGCGGGCTCCGCGTGGCGCGAAATAGGCTCCGCCGACGCCGACGCCGTAGAGTGGCAGGCCGGATCCCATGTAGAATGTCGAGGTCGGGACCGGCTGCAGATTGGTGTAGCGCCAGACTTCGGTTTCCTTGCCGGCGGTCGATCCCTTGCGGACGGCCGACGGACGACCGAGGGCGAGGTAAACCGCGTCGCGGGTCATACCTTCGCTGATTCTTCCGGAGAGGACGGCTTCGCGCTGGTCTGGGCTGAGCGATTCCGCCATGGCTGGGTTGGCCGCCACGCGGCCCTGCGGAGTGCTCGAGGCACAGGACGAGAGAAAGAGGGCCATCGCGGCGAGGGAGAAAAGCCGGAGAAGTTTCATGGAATGTGTTTGGTGGAGGAATTTGGGGATCGTTGCTTTTCCTGAGGCAGTGGTGCACGTAGCGTGCATATAGTCGTCTGTAAATCTGCTATTCCCCCGCAAGCGTGCAAGACCGTTTTGGACACCGAATTTCCTATCTCCGCGTCAGCGTCACCGACCGCTGCAACGAACGGTGTCTCTATTGCCTGCCCGAGGAACGCCAGGAATGGCTGCCGCGCGAAGGAACCCTCACGGATGAGGAAATCCTCCGCCTTCTCAGGATCGGACGCGGACTCGGCATCCGCAAAGTCCGCGTGACCGGTGGCGAACCCCTGACCCGCCGCGGCGTCCTCGCTCTGATCCGCGGAATTGCCTCCATGGACGGCATCGAAGACGTCGGCGTCTCCACCAACGGCACCCTGCTCGCCGATCCCGTGCCGGGCGAAGACGGTCGCAGCATGGCCGCCTGCCTCGCCGCAGCCGGCGTCCGCAGCGTCAACATTTCCCTCGATACGCTCGACCCCGGCCAGTACGCTGCCGTGACGGGACGGGATTTTCACGCCCGCGCCCTCGCCGGCATCGAGGCCGCCGTGTCCGCCGGATTCGCCAGGGTGAAGCTCAACTGCGTCCTCATGAAGGGACGGACGGAGCAGGAACTGCCTGCCCTCGTGGAATTCGCCCGCAGCAGAGGCTGCCTGCTGCGCTTCATCGAACTGATGCCGGTTTCAACCAATGAGGTCCTCACGGAAGCGAATTTCCTGTCGTGCGGCGTCGCCCAGCGCATCCTGAGCGGACATTTCGGGCCCCTCGTCCCCTGCCCTGAAATGCGCACGAATGGGCCGGCCGCCTACTGGCAGATCCCGGGAACCGCTCAGCACATCGGCTTCATCGGAGCCATGACCAACCTCCATTTCTGCGAAAGCTGCAACAAACTGCGCCTCACCGCCGACGGCCGCCTCCGTCCCTGCCTCGGCAGTCACCTCGAAACCGACCTCATCTCCCCCATGCGCGCCGGAGCCAGCGACGAGGAACTCTGTGCCCTCATCCTCGACACGGTCGACCGCAAACCGAAGGAACACGACTTCCGCAACAGCTACCAGCCCGGCCGCCGCATGATCGCCATCGGAGGGTAAGCGCCCGCGGATTGACAAGGAATCAGTTCGGCTCGCCTGCAATGACCGCGCGGTAGGCCACCGAACGCATGGCCACGGCAAGAGCGGCGGCAAACACCGTGCTCCATGAGGAGGCGCGGGAAATCTGCGCCGCAGGTCGCGCCAGTCCCAGCACCTGATGCCCCGCCGATTCCGCGCGGCCCGTGCATTCCAGCAACTTGAAGGCGGAATGCGCGGTACTGAGTCCCGGGAAAACGAGCACATTGGCACGACCCCGCAGCGGGCTCCCCGGAGCCTTGAGCCTCGCGGTTTCCGGATTCAGAGCGGCATCGACTTCCAGTTCGCCATCGATTTCCGCATCGATGCGGAGGGCACGCAGGCGTTCGCGGGCCAGTCCGGTCGCCGCCGTGACCTTCTGCACGGAGGGATGCGAAACACTGCCGCGCGTCGAAAAACTGATCATCGCCACCCGCGGGGGCTCCCGCAGCAGGGCCGCCGCCACCTTCGCCGATTCCACCGCAATCATCGCCAACTGCGCTACCGTCGGCACCGGAATGACCGCACAATCCGCCAGCACGAGCAGCCCGCCACTGCCAAGGTCGGGACGGCCCGGCAGACGAAGCGGCACGCAACTCGACACGGTTTCGCAGTCGGGCAGACGCCTGATGAGATGCTGCAGCGCCCGGAACCACGCCGCGGGAAGCGTCTGATTCCCCCCGACCGATCCGTCGGCATAGCCATACTGCAGCATCATGGCCGCAAAATACCCAGGCAGCCGCATCACTTCCCGGGGGTCCGCCGACCCCGCCTTCCGGTACCGGCTCACCTTGCGGTACAATTCACAGAAACGGTCGAAATCGTGACTCGATTCCGGATCGACAATCCCGATAAGATCAAGCGGGATGCCGTGCTCGCGGGCCAGCGACTGAATGGCGGCCCGCTGACCGAGCAGGATCGGAGCGACGGCTTCGAGCTTCACGAGTTCTGCGGCGGCCCGCAGGACGCGGATGTCCTGACCGTCCGGGAAAACCACACGTTTCGGATGCCCCCGCAGGTACCGCACCATCGGTCCCAGCAGTGGATCGTCGTCGTGGTAACTGTATTCCCCGGAAATCATCGTGCGTATGCTCGCCACTCCGCAATGCGCCCGGCTTGGCAACAGCTAATCGCGTCAGAAAACCGCCCGGCCCGGGCGCATCCGGACATGCGGAGAAACCAACGGGTCGCCGCGTGCCTTCTCCCCGGCACGCACAGGGTCCCGCTTGCCGCTCTGCTGCTGCGTTCGTGCCATGAGAATGAAATGGATGCGGGCCGGACTTGCTGGCAGGATCGCCTTGTTTCCGTTCCATCCATCCGCATGTCAGCCGACCCCAACTTTCCTGATCCCGTTCCAGATCCACGCCGCCACGATCTCGATGCGCTGCGGGCCGCGGCCATGCTTCTCGGGATTGTCTATCATGCGGCGCTCTCCTTCGCCGAAGGCCTGACGTGGCTGGTCGAAGATACGCAGCGATCCGTGGCGGCGTACCATTTCCAGGCCGCGGTTCATGGATTCCGCATGCCCCTCTTCATGCTCGTGAGTGGATTCTTCACGGCCATGCTCTGGCAGAAACGCGGAACGGCTCAACTCCTGAAGCACCGCTTCCTGCGCGTTCTCCTGCCCTGCCTCGTCGCCCTCTTCACGATCGGCAAAGCCATGGAATGGTCGGTCGGCTACGTCTTCGCAAAACGTTCAGCAGAAACACCGGCTGCCGCCCTCGGAGATGCCGCCAGCGGCACGATCTGGTCGGCTATCCGGCAAGGCGATGCCACCGCCCTTGCCGGGCATCTGGAAAATCCCGAGTCGCTCACGATGCTTCACCCGGTGCATGGATTCACGCCGCTGACATGGGCAGCCATTCTGGGCGACGCCAGTGCTCTCCATACTCTACTCGGAGCAGGGGCTGATCCCAATGCCCGCAACCGGGACGGCGGCACGGCCCTTCATGCGGCCGCCTTTCTCGGACGGCCGGACATTGTTTCGGTCCTGCTCGACAAGGGAGCCGACCCGCAGGCAAGGTCCGGCAATGGCGAGGTGCCCGCAGACAGTGCGCGCAGCAATCCCGACTTCGTTCCCTTCGTGGCCCGGCTCCTCGCCATCGAAGCGGACCCCTCCAAGGTGGCCATCGGCCGCACGGCTGCCCTGCGCCTGCTCGGATCCGATCCCGCAGCGGCGACCGCGCAGGCTGAGCGTGGGGTCTCATGGAACGATCTCATGAATGCGCCGACGTTTACCTTTCTGTGGTTCCTGTGGATTCTCTGGTGGCTGGTGGTGGCCTTCGCGATCCTCGCTGCGCTCTTCCCAAAGCTCTTCCGCTGGCGCATTCCCGACCGCTGGATCCTCCCGCCGCGCGCGCTCATCTGGCTCGTGCCACTCACCATGCTCTGCCAGCATCACATGATGAGATCGCCGGAAGCGTTCGGGCCGGACACGTCCATGGGCCTCATTCCGTTCCCCCGCGTCTTCGCCTACTACGCGGTCTTCTTCACGTTCGGAATCTTCTGGTTCGCCAATCCTTCGGCTTCTTCCCCGCCACTGCGCCACTGGCCGGCCTGGATGGTCCTGGCCCTCGCTGTCTTCTTTCCGGCACTCGATGCTGCCACCGGCCGCTTCGGTTGGTTTACCGCACTTCCCGATGCCAGCCGTCATCTGCTATCCGATTTCCTGCAGTCGCTCTACGCATGGCTCATGACCTTCGCATGGCTGGGTCTGTTCGGAGCCCTCGTCACAAAGGCGAGCCCGCGGATCCGCTGGCTTTCGGATTCGGCTTACTGGCTCTACCTCGCGCACCTGCCGCTTGTCATCCTCGCCCAGGATGCTGTCCGCGTGTGGCCCGTGCCGGCCATGGTGAAGCTCCCGCTCCTCTCTGCGGTCATCATCGGATTGCTCCTGCTGTCGTACCGCTACCTCGTCCGGCCCACTCCGCTGGGAACGTTCCTCAATGGCCCGCGCCGCCGTCCCGCCCTTGCAGGATCTGCGGCGCAGGACACGGGTTCGGCATGACACCACGCAGCATCCTCTTCGACTGGTCCGGAACGCTCGTCGATGACCTGCCTCCCGTCCTCGACGCCACCAATACCGTGCTGCAGCACTTCGGTCGCCCGGCCATGTCGCGCGAGGAATTCCGCCGCTCCTTCCGCCTGCCCTTCAGAGGCTATTACGAAGAACACCTGCCGGGCGTCACCCTCGCCGAACTCGATCCCATCTGGCACCGCGCCTTCCATGGTTCCCGCGAACCTGTCAGCCTCATCCCGCACGCCCGCGACTACCTCGAAGCCTGCGCGGCCGGCGGACTCCGCCTCTTCGTTCTCTCCAGCGCCCCGCAGCAGGCCGTCGAAAAACAGGCACGCGACCTCGGACTCGCCCACTTCTTCGAACGGATTCATGCGGGCGTGCACGACAAACGCGAGCACATCTCTCCCATCCTCGCACAGCACGGACTCGAACCCGCCCACACCATCATGATCGGCGACATGCGCCACGATATCGAAACCGCCCGCGCCGGCGGCATCCGCTCGGTCGCTGTCCTCACCGGATACGAATACCCGGAAGTCATCGCCACAGCCGAGCCCGACCTCATGGTCGACGACCTTTCCCACCTGCTCACCCTCCACTTTTCATGAAATCACTTCCTCCGCACGGCGCACTCTTCGACTGGGATGGCGTGGTCATCGATTCACACGACGCCCACGAAGCTTCATGGCACCTCCTCGCCGCGGAACTCGGCACGGAATTGCCCGATGGATTCTTCAAGGCCACCTTCGGCATGCGCAATGACCGCATCATTCCGGAATTCACGAACTGGGCCGCCGCGGACGACACCGCCACCATCAAGGCTCTCGGCAACCGCAAGGAAGCCCTCTACCGCGAGATCCTCCGCCGCGATGGCATCAGCCCGCTCCCCGGAATCCGCGAACTCCTCGAGGAACTGCAGGCCGCCGGCATTCCCTGCGCCGTCGGTTCCTCCACCGAACGCGCCAACATCGACCTCATCATCGAAGTCACCGGCCTCGCCCGATTCTTCCATGCCATCGCAGCCTCGGAAGACGTCAGCCGCGGCAAGCCGGCCCCCGATGTCTTCCTCTGCGCGGCCGCACGCATCGGCGTGGCCCCCGAACTCTGCTTCGTGATCGAAGACGCCCACGCTGGCATCGCCGCCGCAAGAGCAGCCGGCTGCCGCACCATCGCCGTGGCCACCACGCATCCCATCACATCCTTTCCCGATGCCGACCTCGCCGTCGCCAGCCTCACGGATCTCCCACTCGACCGCATCCGCTCGCTCTGGCCCGCCCCGCCGTCCGCAAATACGCCCACCCCGGACATGGCGGAATGATTCCAACCGCCCCACCATTGACGCGATCCCATGAAACACCTGCTTTCCTTCCTGTTCCTGCCGCTTCTCCCGCTCGCCGCAGCGGATTCGTGGCCCGGCTTCCGTGGTCCTCATGGCAATGGTCACGCCGACGCCGCCAACCTCCCGAAGACATGGAGCGAAACGGAGAACGTCCGCTGGAAAACCCCGGTCCCGCACCGCGGATGGTCCACCCCGCTCGTCCACGGCAATCAGATCTGGCTCACCACCGCCACGGAAGACGGACACGATTTCTTCGCCCTCTGCCTCGACCGCGCCACGGGCCGCGTGCTGCACGAAACCAAACTCTTCCATGCCGACAAACCGGAACCGCTCGGCAATGACATGAATGGCTATGCCAGCCCGACCGGATGGCTGGAGGACGGACGGGTCTTTCTGCATTTTGGGAGCTACGGAACGGCCTGTCTGGCGACGGATGATTTCCGGGTGCTCTGGAAACGCACAGACCTTCCCTGCCGTCATTACCGCGGCCCCGGTTCCTCGCTCTTCAACTGGAAGGATACCATCATCCTGACCATGGACGGGGTCGATGTCCAGTACCTCTGCGCCCTCGACAAGGCCACCGGTGCCACCCGCTGGCGCACGGACCGCAATACGGAATTCGATGACCTCGGTGCCGATGGCAAACCGGTCGACAATGGCGACTACCGGAAATCCTACACCACCCCCATGCTCGTCGAAGTCGATGGCAAACCCCAGATCGTCAGCAGCAGCAGCAAGGCCACGGTCGCCTACGACCCGGACAACGGCCGCGAAATCTGGCGCACGACCTACAAGGGATTCTCCAATGCATCGCTCCCCGCAGTCGCCGGAAACCTCGTCGCCATCAACACAGGCCACGGCAAAGCCAACCTCCAGGCATTCCGCATCACCGCCGCCACCACCGGCGACATCACAGGACAACTCGTCTGGGAACAGACCAAGAACATCCCCACGCGATCGTCTCCCATCGTCGCCGGCGGCCTCATCTTCACGACCTCGGATCAGGGACTCATCGGAGCCATCGACCCCGCGGATGGCTCCCTGCTCTTCAGCGAACGCACGGGCGGCAGCATCAGCGCTTCCCCGCTCTTCGCCGATGGCAAACTCTTCTTCTCCACGGAACGCGGCGACACCACCGTCGTCCAACCCGACCGCACCTTCACGAAGATAGCCGTGAACCGCCTCGACGACGGCCTCATGGCGTCGCCCGTCGCCGCCGGAAACTGCCTCTACCTGCGCACGAGAACTCACCTGTACTGCATCGCGAAACCGGAGTAAGCTGACCACATTCCCCCGCAACCTTCCGAATCCGCATGAAAGTCATCGCCGCATACGACGCCGAACCCTGCTCGCGCTTCGCTCTCACCCAGCTCGCCAGCGCCGCCCTCCCGGACAACACGGAAGTGATCGTCGCTTCGTTCGCCGACATCCTTGTGCCACCAGGTTCCGCCATCGGCGACATGGCCCTCGGCACGGGCCTCCCGGAACCGGTCATCGATATGCGCCGCGCGGCACAGTCGCTCGTCGACGCCGCACAGCAGCGGGCCGACGAAGGAGCCACGCTCGTCCGCGTCCTCGGCAAGCCATGGAAAATCACGGCCCGCAGCATTGCCGACACGCCCGCATGGGGCGTCGTGCAGCTGGCCGAAGACGAACGCGCCGACCTCATCGTGACCGGCTCGCACAACCGCAGCGGCATGGCCCGCTTCTTCCTCGGCAGTGTCGCCCAGAAGGCCCTCCAGGAAGCCCATTGCTCGGTGCGCATCGTCCGCCCGATCACGGAGATCATCAAGACGCCGCGCGTGGTCGTCGGCATCGATGGATCGGATGCCTGCCGCGCCGCCGTCCGCAGCATCGCGGCCCGTCCATGGCCTGCCGGCACGCACTTCACCTGCCTCACGGTCATCGATTCCCAATTCCTAACCGCCACGCTCTGGCAGGCGCTCGGTGGTGCCGCCGTCCTCGGCGAGACCGTGAAACACGAAGCCGCGGCCGCCGAAGCCGCCCTCGCGGAAGCCACCGCCATCCTGCACGCCCACGGTCATGAAACCGGCACGGCCATCGCCCACGGCGACCCACGCGACCTGATTCCCGCTGAAGCCGAAAATCAGAAGGCTTCCTGCCTCCTCCTCGCCGCCCGCGGACGCCACCACGCCGAACGCCGCCGCCTCGGCACCGTCGCCGCCGCCGTGGCCGCCCGCGCCCACTGCACAGTCGAAATCGTGCGGGCCTGACGCCAACCGCCGGATTCCGCGCGCCTCAGAGCGCCGTCACCACATAGCCCTCCGGCGTCAGATCGACCGCATGCAGCGCGTCGAATCCCTCGGCCAATTCCGGTGGCTCGAACTTCCGCGCGGTTCCGCGCACGGCGGCATCGGGTACGCGCTCGCGGCCGCTCCGTTCCGCATTGCGTTCCATCGCTTCGGCCACCCCGGCCCGCAGCCAGTAGCCAATGCAGACAAATCCGGCCCCGCGCGCAGGCACCAGATACCTCGCCCGGTCCGCCCGCCCAGGATTCGTGTTGTCGATCACAAACGATTGCTGACCGTCCAGACACGCACGCAGCAGCAATTGCTCGCGCCGCCGCGTCCGCAGCATGTCGAGATTGATGCGCACATGACTCCGGAAGAAACGCTCGCGGCAGAAGGTCGATTTCCCGGCTCCGGGCAATCCCATGAGCACGACGGCCTCGGGCGGCTTCGGCTTCATACCCGGTAGTCGCCGCGGTACGCACGGCTCAGTTCCTTCGCATCGATGGCGTCGCCGACCAGCTGCCGCTTCACGGGGTCCCAGCGCACGGTCTTTCCAGTCCGGTTCGCCATGGCCATGAGATGACATCCGATCGCGGTGCAGCCACCCGCCGTTTCATCGGAAACCGGGGCCTGACGCGACCGCACGGCGGCAATGAAATCCGCAAGGTGATTCCCGCTCTTCGCGAGCCGGACTTTGGCATCGCCCAGGAGGTCCTTCTCGGCACGCATGTACTGACTCTCCACACTGACCCGGTCGGCATCGCCGGATTTCTTCGCGACCACCTTTTCCTTGAGTGTCAGTTCGAATCTGCCGCGGTCGACGCGCACCACGCCTTCGCTTCCGAAGAATTCGACTCCGTAGCCGGAAACCTGCTTCACGACGACCCCGCCAGGATAGGTCAGTTCAGTGCCCCGGATTTCGCCGGGCTTCTTCCCGGCAAACAACTCGGCGGCCTGCGGCGAGGGACGCGCTTCCTCGGGTCCACTGCCGTCCATCCCAAGTCCCCAGTGCGCAATGTCCAGATGGTGCGCCCCGAAATCCGTCATGCCTCCGCCACCGTATTCGGCATATTCCCGCCACGCCGGGTAATGACCATGCACCCCGCGCGGCGACAGCACGGAACTGTATTCCGCCACCGGCGCAGGCCCCAGCCACAGGTCCCAGTCAAGCCCCGGCTCCTTCGCCTCGGCAGGGAGATCATTCGGCTTGGCCGGACCACTGAAGTTGACATGCACATGCGAAATCTTCCCGAGCACGCCATTGCGCACGAGTTCGCAGGCCACCCGGAATTCCCCCATCGACCGCTGCATGCTGCCAGTCTGCACAATCCGCCGGCCTTCCTTCGCCGCATTCATGACCACAATCGCTTCATGAATGTTATGCGTGAGCGGCTTCTCGCAGTACACATCCTTGCCCGACCGCAGCGCAGCCACCGTGATGAAGGCATGCCAGTGGTCCGGCGTGGCAATGCAGACGGCATCGATGTCCTTCCGGGCAATCAGCTCGGCAAAATGATTGTAGGCTTCGCAGCCGCTCCAGCCAGCGGGACGGTTCTGTCCGTAATGATTCTCCACCTGCTGCTTGGCGGCAGTGCGCCGGTTCGCGTCGACATCGCACACCGCCACCACGGAAACCTCGGGATTCCCCAGAAATCCTCCCAGCAATCCCCTGCCCTGCACTCCCATGCCAATGAACCCCATCGTGATCCGCGCGGACGGGGCCTGCTCGGCCGCCCGCAGCCTCCATGGCAGAATCAGCGGCAGTGTGGAAACAGCAAGAAGTCGGCGGCGCGTGCTTTTCATGATCCCCCACACTGCCAAATCCCCCGCCCACCCGTCAATGCGGCAGCCTCACGCGTTTCCGCCTGCGCTCAGCCCACCCGACGCCCAGTCCCCAGCAACGCCAGTTCCCGGTGATGTACACTCAATTGCCGGAGCCGCACGTCGCGGAACCCAATCGCACGCATCGCACCAAGCCATTCAACCGCCGCCGCCGCCTCGCCCAGATCGGTCAGCTTCAGCGTAATCAGGGCCGCCTGAATCGATGGACACATGCCCGCAAAGCGACGGCACTCGGCAATGGCCACCGCCGGCGACTGATTCATGTCGGACAGAAACCAGGTCGCCCGCCCGGCAAGGTCGCGCTTGCTCACAAGGGCCGCGGGCTTCCGGCAATGCACCACCCATGGATCGCCGGCCGGATCCACGGCGGGAACAGACGGCAGCGCGTGCCGCATGACGACTTCAGCCAGCCTCGCCGGATCAACCCCGATCACAGGCACGGCGCGCCGCAGCAGCGCAAGAATGACGCCGCCGGGCGCGCAGCCAAGTTCTACAGCCACATCGCCGCGCCGAAACCGCAGCCCGAAAACCCGCACGGCTTCCTCCAGCTTGAGCCACGCCCGCGATGGCGAATCCTCGGGCATCTCCACCCCAAAAACCCCTCCCGGATCAGGACTGAGCCCGGCCCGGTGCCAATGCACCCCCACCCAGTATTCCTCAGGTCCCAGCGCCACCACGGTACCCACAGCCTCACCGTCGCGCAGTGCATCAAGATCGCCACCCGCTTCCACGGACCAGCGACGTTCTTCCAGCCGCAGCCGATGCCATCTCACCTCGCCCACCGCAGCCAGCACCATTGCTTCGGCCTCCGCCTGCGTGCTGGCCTTCCCCACAGACAGACAGACCCGGCGGCCGAAGACAAGAGGCTGCTCAACTTCGCCCCGCCCGAAGGTTCCCCCGTCTGCCTTGAACGCCACCATCCCCCGTGCCTGAAACCCGGATCGCCAACCCAGCCCAGCCGACTGCACCTCTGCCTTGAGCGCCCGCTCGGACCCGGAATTGCACAGGACAAACAAGTGCCCGGACTGAAATGCTCCACTCGCCATCACCATGAAAACTTGCTCCAGCTCAATGCCGCTTCCGCGTGAGCATGAATTCGTTGCCCTCGGGATCCACGCACATCGCAAGATGCGGTGGCTCGCCATCCTCGGGCTCAGGCTCGCGCCGCAGCTGACCGCCGGCCGCCACCACTTCGCGCGCCCCGGCGACCACATCGGCCACCTGAAACGCCAACCCAGTCCACGTCCGCTCACCACTCCCGCCACTGTGCAGCCCAATGACCGCATCGCCAATCCGCAGCTCAGTGACGGCCGGATTCTTCCGCACCACCTCGGCCCCGCACAAGCCCACATAAAAGGCTTCAGCCCGCTCCATGTCGGCCGCCCAAAGAATGTACTTCACCCGCTCAATCTTCATGCTCTTCCCCTCGCCTGCGCCCGGCCTCGCGCGCAAGGGCTTCCGCATAGGCCGATTCCAGACTCGCCAGACTGGCTTCCTCACCGAACCTCGTCCGCACGGTCTCGGCAGCCGCCTTCCCCAGCGACGCCATCCGGACGGGATCGCGCAGCAGGGCACAGATCGCTTCCGCCAATTCCCCGGGCGATTTCTCGGGCACCAGCAATCCGTCTTTCCCATCCGTGACAGCTTCCGGAATCCCCCCATGCAGGGTCGCCACCACCGGCAACCCGGTCGCCATCGCTTCCAGCATCGCATTGGGAATGCCTTCCTGATCGGAATTGGCGGTCAGTTCGCTCGGATGCAGAAAGACATGCCCGCGTCGGTATTCTTCAAGGAGATCGTCCTGCGATTGCCATCCTTTCAATTCCACATGCTCAGCCAATCCAAGGGCGGCGGCCCGCTCGCGCAGCCGGTCCTGCTCTGGACCAGTCCCGCAGACCACAAAACGCACGGCAGGAAATTCCCGCACCACCGTCACAAGGGCCTCCAGCGTGGTGAAAAGGCCCTTCTTCCCAATGAGCCGGCAGGCCTGCACCAACCGCCACGCGCCCCCGGCAGGCACGCTCCGTTCCATCACAGGGAATTTCCCCACGGGCACCGGCGTCCGGTTCAGCCGCAGCTTGTCCTCAGGACACCCCAGCAGCTTCAGCTCGCTGAGCAGCGACTCGCTCCGCGCCAGCACGAGCGACGCCTTCGCAAAAACCTCCCGCAGCACACGCACATACTCGGGATCTTCCGTGAACTTGACGACGTCGACCCCATGAAAGGAAACCACCCACGGCCCGCCCCACGCCTCGACCATTTCCAGATACTTCACTGCCTTGTGACCATAGTACACATGCACCAGCGACGGCTGCCACGCCCGCAGCAGGGCTGGAAGATCATACGGGAAATACGGTTCCTCCGGTTCCTTCGTGATCGGCCGCGGCGGCGGCCACACCCTCACCACATGCTTGTACCAGAACCTCAGCAGAAAATTCCCGCGCGGCCGCGGCCGCCGCAGTTTCTTCATCGTCACCACCGCCCCCCACGGAAACTGCCCGGCATGCTGCACCTGTTCGGTGAACACCACACTCTCGTACAACCGCAGCCCGCAGACCTGACGGTAAATGCTCTGCATCTCGGGCTTGAGCCACGTCCCGCACACACTCACCACACGCGGACGGCTGGGATCGGCTGGCGGTATCGGCGGCGGTGACATGATTCTCGGATTCCCACACCATCACACCCGCGAATCCGCTTTTGCAAGGGGCCGCCACCCATCCTCTGCTCCCCCAAACCATGAAACGTCACGCCTTTCCCGCCGCCACCCCCGCGGTCGCTGCCTTCCTGATGCTGTTCCCGTTGCTCTCCGCCTCAGCCGACTGGCCCCAGTTCCGAGGCCCCGCAGGCGACGGCCACGTCCGCTCCGGATCGCCTCCCACCCAATGGAGCAAATCGGAAAATGTCGCATGGCACATCCCGCTCCCCGGCCGTGGCTGGTCGTCCCCGGTCCTCGTGAAGGGAAAACTCTACCTCACCAGCGCCGTCGTCACCAAAGGCGAGGAGGATAGCCCGAAGGCGGACCGATCCCTGCGCGCCCTCTGCCTCGACGCCGCCACCGGCAAAACCCTCTGGGACCGCGAAGTCTTCACCCAGGACGGAGCCACCGCACCCGATTCCATCCACACCAAGAACGGCCACGCCAGCCCAACCCCCATCGTCGATGGCAACCGCATCTTCGTCCACTTCGGCCATCAGGGCACGGCCTGCCTAAACCTCGACGGCGAAAAAATCTGGGAAAACCGCTCGATCCAGTTCCAGCCACAGCACGGCAATGGCAATTCCCCCATCCTTGCAGGCGATTTCCTCGTCTTCTCCTGCGACGGACGCGACGAAACCTTCGTCGCCGCCCTCGACCGCGCAAACGGCAGACTCGCATGGAAATTCAACCGCCCCACGGAAGCAAAACGCAAGTTCGCCTTCTGTACCTGCTCGCTCATCGAAGTGAATGGAAAACCCCAGATCATCTCGCCAGGAGCCGACATGGTCAATGCCCTCGACCCAGCCACGGGCAAGGAAATCTGGCGTGCCCGCTACGAAGGCTACTCGGTCGTTCCCAAACCAGTCTTCGGCGACGGCCTCCTCTTCATCAGCAGTGCCTTCGATACCCCGGAAGTCCTCGCCATCGACCCCACCGGCTCAGGCGACATCACGGATTCCCACGTCCGCTGGATCGAACCGAAATACGCGCCCAAAACGCCGTCCATGATCCTCGATAATGGCCTCCTCTACATGGTCACAGACGCTGGCCTCGTCGCCTGCCGCGATGCCAAATCGGGCGAAAAACTCTGGGAATCGGACCGCATCCTCCGCGATTGCTCGGCCTCCCCCATCCTCTGGGACGGGAAACTCTTCGTCCTCGATGAATTCGGTACCTGCGCCATCCTCGCCGCCGGACGGGAATACAAACTCCTCGACACCTGCAAACTGGAAGGCGAACGCACCCTCGCCAGCCTCTGCCCAGGCGAAAAATGCCTCTACCTCCGCACGGAAACCGGTCTCTTCTGCCTCGGTACCCCATGACCCCCGTCCGCAAAGCCATCATCCCCGCCGCCGGCTTCGGGACCCGCTTCCTCCCCGTCGCCAAGGCGGTCCCCAAGGAAATGCTCCCCATCGTGGACCGCCCGGTCATCGACTACGTCGTCGAAGAAGCCGCCGCCAGCGGCATCACCGACATCCTCATCATCATCAGCCGCGATAAACGCGCCATCGAGGAATACTTCAGCAGCCACCCCGCCCTCGAAGCATCCCTCCGCGCCAAAGGAAAAACCGCAGAACTCACCCTCGTCACCACCCCATCCCAGCGCGCCCGCATCCACTTCCTCTGGCAGCCGGAAATGCGCGGACTAGGCGACGCCGTCCTCCTCGGCCGCACCTTCGCCGGACCCGACCCCTGCGCGGTCCTCCTCGGCGATACCATCGTGTCAAGCAGCAACCCAGCCGACCCCGTCACCGCTCAGCTCATCCGCACCTTCCAGACCCACGGCGGTTCCACCGTCGCTCTCGAAGAAGTCCCCGCGGAAAAGGTCTCGCGCTACGGCATCGCCGACGCCTCCCCGCTCCCGGACAATGCATGGAAGGTCCACCAGTGGATCGAAAAACCAGAACCCCACGAAGCCCCCAGCCGTCTCGCCATCGCCAGCCGCTACGTCTTCACCCCGGCCATCTTCGATTGCCTCGCCTCCACCACCCCAGGCAAAGGCGGCGAAATCCAACTCACCGATGCCATGCGCCAGCTCGCCACCCGCGAACCCATGTTCGGTGTCCAGTTCCATGGCCAGCGCCACGATATCGGCAACCCAGCCGGCTTCATCAGCGCCAACCTCGCCTTCGCTCTCCAACGCAGCGAATTCGCCGACCCCGTCCGCCTCGCCATGACCAAGGCCCTCAACCCGTAAACCGGCCGCGCAGGAAACGACGGCAGACGACGCCCCTTCCTTCACGATCCGCCCGCACCGCCTTCGGCCCGGCGTGTCATCACTCCGTCCACCGCCGCCGCCAGCAATGGCCGCACCCGACTGTCCATCGGAGCAAGGCTCACCAGCACCTTCGCATCCTCATAGCCCGCCAGTGTAATCGTCAGCCACTGCCGCGCATCATCGACTCCAGCATGCGCCACCTCACTCCACGGAATGAGCTGCAGCCGTTCCTCGGCCCGGAAGAGTGGGAAAATCTCAATCCCCAGCGGCGACAGCAGCACATAGGCATGGCGCGCCAGCCTCCCAGTCATCCAGAAACACCAGAGCGCCGGCCCCAGGGGCAACAGCGCCAGCCACCAGGCCGGCCGATCCTCTAGCCGCTGCCACCAGACATAAAGAATGCCCACGGCCATCGCCGCAAAACAAATCCCGGCAGCGGCAAAATGCACCGACTGCCGGGATCTCGTGAATCTAAGTTCCCTGAAAGGCGCAGCCACAGGGCCCTCAGCTGAGCGACTCCAGCCGCTTCACAATTTCGGACTTCGGCTGAACCCCGATGCTCTTGTGCTTCAGTTCTCCTCCCTTGAAGTAGAACAGGGCCGGAATGTTCCGGATCCCATACTCGGTCGCAAGGTCGCCGGCATCATCGACATTCACCTTCACCACCTTGGCCGAGCCGGCCTTCTCCGTCGCCACTTCATCAAGCACTGGCCCCAGCATCTTGCAGGGACCACACCACTCCGCCCAGAAGTCCACCACCACAGGCACCTGCGCCTGCAGCACTTCCGCGTCAAAATTCTCTTTCGTTACCTGAATCACTGCAGCACTGGCCATGGGTTTGATAGGGTGGTTGGTTGAATCAATCGGACAATAGGCGGACTGTCGCCCACCTTCGCTCGCTGACAACGAAAAAAACGCATCCCGCGGCCTCAGGGAGACACGCGGGATGCGCCGAATCAGGAGATTATCCTCAGCAGGCCCGCAGGCCGCCGTGGATCATTGACCGAAGGTCGTCAGGTAGAAGGCCGCAATGGCCCCGAGGACGCCGACGAGAAGGAAGATGACTGAACCCATGGAATGAAACGGTGTGCGTTGTCAGAGAATGACTGTCGGGATCAGGGAGCCTCGGGAGCAGCCGGGATCTTCGGCTGCTTGCGCTCGTACTCCGAAGTGATGCCGCCGGTGCCGTCCTTCTTGTCGAAGGGCGAATAGTCCATCGGAAGCTTGATGCCCTGCGGAGCAGTATTCTTCATCCATGCTTCCTGACTGGAGGAAACACCTTCCGAGAAGAAGCTGAAGCGGTCGAGGCAGGCGAGCGCACCAATGACGGCGGCAATCGAGCCAATCAAAGCAACCCAGCCCATGATGTTGAGCGGACCTTCGTTGAGTTCTTCTTCTTCCTCGAACTGAGCGCCGCGGACGGCCACCGAGGAAACCGGAGCGGCAGGCGCCGAACCCGGTGTCAGCTTCACCGTTGCCTTGGGCATGGACGCCTGAGCCCCCGGAGTGGCAGCAACTGGTGCAGCGCCGCCGATCTTAGTAGTCGGGCGGGCGGCCACCGGAGCAGCCGGACGACCCGGTGCCTGCGAAAGAGGAATAGTCTTGCTGCCAACCGGAGCGGTGGGCGGAGGAGCCGTCGGTGCCGTCGGTGCCGCAGCGGTAGGAGCCGGTGCCGTCGGACGCGGAGGCGGTCCACCAGGAACGGCCGGACGAGGGGCACCAGCCAGCGGAACCGTCGGTGCACCCGGACGGGGCGGAGCCACCGGAGGACGCGGAGCCACCGGGGCTGGAGCAGCCACAGGAGCTTCTCCCTCCGCTTCAGTCGAAGCGGCCGGAGCCTGAGGCTTGAGCGTGATGCGCACGGTTTCCTTCTTCAGCGGAGCCGCCGGTGGCCTCATGGGAGGACGCGGCGGGCCGGGGACGGGGGCGGGATTGGGATTCTCCGGGTCTTGCATAGGGAATTTATCTAGTGCTGAAATTCGCGCCACCAATGGCAGTTTTGCCGCAGGGTGTCAACATCGTGTCACGCAAAAAGCTGCGGATTTCCCCGGATTTTTTCGGCACTCACCCGACCGCCCCCGGAGGATCCACGCCCGGAATGCGAAAGAAAACACGCTGTTTGCATTTTGGATCGACTGACTCCACGGTCTGCGCCCCAACCCCGGCCCGCGCCGTTCCTCCTCCAAGTCCATGGGAAAAACTCTGATCATTGCCGAAAAACCGAGCGTCGCCGCCGACCTTGCCCGCGTCCTCGCCCGTGCCCCGGGCATGAGCAAATTCACCAAGGAGAAGGATTACTTCGAA
Organism: Verrucomicrobiota bacterium; assembly: GCA_039795165.1. Lineage (GTDB taxonomy): Bacteria > Verrucomicrobiota > Verrucomicrobiia > Verrucomicrobiales > V1-33 > V1-33. The sequence goes on along the minus strand of JBDKER010000019.1, from coordinate 21,081 downwards.
AATGACACCCATGTCATCTCGTCGGCAGTCGGTCACCTGCTCGAACTCGCCCTCCCGGAATCCGCCGATGGCAAAAAGCCCAAATGGAACTTCGAGAGCCTCCCCATCATTCCGGACAAGTTTGCCCTCAAGCCGATCGACCGGAGCGCGGACCGGCTCACAGTGCTCAAGAAGCTGCTCAAGCGTGCGGATGTGAGCGACGTCATCAATGCCTGCGACGCCGGACGTGAAGGGGAACTCATTTTCCGGTATATCATGCAGGCGAGCGGATGCAGGAAGCCAGTGCGGCGCCTCTGGATGCAGTCGATGACGCCGGGAGCCATCATGGACGCCTTCGGAAACCTCCGGGAAGACGAAGACATGCTGCCGCTGGCGGACGCCGCGGTCTGCCGCAGCGAAAGCGACTGGCTGGTGGGAATCAACGGGACGCGCGCCCTGACGGCCTTCAATTCCCGCAATGGTGGCTTTCTGAAGACTCCCGTGGGCCGGGTCCAGACACCCACGCTCACGATTCTCGTGAACCGGGAAAAGGAAATTGCTGCGTTCCAGCCGCGGGCGTACTGGGAAGTCTATGGCGACTTCGGCGTCGCCTCCGGAGAGTACCGGGGCCGCTGGTTCGCAGAACCCTTCCGCAAGGACGAGAACGATCCCCATGCCAAGCCGGAACGGCTCTGGAAGAAGGCGGATGCGGACGCCATCGCCGCACGCTGCAAGGGAAAGCCGGGCACCATCGAGGAAACCCGCAAACCAAAGAAGGAAAGCTGCCCCCTGCTCTTCGACCTCACCAGTCTCCAGCGGGAAGCAAGCAACAAGTTCGGCTTTTCGGCCCGCCGCACCCTGCAGATCGCCCAGGCACTCTACGAATCGCACAAGGCCCTCACCTACCCGCGGACGGACAGTCGCTTCCTCCCGGAGGATTACGTGGGAACCGTCGCGGATGTCATGAAGACCTTCGGAGGCCTCTCGGGCAGCAGCCTCGATGCCTTCCCCTCGGATCTCCCGCAGCACGCCCACACCGTGGTCGCCAGCAAATGGATCCATCCCACCAAACGGATCTTCGACAATGCCAAGGTGAGCGATCACTTTGCCATCATTCCCACAGGCGTCATCCCGAAGAATCTCAAGCCGGAGGAACAAAGGATCTACGACCTCGTGACCCGTCGCTTCATCGCCATCTTCTTCCCCATGGCGGAATTTGAAATCGCCACCCGCATCACCAGAATCGGATCGGATGCCTTCCGCACGGATGGCCGCATTCTGACGGTGCCCGGCTGGCTCGAAGTGTACGGCAAATCCCTCGGCGGCGAAGGTGACAAGCCCCTCGTTCCCATCCGCCCGGGCGAATCCGCGGACACCCGCCGCATCGAGGTCACCGAAAACGTCACGAAGGCACCGCCGCGCTACAACGAGGCCACCCTGCTGTCGGCCATGGAAGGAGCGGGGAAACTCGTGAGCGACGAAGAACTCGCGGAAGCGATGAGCGAACGCGGCCTCGGCACCCCGGCGACCCGCGCCGCCATCATCGAAGGCCTCGTCGAAGATCAGTACATCGCCCGCAACGGCCGGGAACTCGTCGCCACCCCCAAGGGCATCGGACTCGTCGACCAACTCACCGACATCGGAGCAGATGTCCTCTGTTCCCCCCAGATGACCGGCGAATGGGAATACCAGCTCAAGCAGATGGAACAGGGCCGGCTCGACCGCGCCACCTTCATGAATGGCATCCGCCAGCTCACCACCAAAGTCGTCGGCCTCACCCGGAACCGCGCGGACCATTTCCGCACCATGGAATTCCCGGACCTCAAGGCCCCCTGCCCGGTCTGCGGTGCCGCGGAACTGCGCCAGACCGACCGCTTTTTCCAGTGCCGCGCCCCCGGCTGCACCTTCAAGCTCCCCAAAACCATCGCGGGGCGATTCCTCACCGAACCGGAGGCCGCTGCCCTCCTCAGCACGAAATTCGTGGGACCACTCGAAGGCTTCCGCAATAAATTCGGCCAGGAATTCAATGCCGGACTTCAACTCGACGCCGATCACAAAGTCGGCTTCGTCTTCCAGAAATCGGAAGCCCAGGAAAAGGAAGCAGAGGCCCTCGGCGACACGTCCCGCATTCTCTGCCCATGCCCGGTCTGCGCCAAAGCCGGCCGCAACGCGGACATCTACGAAACGGAAACGTCCTATGCCTGCGAATCGGTCCTCCGTGGCGACAATCTCTGCAAACCAAAGGCCCGCCTCTCCAAGGAACTCTGCCAGTTCCAGATCCCGCGCGAGGAAGCCCTCCGCTTCTTCACGGAAGGCCGCACCGGACTCATCGACAAGTTCATTTCGAAGAAGGGCCGACCCTTCAGCGCCCACCTCGTCTGCCAGACGGATGGCAAAATGATGCTCGGCTGGGAATTCCCGGAACGCGAACCGAAGGCGGATGGCGATGCCACCGGAGGCGCCAAACCACGCCGCTACCCGGCCCGCAAACGCGCCGCCCCCCGCCGCAGCTGAGCCTCGCCCACCTGTCATGACGTTCCTGGCCGCCGCCTGCCTCGTCTGCGCGCTCATCCCGTGCCTCGTCTTCCTGCGCAACCTCCGGCTCTACCGGACCCCGGAGCCGTCCATCGCCCCCTTCCCGACCCTCGCCATCCTCATCCCGGCCCGCAACGAAGCCGCCAATATCCAGGCCGCCGCCGCATCAGTCCTCTCTCAGGATTACCCCGACTTCTCCCTCACCATCCTCGATGACCACTCGACCGATGGCACCGCCGAAGCCGTCCGCGCCATCAGCGACCCCCGCGTCCAGCTGATTCAGGGTGCCCAGCTCCCCTCCGGATGGTGCGGCAAGAATCACGCACTCGACCAGCTCGCACGGCATGCCCCGGCCCCATGGATTCTCTTCATGGATGCCGACGTCCGACTGCTGCCAGGCGCTCTCCGCCGCATTGCCAGCCTCACCCACGGAAAGGCCATGCTCACCAGTGGCGTTCCCCGCCAGATCACCCGCGGCTTCGCCGAAACCCTCATCATCCCGCTCATCCACTTCGTCCTGCTCGGCTTCCTCCCCTTCCGCCGCATGCGCGACTCCACCGATCCCGCCGCCACCGCGGCCGTCGGCCAACTCATGCTCGCCCACCGGGAAACCTACCTCGCCACAGGCGGTCACGCCGCCGTCGCCGGTGCCATTCACGATGGCATGGCGCTCGCCCGGAATTTCCGCACGGCCGGCCATCATACCGACCTCTTCGATGCCACCAGCCTCGCCACCTGCCGCATGTACGAACGCGCCGGCGATGTCTGGCGCGGCTTCGTCAAGAATGCCGCGGAAGGCCTCGGCTCCCCTCGCCTCATCGTCCCCGTCACCATCCTCCTCGGCCTCGGTCAGGTCGTTCCAGCCATTCTCCGCACCACCCACGCCCACCTGCCAGCGGTCGCCTTCCTCGCCGCATGGGCCCTCCTCCTCTCCTTCATCGCCCGCGCCGCCGCCGCCATCCGCTTCCGCCAGCCATGGCTCTCGGTCCTCCTCCACCCGCTCGGCATCCTCGCCCTCCTCATCATCCAATGGGAAGGCCTCTTCCGTAAACTCCTCAACCGTCCCGTCGGCTGGCGCGGCCGGACATATTCCTGAACCAGCATTCGCCGGTTGGCCAACCCCGCCGCCGGTTCCAGCGCCCAAGGATCTCAACTGACTCCCCGCAGAGCCACTGCTGCAATTTCCGCCCAACCGTCCCATCGGTTCCAGCCGCTGACATCCCTCCGGACGATTCCTTCATTCCCCGTCCCTTGACTTACCCGGCCCCGAAGGGCTCACTCTGGTGGAGTGGTGGAGGCGACGGGAATTGAACCCGTGTCCTGATGACCTTCTGCGCAGGTTTCTACATGCTTAGCCAGAACTTTGATTTAGGACCGGAAGCTTCCTCTGGCGGAATCTCCCTGCCCGGTCACCCTGTTGAATCTCACCACCTCGCCCGGATGCCCGGCGCGGCGGCCAGCCTGCTGGTAGTCAGCGATCGTAGTAGCAGACATTCTACGACGGCTGTCGCTGTCAATTAAGCAGCGAGGGCAAGCTCGTTGGAGTTTGCTTTTGTTTGTTTTGATCCGATTGTTAACGCGGCCAACGAATCATCCGCGGCATGCTGCCTGAGCTTCCGATTATCAGTCGAAACCGGTGCGCCCCCTCGCATGAATCCCCTCTACCGCCATCGGCGGGTTTCCGCAAGCGGGCATTTTCTCCCGCCATCGCCGCCGCAGAGCGATTTACCCCGGATGCTCACCTGCACAGGAAGACGCGCCTTGCGCTGACCCGATATCTTCCCGGAGGAGGACGAAACCGGACAAATAGACAGACCTTCTGCCGTGAGCACAGGTCCTGCCCGGAGCGTTCATGCGGATGGAAAAGTAATTGCCCGCAGGGCCACGGATTGTCCATGATGACCGCATGACCTCTGCCGATTCCTCTGGACGCGCGCTTTCCCGCCGCCGCTTTCTCCGCACTTCCGCCGCTGCCCTCGCGGCTCCGGCCATCGTCCGGGGACAGAACCTCAATGGCAAACTCCAGATCGCCGCCATCGGGGTCGGCGGGCGCGGTGCCGGCAACCTCGCCGAGGTAGCCGCAGGCGGCGATGTCATCGTCGCCCTCTGCGATGTGAACGAAAACAATCTCAAGGCCGCCGCCGGACGCCATCGGGAAGCAAAAACGTTCATCGATTTCCGCCAGCTCTACGCAGACCTGAAGGATTTCGACGCTGTGGTCGTGAGTACGGCAGAACACACCCATGCGCTCGCCACCCTGCCCGCCCTCCGCGCCGGAAAGCACGTCTACTGCGAAAAACCGCTCACCCACAACGTGCGCGAAGCCCGCCTGATCCGCGAGGCGGCCCGCAAGGCCAAGGTCGCCACCCAGATGGGCACGCAGATCCACGCCGGTGCCAACTACCGCCGCGTCGTCGAACTCGTCCAGTCCGGAGCCATCGGCGATGTCACCGAAGCCCATGTCTGGGTCTCGCGCGCATGGGGCCTGCAGTCGCCGGAAGACGCTGAACGCAACGGCGACATCGTCCGCGTCCAGAACCGCCCCACCGAAGCGGAAACCCCACCCGACTTCTTCCACTGGGACCTCTTCCTCGGCCCAGCCCCCAGCCGTCCCTTCCACAGTGTCTATTTTCCAGGCCCAAAATGGTACCGCTGGTGGGACTTCGGCAGCGGCACCATGAGCGACCTCGGATCGCACTGGAACGACCTCCCATTCTGGGCCCTCAAGCTCGATGCCCCGCTCACGATCGAAGCCGCCGGCCCACCGCCGCATCCGGAACTGGCTCCGGCTTCCATGTCGGCCACCTACGAATACGGAGCCCGCGGATCCATGCCGCCTCTCCAACTCACATGGTACCAAGGATCCATGAAGCCAAAGATCTGGCAGGAAAAGGGCATCCCCCAGTGGGGCGATGGCTGCCTCTTCATCGGCTCCAAAGGCATGCTGCTCTCGGACTACGGTCGCCACATCCTCCTCCCGGAAGACCGCTTCCGCGACTTCACCCGGCCGCCCCAGACCATCCCCGACAGCATCGGCCACCACGCCGAATGGCTCAAGGCCTGCCACACGGGCTCCCCCACCACCTGCCATTTCGAATACTCCGGCGCCCTCACGGAGGCCAATCACCTCGGCAATGTCGCCTACCGGCTCGGCAAGAAGCTCACGTGGGACAGTGCCAACCTCAAGGTGACCAACGTGCCGGAAGCGGAAGCCCTCCTCAGCCGCACCTACCGCGAAGGCTGGGCCATCTGACCCGCCTTGCAAGGTCTACCCGGCTGCCGCAAGGCTCCCCCCATGCTCTCCGATCTCAAGCAGCAAGTCCTCGAGGCCAATCTCCGGCTGCCCGCTTCAGGCCTCGTCACCCTCACATGGGGCAATGTCAGCGGTCTCGACCGCGGCCGCGGCCTCATGGTCATCAAACCCAGCGGCGTCCCCTACAGCCACCTGCGCGACGACGACCTCGTGGTCCTCGAACTGGAATCGGGCCGCACCGTGGAAGGCAAACTCAAGCCTTCATCGGACGCTCCCACCCACCTCGAAATCTACCGCGCCTTCCCTTCCGCCGGCGGAGTCTGCCACACCCACAGCCCAGCCGCCACCGCATGGTCGCAGGCCGGACGACCGCTGCCCTGCTTCGGCACAACCCATGCAGACCACTTCCATGGCGAAGTCCCAGTCTGCCGCATGCTCACCCCAGAGGAAACCGCCGACGCCTACGAACTCCTCACAGGCCGCGCCATCGCGGAAACCTTCGCCGCCCTCGGCATCGATCCCGCCGCAGTGCCAGCCATCCTACAGCACGGCCACGCCCCGTTCACATGGGGAGCCGACGCTCTCAGCGCCCTCGACAACAGCATCGCCCTCGAAATGTGCGCCCGCATGGCCCTCGATACCCTCCAGCTCAGTCCGGACGCCCAGCCGCTCCCGCGCTTCCTCCTCGATAAGCACTTCCTACGCAAACACGGACCGTCGGCCTACTACGGTCAGCACTGAATCCGACCGACGCCTCAGAACCCGCCACCCAGCGCCAGACAGAGATCAATCCGCGTCTGCAGCCGCTGATTCTCGGCCCGAATCAGACCACTCTGCGAATCAAAGGCCCGCCGCTGCGATTCCAGTACATTGAGAATCCCCGTGAGCCCGCGTTCGTACTGCGAAACCGCCAGCTTCTCAGCTTCGCGCGATTCCTCCGCAAAGCGCCTCAGTGCCGCAATCTGTCCGTCCAGATAAATCTCGGCCGCCAGCGCGGTCTCGACTTCCCGGAACGCCGTCAGCGCCACCGACGCATACCGCTGCGCCAGTTCCTCGGCCTGCGCCTGCGCCAGCTTCACATCGGAACGCAAAGCCCCACCCTGGAAAATCGGCTGCGTCAGACTGATCACCAGACTGCGCACCAGCTTCTTCTCGTCGAGCAATTCCATCAGTTCCTCGGAAATCGTGCGCGCATCCCCCGTGATCCGGAACGATGGCAGCAGGGCTTTGCGCGCCGCCTTGGCCGTCTGCAGGGCCGCCGCCGTCCGGCGCTCGGCTGCCGCAATGTCAGGCCGCCGCAGCAGAAGATCGGACGGCATCCCGACCGGAATGTCCCGCCGCAGCGACGGCAGCTTCCCGCTCGTCTCGAACACGCCAGCCGGATACCGCCCCATCAGACCCTCCAGGACGCGACGCGCTTCGTCCCGGCCGCGATTCCGGTTCTCTAGATTGGCCTCAGCCGATGCCAGACTGCTGCGCGCAAACCGCACATCCAGCGCCGTCACCCCAGGCACGCCCTTGTCGAAATTGCTGTCCACCGTCGCCAGATTCTTCCGGAAACTCGCCACGGTCTCGCTCGCCAGACGCGCCTGCCATTCAGCCTCGAGCAGATTGCACCACGCCCGCGCCGTATTGGCCGCCAGCGAGAGCCTCGCCGCCGCATAATCCGCCGCCGCCGCCTGCGCATTGGCCCGCCCCGCATTCGCATTGTTCCGCACGCGGCCCCAGACATCGACTTCCCACGAAACATCGAGATTCAAGGCATACACGTCCTGCCGCTGACGGATGATTTCCCCAGGCCCGGCAATCACCTGACGCCAGTCTTCGTTGGTCCGCAGACTCATCCCGGCAGTCGGAAACCGCTGCGCGCCGCTCCGGATCGCCCGCGCTTCAGCCTGCACCATGCGCGCGGCCGCCGCCCGCAGATCGGGATTTCCGTCGATGGCTTCCGTGACCGACGACCGCAGGGTCGCGTCGTCAAACTGCTCCAGCCACGCGGTCGGTTCAGCCACTATCCTTTCATTTCCCGCAGCCACCCACGCAGCCCCGGGCTTCGCTTTTTCCTGCAGCGGCAATCCAGCCACCGGTGCCTGCGCCCGGCATCCCGCCAGCACAGCCACCGCCACCAGAACAAAGATTCTCATCATCATCGTCATCATCAGCAATCATCCCACGGCCACCTCAGCGCAAACTGCCAAGCCATGCCATGAGATCCCGGAATTCCTGCACGGTCAGCCCAAGTTCAAGTCCTTCCGGCATCAGAGATGCGGAACTTTCTTCCTGCCCAACCACGTCAGCCACCTCCACAGAGGTCACCAACCCGCCGGGACCAATCAGATCCAGCCGCCCCGCCACTCCCGGCTGACGCAGCAGCCCGCTGACGACACTGCCGTCTTTCGTCCGCACATTCCGCACCGCATACAGCGGCCCCACTTCACGCGAGGGCATCAGCACGGATTCCAGCAGCTTCACCGGACCGGACGACCGCGCCACCGTGCTCAGATCAGGCCCGGCCATTACCCCCCGGCCCGCCACCTGATGACAGCTGGCACACATCCCAGCCCCGCTGAAAAAGACCCGCCGACCCTCTGCAGGATCGCCCGTCCCGGCACGCAGGGCCTCACCCCATTGCTCGTCATTGACGGGACGGATCTCCACAGGCGGTCGCCCCAGCACGAGTGCCAGCTGCGCCTTCACCGGAAAGGGAAGTCCGGCATCTTCCACGGCACGACCCATGGCGTCACGGACTTCAGCCACTCCCTGCGCCCCCCGCAGGGTCCGCACGGCCTGACCAGCCAGCGCCGGATCCCGGAGCAACGGCACCAGTGGAACCAGTAGATCGTCGTCCCGACCCGCCAGCGCCACAAGGGCCTCCAGCCGCACCACCCGCGGCGCGTCTGCCGCAAGGGCCCGTTCCCGCAGGGCCACGGTCACCGCATCTTCGTCAACCCCGGCCAAGGCGGCCGCCGCCCCCACCGCCACCGCTTCGTCGCCATCCCGCAGCCATCCCAGCAACTCCCGGACATGCTCCCGCGGGCGCGCCAGCGACTGCATCGCCATCACCCGCACCGCCGCCGCCTGCCCCACCTCGCCCGCCAGCCGCACCAGCATGCCTTCCACCTGTCCCTCGGGATTCTCCCCGGGCGCTTTCCCCATCATCTCCAGCGAGGCCACCGCAGTCCGGAACAAGTCGCGGTTTCCTCCCGTCCGCCCAAGCGCCTGCTCGACATCCCCACGCAATTCCCGCAGCCGACGCTCGCCAGCCACAATCATGGCCAACCGCACCGCCGCCGCTTCCCCACCCGCCATCGCTTCCTTCACCACCCCCGCATCCACCGATTCCTTCCCCCGCCGCATCGCCACCAAGCGACGCTCGACCGGGCTCAACCCGTCTGCCATCACCGCCACCGGACCAAGCACAGCCGCCGCCTCGGGAACCACCGACGCCACCTCCGCCGACAACCTCCAGATCCTTCCCTTCCCATGCACCGGATACTCACGGTCAGCCCAGTCACTCACAAAAACACTGCCATCAGGTGCCGCCGCCAGACAAGCCGGCCGGAACCCTGCATCGCCCTTCACCACCACCCGGCTCTCCAGCACCCGCAACCCACGCTCGCCCGACCCCACCCGGTACAGCTCCAGCTGATTGTCACCCCACGAAGTCACGAGCAGATGCAATCCTTCCCGCCGCAACCCGGTCTTCCTAAGATCCAGCAGATCAGTCGCCGCTTCCCCAGTCCCGCCCACCATCCCGCGCGTCCCGGCAATCTCGCCATCCCAGCACTGAAAGGGATGCACCCCAGCCCGCCCATACGCCATGTTGAACCCGTAATCCGCCCCAGCCTCGATGTGCAGCAACCGGTTCGGCGGACAACTGTCCGGATCGTTGTCTACCGCAAACAACCGTCCGTCTCCGTCGATCTCCAGCCCGAACCCGTTCCATAACCCAGTCGCCACCACCTCCAGCCCACTCCCATCCCGCCGCAGCCGGAACACATTGGCCCCACCAGGCGTGTAGTCAATCCGCGCCCCGTCCTTCCCCACAGCCACATACCGCTGCTGCAGATTCTCCCCGCTCCCCACGTAAATCCAGCCATCCCCACCCCACGCCAGCCCGCTCAACCCATTGTGAGGATAATCCCCGGCGGTCTCCCAGCGCATCAACTCAACCAGCTCATCACAGCGACCATCACCATCCCGATCCTCCAGCCGCAGCAACCGATCGCGCTGCGTCAGATGCAGCACCCCGTCCAGATCAAACTTCAAAACCATCGCATTCCGGAACCCCTCCGCAAAAACCGAGGACTCCCAACGCCCCCCATCCCCTCTCCGGAAAATCAGAATCCGGTCGGCCGACGGCCCCTCATACCCAGGCTTCACCTGATGCGTGTGATTCTCCACCACATACAGATTCCCGGCACGGTCCACAGCCATTCCCACCGGCGTCCGCACCTCCGGCTCGGCCGCCACCAGTTCCAGCTTCCAGCCAGGCTCCCGCACCACCGGAACCGCAGGCCCAGCCCAGCCAGCCACCACGCTCAGCAGCAGGAACAACAAGATCGTTCTCATAAACCAGCACCCCACCACGGATCACCGCGAAACGCGAGTCCTTCCTGCCTCCACATCCGCGGCTAACTCCAGCAGCCCTGCCCCCGGCCGCCGCAGCTCCCACACCCCCATCCCCGCAGCCCGCGCCCCCGCCCAGTCCCGCACCGGATCGTCCCCCACATGCAGCGCCTCCCATGGCTCCACCCCAGCCCCACGGCACGCCGCGCGAAAAATCCCCTCCCGCGGCTTCACCACCCCCACCGCACTCGAATGCACCACCACCTCAAAACGCCCAAGCAATCCATGCCCACGCAGTACCGGCCACAACCTCGCATCAAAATTCGAAATCACCCCCAACCGCACCACCGCTCCCAGTCGCTCCAGCGCCGCCTCCACATCCCCAAACAATTCCCACGCCCCCGGCTCCCCATAGTATTCCCATAACCTCCGGAAACATTCTCCCAGCGGAAACCCCTCAGGCACCGCACCCCCACCAGCCCCCGCCAGCGTCTTCCTCACCACCTCCCGCCACCACCCCTCATCCACCTCCTCACCCCCCTCCCCCACATACTCCGGTTCCCCCATCCCCCCCAACACCCGCCGGAACTCCCGCTCCACCACCCCCCCTTCCAACCGCCATCCATATCCCCCAGCCACCTCCGCATACACGTAACCAACCGGCCGCACCATCCGCAGCAGCGTCCCCGCAACATCAAGAAAAACTATCTCAGGCAGCGATTTCTCCATCCACTAAAATGAATTCCTCCGCACCCAACGCAACCGCCTCCCCTTCCCCCCTCACCAATTTTCAAGCGCCCGTAACTTGCATTCCAAAACCCTCACCTCCATCTTCCACGCATCCTCGACCAACCAATGACCCAAACCTCCGACTCCATCGAAGAGCGCGCCAGACAAGCAGACAAAATCATCCGCAACCCGGATAATTACAAAATCTGCGAAGGATGCGACTCCATCGTACTCACCAAGGCCCACACCTGCCCGAACTGCGCCTCGTACCGATTCCTCGAATCACCCGCCGCCGTCATCTGCCAGGCCCGCATCCTCGGAACCCGCGAACGCCGCTCCGTCGTCATCTCGGACTTCGAATAACCGCCCCCACCCTCCCACCCATGGTCGAAGTTACCTGCCCTTCCTGCTTCGAATCCTTCTCCCTCCACCCGCCCGCCCCCCTCGAACTCCCCACCTCATGGGACTACGACTGCGAAATCTGCTGCCGTCCCATGACCATCTCGTTCTCCCTCGAGGAGGACGAAATCATCGCAGAAGCCTACGGACTGGGTGCCTGATCCACCCTCGCTTTCCCCATGATTTCCAGAATTACAGAGACTTTCTGGAAGCAACTCCGCCCATGAGACTCGCCCGGATTCCATGGCGAATATTCATCTTCCCCTTGACCGTCTGGTGTTCCGAACGACCGATCCACCCGGAGCGTCTGTCCCTGCTCTCCGGGGAACGCACAAACACAGGTTCCGGATTCCCGAGGGGAAAATTCCGGCCATCCTGAACGGCTGTGCCCACCCGATAGCGCCGGCCCACGGTACGCCCACCATCATTGGATCCGGTTCCCCCGGATCGGCTTCTCTTTCACCATTGCTCACTCTTTTCCACCCCTTTCACCCTTCTCTCTCCCGTGATTTCCCTCCTCGGAAAACTCTTCGGCTGGTTCTCCAATGACATCGGCATCGACCTCGGCACCGCCAACACTCTCGTCTACGTCAAGGATACCGGCATCGTCCTCCGCGAACCCTCCGTCGTCGCCGTAAAAAGCGGCACCAGTGAAGTCCTCGCCGTAGGCGACGACGCCAAACGCATGCTCGGCCGCACTCCGGGCAACATCGTCGCCATCCGCCCACTCAAGGACGGCGTCATCGCCGACTTCGAAGTAACCGAAGCCATGCTCCGGCACTTCATCCAGAAAGTCCATAACTCCCGCCGCATGGCACGCCCACGCGTCGTCATCGCCGTCCCCTCAGGAATCACCGAGGTCGAAAAACGCGCGGTCAAGGAATCCGCCACCCAGGCCGGCGCCCGCGAAGTCTACCTCATCGAAGAACCCATGGCCGCCGCCATCGGCGTCGGTCTCCCCGTCCAGGAAGCCTCCGGCAACATGATCGTCGACATCGGCGGCGGCACCACCGAAGTCGCCCTCATCTCACTCTCGGGCATCGTCTACTCTCGCTCCGTCCGCGTCGCCGGCGACGAACTGGACGAATCCATCGCCCAATACATGAAACGGGCCTACAATCTCATGATCGGGGAACGCACCGCCGAAGACATCAAGATCCGCATCGGCTCCGCCTACCCCCTCAGCAAGGAAACCACCATGGAAGTCAAAGGCCGCGACATGGTGGCCGGCCTCCCCAAAACAATCACCATCACTTCCCAGGAAGTCCGCGAGGCCCTCCTCGAACCCCTCAATACCATCGTCGATTCCGTCCGCGTCTCCCTCGAACGCTGCCCGCCGGAACTCTCCGCCGACCTCGTCGACCGCGGCCTCGTCCTCGCCGGAGGCGGTGCCCTCCTCCGGGGATTGGATAAACTCCTCTCGGAAGAAACCGGCCTCCCCGTCCACGTCGCCGAAGACCCCCTCAGCGCCGTCGCAGAAGGCACCGGCAAGGTCCTCTCGGAACTCGCCTTCCTCAAGAAGGTCACTTCCTCCGACCCCTGATCCCCACCCCATGCGCCTGACCCCGGCCGTGCCCACCAGATCCCCAGCGGATCCCACCGCACCGCCCCGCGTCACAGTCACCGACTGATCAAGGGCCCATGAACCGCCTCAATCTCATCGCTCTCGCCATCTTCACGGGCCTGCTCGTGTGGGTCTTTCTCTTCGATTCCCCCACCACCAGACTCATCCAGACGCGCGCCAATGCCGTCTTCTCGTCGTTCAAACGATCAGGCGCAGAAGTCCAAGGCGCCCTCACGGGCAGTCACGACCCACGCCTCACCCCGGAACAACTCCAAGCAAGGGCCGACCAGCTCACCATCGAAAACGCAGAACTCCGCGTCCACCGCTCCCGCATCGCTCAACTCGAAGCCGAAGTGAAGGAACTGGAACGCCTCCTCGGCTTCATCCGGCGCCAGGACACTTCCCTCATCCCAGCCAGACTCATCGCCCGCAAAACCTCGGCATGGTACCGCCGCGCCACCATCGACAAAGGCCGCAATCAGGGCGTCCTCGACGGCAGCCCAGTCGTCGTCCCCACCGGCGCCGAGGGACGTCCCTCCCTCGTCGGCCGCGTCGGCCGCGCCGACGCCGATGAAGCCGAAATCGTCTTCATAACCGACGAGGAATGCAAGGTCGCCGCCCGCATCGAAGGCACCACCGAACGAGGCATCCTCGAAGGCACCCGAGTATCCACTTCCCGCCGGCCGGAACTCCGCCTCCGCTGGCTCCCCAGAAATGCTTCCGTCCAGCAGGGCCGCAAGGTCCTCAGCTGGGACAATACCAACCGCTTCCCGCCGGACATTCTGCTCGGCACCGTGATCGATTTCCGCGACGGCGACGCCTCCAGCGAGGCCGTCGTGGAGCCTGCCGTGAATCTGGACGAATTACCCTTCGTCCTCGTGATGCAGTTGGTGCCGGAGGATGACCATCCGCCTCCCACCGACGCGCCACGATGATCTTCGTTCTCCTCCTCTTCGCGCTCTCGGGCTTCGGCCTCGTCCTTCAGGACTTCGTCCCGTCGGTCGACTCAGCCTACCACGCCCGCATCCTCGTGGTGCCGGTCATTTTCTTCGCTTCAGCCCTCAGCGTGCCCTACCCGGTCATGCTCCTCTTCGCTTTCGTCACGGGCTTCATGTGGGATGCCCTCAATCACACGCCGGCCTTCTTCCCGGATATCGCCGCCGCTGCCGCTCAGGTGGGCGCCCCCCCGCCGGACGAAGGCGGCACCTTCGGCATCACCATCTTCTTCTACGCTCTCCTCGGATCGCTCCTCCATGGCATCCGCCCGCTCTTCCGCACCGGACGATGGGAACTGCCGCTCCTCATGACGACGGTTTCCCTCATCCTCCTCCTCTCCCTCGAATACGCCTCCATCGGCTTCCGACGCGGCAATTTCTCGTTCCCCTCGGAGGTCTGGAACCACATCCTCGCCACCGCACTCCTCTCCTCGGTCCTCGTCCCACTCGTATTCCTCTTCATCTACCGGCTCGCTAAACTCACAGGCTACCGCATCCGCTTCGATAACCCATACTACCGCCGCAGGCTCCCACCGCTATGATCATGGCCGTACGCCTCCGCCTCATCCTCGTCGCCATCATCATGACGGCTGGCTTCCTCGTCCTCCTGCACCGACTCTGGACTCTCCAGATCGAAAAACAGGACCAGTTCATCCTCAAACTCCCGGAAACCCAGAAGTCCCGCCAGCGCGTCCCCGGCACCAGAGGCCGCATCCTCGACTCCGGTGGCACGGAACTCGCCCGCAACGAAACCTGCCTCGAAGTCGGCCTCAACCTCGCCGCCGCAGAAGCCGCATGGCTCGAACGCGAAAAAGCGAAACCAAAATCCCAGCGACGTGCGATCCCCAAATACGTCTACGACCCCAAAAAGGAACCCGCCACGGACATCATCGCCATCCTCAACGAAATCGTCTTCCCGGAACTCAACCGCATCGGCCTCTACGTGATGCCTTCCCCACGCGAAGTCCGCAAGATCTACGAATGGTACCTCACCTACAAAGGCGTCGTCCCCTACCCCTACGTCCGCAATCTCCTCCAGGCCGACCCCGCCAAGTTCGAACTCATCGCGGCCTACGCCGAAAACGCCCCCTCCATCCCAGGCATCACCATCCAGGAACGCCCGAAACGTCGCTACCCACTCAAGGCCGTCGGAGCCCACTTCATCGGCTACCTCCGCGAAACCAGAACGGAAAAACCGCCGGAATCAGAAGGCTCATGGGACTTCTTTCAGTCGGATGACGTCGGCCTCGCCGGCATCGAGAAAACTCAGAACGACCTCCTCCGCGGCAAACCCGGCGAACGGGTCTGGCTCCGCAATGAACACGGCCGCCTCACGGAAGAAATCGAATCGCTCCGCCGCGACCCCCTCCCCGGCAGCGATGTCTACCTCACCATCGATGCCCGCATCCAGATGGCCGTGGAAACGGCCTTCCGCCAGGCCGGCGTCGGCCGCGGTGCCGCCGTCGTCATGAATGTCCACACGGGCGAAGTCCTCGCCATGGTCTCGGTGCCTTCCTACGACCCGAACATCTTCATACCCCCACAGGACACGGATGCCATCAACGCCATCTACCGCACCGCCACGGAACCCAGCATCAACCGCGCCGTGGCCGCCGATACCCCGGGCTCCACCTTCAAGATCCTCACAGCCATGGCAGCCTCCACCACCGGCCACGCCTCCCGCTACTACCATTGCTCCGGCTCAGTCAACTACGGTGCCCCCTTCAACTGCTGGACCGTCCAGAAACGCATCGGCGGCCACGGATCCCTCCCGCTCTCGGACGCCATCCGCTCGTCCTGCAATTGCTACTTCTACCTCCAGGGTAATGCCACCGGCATCGATTCCATCGTCTCCATGGCCCGGCTCTTCACCTTCGGCACTTCCACAGGCATCCAGCTCGACACGGAACGCAATGGCTTCATGCCCACCCCGGAATGGTGGACCGCCCGCCGCGGCGAACCATGGAACCGCGGTAAAACCGCCCACGTCTCCATCGGCCAGGGCGAAGTCACCGCCACCCCACTCCAGGTCTGCATGCTCGCCGCCACCGTCGCCACCGGCGGCAAATGCTGGCAACCCACCATCATCAGCCACACCCGCTCGTTCGAATACGACAGCAATGGCCACAAACAGGAACGCATCTCCCGCTTCGAACCAAAACTCAAATTCGACCTCACCGAACACGGGGTCCGCAAGGCCGACCTCAAGGCCATGAGCGATGGCATGTTCAAGGCAGTCAATGCCAAACGCGGCGGCACCGGCACCGCGGCCAAATCCAAGGTCGGTATCTCAGCCAAAACCGGCACGGCCCAGAAGAAACGCCGCGAAATGATCCACGACGAGGAAAAGGGCCGCTTCACCGCCACCGGCCCCCTCCTCAAGGACAACCGCGCATGGTTCATGTCCTTCGCACCATCGGAAAACCCCCAGATCGCGGTCTCCGTCGTCGTCGCCAATGGCGAAGCCGGTGGCAAAGTCGCCGGCCCCATCGCCCGCCGCATCATCGAACAATCCCTCGCCATCCTCGCCGGTAACCTCCGCATCGAGGTCGGCCCACTCCCCCCAGCCGAAGGCCATTTCAATAAACTCGAAAAGGTCTCGTTCCCGGACGACATCCCGGACGAAAGCCCCCCGGAAGAAGAACCCACCGCAGACGACGCCGGCGAGGAAGCCGCCGAAGTCCCCTCCGACCCGCGCAGCCAGGATACCCCCGCCGCTTCCCGCCCAGACGTCGCCGAGGAAGGCTCCACCGAAGCAACCCCCACCGTCCGGCTCCGCCGCGCCCGCTTCGCCCGGCGCCCGGAAACCCAGAACCCTGTCCCGACGCCCTCCCCGGGCGTCCTCTCCACTCCATGAATTCCAACCCGCCGACGGATCCCCGCCCGGCACTTCCCAACTCCCCAACCATGGTCAACGGCATCGTCACACGCCTCCGCCGACTCTTCGGAGTCAGCACCGATTTCAACAAAGGTATCCGCATCGTCGTCAATACAGAACGCCTCGAACAACGCGTCGCCCTCGTCGAGAATGGCATGCTCGAGGAATATACCATCGAACGCACCGGCACCCAGCACATCGTCGGCAGCATCTACAAGGGCCGCGTCAAGAACATCGAACAGGGCCTCAAAGCCATGTTCGTCGACATCGGCCTCGAAAAAAATGCCTTCCTCCACTTCTGGGACGCCATCCCAGCCGCCGATAACGAAGAAGGCGGCCGCGACGACATCGAACAGATCGAACGCGCCGGACGCCAGAAGCCAAAACGCAAGAAAATCACCGCCAAGGACATCCCCACCCTCTACCCTGTCGGCTCGGAACTCCTCGTCCAGGTCACCAAAGGCCCCATCGGCAACAAGGGCCCACGCATCACCACCAATATCAGCCTCCCAGGACGATTCCTCGTCCTCATGCCGCTCAATGACATGTTCGGCATCAGCCGGAAAATCGACGACCCCAAGGAACGGGAACGACTCCGCAAAATCCTCCGCAAACTCAATGTCCCGGACGGCATGGGCGTCATCATGCGCACCGTCTGCCAGGGGAAACGCGCCCGCTACTTCGTGCGCGACCTCTCCATGCTCGTCAAACAATGGAACGAAATCTCGGACCGCGCCTCGAGCCGCCACGCCCCGGCCTGCGCCTTCAATGAACCAGACCTCGTGGAACGCACGGTCCGCGATTTCCTCACGGAGGAAGTCGACGAGGTCATCTGCGACGACGACGCCACCGCCGAACGCATGCGCCAACTCGTCGGCCAGATCAGCCGCCGCAGCAAGAAACGCATCCGCTGCCTCAATACCGCAGAACCTGTCTTCGATCACCTAGGCATCCAGAAACAGATCGATAATGCCTTCTTCCGCCAGGTCTGGCTCAAATGCGGTGGCTACATCGTCATCGACGAAACCGAAGCCCTCATCTCCATCGACGTCAATACGGGCCGCAACAAGGGATCGGATGACCTCGAGAAAACCATCCTCCAGACAAACCTCGAGGCCGCCGAGGAAGTCGCCCGCCAACTCCGCCTCCGCAACATGGGCGGTCTCATCGTAGTCGACTTCATCGACATGAAACACCGCCGCGACCAGCAGGCGGTCTACAAGATCATGAAGGATCGGCTCCGCCGCGACAAGGCCAAGACTCAGGTCCTCCCGGTCTCGTCCCTCGGCCTCATGGAAATGACACGCCAGCGCCTCCACGAAAGCCTCAGCACTGCCGTCTACGATACCTGCCCAACCTGCTCGGGACACGGCCGCATCAAGTCGACGGAAACCATGTCCGTCGAACTCCAGCGCCGCATCAATACCATCCTTCAGAAATACCCGGACAGTGACCACGACCTCCTCATCACGGTCAGCCCGGAGGTGCTCCACCGCCTCCGCACCAAGGATGAACAGCTCCTCGTGGAAATGGAACGCAAACACCGCGGCCGCCTCTCGTTCCGCGCCGATCCCGCCTACCACCGCGAACAGGTCATCATCACCAATGCCCAGACGGGCAAGGAATTCAAATAACCGCACCACCCCGCGCATGAGCACGAGCCCTGCGGACCGCACTCCGGCGCCCGCAGGGCTACACCACCGTCCGCCCGATCCGCCATGCGCCGCTTTGTCCGACGGCTGCTCACGCCGCCCATGCTGGTGCTCGCAGCCCTCTTCCTCCTCTGGGAAGAATGGCTCTGGGTCCACCTCGAGGCAGTCATGTCCCGCCTCGCAAAGGCCCCCGCGCTCCGCCGACTGGAAACCCGCATCGCCCGGCTCCCCCCTGCCGCGGCCATGGCCACGTTTCTCACTCCCAGCATCCTCCTCTTCCCGGTCAATCTCGCCGGAATCTGGCTGACAGCCCAGGGCCGACCCGCCGCCGGTACGTCCCTCCTCATCGCCGCCAAACTCGTCGGCACCGCCGTCGTCGCCCACCTCTTCCGCATCTGCCGCCCAGCCCTCCTCTCGCTCGGCTGGTTCCGCTGGCTCCACGATGCCTTCCTGCACCTCCGCAGCCGACTCTACCACTCGGAACCATGGCTCGCCGCCGTCGCATGGAAAAACCAACTCGCCCGCCGCCTCCGCGCAGCCTTCGCCCGTTCCCGCCGCAGCATCCTCGCCTCGCGCTGGCATGCCATCCGGGCCCGCCTGCGTCGCTGAAGCCAACCCGCCCCCTCCACCACGATTGGCCTTGCCTCTTCCCGCCAATTGCTGAATCTCCCACCCCATGGGAGCACAATGGAAACAGAAATGGCGCGAACTCGCCGCGGACAAAAAAGGCCGCATGACCACGAAACTGGTCCGCGAAATCCAGGTCGCCGCCCGCATGGGCGGACCTAACCCGGAATTCAACCCGCGCCTCCACGCCGCCGTCGAAGCCGCCAAAAAACAAAGCGTCTACAAGGATACCATCGAACGCGCCATCGCCAAGGGCTCGGGCCAGGACGGCAAGGCGGATTCCATCGAAACGGTCGTCTTCGAAGGCTTCACCCCCCACCGCGTCCCCGTCCTCGTCGAATGCCTCACCGAAAACAATAACCGCACCGCCCCCGAAATCCGCGTCCTCTTCCGCGCAGGCTCCATGGGCAGCGTCGCATGGATGTTCGACCACGTCGGTCTCGTCGAAGCCCACGCCCCACAAGGCGCGGATCCGGAAAGCGCAGCCATCGAAGCCGGTGCCGACGACCTCGAAATCCTCTCACCCGACGACCTCGAAGACCTCCCTCCCAACGCCGCCGCCGCACGCTTCTTCACCCAGCCAGCCGAACTCAATAACGTCACCCAGGCCCTCAAATCCGCCGGCTGGACGGTCACCACCACGGAACTCAGCTACCGCCCCAAGGATTACCCGGAACTCACAGACCCCCAGCGCGAAGAAGTCACCGCGTTCCTCCAGGCCATCGATGACCACTCGGATGTCCACCGCATCCACGCCGCCATCCGCTGAGCCCAACCCCACACCCCACGCATGAAGATCGCCGTCCTCAGCGACTGCCACGACCACCTCGCCCATCTCGAGACCGCCCTCGCCGCCGCCAGATCCGAAGGCGCAGAACGTCTCTTCTTCCTCGGCGATTTCTGCGCCCCCTTCTCCCTCGATACCCTCGCCAAAGGATTCCCCGGACCCATCGACGCCGTCTTCGGCAACAACGACGGCGACCCCTTCCTCCTCTGCCGCGTCGCGTCCCAGCACCCCCACGTCACCCTCCACGGACACTTCGCCGAAATCGAAGCAGATCACCAACGCTTCGCCCTCCACCACTACCCGGACGTCGCCCACTACATCGCCGCCTCGGAACGCTTCGACGCCGTCTTCAGCGGCCACGACCACAAACGCTACTCCCACCAACTCGGCCGTACCCTCTGGGCCAACCCAGGCGAAATCATGGGCCGCTTCGGTACCATCTCCTTCGGAATCTACAATACCGCCGACCGCTCGTTCTCCCACCACACAGTCCCCTGCCCACCACAAGACAAGGACTAATCCAACTCCGGACCCAGCACTGCAGCCAATCTAGCCGCATAGCTCACCATCACTGCCCTGCACCAAGGGTAGACCACCACCCAGTCCGCTCCGCCGCCGCGGAACTCTCCCGATTCACCACCCACAACCACTCCCCATCAAAGCGCAGCCGCAAAGGCTTCGACCGATTCCAACACAATGGCCGCACGAAGCAGAGCCCGCAGCCGCACAGGATCGTCAATCGCGGCCATGGCCTCCCGCAATCCTTCCGGGACAGGACCGAAACGGATCTCCAGTGCCTCCAGCACAGCCTGCCGACCGGTTGCCACGGAGCCCTTACGTTCACCTTCCTGACGTCCTTCCTGTCTGCCCTCCTGACGACCTTCCTGTCTGCCCTCCTGACGACCTTCCTGACGGCCTTCCTGACGGCCTTCCTGACGACCTTCATTGCGGAGTTGCTGGGCGAGTGTCATGGCTTCGGTGCGGTGTGGTTCGCTGACAATACGGTGGACTTTATGAAGGAAGGCTCGGGTGTCAATTGACTCGCGGCTGGCAAGGTAGCGCAGAGCGCGGCGGAAGGTTTCGAGCACGACCCGGCCAATCAGTTCAGGGTCCC
>JBDKER010000018.1:0-87187 GCA_039795165.1 Verrucomicrobiota bacterium | reverse complement strand
GCACTGGCCAGTTCCCCTGCCACTTCCAGCCTCGACCGCAGCAGCCACAGCGCGATCCGCTCGGCACTGCGCGGCCCCACCCCGGGCAGTCGCTTGAGCTGACCGATCAAGGCACGAATCTCTTCAGGATACTCCAATCGGCTCACGGATTCCTCACCTTCTCGTGGCATTGCGCGGGACCACCCGGCGCGCTCCGGTCCCCCCGCGGTTCTTCTCTTCCTCGGCCATCCCCACCATCCTCTCGAGCACAGGATCAGGTGCCAGCAATCCCTTCCGCGCTTCCGCAAACCGCAGCAGCGCGTCCTCCGCATGCCCCGCCCGCAGCAGCATGACCGCATCCCGGAAGGCATCGCGCCGCGCAAGGGCTTCGCCGGATAATCCCCCGGACTGACCCAGCAACTGGAACACTTCCACGGCCGCTCCCTCGGGAGGATTGACCACTTCCAGCGGCCGGTCCTCGGAACGCTCGGCCAGACGGTGCACCGTGTCGTCGGTCAGAATCCGTGAATGATATTCCCCATTGAGCAGGGCCAGCCACTTCGACCGGTCAATGGCATCTCCAGCGACGGAATATCCATGCTCGCCGAGCCCTGCCGTCAGGGTCCCGCAGGCGATCCCAATTCCCCATTCCACCGGATCCCGCTCGCGCGTCATCCATGAAGCCGCAAATTCCCGCAGCACATCGTCGATGGCCACAGCCGCCGCTGCCGCCACATCGGCGGGATCGGCCACGGCGAGCGGCAATCCGAAAATCCCGCGCACGGTCCCCGGTTCAGCCTCGTCGGTCAGCGCTCCATGCTCCCGCAGCACGGATGCCACGGCCGCCGCAAAGGCACTGTTCATTTTGAGAAAGGCGGCGGCTTCCATCTGACCCCGCATGGCCGTCTCGTTGAGCACACGGCAGGTCACAACCACGGCCTCCCGTTCGTCAGGCACCATTGCCGCGGCCCCGCCAGCCGCATGGATCCGATCCATCACCCGGTCGGAAACACGGGACCTGAGCCAGCGCCGCCACACCGGCGGACGCACGGCCACCAATCCTCCAAAAATCATCCCTGCAAGAATTCCCGCCACCACCCCCAGCGGTGGCCACACCACCCCATGCCGCGCCACCACCAGCGACTGCGTCACGGCCAGCAGCGATCCCGCCGCCGCCAGCAGCACCCGATGTCCCCAGCCATCCACCCGATTCCCCACCAATGCCGCCACCAGACCAGCCACCACCCCGCCAGCGACCCGCCCGGGCCACGAGGTCAGCAAGGCCACATCCTCCGGCATCCGCGGCAGCCATGCCCCCATCGGCAAACCCGCAGCCACTCCGCCGGCCACCGCCCCGCCCAGCAAAGACAGCACCAGCAGACCCCGCCGCGACGGCAGTGTCTTCCCGGGCAAACTGGCATGCGGATCACTCACTCGCACGCAGCGTAACCGCTTTTCCACACCAGACAACTGCTCACGCCACCCGCTTCCCGGATTTCCAGAAACCACCCCCGCCGGCCCTTCCCCTCTGCCCGCCGCCGCAAAGGTTTTGCCTTTCAGCCCGATCCCATGTATCGGCCCGGACCATTGCCTTCCCTCCCATGCGATCCCTCCTCACCATCCTAGCCGCACTGCCGATTTTCAGTCTCACATCTGCGCTGCCAGCCGCGGAACAGACCGTGGAAAAATCCACGGAAACCGCGCGGCATGCGGAACGCACGGTGGCCGGATGGAAGGTGCTCATTCACCCGGACCTGACCTCGCAGTCGACCGCCGCGACCGAGGAAGCACTCACTCTGCTCGAAGGCCAACTCAGCGCGATCGTTAAGGATCTCCCCGCCTCGGTGGTCGCTCGCCTGCGCGAAGTCCCACTCTGGTTCTCTCCCCGCTACCCGGGAATCGGCCCACGCGCCGAATACCACCCAGGAGCCGGCTGGCTCCGCGACAATGGCCGCAACCCAGCCATGGAAAAGGCCATCGAATTCACCAACATCCCAGAATTCGCCGCCGAAACCCGCCGCATGCCGAATTTCGCCCTCCACGAACTCGCGCACGCCTACCACGACCGCGTCCTCGGCTTCGATAATCCGGAAATCATCGACGCCTACGATGCCGCCCGCACCAGCGGCAAATACAACCGCGTGAAACGACGCGACAGCGAAGGCCGGGAACGCGAGGACAAGGCGTACGCCATGACCGATCACAAGGAATACTTCGCTGAATGCACCGAAGCCTTCTTCTCGCGGAACGATTTCTTCCCGTTCGTCCGCGCGGAACTCGAAGCCCACGACCCCCGCGCCGTCCGCGTCCTCGCCCGCACATGGAATGCCGATCCCCTCCCCCCCATCACGGCCCCACCCGCCGAGATGAAACTCCCTCCGTTCTACACCAAATACATCAGCGCCTCAGGCTACCCCATCATCGCTTCAGATAAAGTATCCGATTACGCCCTCCGCGAAGCCGCGTTCCTCTGCGATCAGATGCTCGCCAAACGCCCGGATATCCGGGATGCCATGATCCGCTCCGGATCACGCATGAATGTAATCGCATGGAACGAATTCACCACGGACCTGCCCGACTTCGCCATGCTCCAGCCAAAGAATTTCTGGGACGCACGGGCCCGCGGCACCGGGGGATCAGAAGACGATCCCGCCTGTTCCTCAGCCGAAGAAAACCTCCTCGGCTACCCCGGCGATCCCTACGCCACCGAATGCATCCTCATCCATGAATTCGCCCACAGCATCCACCTCCGCGGTGTCCAGGCGCTCGACCCCTCCTTCAATGACCGCCTCCGCGCCACCTTCGAAAAGGCCAAGGCGGCCGGCCTCTGGAAAAATGCCTACGCCTCCACCAATCCAGCCGAATACTTCGCCGAAGGCGTCCAGTCGTGGTTCAATAACAACAGAGAAAACGATAGCGTGCACAATCATGTGAACACCCGCAAGGAATTGGAAGAATACGACCCCGGGCTCGCCGCCATCTGCCGCGAAATCTTCGGCGACACCGAACTCCGCTACACCAAGGCTCCCACCCGCCCCTACGGCCACCTCGCGGGATTCGATCCCTCGAAAGCCCCCACCTTCACATGGCCAGAACGCCTCCGCGACATCCGCGACGGCATCAAACGCGATGCCGAAAAACGTGACTGATTCCTCCAAAGGGCCCCCGCAGCGCGGGACCTTGTCCCGACGACAACTACTACTGAGCCACTGGGATTCAAGCTACTGCAGCGGGAGGCCCTTGCATTGCAGCGGAAATTGTTTCCGTCCGGGGAGTGAGGCAGCGTGCGGAATTCCTCTCGTGGATGTTCTGGCAGTTCCCGTGCTGCCGTAATCAGACTGATGCTGGTTGTCGGCGTGGCCGACCGCGTACGATGAGGGCGGTACCGAAGCCGACGATCGGGAGCATGGCGATCCATGCTTCCTGGGGGACGCTGTTTTCCCGGAGGACCCAGCCGAGGGAGAGTCCGACGGGAATCATGGCCCAGCCAGTGGACCACGAGACGGCCCGGTTGGCGGCGGCGTCCCCGTTGCGGGAGTTGCCGACGGTGACGAGTCCGGCGACGGCGACCACGGCGGCGCAGGGCAACACGAGTCCCATCCACAGATCCTTGTGATCGCTCCAGAGCAGGCCCGCGGAGGACAGCAAGCCCCAGCCGAGGACGACCCTTTGCCGGAGGCGGGGGTTGGCGGGCAGGCCGGCCGAGAGGGGGTACGCGGCGGCGAGAAGTCCGCACCACCCGGCTGCCAGCAGGACGGTGATCCGTGGCCACACGATTCCCCCGAGGCCCGTGCCCATGGCGACGGAGGCCACGTTTCCCCTCATGAGTTCGGTGCAGAGACCGACCACGCCCCACACGAAGAGCCACAGCAGAAAAATCACGGCCACGGCCATGCGCAGAAGGGTCGGCCGCAGCCATGAAATAAGGGTCAGCAGGCCGGCCGCACCCCAGCCCATGAGGACGGCGGTTCCCAGTCCAGCCAGGCCGTCAAGGGGTGACCAGCCACCCACGAGCCAGCGCAGCAGGATAGTGGGCAGCACGGAAACCGCGGCCAGCAGAATCATCGAGGCCGTTGCCAGCCACTTACCCGACACAATGCTCCAGCCGTCCAGATTGGTGAGGACGAGCACATCCATGGTGCTGCCCTCGCGTTCTTCGCTGAGGGCCCCCAGACTGCGCAGCGGCAGCACCACCACCAGCACCGTGAGCACCGTCAGCCAGTACATGCCCGCCACCCCGCCCGAGCGGGGTTCATTCAGCTGAAAAGTCGTCAGCAGAAACAAACCGCCCTGCAGCGCCATGAACGGGCCCACAAAGACCCTCGAACGCAAACCCTGACGCCATTCCCGCACTGCCACCGGTGGCAGGCGGTCCGAATAATCCATGAGATGCCCCGTTTCCATGACCGGCAGGTTTCCGTCCGACCGGTGCCGGGTCCCGCGGAACCTCAGACCAGCTTTTCCTTGAGCGCCTTGGCCACCGCCCCGGTCCGCGTGTTTACTTCGAGCTTCGAATAAATGCTCCGCAGCGCGGCATCGACCGTGTGAAAATTCATGTCGAGCACGGCCGCGATTTCCTTCTTGGTCAGACCATTCACCATTTTCTCGAGAACCATTTTCTCGCGGTCGCTCAAGCCATAATCCGTCTTCGCGGGAGCCATGCGGCTGAACATTTCAAGGACACGCTTGGCAATGGACGGCGTCATGGGGGCACCGCCCGCCACGGCTTCGGCAATGGCTCCCGTGATCTGATCCGCTGTCGCTGTCTTCAGCAGGTAACCCGATGCCCCGGAACAGATGGCCCGGAAAATCTTTTCTTCGTCCTCGAAGGCCGTCAGAATGACCACGCGCGTGTCCGGGGAAACCTCGCGCACCTTCGCGAGCAATTCCAGTCCATTCATCCCGGGCAGGCCCACATCGAGCATGATCACATTCGGCTTGGGCTGGGTCTGGAGCGACCGCAGAGCGTCTTCACCCGTCGCAAAGAGGTGCGTGCAGGCCAATCCGTTGGTCGCATTGAGCAGCCTTGAGACCGTGTTGCGGAAGGGGGCGTAATCTTCAACCAGCCAGACGGTCACCGGTGGAGTCTCGGAAGCGTTCTTTTTCATCAGGGGAGGAAATGCGGTAGGGAACTGCCACTAAACGGGCCGTCCTGCACCATTTTTTCGCGGAGCTTTCCACGGGACCCGCAAGGTCAGGGTCGTGCCGGCCCCAGGGCTGCTCTCGACCGTGAAACTGCCGCCAAGGGTCTCGGCCCGCTGACGCATTCCCGTGACCCCTGCCCCGCTCCGCTCGACCGTCGGATCGAACCCGCAGCCATTGTCGGATACGGTCAGGCTGAACCACTTTTCGTCCCCGCCAACCCGGACGCCGGCCCGGGTGGCTCCGCTGTGACGGATGATGTTGTGCAGGGCTTCCTTGAAGAGCATGAGGACCTGACGCTTGTGCTCGAGGGGAAGTTCGCGGCCGGCGGTCTGCGGCTCGGTAACGAATTCATACTCAATCCCGGCCAGCATCGACGCCGACGTTTCCTCGAGCCGCTTGGCGAGGTCGCCCACCGTATGCGTTTCGGGCCGGATCAGCCAGACGATGTCACGCAGGCTTTCGGTCACTTCCCGTGAAATCCGGTGAATTTCCTGAAAATCGAGCCTCGCTGGCTCGGCGTGCGCCCCAAGTCCTCCGTTCATCTGACTGATCAGGGAAATCGTCCCGAGGCCGCTGCCGATTTCGTCGTGAATGTCCCGCGCGAGCCGCTGGCGCAGCAGGGCGAGATCCCGCCGCCGGGTCCGTGCATTGCGCCAGAGGATGAGCCCAGTTGCGGCGAGGGCTGCCACGGCAATGCCGGACAGCGCACGACCAAGGGTCCGCAGCACCCGCTCGGCCACGGCCCGGCGCTCGCCGCCCAGCCTCCGGATCTCGGCTTCGATCTCCCGCCTCCGGTTCAGCCCGCTCAGATACTCGGGCCACGTCATGACATTCCGCAGACTCGTGAATCCATCGGTCACATAACGCGTCGACCAGATACCACTCTCGCGGGAATCACTGGCGGTCACCACGGCTGCCGCCGCCATATTCTGCTGCCCGCTGAAGACTTCGATTTCGGACAGCGCAAAAACGTAGTCGTCGAGCCGTTCGCTCAGGCCCTGGGCCGAAACCCGGACGTAGCGGGCCTTCGTCCCGGGAACCCGCAGGGTCACCATGTTCTCGTGCGGATTGAAGAAGTCACTGTCCCGGAAATCAGCCGCCGATTCGGCCGTCGTAAAGGCCGGGTCGCCGGACAACTGTACCTGAAACCGCAGGGGGAATCCGAAGCCGCGCCGGGCTGGGTACTCGCCAGCCCGCGCCGGATACAGCCGGATCTCATGCACAGGGACTTCGCTGCCCAGATCGAGCTGGAGCCAGCGTGTTTCTTCGGACTGCTTGGCGGGCATGCTCTGAAAGCCTTCGGTCGGGGCTGGATGCGTTCCCTGCGGGGCCCCGATGACACTGTGACCGTCCACGAGCCACCTCCGGTCCCAGACGGGCGGTGCATCATCGCTGTCACTCACCCGGATTGCCGAAACCGGAAGATCGGCAGCCAGATTCCGCACGCCCTGCAGCACCATGATCTCGCCCATCGCCAGCAGCGACCGTCCCCCCTGCGACCACAGGCCGGTCGCCGTGAGCCGCACGTAGCGCGCCGTCACCCCCTCGGCGGGAATCACGACAGGAAACCTCCGCGGATTCGGAAAATCAGCCGCACTGTGGTCGACTAGCACCTTCGCATCCTCGAATCCAGGGTCGTCAGCCGCCTCCACCCGGAACCGCACGGGAAATCCATAGCCCGGACCCGCCGAATTCCCCGCCGTGTAATCCACCGCCACAAAGACTACCGCATCGATCGACTGCGCACTCCCCAGGTCGAGCCGGATCGATCTGGTGTTCGGCTGCGAAGCCGGGCGGTCGGGCTGCGGCGTGAACGGCTTCCCATGATACCCGAGATGACCAGTCTGCTGATTCGGCGAAATGTCGGGCAGCCCAGCGAGTTGCCCCCGCAGCTCCCGCAATTGGCCATCAACTCTCCGGATTTCGGCACTCAGCAGGTCGGTAACGCCATCGAGGGCACTGACACTTCGTTCGCTGCACCCTGACGCCATTGCTGCCAGCAGGGCGGCAAGGATCTGGCTGACAAGGCGGGGCGGTTTCATCGGAAATTCAGGGGGCCCTACGGAAACGCGGGGGGGCCAGTTGCCTTTTCAGCAATCCTGCCCGGGCCAAACTTATGGTATGCTGCGCACGATCGTTTTTGCCTCTCTCGCCCTTCCGGCCGCGGCCGCCCCCCAGTTCCGCGCCCAGACCATCGACGACCGCATCGCCATCGGCTATGGACTGGCCACGGCCGACATGGATGGCGATGGCAAGGAGGACATCATCGTCTGCGACGCCCGCCAGATCGCATGGTACCACAACCCGGACTGGAAAAAGGAAGTCATCGCGGAAAACCTCACCCAGCGAGACCACGTCTGCGTGGCCGCCCGCGACATCGATGGCGATGGCCGCGCGGAGATCGCCGTCGGTGCCCAGTGGAATCCGGGCGAAACCAGCAACGACCGTGAAAGCGGGGCCGTCTTCTTCCTCGCCCGTCCCTCCGCTTCCGGACAGCCATGGAAACCAGTCGCTCTGCCGCACGAACCCACCGTGCACCGCATGCGCTGGGTCCGCACCGGTTCCGCGAGCTACGCCCTTGTCGTCGCCCCGCTCCACGGACGCGGCAACACCAATGGGAACGGCTCACCGGTCCGCATCCATGCCCATGTCCCCGGCAAAAATCCCGGGGACCCGGCCGACTGGTCCACGACCCTGGTCGACGCGTCCCTCCACATCACCCACAACCTCGATACCCGCCCCCTCCCGGACGGATCGGAGGAAATCATCATCGCCGGAAAGGAAGGCTTTGTCACCGCCAGACCGGACGGCAAAGGCTGGCTCACATCGACCCCAGCCCTCGAATTCCCCAAGGCCCCGCAGCCATTCCGTGGTGCAGGCGAAGTGCGCTACCTGACCGAAAACTCCTTCGCCACAGTCGAACCCTTCCACGGCCCCATGGTCTCGGTCTTCCTCCGCAATCCCGCCACCCGCGCATGGCACCGCCATGTCATCGAAACCGACTTCAATCAGGGCCACGCCCTCGCCTGCGCCGACCTCGACAACGATGGCCAGCCGGAAATCGCCGCCGGATGGCGCGAACCAGACGCCTCCGGCAACACCGGCATCCGCATCTACACCGGCTCGGACGCCACATGGTCCACAGCATGGAACAGCGAACCCAGCTCCATGGCCTGCGAAGACCTCCGCATCACCGACCTCAACAAGGACGGTCTCCCCGACCTCATCGCCTCAGGCCGCGCGACCAAAAACGTCGTCATCTACTGGAACGAATCGAAACCAGCCAGCCGCTGAAGTTTCAGCACGCCAGAACCTTCCGGCAAACCACACGCCGCCCGCACAGCCTTCCGCAGACCATTCACAGCCCGCCGATCCTGCTCACCAACGGATCACGGAGGCCGACCACGCAAAGCCGGCTCCAAACGCGACCATCAGAATGTGGTCGCCCTTCTTCACAATCCCAGTCCGCACGGCCTCATCAAGCGCAATGGCCACGGCCGCCCCGGACGTGTTCCCATACTTGTGCAGATTCAGAAAGGCCCGGTCGGGAGGCAGCCCCAACCGCTCGCGGATCGCATCAACAATCCGCACATTCGCCTGATGCGGCACAATCATCGCAATGTCCTCCGCACGCAGCCCCGCCCGCTCAATCGCCTGCTCACAGGCCTCCAGCGTGTACTTCACCGCCGCCTTGAACACTTCCTTCCCCTGCATGTGAATCGTGTTGAGCCGCTGCCCCGCATTCTCCGGCGTAATCGGAATCGCAGACCCCCCACCAGGTACCGAAAGAATATCGGTCAGCCGACCGTCGCTCGCCATCACCGATGACAAAACACCACCGTCGTCCGCAGCATCAGGATCCCGCGCCGTCAGCACCGCCGCACCCGCCCCATCCCCAAAAAGCACACAGGTGTTCCGGTCCTCCCAATTCACCATCCCACTGAGCTTGTCCGCCCCAATGATGAGGGCCGTCTTCCGGTTCCCGCTGTTGATGAAATGCCGCGCAATCTGCATCGCATACAGAAAGCCAGCACAGGCCGCACTCACATCAAATGCCACCGCCCGCACCGCACCCAGATTCCGCTGCACATGACAGGCCGTGCTCGGGAAAAAAGTGTCAGGAGAAATCGTCCCCACAATGATCAGATCAATCTCCTCCGCCGTCACCCCGGCCGCCTCCATCGCCCGCAACGCCGCCTTCGTCGCCAGATCACTCGTCTTCTCGTCAGGCCCCGCAATGCGCCGCTCCCGGATCCCCGTGCGAGACACAATCCACTCGTCCGTCGTGTCCACCATCTGCTCCAGTTCCGCATTCGTCAGCACCCGCTCCGGTACATAACTCCCCGTCCCCGCTATCTTCATCACACACGGTACCGTCGCTGGTTGAGAATGGCTCATACGTTCAATCTGCTCCCCCGCAAGCCTCCCGCCCACAGGTTCTTCCCCAGACCACATCCCATTTCCCCAAGGAAGCAAGTGCTTTCCCCACCACCCACACCATACCAGAGCCGTCTGATGCAATCCCTTTGCAGTTGATGCTTGCACGAATCCACCGGCTGCGCCAGAGGAAAGAAATCGCCTTCCATTTGCAATAAGGTACCGATGCCATGATCCGATTCCTCCTTCCCTCTCTCGCCGCTGTCCTCCACGCCTCCGCCGGGACTACCAGTCCGGCCACGGCCCAGACCGCACCCGCGGATCCGCCGGCAACTTCATGGATCAATGCGCCATGGTTCACGGGGCGCCCCGACCTGTCGCTCGGGGCTCCGCTCACGACTCCGCAGCTGGGTGCTCCGCCGCAGCCCGGACTGAACATCGCCGATGTGATCTTTCCACACCTTCATCTCACGCAGGCATGGGGTCAGTCGACCGCCGAGGATCCGGCGGGGCTGATCACCGGAGCCCACGACCCCAATGCGGAAGGCTGGACGCTTCAAGGCATCGAAGCGGAAAGCAGTTTCCGCTTTTCCCGCTACCTCGAAGCCTTCACGGGCCACCACTTCTACTGGGATCAGCTGGGAGGCTGGGACTACGAACACGATGAATCATTCCTCAAACTCCTCAATCTGCCGGGAGGCTTCGAACTGCGCGCCGGTCAGTACTTCAACCGCTTCGGCTTCCATAACGCCCTCCACCTCCACGGCTGGGACTTCACGGACAATTTCCTCGCCTCAGGCCGCCTCCTCGGCGACCACCCGCTCACGACCGTGGGCGCTGAAGTGACGTGGAACCTCCCGACCCCATTCCAGAGCGCTCTCTCCATCAGCGTCGGCGATGCCCAGTACGATGACCATGCCCACGACCATGGAGGCGAACCTCACGGCGATCACGAAGAAGCCGCCTTTTCCCCGGAATCAGCCGCCTTTTCCCCGGAATCAGCCGCCTTCAAAGGCCTGCTCATTTCCGCAAACTGGACCAATCTCGTCCAGATCAATGACTTCCACCGCATCCGCTTCGGAGCCGCTACGGCATGGGGCGACAATGCCGCCAACCGCACATCCTCGGTCTCCGGCATCCACGCGGAATACGAATGGCGCGAAAATGGACTCGAACCCGGTGGCGATTACTTCCGCTGGCGCTCGGAATTCCTCTTCCGTTCCTTCGGTTCAGTCTCCTCATCCGCCGGACACGGCGACCACGCCGAGGAAGTCGATCATCACGGGGAACACGAGGACGATCATCACGACGAGCACGGGGAAGACCATCACGATGAGCACGGCGACGAGCACCACGAAGAACATGACGAGCACGGCGATGAGGGCGAGGAACGCCGACGCTTCCGCGATTTCGGATTCTACACCTACGCCCTCTACGGACTCCAGACGGGCTTTGCGGGCCCGCTCGAACTGGCCCTGCGCGCGGACTACACCAATGCCATCAGCGACGCCGGCCTGCCGGAACGCTTCCGCCTCACTCCTTCCACGCGCCTCTTCCTGAACAAGGCCGCCACGGTCTCGCTAGGCGTCCAGTACAACTGGGACCGCATCGGCAGCCAGCGCGACGAACATTCGGTCTGGACCCAGTTCACATTCGACTGGGGCGGCCCGGAAGTCCGCTGAAAGAAGAGCCGGCCCCTCAGCGCAGCGCCCGCGGCAGAACCCGCAGCGCAGCAAGCCGCATGGCAGGATCATCAAGAAGTTCCTTCACCAGAGCGGCCAATTCGGGATCGTCTCCCTGCGCGAGCACCTGGAGCGCCTGTACCCGGCGCTCCACCTCAAGCGCACGGTCCCGTACCTGCCCCCGTAACCCGGGAAAGGCCCGCCGGTCACCAAACGCCACCGCCAGCCCACTCCGCAGATCGGCAATCTCCGCCGCATGCTCTTTCCCATCGGTCCGGCGCGCCACCACATCGTCCATGTTCTCCCACGCCCCATCCCATCCCCCAGGCATCGCCACCCCGACCCGACCCTTCAATCCATCCCGGGCCGCCTTCAGCAGAAGCACCAGCCCAGCCCCGGTCTTCTCACGCCCCATCGCCCGCACCAGATGACTCACCCCACCGTCAATTTCCGCCAACCGCCGCGCCATATGCTGCGCCACCAGCGGAATCGCTGACTTCCCAGCCAAGTCCAGCGCCCGTCCGGGATCGGCTGCCACCAGCGGCTCCACCGCATACCAGTACATCTGCGGAAGATTGTGATCGCCCGCGTCTTCCCCATGCGACAGCAGCAGTTCCGCCACAGGCCAGCGCTGCTCCAGCGGCAGCTTCTGCAGGGCCGACGCCAGCCGTAGCCGCGACCGCGCATCGCCCGCCGCTTCCCGCGCCCACTCGGCACTCGCCAACCGCGGGGCAGCCGGCCACTGGCCCGACTCGCGCCGCCGTTGCGCCACCATCCGCTCGAGCCAGCCATTGCCAGCCGCAATCCCAGCCGCCACTTCGGCTTCGCTCAGCTTCGCCACATCCCCACGCCATGGCTTCCAAGTCTTCTCATAACGCACCCGGTAGATCCGCCCGTTGCTCCGATCCCATACCTCGGGCTGCGTGCGGTGACACTTCTGCTGATCATACCAGTCAATGAAGTACACGGCCCCATCCGGCCCCACCTTCAGCGCCACTCCACTGAAGTTCCGGTCGTTCGCCTTCACAAAATCCGGCAGGTGCTTCGCCACATAGCCGGATCCCTCAGGAACCAGCTGTTCCTGATTGATGCGCTGACCATGAATATTGAACATCATGGCCCGCCCACGGTACTCGGCCGGAAAATTGTGCCCGTTGTAAATGAGGAGACCGCAGTGCGCATGCCCGCCGCCCGCCGCATCGCTCACCCCGTTCCCGCTGTGCGGCGTGTTCCCGATGTAATGCAAATGGTCGGCAATCGTCTCGATGTTGGTGTACACATAGGGATTGAAATGCCCAAGCGGATTGCTCTGCCGCAGATAGTAACCACCCTCGATGATGTGCCAGAAATGCGGAATGACACAGGCCTCCGCAAACCAGTCGCCCGCCGCATTGAAGTCAAACCCCCACGAATTCGACGTCCCGGACGCATAGGCCTCGAAGGTCCGCCGCACCGGATGAAACCGCCAGTAATGACAGTTGATCGGCACGCGCGTTTCCTTCGGCGTCCCGGGCACACCCACATTGCTGTGCGTGAAAACCCCATGGCAGCCATACAGCCAGCCATCAGGACCCCACACGAAACTGTTGAGGGTCTCATGCGTATCCTGCCAACCCCAGCCATCCAGCAGAATCTCCGGAGCCCCATCCGGACGGTCATCCCCATCCCGGTCCGGAATGTGCAGCAGATACGGAGCCGCCCCCACATAAACCCCGCCATGCCCAATCTCAATCCCACTCACCAGATGCAGCTTCTCCGCAAAGACTTTGCGCGACTCAAAACTCCCATCGCCATCCTCATCGGCAAAAATCAGAATCCGGTCGTCACCCCCGAAAATGTCAGCCAGCTGCGCCTCGCCAGGCCGCCCGGAATCGCCTCCCGGCGGCTGATTGTTCTTCCTCCCAGGATACGTCCGACCTTCCACCACCCACAGCCGGCCCCGCCCGTCCCAACAGAAGGCAATCGGCTGCACCACGTCGGGCTCGGATGCCAGCAGATCCACCCGGAAGCCATCAGGCGCCGTGAATTTCTTCACCGCTTCCTCAGGAGAGAGCAATTCATCGGCCCACGCCCCATGGCTCAGCACCAGTACCAGAATCAGCAGTCGCTTCAGCATCCCGTAACCTCTCACCCGCATCCCGCCACCGCAAGCCCCGCGCTCATGGGTCGCTTCAGCGCTTTTCCACCCGCTTCTTCAGCTGCGGCAAGCGCTCGGCCGCCCGCTTCGCCCAGCCAGCCGGATCCTTCGCCCACGTCTCTTTCGCTTCCTCATCCCAGAAATACACGGTCACTCCCGCGTGCTCGACACTCGGACTGTCGGGCGTCACCAGATGCCCGGGATGCACCGGACAATACCGCTGCACCAGCAGATCAACCTTCCCCAGCCCCAGCTTCTCTTCCATCCCCTCGAACTGCGGCAGCAACTCAAGGCTGGCCTTGATGATGTACTTCTGATTCCGGTTCCACACCTTCCGGCACTGCTGACAGCAGAAATATACCTTCACCCCCTCGTACTCGATCAGTTGCTCCTCATCCACGTCTTCGCTCACCATGAGCGGACACTTCTCGTTCCGCTCGTCCGCACGCAGCACAGCAGGCATGACCAGCACCGCCGTCAGCAGAATCATCAGCCGCTTCTTCATCCACAACCCTCACGCACCGCAATTCACCTTGCAACCAGAGGACCTGCCGCGTATCCGCCCCACGAACGCTACTCTCCTTCCCACCATGTCTGTCCTCGTCGCCGGTTCCGTCGCCCTCGATTCCATCCACACCAACGCGGAAATCCATAACGATCTCCTCGGAGGAAGCGCTTCCTACGCCTCCCTCGCCGCCGCTTTTTCCTCGAAAGTCCACCTCTGCGCCATCGTCGGAACCGACTTCCCCGCAGAACACCGCGACCTCTTCGCCCGCCGCAGCATCTGCACGGCCAACATCGACACCGTCGAAGGCCGCACTTTCCGCTGGACCGGCAAATACCACGAAGACATGAACCACCGGGAAACTCTCGACGTCTCCATCGACGTCCTCGAGAAATTCAACCCGCGCCTCACCCCGGAAGCCGCCGCCGCCAAGGTCGTCCTCCTCGCCAACATGAGCCCGGACAACCAGCTCGCTGTTCTCGACCAGTGCACCGCCCGGCCATTCGTCATCGCCGACAGCATGGACCTCTGGATCAATATCGCCAGACCCAGACTGCTCGACCTCATGCAGCGCGTCGACCTCTTCGTCATCAATGAAGACGAAGCCCGCATGTTCACGGAATGCAGCAACCTCGTCACAGCCGGACGCCGCCTCCTCGAAATGGGCCCCCGCCACGTGGTCGTCAAAAAAGGCGAACACGGTGCCATGCTCTTCGGCTCCAGCCACTTCTTCACAACCCCGGCCTACCCCCTCACCCACGTAGCCGACCCCACCGGAGCCGGCGATACCTTCGCGGGCGGACTCGCCGGATCCCTCGCCGCTTCCCCGCATGCCCCGGAATTCAAGGACCTCGCCAATGGCATCGTCCACGGCTCCGTCCTCGCTTCCTTCACCTGCGAAGCCTTCGGAGTGAAACGCCTCGCCGAAACCACGAGCGCCGAAGCCGCCGGACGCACCGCCGAATTCCGCGCCTGTACTTCCTGGGGTTCCTGATCTCCTGCTCCCATGGCCGCCGCCCGCCCGCAAGCCAAGGCCGCCACCGCGCCAGCCACCCCATTCTGGCAGCACAAAGCCTTCGGCCTCGCCCTCGCCGCCACCGCAGGCCTCGCCCTGCTCGGCCTCACCTCGTGGCTCCAGCAGGAAAATGAACGCCAGCGCCAGCAGCGCCTCATCCAGAACAATCCCCGGCTCCAGACGCTCACCGCCGGACTCCGCAGCATGATCGATGCCGCCGAGGAATTCCCCGGCATCCGGAAACCAGACTCCCTCTACGTCGGCAAAGTCTCAAGCTACAAGGAATCGTCCCCGCTCGCCAGCATGCCGCCCATCGCGGTCATCACCCTGCAACTCCCCACCCTCCTCGCAGGCACCCCAGCCAAGGCCAATTCCAAGAACCGCATCGAAATCAGCGGCGACCCCGCCATCTTCCAGGGCCCCGCTCCCATCATCGGAGAAACATGGATCGTCGCCGTCCGCCACAGCAAGGAGGACCGCCCTACCCTCCACACCGCCGTCCGCGCCTCGGAGGGCACCCACTGAAGCCCACCAGCCAACCTCACTTCTTCGTGGCCACCGCCTTCTTCCGGTCGGGAAACAACCGACGGCACAGCGGACACTTCGTGCCATCACATCCCCGCGCCGTACAGTACTCCCGGCCATAGAAAATGATCTGCAGATGCAGCCGGTTCCAGCGCGACTCCGGAAACAATCGCTTCAGATCCGCCTCAGTCTGCACCACACTCCGACCATTCGTCAGCTTCCACCGCTGCGCCAGCCGGTGAATGTGCGTGTCCACCGGAAATGCCGGCACCCCAAAGGCCTGCGCCATCACCACCGAAGCCGTCTTGTGACCAACCCCAGGCAACGACTCCAATGCCCCAAAATCACCCGGCACCTCGCCACCATGACGCTCCACCAGCATCCGCGACAATTCAACAATCGCCTTCGCCTTCTGCGGCGATAACCCACACGGCCGAATCAGTTCCCGCACTTCCTCCACCGGAACGTCCATCATCTCCCGCGGCGATCCCGCCCGCGCAAACAAACCCGGTGTCACCAGATTCACCCGCGCATCCGTACACTGCGCCGACAACAGCACCGCCACCAGCAGGGTGTACGCATCCACATGATCCAACGGCACCGGCGTCTCCGGATACAACCGATCCAGTTCCCGATCAATCAAAGCCGCCCGCTCCGCTCGCGTCACACCGCTCCTTTCGCGTCAAAGCCACATCCATTCCCATCGGCATCTCCCCGCCCTCCCGGAGGCAGCCTGACTCAGGACCGCCCAGACGATTTCATCTTCTGCTGAATGCCAACAGCCATCTCCCTCACATGCGGATGCTTCATGCGATCCTTCAGAATCGCCAGACTCCGCTCGTAAGATCCCCACCGCAAAACCTGAATCTTCACCTTCCGAGCACCCCACTTCTTGATCCCATCAAAGTCCGGCTTGTACAAATCAATCGTCTTCGTCCCCACCAGCGCACTGCCATAATCGTCCACCTGATAAATGTACGGCAATCCCTGGATCTTGAACACCGTCCCCAGCGGGAAAACTGACCAGTCACTGGCCGCACTCCGCACCGATCCGTACTTCAAGGTCCCCCCAGCCGCACTCCCCTTCCCATACTTCAGACTGTCCGCCTCCACATGACTGTACGCCGTCGTCTTCACCACGTAGTACTTCGCATTGTCAATCTGCTTCCCCGTCTTCGTCCGGTACGTCTTCGTCTCATACGTCTTCGCACTCGCCAAATTCGTCGTCGAAGAACAACTGCTGAAAAGAACAGCCACTGCAGCAGCTGCCATCGCGATCACGGCTCGGATTGTCATGCGGTCTTGGTCATTTGAGGGGATTTTCTCCCAGGCCGCCATCCCATGGACCACCGTTTCCAGTTTCCCCAAAAGGATCGCCTCCCGGCAGGTCTCAGGCCACCACAGCAGCTCTCGCCACCACAGTCTCCCGTGACCCGCCCACCCAGCACCAGCATCACCACCTCCGCCACCGGAAAATCACCGATTCGCGTCTTTTCACGCAGCCATCGAAACCATAAAAACTGTAGAGCGGCCAGCCCTCAACCCTCCCCGCCCTTCCGCCGGAGATCGTGAAACAAATTGTACAAGGCCACCGAGGCCGGCAGCGCATTCTGCAGAATCCCCACCGAATCATTCTTCCCAAACACAAAGTACGCCGTCGTCAGCCCAGCCCCCACAAGCGACACCACCCAGAACGAAGTCGGCATCACCGCCGTGCCCGTCCGCTTCCGGTAATGCGCCTGCAGCACCCAGCGCGCCGCAAACATCAAGGCACCCAGCCAACCGACCAGTTTCCAGCCCCGCGGTGTCGTGAAACTCTCGCGCGAAGGCTCCGCCAGCCAGCCAGCCACCGCATCCCACCAGTCCATCACGGCTTCTTCACTGCCTTCTTGGCCGCTTTCTTGGCCGCAGGCTTACGCCCCTTCGGCCCAGCCACCATCTTCTCCTGCACAAGCCCCAGCCACTCACGATACGTCAGCCCCAGCCCCGGCGGGAAAATGTCGCTCCGGCATTCCTCGGCACAGAATTGCTCAAGATCTTCCTCCGCTTCCATGTCCCGCACTATCGCCTGAATGTCCGATATCACCTTCTTGCGAGTCGCCTCGTCAACCCGGTGCATATACTGGTTGGTCACATCCATCCAGTCTTCCCCATCGTCACACCAGTCCTGATGGTACGTGGTTCCAAGGTACTTCTTGAGTTCGGAATAAGGCTTCTTCATTTTTGAGGATATCCAGTAAGTATGCGCCACCCCAGTGGCTCGAATTCTGCATCGCGCTCCAGCACGAGCCGCACCGAATGCACTGGCTCCGCCCGCATCGACCTCCGGCTCACCATGATGCCGACCGGACGGTTGGCCGTAAAATCAAGGGTCAGCCTCTCCTCATCCCCACGCAGCCATTTCGCAATCTCCTTCTGCCGCGACGCAATCACCAGACCAACCACCACGTCAGCCACCCGGCGGTCCGGAAACGATGACGCGGAACGGATCCCTGGCTGCGACTCAAGCCGATCGATCAGTTCTTCCTCGGTCTTGCCCACATGACGCCGCAGCAGATGCCCGCCAGCCTTCTCATGCGCGGACAATCCTCCCCCCGGCACCGCAGGAACAGGCGGCTTGGCCTTCTCCCGCACCGGACTCTCCGCCATGACCGGAACGCCCCACGACAGCACACAAAGCACCGCCAGCAGCAGCAGCCTCATCGGATTTGTCCTGAAATTCACCATCGTCTTATCAGTTCCGGAACGGAATCCGGTACACCCGGGCTCCTTCTCTTCCTCACGCATCTGTCCCCGTTCCACCACGCGCGCAAAGAGAAAATCAACGGAATCATCCCGCGTCGATCCGCTCGACTTCCCCCCGTTCCCCTGCCATCTTCAACGCATTCCAGCGCAGCAGCCGCACCCGGCCACCGCCAACTCACCACTTTCCCCATCTTCTCATCCCCATGAAGCGCCTCTTCCCTTCCCTGCCGCTGCTTCCACCCCTCCTCCTCGCGGCCCTGCTGCCCAGCCTCACCGTCAGGGCGGAGGAACCAGTCAGCGAAAAAGCCCAGCGCTACTACGATAGCCTGCTCAAACGCCCCGCTCCAGGCCCGGTATTCGACCGATTCTATACCGCATGGCTCGAAACCCGCACGTCGGACGACCTCGCCGCATGGCTCGAACAGCAGGCCAATGCCCCGGACGCCACGCCCGCCGCCCGCCTCATCCTCGCCTACCATCACCTCCGCCAGGGCGATAACCAGAAGGCCATCGCCGCCTTCCGCGCCGCCACCGCCGCCAGCCCGGACAATCCGGAAGCATGGCTCCAGCAGGCCACCGCGGAAGCCCGCACCCTCGACTTCGACAGCGCCCTCGCCTCCCTCGACAAGGCCACCGCCGCCAACCCACCCGCCGCCACCAAATCCCGCATCCTCCAGCTCAAAGGCCGCCTCCTCGCCCGATCGGGCAAAACCACGGAAGCCGTCAAGGTCTGGCAGGACCTCATCGCCGCCGCCCCGGACGACGAAGACCTCAAGGAGGACCTCATCGAGCTCCAGCTCCAGGAAGGCCTCACCAGCGAAGCCCTCGCCACCGCCGAAAGCCTCGCCGCCGCCACCGCCGACCCCTACCGCCGCATCCAGCGCCGCCTCCGCATCGGCGATATCCACCAGCGCGCCGGAAACCGCGAAAAAGCCGTCGCCACCTACCTCGCATGCCTCGAGGAAACCGGCTCGGATTCATGGCTCGAAAAGGAAATTCTCTCGCAGCTCGACCAGACATTCCGCCGGGACGACGCCATCGACGCCCTCGTCGCCGAGTACCGCACCCTCACCTCGAAATTCCCGCAGCGCACCACCCTGCGCCGCCGCTTCGCCACCCTCCTCGTGGAAACCGGTGCCACCGACGAGGCCATCACCACCTTCACCGACCTGCTCGCCCGCACCCCAGGCAACCGCGAGGTCCGCGAGGCCTTCACCGACCTCCTCCTCAAAGCCGGAAAATCGGACGATGCCGTCAGCCAGCTGCGCGAACTCATCCGGCTCCACCCGCAGGACCTCGAACTCACCGTCCGCCTCGCCGACCTCCTCAATGCCGCCAACCGGAAACCCGATGCCAAAGCCGCCGTCACCGACTTCCTGAACAAAAGCGATCAGTCGGAAACCGCATGGCTGCGCGCCGCCAGCCTGCTCGAACGATTCCAGCTCACCACCGATTCCCTCGATACCCTCCGCAAGGCCGCCAGCCAGTTCCCGGACAGCGAAGCCGTCCAGGACGCCCTCGCCACTTCCCTCCACAAAGCCGGCAACAAGGACGACGCCTTCGCCGTCTGGCGGAAACTCGCCAGCTCAACCGACAAGAACCGCGTCCTCTCGGTGGCACGCTCCGCCGCCGCCCGCGACGAACTCACCTTCGCCGCCGACCTCCTCACGGAACGCCTGCCCGAATTCCCGAAGGACCCTCTCTACCTCCTCCAGCTCTGCGAAACCGCCGAACGCACGGACCGCCACGCCCAGGCAGTCCCATGGGCCCGCACCCTCGTCTCGCTCGCCAGCGACCCCGTCGATCTCGAGGCGGCCATGACGGTCCTCCTCCGCATCTCGGAAAAAGCCGGCCAGACGGAGGCCCTCCTCGCCCAGCTCAGAACTGAAGCAACCTCGCCTCAGGACAAATGCCTGCTCGCCGAATTGCTCGACCGCACCGGCGACCCCCGCGCCTCGGAAGCCACCCTCAAGGAGGTCGAAACCGAAGCCCCGGAACTCGCCATCGCCATCCTCGTCCGCCTCCAGTCCCAGCGGGGCGACCTCGCCGGTGCCGCCGCCAGCATGAAACGGCTCGTGGAATCCCCCAGCGGCCGCAAGTCCGTCCACGTGCAGCGCCTCACGGAACTCTACGAACGCGCCGGAAAACTCGCCGACGCCCTCACATGGATCCCGGAATGGAAAAAACTCTCCCCCGGATCAAACCTCCCATGGCAGAAGGAAGCATCTCTCCACCTCGCCCTCGGCAACAGCAAGGAAGCCCTCCGCTCGCTCCGCGAAGCCTCGCAGGAATTCGACGACA
Organism: Verrucomicrobiota bacterium; assembly: GCA_039795165.1. Taxonomy (GTDB): domain Bacteria; phylum Verrucomicrobiota; class Verrucomicrobiia; order Verrucomicrobiales; family V1-33; genus V1-33. The sequence goes on along the minus strand of JBDKER010000018.1, from coordinate 66,776 downwards.
ACGAGGACCTCAAGGCCATGCTCGCCGAAGCCTACCGCACCGAAGGCAAATACGCAGACGCCAGCCGCCTCTACACCCTCCTCTACGAGGAAGCCAAGGAACTCTCGGCCAAAATCCGCTGGGCCGCCGCCCTCGCCGAAACCGCCCGCGACGCCGATAAACTACCCGACCTCATCGAACAATTCGAAGAACGCCGCAAAGCCAACCGCACATCCCTCCTCCCCATCCTCTCTCTCGCGGAAATCCACCGCGTCGCCGAAAATTACGAAGCCCGCACCGCCGCCCTCGCCGATGCCGCCCGCCTCAAAGCCGGCGACCTCGACATCCTCCTCGAAATCGCCCGCCTCGCCGAAGCAGAAGGCGACTTCAAACGCGCCCTCGAAACCCTGCGCGAAGCGGAACCACTCGACCCCTCAGGCAAGGTCCGCCAACGCATCGCCCGCGTCCACTTCGCCTCAGGCGACACCCCCAAAGGCATGGCCGCCCTCGAGGAACTCGCCAACTCGGCCAACTTCGACGCCCGCCAGCTGGAAGCGCTCGCCGATGCCCTCTGCGATCAGGAACTCTGGAAGGAAGCCGCCGCCTTCCTGTCACCGCGACTCCAGAAATTCCCCGCCGACTACCGCCTCCATTACCTGCTCGGCTGCGCCCTCGAGGAATCAGACCAGCCCGCCGCCGCCGCCAAGGCCTTCCTCCACATCCTCTCCATCAAGGATGACCTCCCCACCCAGGGCACATCCACCACGGCGGCTAATCCCCAGCGCGATTTCCTCGATTCCCTCCGCCCGTACGTCCCCGCCGACGTCGTCGACATCATCAGCCTCACCTACGCCTACCAGGCCTACCAATACCGCAACAACCGCGCCTCCCGCAATACTTCGGCCGGCTCCAGCCCCACCATCCCGGCCAAGCGCGACGAAACGCGCTCGTTCGCCCTCGTCCACCTCGCCACCCTCGCCCAGCAGGGCGATGAAACCACCCGCGCCACCCTCACCGAACAACTCCGCAGCGCCGGCGTCACCTCAGCCGACCTCATCATCGAATCGGTTCAGGGCAACCGCCTCGACCGCCAGATCGACCTCGCCGAACGCATCGACAAGGAACCGGAAAACGAATCCCTCCTCGCCCTCGCCGCCCTCTGGGGCAATCAGCAGACTAACGACCCCGCCACCAACCTCCGCGTCTACCGCGGACTGCGCGAAAAACGCCCGGAACTCGCATGGCTGGCCGCCTGCCGCCTCGTCACGGACGATTCCCCGGACGGTTCGCAGGCATGGCTCGAAACCGCCGCCGCCCTCGAAAAACTCGAGTCCCCTCCCCCCATTGTTCTCAATAACATCTCAGCCCTCCTCCAGCAGAACAACGAACTCGCCGATGGCATCCCAGACGCCAGCCGCGACGCCTTCAACCGCCTCCGTGCCAAACTCCCCGGCTGGTACCGCAAGGCCGACCCCCGCGGATATCAGGCCCCCTACGTCTTCATCCAGATCGCAGGCATGCTCTCGCGCGAGGAAAATCTCGCCCCGCTCATCTCCCTCATGGAAGATGAAATCGCAGCCCACCAGAGCGACCCCCAGCGCTCGTCCCGCACCTTCCCCATCCAGGGCGGCCGACCCCCGCTCATCGAAAGCCTCACGTTCCCTCCGCAGAAACTCCCGGATTTCTCCCCGCTCGTTCTCTCGCTCCTCAATTCCCGCGCGGAAAATTACTATGGGTCCCGCCTCGCATGGGAAACAGACAAACTGAAGGCGGCCCTGCCCTCAGTCAAAAACCCCACGCTCAAACTCCTCCTGCTCTCCCGCATGGAGGACGAGGATGCCCTCGACGCAGCCCTCAAGGCAGCCGCCGAACCTCAGGACGCCCCGCTGGAAATCCTCCTCCTCGCCGCTTCCCGCGCCGCCGAAAAACAAGAATGGGAATCCGCCGGATCTCTCCTCCGCCGCGCCCAGCCCCTCCCCATGGGACGCGACCTCCGCCGCCTCGTCGACGGATCCCTCGTCGCATGGTCGCTCGAAGCCAATCCGGGCGGAACCGACACCACCGCCCAGCCTTCCCCGCTCCTCGAAGGCGGCCGCGAAGCCCTCCTCCGCCTCCGCCGCGAAGCGTCCAATGCCGGACAGCGCCAGGAACTGGCCGATGCCATGAAACAACTGGGCATGGACAGCGAAGCCGACCGCATGGCCGCCGCCGCCCAGGCATCCCCCCAGTCCGCCGGTTCCCCCGCCGCCACCATGTCCACCGGCGTCCGCATGCTCAACCTCGGCGGTCGCTCCAGCCGCGTCGACCAACTCGTCGCCAAAGGAAAACGCGAGGACGCCCTCCGCGAACTCAGCCGCGAACTCAAATCCATGGCCAAATCATGGCTGTCAGGCAACGATGCCCTCCGCTACCAGGCCCGCGAATGGGTCGAAACCGTCAACCGCCACGGCTTCGGTCCCCAACTGACCGACAGCCTCGACCCCGGCCCGGAGGCTTCCCCGGACGCCACCGCCCAGTGGGCCGCCGCCCTCGATATCATGGGCGAACCCCGCAAGGCCGCCAACCTCTACGAAAAAGCCCTCGCCGCGAAACCAAAGGACGCCGGCATCCGCAAATGCCTCCTCCTCGCCTCCATCGCCGATGACCCGGAAAAAGCGGTCGCTTCCCTCAAGGACGAAGACGCTTCCCAGCTACTCGCCCTCGGCAGCAGCCTCTCCAATATCCTCAACCTCACGGAAACCCACGCCGGACGCTTCAGCCTCCTCGAAATGATCCTCTCCGCCATGGAAAAGGCGGACCGCGACACCCTCGCAAAGGCCAATCCCGACGCCCTCTTCAACGCTTTCGACTACGCTCTCCAGCAGGGCTGGGCCAACCGCGACCAACTCGACATCGGCTCGCTCTACCAGCAGAAACAGTCGAACTTCATGGGCAACGATACCCCGGAAGCCGCCACCCGGCGCGCCGACCTCCAGAATCAACGCCTCGCCCTCCACCGCCGCGCTTCCCTCGTCTTCCTCTCCCTCGAATCCACCGCCCGCCGCGCCTTCCAGCGCTTCGCCGCCGTCGCCCTCACCGACCCCGAAAAATACCCACCCGCGGAACTCGACACGATGGCCGCATCTGTCCTCGAACTGGAACGCAGCAGCCGACGCTCCCTGCCATCCCAGCGCCAGATGAGCCTCCAGTTCGCCCGCAGCGACGCCCAACCCCTCCGCCAGCCCGACCCCGAAGAATGGCTCCTCGAACGCGCATGGAAGGAAAATAAACCGGAGAAAATCACCGCCGACCTCCTCCCGAAACTCCGCACGGGCCGATCCCGCCTCGCCCGCGACCTCGAGGAAATGATGCCGCTCTACTTCTGCAGCGCCGACGATTTCCCCAAGGCTGCCCTCGAGTTCGCAGGCAAACGCCAGAAGGTCTCGCAGCCCGGTCAACCCCAGTTCCACTGGCTCACGGTCTTCCACGTCGCCGACCTCCGCAGCCTCGACGCCGACTTCGCCCCCGTCATTCTCGCAGGCCTCCGCCAGAACTCAGGCAATTTCTACGGCGGCCAGGAATTCTGGCACGTCATGCAGTTCGCCAAACGCCTCCTCGACCGCTCGGGTCCGGAAGCCACCGACGCCTTCTTCAGCGAAATCGCCGCTATCTTCCTAGGCCCCGCCGACAAACGGAAGGAGTTCCTCGCGAAGAACTATAACCCGAGATCGTTCACCAGCGGTTCCCCGAACGCCAGAATCATGCAGTGGCTCAACCTCATGCGCACCGCATGGCAGTCGCCCGACCTCGTCTTCCCAGCCGCCGAAACCTATGTCCGCGAATTTCAGCGCCCGGCAGGCGAACTGGCCACCGAAGACCAGTTCTTCAACTACGGCAACGCCTACGCCGACCAGTCGTTCTTCCGACAGCCGGCCGATAAGCTGGCCACCTCCCTCGGACGCACCACGATGGTCCGTGCACTCGACGCGTTCATGCCCTGCGCCGGCCCAGTCACCAATCAGCGCTGCCTCGCCGTCGATGTCCTCGCGGGCCTCAGCCAGGCCGCCAGCCAGAACAAGGAAACCCGCACGAAACTGCGCGACGCCTTCGCCCCGCTCCCCCGCACCTTCGGCACGGAACTGATCGACGCCGCCCTCGCCCACGAGAATTCCGCCGAAACCGGCGACGCCATCCGCAAGGTCATCGCTGCCCAGCTCGACGCCATCCGCAAACTCCCGGAGGATTCCCAGCGCGACCTCGCCGCCATGATCCTCATCCTCGATCAGCGCCTCAGCTCGGCCAGCGGCAACGAAAACGCCACGTCCCTCACCACATGGGCCAATGATACCCTGTCGGGCAACATGGACGAGGCCGTCGCCGCCTTCCTCAAACCCTCCTCTCCAGCCAAATCAGGAAAACCGATCTCGGGCGACCACGAACTGAGCACCCGCATCGTCCGCTTCCTCAACCCACTGGCTCGCTCGAAACCAGCAGACGCCACCTCGGTCTTCCTCCGCGCCCGCTCCCTCGTCTCGGAAAACCGCAAGGCCGGTGCCCCGTCCCAGATCGACTACGGCGACGGCTCGAGCGTCCTCGGCTACACCCTCGCCCAGATCGCTCAGCCTCTCCAGACGTCGGGCAATCAGTCGCCCTCCAGCGACGCCGCTCTCAATTTCCTCTCGTTCGTCTTCGGCGCGACCACGCCAGCCGATGGATTCCCCGTGGAATGGCGACCGGAACTCTCGGCCATCACCGGTGCCCAGACCCTCGCCGCCAGCACCGTCCCAGGCGAAAAACCGGAAATCCTCCGCTTCGACAAGGACCGCATGGCCCAAGTCGCCGCAGCCGCAGGCCCACACCTCCCCGCCCTCTCGGCCGGGCTCGTCGCTTCGTTCGCCCAGATCCCGAACCGGAATGACGAAACCGACCGCAAACTGCTCGCGGAACGCGCCGTCGGCAGCGACCCGGACCAGCCAGTCGCGGCCCTCATCAATGCCGCGGAACGCTTCGCGAGCGCCAAACCAAAGGACGGCAGCCTCCCCGCCGCCGACACGGATCCTCTCTTCAGCGTCGTGGAACCATGGCTCCTCAGCGACACGGCTCCCCTCGCGGTCCGCCTCAGCGTCGCCCCGGCCCTCCTCGAAAAACGCAACGGCACCACCACCCACCCAGGCTCCCCGGACCTCCACCGCCACCTCGCCTCCCTCCTCGCCTCGGCATGGCAGCAGCAGGTGCCCGTCACTTCCAGCCACACCACCACCATCCTCAGCGCCTTCCTCGAATCCTCAGGCTCAGCCGAATTCTCGGAAACGGACCGCCCCCTCGCCGAATCCCTCCTCTCGGGATGGTCCCGCGCCACCGCCGCCCGCCAGAACCCGCGCGGATCGTTCAATTACCGCGGACCACAGCCAGGCGACCCCGAAATCCTCCGCCACATCGTCCCCATCGCCCTCCGCCTCAACGACGATGCCACCCTCACGAAACTGATGACCTCAGCCCGCGGCATCGCCGACAGTGGCTGGCTCCACCGCTTCGTCACCTCGGGCCGCCACGAACTGGCCCGCCGCATCTTCCGCTCGGGCGGCGAGGAACTCTTCAGCACCCCACGCCAGAACTCCGCCACATGGCTCCCAGATCAGGAAAAAGCCCGCGCGGAATTCCTCGCGGGATTCGACTCGGAAGACGAACGCTTCTCCGCCGCCACCGTCCTCGCCAGCATCCCGGACGATCCCTCCCTGGCCTCGGTCACCACCCCGGAGAAACCTCCCACCCGCAAGGAACGCCTGCGCGAACTCGCCGCCCGCATGCCGGCCACCTTCCGCAACCCGCTCGCCCTCGAACGCTGCCTCGGCATCTTCCTCGAAGAACCGGAAGCCATCACGCTCGTCGCCCCACAGATCGATGCATGGGCCGCCCAGCAAACCCTCGGCACCATCTCCCAGGTCGAGGAATCCCAGCAGCGCAGCCGCCGCATCCGCCTCTTCACCGCCAGCCTCAATGGCCGGCTCGAAAAAGGCGACCTCGACGCCCTCTGCACCACCATGGAACAAATCGGAGCCAATGCCGCCAGCCGTCAGTCGGGCTACCTCCGCGAAGCCATCCGCGCCATCTACCCAGCCTGCGAAAAGGCCTCTCCCACCTTCTGGAAATCCGCCGACGCCGCCGGACGAAGCCGCCTCCGCAAGGCATGGCGCGCCGTCGCCCTCGTAGAGGAAAACCAGGGATCCTTCGAAACCCCACTCGGCCGCCGCCTCCTCCGCTCGATGCTCCAGCACGCCGCCGACGACCGCATGGACGAATTCGCCGCAGAAGCCGCCTCCACCCCGAAACGCATCCGCACCGGCCTCGCCCGCGCCCTCGAATCGCTCAACCTGCCGAACGATTTCACGGCTGCCCTCGCCACATGGCCCAGCATCGCCGAGGATACCAAGGTCCCGCAGACCTCCCTCTTCCTCCGCACACTCGACCAACCCATCGCATGGCCCGGCCCGGACAAGGCGGAATCGCCATGGTTCGCCCCGCTCGTCACCGCCGGGATCTTCACGGCGGCCGACCTCGTCACCGCCAGCCCCGGCCTCATGGAAACCTACCCGCGCCATGGCCGCACCGCCATGGAACTCGCGGTCCTCATGGCCGATGCCGGAAAAACAGACGACGCCCTCGCTGCCCTCGCCAAAGCCCAGTCGGCCGCCCCCCAGGATTCTCCATCGGCCACCGCCGCCCTCACTCTCGCCCGGGCCGAAATCCTCGACCGTGCCACGAAGTTCGACGACGCCCTCGCAGCCCTCGCTTCTCTGCCGGACGCCACCCTCGCGGAAGCCTCGGTCCCGGAAGCCACCCGCAACCGCATCTCCAACCTCAAGGCCGCCCTCGCCCAGCAGGTCGCCTTCACCACCGGAGGCCTCCGCGCCGCCCTCGCTCCAGTCGCCGAAAGCCTCGCCAAGGCCCCGGACGACCTCGCACTCTGGAAAACCGCCGCCGTCGCCTTCGAAACGGCCGCCAAAGCCCAGACCCGACTCGGCAAACACAGCGACGCCGCAACCTCGCTCTCGATGGCATGGTCCATCGCCAGCCGCCTCGGCTCGCGTTCCCCCAATGCCGAAACCGCCGCCCTCCTCGCCAGCATCACAGCCGAACTCCGCACCGCCCGCATCGCCGCGCACGACCCCGCCGCCCCCGTCGAACTCATCACCCTCAAATCGGAGGCCTCCACCAACCCGGATAATTCGATCCCTTCGGAAGCCGATGCCATCCGCCCGGACTTCGACGATTCCTCATGGCCACGCACCACCGGACCTGCCGGCTGGGGATCACTTCCCGGTGCCCCCGCCATCACGTCGGCCCTCACCCCAGCTAGCCTCCGCTGGTTCCGCTTCCGCTTCAAAGCCGATCCCGCCACCGTCCGTAGCCTCGTCGCCACCATCTCCGCCGACGACGCCTGCGCCATCTGGCTCAATGGCAACCCCATCCACCGCGTCGACCTCCCACCCGGCTCCCTCACCCCCACGATCCGCAAATCCCGCGTCTCCACCGTCACCACCTCATGGAAACCGGATGTCGCCACGGACAATGTCCTCACCGTCGCCCTCTGCCAGTCACCCCAAGGCATCAAATCAGGCCACCTCAGCCTCACCCTCGCGGCCAATGACTTCGCCAACCCCACGGACGCCGGCAAGTCCATCGACACCAAAACCACCACCACCGCACTCGGCGACGCATGGTCCCAGTTCCCCGAATCCTTCCGCGAAGCCATCACCGCGGCCCAGTGAAAACCCGGCAGAATCACGATTTTCCGCAATCACGTGTAACGGGACACCCCCCTGCGTCGCCATGAACATTGGGGACGCTGAACACAGCCCAACCCCATCAGCAATATACACAACTACCCCTGAACCAGAGATCACCATCTCCCTCCACCTCATGAAATCCATCCTCCTCGCCCTCCTCGTCGTCCCTGCCCTCGCCTTCGCCCAAGCCGAAGGAAAACCCGGTAAACCCGGCCGCGGACCCGGCGCAGGCAAAGGACCCGGAGCAGGCAAAGGCCAGCGCCCCAACCCGGAAGCCCAATTCAAGAAACTCGACACCAACGCCGATAGCTCGGTCTCCCTCGACGAATTCAAAGCCGGTCCCCAAGGCAAAAAAGACGCCACCAAGGCCGAAGAAATGTTCAAACGCCTCGACAAGGACAGCGACGGCAAACTCACCCTCGAAGAATTCAAAACCCGCGGCCCCAAAAAGCCAGGCGGCCCGAAACCAGAAGGCGAAGCCCCGAAAGCCGAAGCCCCCAAGGCCGACGCCCCAGCCGCCGAAGCCAAGTAAACCCAAGGCCATCAGGGCCCTGGCTTCAGCCGGCCATCAAGGCCCTGGCTTCAGCCGGCCATCAAGGCCCTGGCTTCAGCCGGCCATCAAGGCCCTGGCTTCAGCCGGCCATCAAGGCCTGAGTTCCAATCAGAGCGCCGTTCTCCCACCGGGGGGGAACGGCGCTTCTTTTTCACCGGAATCTCACCGCTGGTTACCCGTGTTTCCGGTGAATTTGGCATCTTGCCGATTTCCTGCCGATTCCGGCACCATTCCTGCCTCCCTCCCAACGTGCGCACGGCATCCCTCCCGTTTCCCGCTCAAGCCCAAGCCCTGAAACCACCACACCTCCATGAAACGCCCGCTCTTCCTGGCCTCCACGCTCTGGCTCGCCGCCACCGTTCCGCTCCCGGCTGATTCGTTCTTCCCAATCACCGGGGTCTCGTCAGCGACGGCAGCCACCGACTTGTTCCCGGCTTCCCGCCTCATCGAAGGCCCGGGCGTCGGCTTCCAGGCCACCGAACCCCACAACCGCACGAGTTCGCTCACGTGGGTCACCAATGCCCCCAATGGCGGCGCAGGCGACTATTTCGAGCCCCTGCCGTTCCCAGTTCCGGTCCTCGTTTTCGACCTCGGCACGGACCGCGACCTCTCAGAAATCAGCGTCTGGGGATACTCGGATGGCAATGGCAATGGTGCCCGCGAATTCTCCCTCCGCTTCGCCACCGCCGCAGACGGCCCCAACGGATTCAATGTCTCCATCGGCTACAACCCGACCTTCACCATCACCAAACCCGCCACGCCACGCCAGAGCCTGAGCTTCACCCAGGTCGTCCGCGCCCGCTACGTCGAACTCACCCCCACCGATAACTTCTTCGGCATCGAACCCCCGGGAGGCGACCGCGTCGGCCTCGGCGAAGTCGCCTTCGAAGACCGCCCCATCCCCGTCACTGCCACCCTCGACGCCCCATCCGCAGTCAATCTCTTCGCCAACTCAGGCGGACCCGAGGAACTCGCCATCCCCATCGGCAATACCGGTCAGACGGCCCTCACCATCACCAGCGCCACCTTCTCAGGCCCCCATGCCGCGGCCTTCTCGCTGGTCTCCCTCCCGGGCACCATCAGCATGCTCGGCAATGGCACCCTCACCATCAGCGTCAACCCCGCCGGCCAACCAGCCCGCATGGAGGCCACCCTCACCCTCGTCAGCAATGACCCGGCTTCCCCCAAAACCATCGCCGTCACCGCCCGCAAACCGTCGGAATTCTACCCGATCACCTCAGTCGTAGGCACGACCCAGGCGACCGATTTCTTCCCGGAATGGAACCTCATCCAAGGCATCGGGGTCGGTTTCGACTCCCTCGCTCCCCATAACCAGCTCCCCGGCGCCGGAGGATCCATGCTCTGGGTCACCAACGACCCGAATGGCGGCGCGGGCGACTACTTCAGCCCGCTCCCGGACCCGGCTCCAGTCTTCGTCTTCGACCTCGGCGAGGACCGCCTCCTCAGCGAAATCAGCCTCTGGGGCTACTCCACCGGCAACGCCAATGGCATGAAGGATTTCAAACTCCGCTTCGCCACCGCAGCCGAAGGCCCGGCCGGCATGGGAACCTCCATCACCTTCGCCCCGCAACTCGTCCAGCCCTTCGGCTTCACAGAACGCCACAGCCTCTCCTTCGGCCGACTCGTCCGCGCCCGCTACGTCGAACTCACCCCGCTCGACAACTACTTCGGCACCGGTGCCGGCCCCGGCGGCGACCGCGTCGGCATCGGCGAAGTCGCCTTCGAAGTCACCCCGTCGGTCGACCCCCAGCTCTCCGCCCCACCCTCCCTCGCCATCACTTCCTCAGGAGCCACCGCCACCGGCACCATCGAAATCGCCAACCTCGGGGCCACCCGCACCCTCACCATCGCGGACGTCTCCCCCGGCGGAGCCCAGGCCAGCCTGCTCTCGGTCGTCTCGAAACCAGCCAGCCTCGCCCCGGGAGCCACGGGCACCATCACCTACTCGCTCGCCCCCGGCCCATTCAGCGGCCCCCTCGATGCCTTCCTCACCATCACCACCAACGATCCGCTCAATCCCACGCGCATCGTCCGACTCACCGGCACGGTCCGCAATCCGCAACTGACCATCGCGGATACCTTTACCGCAGGCCCGCTGCCCCCAGTCGACGCACCGCAGACGATCCGCATCCCCCTCGGCAATGGCGGGGAATCCAATCCGCTCAACCTCTCGGACATCTCATTCTCAGGCCCGCAGGCCGCGAGCTTCTCGGTCTCCACCAACCCGAGCCCGGTCGGCCCGAAATCCCAGACGGAACTCGTTCTCAACTTCAACCGCCTCGCGGCCGACGGTGTCTTCCGTACCACCCTCCGCGCCGTCACCAATGACCCGGAACGCCCGCAGCTCGTCCTCCCCATCACCGTCACGGTCACCATCACCAACCCGCTCGTCGCATGGTGGCCCCTCGACGCAGACGGCAACGACGCCAGCGGCAACGGCCACCACGGCATCGCGTCCGGCACCCCCTTCCCCTCGGAAGGTGCCACCCCAGCCACCGGCGGTGGTCACGAATTCGATGGCTTCTCCCGCTTCGACGTTCCCTACAGCAAGGCCCTCAACCCAGACAGCTTCACAGTCACGCTCTGGGCCAAACCAACGTTCGCAGGCGGTGGCTACGCTTCGCCCATCACGAGCCGCGACGACGTCAGCGCCGGCGTCCAGACCCATGGCTACATCCTCTACAATGATGCCGCCGGTCTCTGGAGCTTCTGGTCGGGCGACGGCAACCCAGGCTGGGATGTCATCGACGGCCCGGCCGTCACCACGGGCCAATGGAGCCACCTCGCCATCGTCTACAATGCGGCCACCAATACCAAAACTCTCTACGTCGACGGATCTCCCGCCGCCGTTTCCGCCGCCACCTCCCTCCCACGCTACAGCCCCAACGGCACCACCGAACAGGAAGCCCTCCACATCGGAGCCGGTCAGGACGACGGCCTCAACTTCTACTTCACCGGTCAACTGGACGATGTCGCCGTCTTCCGCGACGCCCTCCCGGAATCCGCCATCCGCTCCATCATGACCAATGGCGTCAGCAGCTTCCTGCCACCCGCCCCCACCACCTTCCGCATCCTCTCCATCGCCGTCGCCAGCCCGGGGAATGTCAGCCTGACCTTCGAATCTTCCGCAGGAGCCACCTACGAAATCCAGCGCTCTCCAAGCCCGGGCAGCCCATGGACCACCCTCCCAGGTACCGTCACCGGCCTCGCCGGTTCCACCACCTTCAACGATACCTCAGCCCCCGCCCAAGCCGACAAACTCTTCTACAGAGTCCGCCGCGTAAACTGATCTCAGACCCAACCCTGTCCTCGCTGCCAGCAGACTCACGCGGTCACCGTTCCCCGTCCCACCGGCTCACCAGTCGGTGAACGAGGCCACGGTGGCCGCGTCGAGCTTCGGGACCACTTCGTTCACCAACCGCACCGCACTCAGATAGTCCCCCAGATGCAGCAGGGAATTATGACTGTGGATGTAGCGCGACGGCGTCCCCAGCACCACGCACGGCACCCCGTTCCCCGTGAACTGCAGACTCTTCGCATCAGTCCCCCCACTCCGCCGAACCCCCACCTGATGCGGGATCCCAGCCTCGCGCGCCACCCCGACCACAAAATCCACAAGCCTCCGGTTCATGATCGCCGTCGGATCAAGCACCCGGATCTGCACCCCGCCACCTAGGCGACCCTGACTCTCGGCCAAGTCCATCCCGGGCGTGTCATCGGCCGGCGTCCCTTCCATCACAAGGGCCACATCCGGCTGCACCAGCGCCCCCAGCGTCTCCGCCCCGCGGCACCCCACTTCTTCCTGAACCGACCCCGCCGCCAATAATGCACAGGGCAATGACCGCCCGGCCAGATCCCGCATCGACTGAATCGCCGCCGCCATCCCCACCCGGTTATCAAAGGCCTTCGCCAAAAACAATTCGGGATGCGCCATCGCCGTGAACGCACTGTCCGGAGCCACCGGATCCCCCAGCGCCACCCCAAAGGCCTCCGCCTCTTCCCGGCTCCCTGCCCCGATGTCCACATACATCTGCTCCAGTCCCATCACCTTGTCCCGCTGACCTTCTGCCAGAAAATGCGGCGGCGTGGATCCAATCACTCCAAGCACCTCGCGCCCACTCCGCGTCAGAATCCTCACCCGCTGCGCCACAAGGGTGTGCGTCCACCAGCCACCCAGCGCCACCAGCTTCACAAAACCACGCGGCGTAATCTGCTGCACCGCAAAACCCACCTCGTCACAGTGCCCCGCCACCAACACCCGCGGCCCACCCACCGGACCCTCCCGCTCGCAGACAATGCTCCCGAGGCGGTCCGTCCGCACTTTCCCCATCCCCTCCAGCCTCCGCCGGAAAATCGCCCTCACCGCATCCTCATGTCCAGGAACCCCATGCGCCTCCGTCAACTCCCGCAGCAGTTCAATCGCTTCACTTCTCATGCCGCTCCCCATTCACCACCCCTCCCTTCTTGTCCACAAGGGACGCAACTCCATGGATATCCCCACTTTTTGCGTGCCTTTTCCCCGGATTTCCGTCACTTTCATGGAAGTCTCAGGAGTCATCTGCCAGAACTTCGTCGTATTCCAAGGTAAACCAACGTCACCATGATCAGGATCCACCTCTCTCTCCGCGCCGCCACCGCCTTCGCCGCCGCGGCCCTCAGCCTCTCCAGCCACGCCCAACTGGCCCGCAAACAGACAGACTTCAGTAACGATCAGGAATGGATCCGCAAGACCGCCCTCGAAATCGATAAACGCGTCGGCACCGGCTTCCAGAAAGCCAAGGTAACCCCAGTTCCCGCCGCCGACGACTCCCGCTGGCTCCGCCGCATCTACCTCGATGCCATCGGCCGCATCCCCTCCCACGAGGAAGCCAAGGCCTTCCTCGACGATTCCTCCCCAGACAAACGCGAGAAGCTCATCAGCCGCCTCCTCGACTCGGAAGGCTACGTCAGCCACATGTACAATTACTTCGCTGACCTCCTCCGCGCCACTTCCCGCCTCGGCGACGGCACCCGCAGCGGCGTCCCCTACCTCCGCTGGATCCGCGAAAGCGTCGCCACCAACAAGCCATGGGACAAAATGACCTCCGAACTCCTCACCACCTCCGGCGGCGGCTGGGAAGAAGGCAAAGGCGCCGTCGGCTACTTCGAACGCGACCGCGGCATGCCCCTCGACAACATGGCGAATACCACGCGCATTTTCCTCGGAACCCACATCGAATGCGCCCAGTGCCACGACCACCCCTACGACAAATGGAAGCAGACCGACTTCTACGAAATGGCCGCCTTCACCCACGGCATGAGCACGGGCTCGAATGACGAACGCCGCAAGTACGTCAACGAACAGTACAACGGCAAAAACGAGAACCCCGACCCCAAGAAGCGCGAAATCTACCGCTGGCTCATGGACAACATCTACGACTTCGGCGTCGCCGGAGGCGGAGACGGCGTCATCAAGCTCCCCATGGACTTCAAAGGAAAGGGCGGCAAACCAGACGAACTCGTCAAAGCCAAATCCCTCTTCCCCGGTGCCCGCAACGGTTCGAACAAACCCATCGACGACGCCCGCGAGAAGTTCGCCAAATGGGTCACCTCGCCCGATAACCCACGCTTCTCCATGCTCATGGCCAACCGCATGTGGAAACGTACCATGAGCATCGGCCTCTTCGAACCAGTCGACAAATTCGTCGAAGGCACCCGCGAATCCCCCGGCACCGTCATCAGCAACCCGGCGGTCATGGAATTTCTCCAGTCCACCCTCACGGATTGCGGCTTCGACCTCAAGGCCTTCCAGAAGGTCCTCTTCAGCACCAGAACCTACGCCCTCGGCACCAATGCCAATCCGGTCGACCCCCGCATGCCCTACACCTTCCACGGCCGCGCCGTCCGCCGCATGAGCGCAGAACAGGTCTGGGACTCCATGGCCACCCTCGTGGTCCCGGACATCGACTACCGCAAAGGCTCGGCCCTCAATCCAAACGCTGTCGTCGGCGGCCGCAACCTCGGTAAATCCGTCTACGATGTCTACAAAGAGGTAGCCAACCTCAAGCCAACCGAGATCTCCGCATGGGTCGACAAGGTGATTTCCTACTCCCCTGCCTCCAGCAAGGGCAGTGACTCCATGATGATGATGGACAGCATGATGTCGGCCAAAGACAGCAATGCCGCGGCCGCCACCAAGGACTCGGCCAAATGGAGCGGCTACAACGCTGGCCTCCTCCGCGCCGCAGAACTCTCCGCTCCAACCCCGCCCGACCACTTCCTCCGCAAGTTCGGCCAGTCCAGCCGCGAAATCATCGAGGGCGGTTCCAACGAATCAGACGTCACTCAAGTCCTCTCGCTCATCAACGGCCACGTCGAAAAGAACATCATCGCGGAATCCAAAGCGGTCGTCTACAAGGCCATCGACGCTGCCGCTTCCCCAGAAGACAAGGTCAAGGCGGCCTTCCTCGCCGTCCTCACACGCTACCCCTCCCCCGCAGAACTCGACCTCCTCGTCCCGGAAGCCAAAAAAGGCCGCGAGGGCATCAAGAACATCCTCTACGTCCTCCTCAACTCAAACGAGTTCATGTTCATCCTCTGATCCCGTCACCCAGCCACGGCATCACCACCCCAAACCACATTTCTTCCCCCTTCCCATGAATCCCAACCACGCCGACGAGTTCACACGCCGCAGCCTCCTCGCGAATATCGCGAAATCAGCCCTCGGTGTCACTCTGCTCCCCATGACGGGAGCCAGCATCGCTCACGGTGCCGACTTCGTCCCGAACCGCCCCCGCGCCGCCCGCAGCGTCATCTTCCTCATGATGTCCGGTGGCATGAGCCACCTCGATACCCTCGATGTCATGGGCAAAAAAGCAGACGTCCTCGGCAAAACCAAACCGATCGATACCAGTGTCTCGGGCATGAAGTTGTCCGAAAACCTCCCGAAAACCGCGAAGCAGATGCACCACATCGCTCTGCTCAACGGGATGAACACCACCCAGGGAGCCCACGAACAAGGCCAGTACCTCCTCACAAGGAGCTACGTCATGCGCGGTACCATCGTGCACCCCGCCCTCGGTTCATGGGTCGTCCGCCTCGCCGGAAAACGAAACAACAACCTCCCAGGCTACGTCGCCATCTCCACCGACCCCAATCAGGCCGCCGGAGGCTTCATGGGTGCCAAATACTCAGGCGTTCCCATCGGAGAACCCGGTCAGGGCCTCCAGGACAGTACCCGGCCAGGCTCAATCAGCGAAGCCGATTTCGAAAAACGCCTCAAACTGGCAGACACCATGAACCGCCAGTTCCACGCCCAGATCAGCAATGTCTCCATCCGGGAACACAGCAATCTCTACGGCGATGCCCTCCGCCTCATGCGCTGCGACGACCTCAAGGGCTTCGACATCGGCAAGGAACCGACCGAAATGCAGGAACTCTACGGGAAATCCCGCTTCGGTCAGGGCTGCCTGCTCGCCCGCCGTCTCGTGGAACACGGAGTCCGCTTCGTCCAAGTCACCCTCGGAGGCTGGGACACCCACTACGACAACTTCACCGCAGTCCCCGCCCGCGCCAAGGAACTCGACGAAGGCCTCGCCGCCCTCCTCCAGGACCTCCACCGCCGCGGCATGCTCAAGGATACCCTCGTCGTCCTCGGCACCGAATTCGGCCGCACCCCGGAAATCATCACGGAACACCAGGACGGACGCGACCACTTCCCGCAGGCGTTCTCCTGCCTCATGGCGGGCGGCGGCGTCACGGGCGGCTCGTTCTACGGCAAGAAGGATGACAAGGGCTCCAAGGTCGTGGAAGGCATCACCTCCCCTCAGGACCTCAACGCCACCATCGCCTACGCCCTCGGTCTCCCCGTCGATCAGGTGGTGGTCTCGCCCTCGGGCCGACCCTTCACCATCGCCGACAAGGGGAAACCCATCACGAGCCTGTTCTCCTGAAGCGAGGCTTCCCACCGATTCCTCTCTGCCCCATGATCCGACTGCTCCTGACGGTCCCGCTGCTGACGGCCCTGACCGCCTCTGCCGAAATCAATTTCCGCACCCAGATTCTCCCGGTGCTCGGCAAGGCCTGCGCAGAATGCCACAAAGCCCCACAAAAGGACAGTTCGGGCAAAGTGCAGAATCCGAAAGGTGGCTTCCGCATGGACGCCCCCTCGCACATGCTCAAAGGCGGCAGCAGCGGCCCAGGTGTGGAACCGGGCGACCCCGACAAAAGCCTCGTCTTCCAGCGCATCCTCCTCCCGCCGGAACACGAAGACGCCATGCCCCCAAAGGGCAAAGGCAAACCCCTCACCTTCCCGGAAATCGAACTCATCAAGAACTGGATCGCCGAAGGTGCCAGCTTCGGAGAATGGAAGGGCTCGGACGCCAACGCCACTACCACCACCGTAGCCGGGCCCGCAAAGAAAACCGCCGACCCCCTCGCGGCCGGCCTCACCGCCCCGCCCGCCGACGAGCTCAAGAAACTAAGCGACCTCGGAGCCGTCGCAGGCCCGGTCGCCACGGACAGCAAACTGGTCCGCGTCGAATGGGTCGCCAATGCCGCCAGCGTCACGGACAAGGAAATCGAGTTACTCAAGCCGCTCGCCGCCAACATCACGGAACTCGACCTGAGTCACACGAAGATCACGGACGCCGCCATGGCAGTGATCGGTACGTTCCCCAGACTCACGAAGCTCAGTATCAATGGCACCGCCGTCAGCGACACCGGCATCGCCAGCCTCAAGGGACTCGTTAACCTCGACTTCCTCAGCGCCCACAGCACGCAGGTCAGCGACGCCGCCCTCGCCACCCTGCAGTCGCTCCGCAAACTGAAGAATGTCTATTTCTGGAAATCCCGCGTCTCCGCCAGCGGAGCCAGCTCTCTCCAGAAGGCCCTCCCGGGATCAACGGTCACCATCGACTGATCGGCCCCGGCTCCCGGGCGCGATTTTCCCCGCGACAGATCAACGGCCCCCGCTACGCTCGGCCCCGTCATGAATGTCCTCATCACGGGCGGAGCCGGCTTCATCGGAAGTCACCTCGCCGCTTCCCTCCAGCACCGCGCCCGCGTCCGCATCCTCGATAACTTCCGCACCGGCCACCCGGATAACCTCAAGGGAGTCAGCGCGGACCTCATCGAAGGCGACATCTGCGACGCCGCCACGGTCGCCTCGGCCATGCAGGACATCGACTACGTCTTCCATATGGCTGCCTTCGTGAGCGTGCCGGAAAGCATGGCCCATCCCGCCGCATGCGAACGCATCAACGGAGCCGGACTCGTCAACGTGCTGGAAACGGCGGCCAAGGCAGGCGTCCGCAAGGCTTTCTTCCCCAGCTCGGCCGCGGTCTACGGCAACAACCCGGCGGTTCCCAAGACAGAGGAAATGCTCCCGGAACCGCTCAGTCCCTACGCCGTCACCAAACTCGCAGGGGAAGGCTGGTGCCGATACTACCACCAGAGCGGCCGGCTCCCCACGGTCGCCCTCCGCTTCTTCAATGTCTTCGGCCCGCGCCAGGACGCCAACGGCCCCTACGCCGCCGCCGTCCCCATCTTCATCGGCCATGCCATGGAGCACAAACCCCTCACCATCTTCGGCGACGGATCCCAGACGCGCGACTTCATCCACGTCGCAGATATCTGCGACGCCATCATTCACGTCACCACCCACCCGGATACCCACGGAGTCTACAATGCCGGATACGGCAAAGCCATCACCGTCCTCGCACTGGCCCGCACCATTCTCCAGCTCACAGGCTCCGATTCCCCCATCGTCCACCTCCCGGAACGCCCAGGCGATGTCCGCCACTCGCTCGCCAGCATCGACCGACTCACCAGTACTGGCTTCTCCCCGGCCGGTTCCCTTGCCTCCGGACTCGCCGCGACCATCGCTTCGTTCCCGCAGTGACCCCGCCCCCGCTCGGCCACATCTACTGGCAATGCCAGCGCTGCACCAACTGCTGCCGCTGGCCCGGCGACGTCCGCGTCTCCCCAGCCGAAATCTCCGCCATCTCCAGCCACCTCGGCATCCCGGAAGCGGAATTCATCGAACGCTTCACCCGCCTCCGCGCAGACCGACTCGGCCTCTCCCTCATCGACCACCCGGACCATTCCTGCATCTTCCTCAAGGGCCACGACTGCGCCATCAATCCCGTCAAACCCCAGCAGTGCCGCGACTTCCCCAACCTCTGGAACTTCCCAGGCTGGCAGAAAGTCTGCGAAGCCATCCCGGTCACCGTCCACGAAGGCGACCACTTCAAGGATGGCCACCGCGCCAGCGATTGACCCAGCCCGCAACCCTGCGTACCAGCCCCGCCCGCATCACACCGTTTTCCGACCGCCCCTCATGATCCCCAACGTCCTCGCCGAACGCTACGCCACCCCAGCCATGACCTCGATCTGGTCGCCGGAAGGGAAAATCCTCCTCGAACGCGAACTCTGGATCGCGGTCATGAAGGCGCAGCGCGACCTCGGACTCGACATCCCCGCCGAGGCCATCGCCGCCTACGAAAAGGCCAAAAACGACATCAATGTCGCCCGCATCATGGAACGGGAACGCGTCACCCGCCACGACGTGAAGGCCCGCATCGACGAATTCTGCGAACTGGCCGGCCACGAACACATCCACAAGGGGATGACAAGCCGCGACCTCACCGAAAACGTGGAACAACTCCAGTCGTTCCATGCCCTCCAGATTTCTCTGGTCCGCTCGGTTGCGGTCCTCGCCGCCTTGAGCCGCCGCGCCTCGGAAACCCGCGATCTCATTCTCACGGCTCGTACCCACAACGTCGCCGCCCAGCCCACCACCCTCGGCAAACGCCTCGCCATGTTCGCCGAAGAACTCCTCGGCGGCCTCACTTCCCTCGAACACCTCATCGCCACCTACCCAGTCCGCGGCATCAAGGGGGCCACTGGAACCCAGCTCGACCAACTCAACCTCTTCGGAGGCGATCACGCGAAAGTCGCTGCCCTCGAACAGAAAATCACCAGCCACCTCAGCCTCCCGGCTTCCTGCACCGCCGTCGGCCAGGTCTATCCGCGCAGCCTCGACTTCCGCGTCGTCGCCGCCCTCACGGATACCGCCAGCGGTCCCTCGTCCTTCGCCCGCACCCTTCGCCTCATGGCCGGTCACGAACTCGCCAGCGAAGGCTTCGCCCCCGGCCAGACCGGCTCCAGCGCCATGCCCCACAAGATGAACAGCCGCTCGTGCGAACGCATCAATGGCCTCCATCTCATCCTCAAAGGCTACCTCACGATGGCATCCGGACTCGCCGGCGACCAGTGGAACGAAGGCGATGTCTCCTGCTCAGTCGTCCGCCGCATCGTCCTCCCGGACAGCTTCTTCGCCTTCGATGGCCTCCTCGAAACCACCCTCGTCGTCCTCCAGCAGATGGAAGTCTACCCCGATGTCGTCGCCCGCGAAACCCATCGCTACCTCCCCTTCCTCCTCACCACCACCTTCCTCATGGAAGCAGTCAAATCAGGCGTCGGTCGCGAAACCGCCCACGAAGCCATCAAGGAACACGCCATCGCCGCCGTCCGCAGCCTCCGCAGCGGGGCCGCCTCGGAAAACGATCTCCTCGACCGCCTCGCCGCAGACCCCCGGCTCGGCTTCACCAAAGACCGCGTCCTCTCCATCTTCCAGCACAGCGCCACCCGCACCGGGGCCGCCACCAGCCAGGTCGACGCCCTCGCCGATACCACCGCCACATGGCTCGACCGCTACCCCGCAGCCCGCTCGGTCTCCCCAGGTGTCATCCTCTGACCGCTCATCCCAAGGAAATCCACTGCTGCCCAAGCCGAGCGGATCCGTAGCTAGATGTAAGCTCGCTGCCCACCGCGCCTCCGCCTCAAGGTAAGATGCCGGCCGCCTCCTGGCCTCTGCCGGTCAACTCGCTCCAGCACAAAAAAACCGACTGCCAGTCCCTTGGGAACCCGGCAGCCGGTCAAATTTCAGATACTCCAGGCCGAAGCCCGGATTCCCGGATTCCTCAGCTCACTTGGCCGCAGCCACGAGCTTCGCCGCACGCGACTTGATGCGGTTCGCCTTGTTGCGGTGAATGACGCCACGGTTGGCAGCCTTGTCCGCAACCGACGAAAGCAGGGCCAGCTTGGGGGCCGCCGCTGCACCATCCTTGGCCGCTGTCGCCTGATTGAGACCACGACGCGCGTTTTTCACACGGGTCTTCATCGATTTGTTGCGGAGCGTGCGGGTCTCAGTCTGACGGACACGTTTTTCAGCGGACTTGTTATTGGCCATGGATGGTTTTCAGGAAAACTTGGAAATGAAAAGGAGGGTGAGCGTATCAGCCGATTGCAGACTGTCAAGCCGGGGAAACAACAGAATCAGCGCTGCACCACCGCAGTCTCAGGCTGACCCCGCAGCGCCGGACCGCGCTCGGGCCGACTCGGTGGCTGGTACACATATTCCTTCTGAAACTTCGCCTCCAGTGGCAAGCCCCCCTGTTCGATGACCACCGGCGTGCCCACAGGCGTCCGGTTGAAGAGATCAATCACATCCATGCTCCGCATGCGCACACAGCCGTAACTCGCCGGACGCCCGATCTTCCCCTCTTCCGGCGTCCCATGAATGTAGATAAATCTCCGGAGGGTGTTCCGGTTCTTTCCTTCCATCCCAGCCAGCCAAAGAATCCGCGTCACCACCGGATCCCGCCCCGGCGAATTCGGCGGCAGAATCTCCCCAGTCGGCCGTCGCGATTTAAAAACCATGCCCGGTGGCATCCCCTGGCCGATCTTCCGCACCACCCGCAATTTGCCCGTCGGCGTCCGGCAACTGTTCATCTGATCCCCAAGACCAAACTTCGATGTCGAAACCCCATACACGCGGACCGGTTCCCCACGTTCATACAGGGCCGCCTTCTGATCCTTCACGCTCACGACAATCTCGCGGTGCGCCCGGGTTGTGCCGCAACTGCTCAGCAGCACCGCCGCCAGCCCAGCTACCATTGCTCCCAGCAGCCGCTTGCGGGCACCCTTCTGATCATTTGTTCCTTCGCTCATGGTCTCATGGTCTCTCATTGAGGACTACGCAGCCACCGGGCCACTTTCATCCTCCTTCTGACTCCCGGGAAACAGCTGGGGCAAGGATCCCCAGACCACGTACCAGAAGCCTGCCATGAACAGTAACAAAAACGGAACGGAACTCCAGTAATTTTTTAAGAAAGCCGAAATAAGGGCAATCGTGAAGTAAACCGCAAGGGCCACCTCGGATCCCAAAGCAATGGATTTCAGCGACTTGTAATTTTTCTGGGCGGCCGGGGCCTTCTTCTTGCCTTCGATCCCGAACTTCGGGGTGCGCACGAAGGGGGATTCTTTGTTGAAGAGGGCTTCGAGCACGGCGCGGCCGTTGTTGACAGCCATGCCGACAAGTACGGCGATCAGCATGGGATAATACAGCATGTGCCGCAGCCAGTGACGAGGGTAGGCGGCCATCTGACTCGAAAGATAGAAGAGGGCCACGGAAACGGTCGACAGAATGAAGACCGGAAGATCGAGAAGGAGGAATCGGTGACCGCCGAGGCTGAATTGCTGTCCCATGCCAGGCCATGCCACCACGCACTGGCACACGAGCAGCAGATTCATGAAGTTGATGCCGAGATGGACGGTGGCCTCGAGCTTGATGGCGAGCGGTTGCTTGCTCCGCCACACCGGTCCCAGCATCTTCTTGCAGGTCTGAATCGATCCCTTCGTCCAGCGGTGCTGCTGTGTCTTGAATCCATTCACATCGACCGGCAGTTCGGCGGGCGTAATCAGGTCGCAGAGGAACACGAACTTCCAGCCCTTCATCTGCGCGCGGTACGAGAGATCAAGATCCTCCGTCAGGGTATCGTGTTCCCAGCCCCCCGCATCCACAATGGCTGCCTTCCGCCAGATGCCCGCCGTCCCATTGAAATTGAAGAATCGTCCGGCCCGGCTGCGCGCCACCTGCTCGACCACAAGGTGACCGTCAAGGAACATGGCCTGCACCTTCGTCAGAAGCGAATAGTCGCGATTGAGATGACCCCAGCGGCTCTGCACCAGACCGATGCGGGGGTCGGTGAAGTAATGAATCATCTCCTTCAGCACCCCGGGCGGCGGAATGAAATCGGCATCGAGAATGAACACATATTCGCCCCGAGCTGTCTTCAGCCCGTTTTCCATGGCCCCTGCCTTGAAGCCCTCCCGGTTGGTCCGGTGAATGTGCGTCACATCGTAGCCCTCGGCCCGCAGCTTCGCTTCCTCTTCCTGACAGATTGCCACGGTTTCGTCGGTCGAATCGTCGAGGATCTGAATCTGCAGCAGATGCCTGGGATAATCGAGTGCCGCCACGGATTCCACAAGGCGGCGCACCACGTGCATTTCATTGAAGACGGGAAGCTGCACGGTCACCAGCGGAAGTTCCGCAAAGCGCGCCGCCGGCCGGGGGGGACGCCGGTAGTGCTTCCAGAACAGCCAGACGATGTAGAATCGATGCAGCCCGAACAGGGTGAGCCCGACCACTACCGGCAGGTAGCAGACAAACCAGAGGGTGGTCTTCCAGTCCCAGGTCATATCACAGTCAAAACAGAAAAGCCCGGGCAGCTGACAGCCGGGCAAGTTGCCCAGTCACTGCGGCGGAATCATCGGCCCGTCAAGACGGTTTCCCGCTGGACGGAACTGCCGGAGCACCAACCCGCAGCAGATTCCACACCCCGGTGAAAACCGAATCGGGAAATCCCATGGCCTTCTTCAGTCCGTAATCCCGGTCGATCACGTTGCTAACGGCCGCCCAGTTGCGTTCCACTTCCGTGGAAATGACGCCACGCCGCCGTGGCCAGGCGGGCAGCACGGGCACGGGAAAATCGCTGCCGTGGACAAGCCGGTGATGCCATTCGGGCCGGCGCAGCAGTCGGGGCAATCCGGCGCTCCGCAGCGGCAGATTGAGGGCACTGATGTCGGCATGAAGACGTGGCCAGCGCTCCATCATCTCCAGCAGCACGTCGAGATAGTCGGGGTCGCGCAACCCGCTCCGCGTGGCCGCATGCGCCGCAATCACGGTCACCCCGGCTTCCAGCGCGCCCACCAGCGTGCGGGGATCAGCCAGCGAGGGATCGACCTGCGGAATGGTATGCTCCCCGCCCGTATGCGCAAGGAGCGGCAGCCCGGCCTCCGCCATGCGTTCCCAGAATTTCCGGTACCGCGGCAGCCGGCTATCGATGTTCTGACAGTTCGGCAGGCACTTCATCATGACCGCTCCCCGTTCCAGACAACGCTCGAGTTCGTCCATGGCATCCGCCCGCGCCGGATGAATGGAGACAGCCGGCAACAGTTCCGGATGCTGAGCACACACCGCAAAGACATAGTCATTCGGTACCAGCATCGAACCAACCGCCAGCTTCCGCCCACCCGCATCGTACACTTCCTCGTGGGCCAGCAGGACCGCATGCGTCAGCGGACTCTCCCGCAGCCACCGCACCAGCAATTCCACATACGCCTCGTCAAAGCCAGCCACCCGCCACGATACCGTCATCCCCAGCTGCCGCAGCATCCAGTCAGCCAGAAATCGATGGAGAAACGGCGGGCGCAGCCAGCAACCCGACCCCGTCAGCCCGTTGCCGACGAGATGCACATGCATATCCACCGGACCGCGGTCTTCTGGCGGCACCGTGATCATGCGCAGAACGGGTCTGATGCAATCAGGACGACGGCAGGGCAGCGGCGTCGCCTCCCTTGCCCTTCTTCTCCGGTGCTTCGCGTTCCAGCCCGCTGGCCGCTTCCAGTGCCAGCGCATCCGCATCGAGAATCTGCTGACGGAGATTGAGTTTCCGCTTCCGCGCCCACCAGAGCACCACCGGACTCGCAATGAAGATCGTTGAGTACACGCCCGACAGCATCCCAATCAGCATCGCAAAGGAAAAGTCCGCCATCGATTTGCCACCGAACAGCCACATCGCGAGCACCGCCAGCGCCGTCACCCCGGAGGTGATGATCGTCCGGCTGAGGGTCGCACTGATCGCATGATTCAGAATGCTCTCCAGATCACCGGTCATTGTCCGCAGATTGTCCCGCACCCGGTCAAAAATCACGATGGTGTCATTGATGGAGTACCCTGCGATCGTCAGGAAGGCACCGACGAGAATCAGACCGATTTCCTTGCCCGCGAGCGCACACACTCCCACGGCAATTGTCACGTCGTGCAGAATCGCCACAATACCGCCGATCGCGAACGGCATTTCAAACCGGAAGGTCAGGTAGATGAAAATGCCGAGCAGGCCCAGCCCGAGGGCCCAGAACGACCTCTTGAGCATTTCGCCGCCCACCGCAGAACCCATGGATTCCGCCGATGCTTCGGCAATTTTCTGCTTGGCCACTTCGTCCGCTCCCGCCAGATTCGCGGCAAGATGCGTGCGGATGGCATCCGCGGTCGCCGGAGGACTCCGCAGAATCACATACGGTTCACCCGTGAGGGGCTTCACCGTGCTCACATTGACATTGGCGGCTTCCAACGCCGATCCGTCCTTCGCAGTGAATTTCCAGGAACCCATGGCGGTGCGCACAGAATCTTCCGTCGCCCCCGGCACACCAGTCAGACTCACAATGTCGCCCCCCCGGAGTTCATAGCCGAGCACCTTCTGACCCTTCAGCGCCACCACGCCCACCATGGCAGCACAGAGCACCGCGGAAATCGTGAGCCACAGCTTCCGCTTGCCCATGAAATCATGGAGCCGGTTCTCGATCAGTTCCATGAACGAAAGCTTCTGCAGCCCGGCCCCGCTCAGCCAGAGGAAGCAGACCCGCGTGATGAGCAGCGCCGAGAACATCGACGCGATCAGACCAATCGTCAGCGAAAGACCGAAGCCCTTCACCGCACCGGTTGCGACCACAATCATGATGATCGAAGTGATCAGGGTCGTGATGTTCGAATCGAAAATCGCGGAAAACGCCTTCTCGTACGAAGCCGAAATGGCAGGTCCGAGGCTGCGCCCGGCCTTGAATTCCTCGCGCATGCGTTCGTAAATCAGGACGTTGGCATCGATGGCCATCCCGAGGGTCAGAATGATCCCGGCAATCCCCGGCATGGTAAGAGTCTGATCGAAAACCCGCATGGCTCCGAGCAGCAGCAGGAGGTTCACGACAAGGCCAATCACCGCGATGATCCCGGACAGGCGGTAGTAGATCATCATGAACACCAGCGTCAGCCCCAGACCGACCAGACAGGCGTAAATCCCCTGCTTCACCGTGTCCTTGCCGTACGTCGGCGAAATCGTGCTCGATTGCTCCACCAGCAGTGGGTTCTCGAGCGGATTCATGAGCGCACTCGAAAGCTCACGGGCCTCCACTTCATCAAAGCCACCCGTGACCTCGAAGTTCGATCCGAATTCCCCATTGATGGTCGGGGCGGACAATACTTCACCATCCATGATGATGGCCATCGGACGACCGATGTTCGCCTTGGTCAGCTTGCGCATCTGCTCGCCGAATTCGGAATGCAGTTCGACAACGATGTGGTGATTCAGCGATCCAGGATAAAGGGCGGCAAAGGCGTTCTTAACGCTCTTCCCTTTCATCTCGACCGTCTTGCGGACCCAGATGAACTTGTCGGGCTTCGGCTTCGGCTTGCCAGGTTCGCGAGCCTCGGAATCCTTCTCATCCCGGTCACCCAGATAACGCATCTTGGTGGCATCCGGCTTGATCGTCTGGTCAGCCTCGTTGGTGAACACCAGACCGCCCGGGCCCACCGCATCGGCTCCCAGCAACCGGAACTCAAGCCGCGCCACCCGCTCGATGACCGACTTGGAATTCTTGATCTCCTCGTCACTCAGACCCGGCACTTCGACATAGAGACGGTCAGTGCCCTGCGGCGTCACCACCACGTCCTTGCCGCCACCCGGGTTGAGCCGGCTCTCAATGATTTCCTGCGCCTTGGTGAGCACGTCCGGATTCACCGGCCGCCCCTCGGCAGGCTGCACCTTCACTAGAAACGAAGCCCCGCCCTGCAGGTCAATGCCCTTCTTCACTCCCTTGCCCTCGAAAATGCAGAAAACCGCAAACGCCGTCAGCAGCAGCGTCAGCAACGTCCCCATAAACCGCTTCCGGCGGTCAGTCTCGGAGGCGAAATACGCCACGAACAAACCAGCCGCAATCACCCCGATGCCAAGCACGAGATAGGGCAGGTACTGCTCCATGGCAGACAGATTTTCAGCGGCGGCAAGCATCATGGCAATTTACAGGGCAGAAAGTTGGCAGCGGACCCGGGACGACATCAGAGGCGTTCCCGCCGACCCGCTTTGTCCGGAATCATGAATTCTCTTCGGAACAAATCTCAGGCAGCTGGGTTCGCATCGGACGCAGGCTGATCCGCCGTCTTCAGTACCGAAAGAATGCTGTTCTTGTCGACCCGGATCTTTACGTTGTCCGCAACTTTAAGGGTCACGACCCGATCGTTGATGTTCGTGATCATTCCGTAAATCCCGCCGGCCGCGATCACTTCATCACCGGACTGCAGGGCCGCAAGCTTGGCAAGGTGCTCCTTCTGCTGCCTCTTCTGCGGACGGATCAGCATGAAATAGAACAGCACCAGCAGCAGGATCGGCATCAGCATCGGTGCCAGCCCGCCTCCCGGCTGGGCGGCATCCTGCTGGGCAAGGAAAAGGAAATCAGAAGGGGTCGGCATGGCTGGTTCAGGATGGTTCGGCAGAAATTGATCGGTACTCGGCAACGAAGGCAGCCCGAAAAGCCGAAAACGTTCCCGCTTCGATCTCTTCCCGGGCGCGGCGCGCAAGGGACAGGTAGAAATGCAGATTGTGCAGACAAATCAACCTGATTCCCAGGATTTCCCCGGAACGGAAGAGGTGGCGGATGTACGCCCGGCTGAACCTGCGGCAGGCCGGACAAGCACAGCCTTCCTCAATGGGACCCCCATCCGTCGTAAATCGCTGATTCTTCAGATTGATCTGCCCCCGCCGCGTGAAGGCGGCCCCGTGACGCGCAAGGCGGGTCGGAATGACGCAGTCGAACATGTCAACGCCCCGCGCAATCAGCTCGAGAATCTGCGGCGGCGTACCCAGCCCCATCGCATAGCGCGGCTTGCCCTCCGGAAGATACGGCTCGGCATGCTCCACCGCCGCCATCATCTCAGGCTCGGGTTCACCCACACTCACCCCACCCACCGCATAACCATCCCAATCCATGGCCGCCAGTTCCTTCGCGGCACGCTCCCGCAGCCCCGCATAGACACTCCCCTGCACAATCCCGAAATGATGCTGCCGCCCCACCCCGCCGCCCGCCTGCGGCCGATGCGCCTCCACCCAGTCCCGGCACCGCTGCGCCCACCGCAGCGTCAACCCCAGACTCTTCTCCGCATCCACCTCGGAAACCGGCCACGGCGGACAATCGTCAAACAGCATCGCCACGTCCGACCCCAGTACCGCCTGAATCTCCATGCTCTCCTCCGGCCCCAGAAACCGCTTCGATCCATCCAGATGACTCTGAAACTGCACACCCGCCTCCGAAATCTTCCGCAGCTTCGCCAGCGAAAATACCTGAAATCCCCCACTGTCAGTCAGCAGGGGCCGCCGCCACGCACTGAACGCATGCAGCCCACCCATCGCCCGCATCACTTCCATCCCAGGCCGCAAATTCAGATGATACGTGTTCCCCAGAATGATCTCCGCCCCCAAGGCCTCCAGCTCCTCCGGAGCCACCGCCTTCACCGCCCCCTGCGTCCCCACAGGCATGAACACAGGCGTCTCCACCACCCCATGCGGCAATACCATCCGCCCTCGCCGCGCCCGGCTCCGCTCATCCCTTCCCAAAAGCTCATACATACCCTCCCCCACTCCCCATCCACCCGACCCTCCGCAACCGCAAAGCGCCCATCACACGATTCCATAATTGCTAGAAAAGAAGCAGCTTTTCCCCGGCTTATTCACAAAATGTTAGGAGGGGCCGCCTTCCCCCCGGACCGTTGCCCGTTCACGGCACCCGGAAACTCCTCCATCCCCGATTCCACGAAGGCTTCGCCGAAACCCGACCGCGGCCTCTCGCATTGCTGAGAATGCCCTCGTTTCCCGGAAAACCTTACAATTTCTAGTTTTTACAGTTGCTTCCGATGATTTTATCGCAATCCCGCGTGGCAGAATTGATCGATTTTCCTGCGCGCGGCACGTCCCGGATCGACGGCTTGAAAATGCAGGCGGGTGGGCGATTTGAACCGGGAAAACGGGCGAATTCCCCGTCCATCCACAAAGTTATTCACCATCCTGCCCGCAGGTTTCCCGCGAAAGCCCGGCGCACGGGAACCTTGCGGGGATTACTTCCGCAGACGGGCGGAATGGGCGGCCTGACGGCGCGATTCGATGGCGTCGCCGATCTCGGCGGCGAGGGTGGGTTGGCGCTGGAGCAGGTGGTCGATTGATCCGCTTTCGAAGACCATGACCTTGAGATCGGTGAGGGCACGGATGCCGATGTGAGCGGAGGCGACACCGGTGCCCAATTGGTCGCCAAAGCATTCGCCGGGTCCGAGTGATCCGACTTCCACGATGGATCCTGCGGCATCGGGTGCCAGCAGGACTGCCTCGCCCCTGAGAATGAGGGCAAAACCTTCGAATCGGCCTTCGGGTGTCTGCACGGTTTCCCCAGCGGCGAAGTCGATCACGCGCGGAGCTTGCGCTCCTTCCGCGGGCAGGGCCGCCCGGAACCTTGCATGCTCACGCAGAAGTTCGGTCGGCGGCGGACTGGGCGGACTGGGCGACTCCCCGGGCGCGTATTCCATCGCAATCGGAAATGGAATGGTCAGCCCTTCGCGGCGCACCACATACCACAACCGGGTCATAACCGCATCCCGCACCACTCCCAGATCATCCTGCCGGGCCACGGAGAAAATGAGACGGTAGGTCACCGAGAAATCAGCGTAGTTCACGGTCCGGACCGACGGAGCCGGCTCGGCCAGCACGCCCGGCGTCCCCTTGAGCATTTCCAGCATGACTTCCTTCACCCGGTTCGGTGGGTCATCGTAGCTGAAACCCATCTGAATCACTTCGGTCCGCACCGTGGTGGGACGCGACAGATTGCTGAAGGCTCCTTTGTAGAGCGACACGTTGGGAATGACGTGGATCTCCCGCGTGGCGGTCTCGATATGCACAGAGCGCCAGTTGATTTCGACGACCTTACCGATCACGCCCTGGGCACTCACCCAGTCGCCCACATCAAGCGGGCGCTCGAAAAGGAGCATGAGACCGGAAACGATATTGCCCAGCGGTTCCTGCAGCGCCAGACCGATCACGACGGACCCCACGCCGAGCGCCGTCAGCGCTCCCTTGATCTCGTGCCCCCAAACCCACGAGTAGATCACCATCAGGCCGATCACCACGACGACGGCGCGCACCAGATCGCGGAAGAGCTTGGGCACCTTCGCCCGCCAGGAAAGACTGCCATCGGGACCCAGCAGTCCCGCCTTCCCAAAAATCACATCGTTCACGATCCGCAGCAGTCCCGTCAGCAGAAAGGTCCAGAAAACCGTCTGCGCAAGGCGGCTGGCCACATGCTCCGCCGGAAGCTGCAGGACCATGCGCGTGAAGATCACGAGGGCGAGGCCCGGCACCACAAAGTTCCGGAAGGTCCGCAGGACGCGCGCATAGCTACTCCCGCGCCGCTCCACCACCGTGATCCATTCATTGAGAATCAGCAGCAGCAGCGGAAATCCCACCGCCAGCCAAAGCGCAGGCTTCAGAATCGGAAGCGGCTGATCAAAGAGAAAGTTCATGGTCGCCAGGAAACAGTCGTCCGCTCAGCTGATCACATTCCATGCCTCGAGAGCCGTCTTGCCCTCGACCTCGACCCGGCGCGGTCCGCTGAACTGGAACTGATCGCCCAGCCGTTCGCGCATGGGAGCGGTCACTAGAATGGCGTTGCCCTGATGGCCAGACGCTAGCTTCCGCGCAATGTTCACGGTATCCCCCCAGAGATCGTAGAGGAAGCGGCGGCGACCCACCACTCCACCGACCACCGGTCCGGAATTAACCCCCACCGTGAGCTGTAGCTCAGTATGATGCTCCCGGTTGAAGACAGCCACCGCATGCGTCATTTCCTGACCGAACTGCACAATGCGGCGCGCGTGGTCGGGCCGGTTCACGGACAGTCCGCAGACGGCCAGATATGACCCGCCGATCGTCCGGACTTTCTCGATGCCCAGTTTTTCGGCAATCTCGTCAAAGGCGGCAATGAGGTCGCCCAGCAGGGAAAGCGCCTTCGATTCCCCGACCTTGGCACTGAGATCCTCGAGTCCTTCGACGTCGCTGAAGAGGACAGAGACATCCGCAAACTGGCGGCTGGCCTTCTCATCGCCTTCCTGACGCTGCGCGATGGCCGAGGCCGGCAGAATATTAAGCAGCAATTCCTGATTCTCGCGGACCTGTTCCTCGAGCTTCTCCTTCTGCAGCCGGATGCTGTCGGCCATCTCGTTGAAAACACGCCCAAGATCCCCGAACTCATCGCGCGATTTCAGGTTCACCTTCACATCGGTCTCGCCAGCCCCGAGGCGCTTGGCTCCCTTCGTGAGCATGCGCAGTGGCCGCGTCAGCAGATTCGCAAACATCAGAGCGAGCAGACTCACCCCCAGCCCCATGGCGCTGGCAACCGTAACCACCTTCCTCCCGAGTTCCCGCACGGGTGCCTGCGCCTCGGCCACGTCCATCTCCGCAATCACCGCCCAGCGCAGGGAGTTCATTTCAAGCGGACCATAGGCACTCACGACCGGCTGTCCGCGGTAATCCTCTGTCTGCATGATCCCGCTCTTTCCCTTGAGAGCCTCGACCACAGGCGGTGTGTCCACCAGAAGCGAACACAGCACATCCCCCTCGCGCTCGATCTGATTCACCATCGCCGGACTCCGCCCGGCATCGCGCAGTGACCGCACAAAACCCTCGGGATTCTCGTGCATGAACCGCGAACTGCTCCGCATCGTGCGGTCGGGCCCCACCAGATAGGCTTCTCCGGTCTCCCCCAGTCCCTCGTCGCGCCACCCGAATTTCCCGGTCACCACCGCGTTGAAATCATCGATCGGAAACTGCAGCACCAGAATTCCCGTCATCTGGGCGCCGTCAAAGACCGGACTCATCGCAAATCCCATCGGCAGGCCGTGATTCGGACGGAACGGCTCGAAATCAGCCAGCTTAAAGCTGTCGCGGTCCCGCGCGGTCCGCATCACACGGACCGCGGCCCCCAGCTTGGTATCGGCATACGGCCCATTCTCCAGACTGGTCCCCAATTCGACCGTCTTCTGATAATTGTAGATGATCTGCAGGGACTTCGCATCGACCAGCATGATGTCCGCAAACCCGAAAACCCTCACGAACCGCTCAAAGAGCTTCTGGGCCTTCGCATGCGCCGCCCCGTAGGCGGTCGCGTCTCCCGCAGCAGTCTCCATCTTCGCCTTCTCCCCGTGCGGATGCGGGTTGGCGGCAATGTAGTGGTACTGCACGTACTGCTCGGCAGCTCCCGTCGGCAGGTACTGCTCAAGCACAGGCTGACCATCCACGTGCTTCGCCAGTTCCGGCAGAAATTCCTTCGTGTAGAAATCCTTGAGCTTCCCTTCCTCTTCCACACTGAGACTCTTCCCCGCCAGTTCCTCCCAGCCGGAACGGAAAACGCGCGTACCCTCAATGACCGCCGCACTGTCGGACATCGAAATCACCTGATTGCGCGCCGCCTCCAGCCGCGCCCGCAGGGCCGTCGTCTTCGCCACCCGCAGGCCGCTCAGCTGATTGCGCACACACGAAATAAGTGCATCCCGACCGCTCCGGTAACTCATCCACGCTATCACCCCGATCGAACTCAGGCTCACCGCCAGCAGCAGCAAAATCATCTTCGATTGTATACTGAGTCGCCCTAGTCCTAGCATAAATGAATGGTGGTTCTGTCAGGGTCATGAGAAGCGCCCTGACCGCTTCCGGGTCAAGTGTTTTTCCCTGCTGTTTCAAGGGATGCCGCGGCCGGACCCGGCACGGTAGACGCGCCAGCATTCCAGGAATCCATCGGCGAAATCCTCCGGCCGGGCCGCAGTCCAGGCATCGATCTCGCCGGGAGACATCCACATGCCGCTCTCGATCTCGGCGGGCGGCCACCGCAGGGCTCCATCCCAGCGGGTCAGATAGAGTTCGACGAATTCCATGCCGGTTCCCGGACCGGCGGGCACAGCCCCGGCCAGCCGCAGCCTCCCGGGCTCGGTGCGGATGCCCAGTTCTTCCTCCAGTTCGCGCACCGCGCACGGCAGATACGCCTCCCCGGCATCGAGGTGCCCCGCCGCACTGCTGTCCCATTTCCCGGGCATCTTGTCCTTCAGATGACTCCGCTTCTGCAGAAAGATCTCACCCCGCACGTTCTCGACAAAAATATGCACGGCCCGGTGCCGCCAGCCACGCGCATGAACCTCAGCCCGCGTCGCCTGACCAGTCACCCGGTTCTCCCCGTCGACCACATCGAACATTTCGTCGTCCCGCTGCGCCTCGGCCACTTCCCCACCCTGCCACGCCTGCACCAACGCCACCCATTGCCCCACCGCCAGTTCCTGACCCCGCGCCGTTTCGGAAATGCCAGCCCGGCCGGCAATGTCCACCCAGTCTCCCCCCGGTCCGGGCGGCAGCAGATTCCGCAGCATCTTGCGCCGCTGCGAAAACCCGGCCCGCAGCATCCGATCCATGACCACACCATCAAACGCAGGCATCCCGGCACGGTCCCGCGGCTTCAAAACCACCACCCCGCTGTCCACCTTCGGCCGCGGCACAAAAATATCCGGCGGCAGCTTCCGCACCATCTCCGCTTCCCACCACAACTGCGTCCGCACACTCAGCAATCCATAATCCGATGTCCCCGGAGCCGCACAGAGTCGGTCACACACTTCCTTCTGCAGCGTGAAAACCGCCCGCTGCACCGGACTCGGATTCTCCAGCCAACGCCGCACAATCTCTGTCCCCACCGAATACGGCAAAGCCCCGATCACCTTGAGCGGCTGCCTCCGGAAAAACGGCCGCAGATCAAATTCCAGCGCATCCCCATGCACCACTTCCACTCCCTCCCTCGCCCCATACGTCCCCCGCACCACCTCCACCAGCTCGTCATCCTTCTCCAGCAGCACCAATCGACGCGCCCGCTCCACGAGATGCCGCGTCAAGGCCCCCATCCCCGGCCCAATCTCCACCACCATGTCCCCCTCCTCAATCCCCAGACACCCCACAATCCACTCCGCCACCCCAGCGTCCGTCATGAAATTCTGCCCCATCCCCTTCGCCGGCTCAATCCCCCGCTCCCCAAGCTCCCTCCTCTGCCGCCGCTGATCCTCAGTTCGATATCGGTTCGCTTTCCTCATACCCCTCCCCACTACCCAATCCCCACCAGCCACGGCAACCGCTCATTAAACACCATCCCCAGTCAGCCAGACCATTAATTTCAGTTCAATTAATCTCCATTTGACTAGTAGAGATTAAAAAGGTAGGATCTTCCGGCTCCACCAGCCGGATTTCTCCATGAACCGCCGAAACTTCCTCTCGCTCTCGACCGCCGCTGCCTTGCTGCCTGCCTGCGGAAAGGGCGGGAAGAAGCCGCACGCAGCCCTGCGGCTCGGACATTTTCCGAACATCACGCACATCCAGGGACTGGTGGCGCATCAGCTGAGCCGGCTCGGCAAGGGCTGGTTTGAGCCGAGAATCGGGGTCCCGGTGGAATGGTTCACGTTCAATGCCGGGCCATCGGCCACGGAAGCGATTCTCGGGGGTGGACTGGATGCGGCCTATCTTGGGCCGAGCCCGATCCTCAATGCCTATGCCCGCTCGAAGGGCACGAATCTGCGGATTCTTGCGGGGGCGGCCACGGGCGGCAGTTCCATTGTGCTCCGCCGCGGGATCACGATCGCGGCGGCGGCTGACTTCCGGGGCCGGAAAATCGCGACGCCTCAGCTCGGCAATACCCAGGATGTGCAGCTGCGGGCCCTGCTCACGGAAGCGGGGCTGAAAATCACGCAGGCCGGGGGCGATGCCACCATTCTGCCGACGCAGAATGCCGACCTGCTGGCGATGTTCCAGCAGGGGTCGCTCGACGCCGCATGGGCTCCGGAACCCTACGCGAGCATTCTCGAACTGGAAGCGGGAGCCACCAACTGGCTCAAGGACACAGCCACCAATGTCACCCTGCTGGCCAGCAGCGCCAGCCTCCTTCAGGATCGGCCGGAACTGGCCGCCAGACTCGCCGCCGCACACCGCGAACTGACCGACTGGATCCTTGCCAATCCGGAGGAAGCGCGCCGCCTCATGGTGGCCGAACTCACGGCCCTGACCACCCGGGAACCGAAGGCGGCCGTGCTCGACCTCGCCATTCCACGCGTCATCCTCTCGAACGAAGTCTCGCGCCAGTCGCTCGAAACCATGGTCGCTCAGGCCAAAGCCGCCGGATTCCTCCGCGAATTCCCGCCCATCGAGCCTCTCCTCCCTTCTCTGCCCCCTGCCACTCCATGACCCTGAGCGCAGAACTTGCCCCGGCCCCGCCCGCAAAACTGGTCATCGATGGCGTGAGCCGGACCTTTCACGGCCGCAGCGGCCCGGTGCACGCACTCGATCATGTCAGTCTGTCGGTGAACGAAGGCGAATTCGTCTGCCTGCTCGGTCCGTCGGGCTGCGGCAAAAGCACCCTCCTCAATCTCATCGCAGGACTCGAATCAGCCGATTCCGGATCGGTCACAGCCGATGGCGAACCAGTCACGGGCCCGGGCCGCCAGCGCGGCGTCATGTTCCAGGAACACGCTCTCTTCCCATGGCTCGATGTCACCCAGAATGTCCTCTTCGGCCTCAACCTGAAACCAAATCTCTCGAAATCCGACCGTCTCGGGGTCGCCCGCGCCTTTCTCGAAATCGTGGGACTGACCGCCTTTGCGAAGGCCAGCATCCACGAACTCTCGGGCGGCATGCGCCAGCGCGTCGCGCTCGCCCGCGCCCTCGCCCCGAATCCCCAGCTCCTCTGCATGGACGAACCATTCGCCGCCCTCGATGCCATGACACGCGAGCAACTGTACGACGACCTCCAGCGCATCCAGCAGGAACGCCGCAGAACCGTCATCTTCGTGACCCACAATGTCCGCGAAGCAGTCTGCCTCGGCGACCGCGTGGTCCTCTTCACGCCACGCCCGGGCCGCATCCGCGCGGAATTTCCCGTCAACCTTCCCCGGCCGCGCAGCATCAATGACGTCGCCGTCGCTTCCCTCGCAGCGGAAATCACCGCGGAACTGAAACGACTGCTTTCCGACTCATGAATTCCACGGGAACCCGCCGCCCGGACGCCCCGGCCTTCATCACATGGGCGCAGGCCGCCGCCTGCTTCGCCGCCCTCATCGGCCTCTGGGAATGGGGCTCGCGTGCCCAATGGTGGAATCCTGTCCTCATTCCCTCGCCCACGGACATCGCCCGCTACCTCGGCGACGCCCTCCACAAGGGTGAACTCCAGAGCGCCTGCCTCGTGACCCTGCGCCGGCTCCTCACAGGGTACTTCATCGGCCTCGCCCTCGGAATTCCCCTCGGCCTCCTCACGGCCCGCTTCCGCTTCGCCTCGGCCACCCTCGGGGTCCTCGCCCTCGGCCTCCAGACCCTCCCCAGCGTCTGCTGGGTCCCGCTTGCCATCCTGTGGTTCCACGACAGCCCGGCAACCGCCATGCTCTTCATCGTGGTCATGGGTACCCTCTGGGCTGTACTCCTCGCCACCGACCACGGCATCCGCCAGATCCCCCCGCTCTACCGCAAGGCCGCCGCCAGCATGGGATCCCGCGGATTCCACCTGCTCTGGCATGTCCTCCTCCCCGCCAGCCTCCCCCACCTCGTCACTGGCACCAAACAAGGCTGGGCCTTCGCATGGCGATCCCTCATGGCCGCTGAAATCTACGTCGCCATCAGTACCGGATTCGGCCTCGGCCACCTCCTCCACTACGGCCGCGAACTCCACGCCATGGACCAGGTCGCCGCCGTCATGCTCGTCATCCTCCTGATCGGCTTCGCCGCCGACAAGGCCCTCTTCGCCCCATGGGAACGATTCCTCCGCACCCGCTGGGGCCTCACCCCATGACGAATCCCTGAATCAGGGATCCGCAGCGGATCCGCCCATCGCAACGGCTGGCCCCATCGGGGACCAATACTCCGCAGCGCCGCTGAGCCGGCCCCGACCTCAGAACGCCCGCAGGCTCAGCTCAAGATAGAAGAAATCCGTATCGCCCGGCCGGATCGCCTTCCGCGTGTATTCCCCATCCGCAAAGTGCGCATAGCCAGCCGTCAGTTCCGCCTGCGGATGCAGCTGCCAGCGCGCCCGGATGTCGAATTCATGCCCCAGAAAGGTCCCGCTCCCGCCACTGCGGTCGCGCGCCAGCGACGTCAGAAACCGGTCCTTCCCGCTCGCCAGCCAGTACCAGCTGTAGCCGAAATCCGCCCGCAGCTTCCGGTGCGGCGTCAGTTCCACCCGGACCTTCGGCGCCGAAATGTTCTCGTACAGAATGTAGTCGTTCGCCGACCACGGCCGCCCGAACCCGTAGAACCGCTCGAACCGGTTGTCCTCCCCATCCCCGGGCTCCCGGTCACCGGACGCATAGCCATGAAAAACACTCAGCCGCGGCTGCATCGCTCCCGCAAACCGATAACCCACCTCGCCCGTCGTCCCCAGCGCCCGCACATCTCCCTCCGCACTGTTCCCGAACTGCCACGTCACAGACGCATCGTAATCAAATCCACTCCCGCCCAGCTTCCCATACACCCTCACGCCAGGCGACTGCACGTTCCGCTCCGGCACAAGACCCCTCCCATCCTGATCCAGCACCAGCCAGTACGGCTCCACCGTGGCCACATCCGACCACAGCCGCCAATGCCCGATCGCTCCGAAAAGCCACTGACCCTCCACCGGCTCATCCCATTCATACTTCCTCCGCAGCAATGGCTGCACTGCCAGCAGATCGACCTGCCAGTCGTTCTTCTCCTGCCCCAGCGAACCATGAAATCCCACAAAGGTGTTCGCCGTGTTCCGCCACTGATTGTTCCCAAGAAGCCGACGGTCCAGAAACTCGAAGTTGTGAATCCCCCAGCGCAGACTCAGCGGCCGCCCGTTCCCCAAAGCATCGCGACCCAGCGCCTCCCCGAACCACAGCTCCCCATACAGCCGGATCACCTCGAACTCATTCACATCCCGCACATCCCGCGGATACGCACTCCCATACCGCCGCGCATCCTGCACCTCCACCGCCAGACGGAACGGATCCACTAACCCATGCACCCCAGCATACATCCTCGTCCGATACAGAAACGGTTCGTCCAGCCCAGCACGCCCACGCCGCAGATCGTCATCACGATACTCATACCGCACCCGGTGATCCAATCCCAGATCCAGCCACTCCACCCCTCCCCACCAGCGCTCCTCCCCCGCCCGCCGCACGTACTTCGGCGGATCCGGATCCCGCACCGCACTGTAACTCAACGGTGCCCGATAGTAGCTGCCCCCCTCCCCACCCCATACCCCAGCCATCCCCCACATCCCCATCACCAGTACCATCTGCCATTGCTTCATGATTTATCCTGTAATTGGAATCTCCATTCAGCAAGTAGGAATTTAGCGGGGTTTGACTTCCGCCCCGCTCAGCATACCATGCGGAACAAGATCATCGCGGGGGTGCCGGGCTCGGCCGGCTGAGACTTCCTGACCTGCCCGGGAAGAACCCATCGAACCTGATCCGGCTCATACCGGCGAAGGGAAGCGGGACGGCACGAGCACAGCGCTCTCCGCGGTGGCACCCGAACCGTTTCCCACATTGCCATGATCGCTTCCTTCGAACCCCACTCGTCCGACGCCCTCCCGAATAGCCGCCGCATCTACGCAGAGGGATCGCTCCCCGGAGTACGCGTTCCCATGCGCGAAATCTCGCTCTCGCCCACGAAGTCGTTTCAGGGACAGATGGAACCGAACGAACCGGTGCGCGTGTACGACACGAGCGGGCCATGGGGCGACGCCGATTACACGGGGACAGTGGAGGACGGTCTCCCGGCCCTCCGGGAAGCATGGATCCGCAGCCGCAGCGATGTGGAGGAATACGAGGGCCGTCAGGCCACCGCACGCGACAACGGATTCCTGAGCGACGTCCACATGCAGTCGCAGGCAGCCCGCTTCGCCGGCGGCCTCAGCGCCCTCGAACAACCCCACGGCAGCCAGCGCCCCCGCCTCCGTGCCTCGGCCGGACACCCGGTCACCCAGCTCTGGTACGCCCGCGAGGGCATCATCACGCCGGAAATGGAATTCATCGCCATCCGGGAAAACATGCGCCGCGCCGCCATGGGCGACCTCTCGCAGGACATCGTCCGCACCGACCTCGACAAGCAGCACGCAGGATCCAGTCAGCAGCCGGACAGTCCCTACGCCCCCGGCATCTTCCGCCGCTTTCCCCAGCGCATTCCCGCCGAGATCACGCCGGAATTCGTCCGCGCCGAGGTGGCCGCCGGCCGCGCCATCATCCCGGCCAACATCAATCACCCGGAACTCGAACCGATGATCATCGGCCGCAATTTCCTCGTGAAAATCAATGCCAACATCGGCAACAGCGCAGTCGCTTCCAGCATCGAGGAGGAAGTCGAAAAAATGCGCTGGGCCACCAAATGGGGAGCCGATACCGTCATGGACCTTTCCACCGGGAAGAATATCCATGCCACCCGCGAATGGATTCTCCGGAATTCCCCGGTCCCCATCGGCACCGTTCCCATCTACCAAGCCCTCGAAAAAGTGAACGGCAAAGCGGAAGACCTCACGTGGGAACTCTTCCGCGATACCCTCATCGAACAGGCGGAACAAGGAGTGGACTACTTCACGATCCATGCCGGTGTCCTCCTCCGCTTCATTCCGCTGACGGCTTCCCGCATGACCGGCATCGTCAGCCGCGGCGGTTCCATCATGGCCAAATGGTGCCTCGCCCACCACAAGGAGAATTTCCTCTACACCCACTGGGACGACATCTGCGACATCATGGCGGCCTACGATGTCTCGTTCTCCATCGGCGATGGCCTCCGCCCAGGCTCGGTCGCCGACGCCAATGACAAAGCCCAGTTCGGTGAACTCGAAGTCCAGGGCGAACTCACCCGCCGTGCATGGGCCAAGGGCGTCCAGGTCATGAACGAAGGCCCGGGCCACGTTCCCATGCACATGATCGAGGAAAACATGGCCAAGCAGCTCGAGTGGTGCCACGAAGCCCCCTTCTACACCCTCGGGCCCCTCACCACCGACATCGCTCCGGGATACGACCACATCACCTCAGGCATCGGTGCCGCCATGATCGGATGGTACGGCTGCGCCATGCTCTGCTACGTCACCCCCAAGGAACACCTCGGCCTCCCCAACAAGGAAGACGTCAAGGCCGGTGTCATCACCTACAAACTCGCCGCCCACGCCGCCGACCTCGCCAAAGGCCACCCCGGTGCCCAGTACCGCGACAACGCCCTCTCCAAGGCAAGATTCGAATTCCGCTGGGAAGACCAGTTCAATCTGTCGCTCGACCCCGTCACGGCCCGCGAATTCCACGACGAAACCCTCCCTCAGGAAGGCGCCAAATCCGCCCACTTCTGCTCCATGTGCGGTCCCCACTTCTGCTCCATGAAGATCACCGAAGACGTCCGCAGATACGCCGCAGAACAGGCCATCTCCGCAGAAGAAGCGCTCCAGCGCGGCATGGCGGAAAAGAGCCGGGAATTCACGGAATCAGGCTCCGAAGTCTATACCAAGGCATAAGGCGCAAGCCCATCCGGGCGGGCACTGAATCGAGGTTCCCTGCCGCCCGGGAGCAGCACTGAGCCCGCCATTTCGCGGCATCAGGCGACCGGGGCCAGCAGGTACTCGAGGTCGTCGGCAGTGATGTCGGCGGGGCGGTCGGGCGCAGAGTCAAGCAGGGCATTGACGAGGGCGGCCTTGCGGGCCTGCAGCTCGAGAATGCGTTCTTCAATGGTGCCTTCGGCAATCAGCTTGTGGACGAAGACGGTCTGCTGCTGACCAATGCGGTGGGCGCGGTCGGTGGCCTGGTTCTCCGCCGCCGGATTCCACCACGGATCGTAATGAATCACGGTGTCGGCCGCGGTCAGGTTGAGCCCGGTGCCGCCAGCCTTCAGGGAAATGAGAAAAACCGGGGCCGTGCCCCGCTGGAAGGAATCGACGAGCGCTCCGCGGTTCTTCGATTCCCCAGTCAGCATCAGGTACGGCAGTTTCCCGTCATCAAGGCGTGCTGCAATGAGTCGCAGCATTTCCGTGAACTGACTGAAGACCAGCATGCGGCGACCGGCCGCAGCCATTGCCTGAACAGTTTCCAGGAGAGCGTCGAGTTTCGCGCTCGGGGCCTGCTGACCAGCGGTCACTCCTTTGAGAAGCGCAGGATGGCAGCAGACCTGACGCAGCTTGAGCAACGCATCGAGAATCATGATGCGGCTGCGGGCGAGGCCACAGCGGTCGATTTCCTCATGGATTCTCCGGTCCATGGAAGCGCGCACGCTTTCATACAGATCCGCCTGTTCCGGAGTCAGGGGAATGCGCTGCACGGTCTCGATCTTCGGGGGCAGTTCACCAAGAACTTCCTGCTTGGTCCGGCGCAGAAAAACAGGAGCGATGCGCTGCGCAAGGGCCTCCCGGCGCGCCTGATTCCCCAGCTTCTCAATCGGCGTGCGGTACACGGTGGTGAACTGCTCGCGGCTTCCAAGGAAACCAGGCAAAGCGAACTGGAAAAGCGACCACAGTTCCCCAAGGTGATTCTCCATCGGCGTACCCGTCAGGCAGAAGCGGGCCCCCGCCTTGAGAGCACAGGCAGCCATCGCCACCTGAGTCCGCGGATTCTTGATGTGCTGCGCTTCATCAAGCACCACCACCCGGAAACCAACCTCCGCCAGCAGGGCCGCATCACGCACCAGAATCGGATAGGAAGTGATCACCAGATCGGACGATCCCAGCCGTTCTCCGGAATCGGTCCGGCTGGCCCCATGATGCATCATGACCCTCAGTTCCGGGCAGAAACGTCGCGCTTCACTGCGCCAGTTGCTCACCAGACTGGTCGGACAGACGATCAGGGAAGGACGCACGTCGCCAGCGGATTCCCGGCCCGACTCCACCATGGCAAGGGTCTGCACGGTTTTGCCGAGCCCCATGTCGTCGGCAAGCACCCCGCCGAGTTCGTGCTCCGCCAGAAACCGGAGCCAGCGCCAGCCCGCCAACTGGTACGGCCGCAGCTCGGCACGGAGCCCCACCGGAGGATCGCCCGCCGCCGCCCCGGAACGCAGGGCCTCGACCAGCGCGCGCAGCCGATCCGCCGCATGCCGGAAAACGGAAGGGTCGTCATCCGGACGCGCGGCAAGCGCCGCCGCCCGCAGACGATGAACGGGCAGACGTCCCTGCATGAGCACCCGGGAATTTCCAGACGAAAGCTCCGTGAGGCTGCTCAGAATCCGGTGCAGCCGCGCGGCCGGCACGGGCACCACCCCTTCGCCATCGTCCAGCGGCACCATCACAGGGGATTCTCCAAACGCTGCCAGCCGCTCGAGATCAAGGACCCCGGGCTGCTTTTCCATGAACTTCAGCAGCAAGGGCAGCAATGGATAGCGCCGGCCGCCGGATTCAAATCCGATCTCCGCCGCAAACCATTCCGGCCGCCCGGTCTCCAGAAAATCCTCATAAAAATGATCGGGCCGGACCACGGAAAGCCGGAAACTTCCGTCAATCTCCACTTCCCAGCCCATCGCCCGGAGCCGCGGCACCCGCTCCATCAGAAAGGTCACCCACGGCCCCTCGTCCATGGCATGAGGATGATGCAGAAAGGCATCGCGCAGCCCCGTCTTCAGGGAATAACTGAGCACTTCGCCGCAGCGCACCAGACCACCCGATTCCATTTCCCGGGCAGCTTCACGCTCGGCGGCAAGGTCCCGGCTCCATCCTCCCTGTTCCTTCGCCCCGAGACCCAGCGGAAACCGGGCATCCGGAGCCTCTGCATACCGGAACGACAGCTCCGCAAGCCTCACGGTCTCGCCAAACGGAATGCCACTGTACCAGCCCACGTACCCCACAAAGGGATACTCCGCAAAGAGCCGCAGCACCGGACGCGGTTCGCCCGGAGGCGACTCCATGGCCTCCCCGTTCCCGCCAGGCACGACCGTCCGCAGCGGTTCCTCAGACAGATAAACCTCTCTCTCCAGGGGCTGCGGAAGATCACTCCGCGGCACATAACCCCGGCTCACCGCCGCCAGCACCGCCGCAAACGCATGCTTGCAGTTGCGCCCCACCGGACAACTGCACGCCGTCTCGAATCGCTCGATCCCGAACCCGCTCACCTCCACAAAGACCTCGCAGTCGCCCCGGTCCCGCGTCGCCACCTTCGCTTCAATCTGCACCACCGCCCCCAGCGCAGCACGGCGGATCCCGAAAACCAGCCTCGCCCCGTAAAGCGACAGCACGGAATTCCGCAATTCCCCCGGCAGGCGGTCGAGCCAAGCCGCCCGCGCCAGCACCCCCCACAGCGTCAATCCCCTCACCGTCTCTCCCCTTCCCCGCTCCCCACGGAAAAATCTCCGCAGAAATCCCCACAGTTTCCTTGAATACTCCAGGCTCCCGCGCGTCTCACCCCCACCGTAACCCTATCATGAAACTCCGCACCCTCCCCCTGCGCCTCCTCCTCGCCATCACCCCGGCGTTTCTGCTCAGCAGCTGCTACTACGACTACGGATACTACCCACCACCCGCCGTCTCCCCCGGATACTGCGCTCCCCCAGTGGTCGTCGCCCCTCCCA
The DNA here is from genome assembly GCA_039795165.1 of Verrucomicrobiota bacterium. Lineage (GTDB taxonomy): Bacteria > Verrucomicrobiota > Verrucomicrobiia > Verrucomicrobiales > V1-33 > V1-33. Next base: position 23,694 of record JBDKER010000018.1, on the reverse strand, counting down.
CCGTCGTGGTCCGTCCTGCCCCAGTCTGGGGATATGGAGGCGGATACTGGGGCGGATACCACCGTCAGGGCTGGGGTGGCTACGGCGGTGGTTGGCACCGTTACGGCCACGGCTACGGCTACGGAGGCTGCTACTGATCCCAGCACTCTCAGAGCACTCCCGTCGACTTCAGCTGGTGGAACAACCAAACCACCAGCGCCAAGGCCAGCAAAATCAGCCCGAAGGCCGAAAGCGCCTGACCAGACCGCGCCCGGTTCTCCAGCCGCTGCTGATACCGCGTGCGCGGAGCCCGGCCACCACCATCCTCATCCGCCAGAATCATCCCGGACCGCGTCCGCGACGGAAATACCGTCTGCGCTCCATCCATCGGAATCGCCACATTCAAACGATGCAGCTTCTCGTTCAATTGCGCTTCACGCTCTTTGACTTCCCGAAGCCGACGCTGCAGTTCAGCCGCTTGCTCCCGATCCGATGGACGACGCTGTTTGGATGACATGGCGAGGAAATGAGTTAGGGATGACCGGGACGATCGCTCTGTCAATCGTCCGTCATCCCTTAATATTACACATTTCCTAGAAATTCCAGTTTTTTTATCTTTTTCAGCGCAAAAAAGGCCGGAATGCCGGCAGTGAGGGCGGTGAGGGCCAGCAGAGCAGCCGCCGAACCGAGCAGAAACCATTCCTGCGGGGCGTCCCCCGATGGACGCACGGCGCGGAAACCCGGCCAGATGAAAAGGGGCAGAAACGCGAGGATGTAGAGGAAATTGAGGATCAGGCAGAGGGTGCCGCCGAATCCGGAAACGATGCGGGCCGGGCTGGGGTCGTGGAAATTCGGAAAGAGCACCCCCAGGCTGAGGGCGAGCGCGGTCAACCCCCCGCTCATGAGCACGATGGCTCCGCAGTAATGAAGCATTTCCCCGGATTTCATGCCCAGCCGGAGGCCGGAAACGAGCATGAGCGTGGCGGTGCCTGCTGCGAGGATGCCCCCGAACAGGAACAGCTTGAGCCGGAAAACCCGTTCCAGCCCCACAGGCGAAAGTCCGAGGATCCAGAGCCGCCGCCCTTCCAGACTGAACATCGGAAAGACAAAACGCGTCGTGAGCGTCGACAGCGTCAGGCCGCAGACCGCGAAATTCAGACTGCTCAGCATGAGCCGGAAATACGGACGGTCCGGGTCGCTATCCATAGCCCGGTTGAGATTGGCAGCATAAACCAGCAGCATGGAAAAAACCACGGCACTGGGAATCCACTGCGCCGGATCACGCCGGAATTCCCTCAGGTCCTTGCGGATGAGAGCGGCCGTATCGCGCCGCAGAAACGGCAGCCAGCGCGTCCAGCCAGGCGCAAAGGCCACCGCCGCACTGCCCGCAGAAGGCTTCCGGCGGGTGCGTCCGACCCTGCGGGCCTGACTCAGATTCCATGCCCGGTAGGTCGCCGGACTGGCCACCACAAGGCAAACCCAGCCCGACAGAAGCACCCAGCTCGCGAGGAGCAGACCGAAGAAGGTGCCGCGCGCCGCAAATCCCCTCGCCCACAGCAGCATCTGCTCGGCCATCCACGCGCTCGGAAGATAGCGGTTCATGCTCGCTTCCGTGTACCCCATGACGCTGGAGAAGGCATTCTTGATCCCCGTGGTTGCAGCAATGTGATCGAAATCCGGGGCTCTCCGCCAGCCCAGCACCAGGGAAACGAGCGCCGCGCCTCCCCATGCCGCCAGCACGGCCCGCAGCGCGGGTCCCCACCAGCGCACCAACCCAATCACCAGCAGCGCCGCCACCATGGCCGGCAGGACCAGAAACAAAGGATAAACCGCCAGACTGCGCACGTAGAAGCCCGGCCCCGCCCCGAAGGTGCTGCCCACGGACGCCAGCAGCGGCGCACTGAGCACCGCCAGTCCCCAGCTGCTCACCAGAAACGATTCCACCACCTTCCAGCAGAGAATCGACCGCGGATCCAGTGGCGTCGTCAGCAGCCACGGCGTCTCCTTCCCGCGGAAAATCCCGGAATACAGCAGGATGCTGTTCGAAAAAACCAGCATCAGAAAAAAGAAGAAGTACGCCATGTACACAATCCGCTCGGTCAGCAACAAACCCACCCCCGGCAGCGTGACCATGTAATTCAGCCCACGGCAGAACAGGAAATACCCCGCCACCAGATAGGCGGCCAGAAACAGCGTGATCGTTCCCGCCATGAGCCGGGAACGCTGCACCGACTGCACCGTGCGGGCCGTGAAAATCCTCCAGTGCACCCGGGCCAGCACGGCAATCTCGCGCGCCAGATTCATGCAGAAATCAGGGGGTCGTCCACAAACCGGCAGGGCAGCGCCAGCGCCCGCTTCAGCCTCCGCAGATACTCGCTGCGCGGAATCTCATGCGCCCCGAATCGGCTCAGGTGGTCAGTCGTCCACTGCGTGTCCAGCAGGGTGAAACCCCGGTCGTCCAGCCTCCGCACGAGCGCATGCAGCGCCACCTGCGATGCCCCGCTCTCCCGCGAAAACATGCTTTCGCCGAAAAAGGCCCCGCCGAGCGCCAGACCGTACAACCCGCCCACCAGACGATTCCCCTGCCACGCCTCCACAGAATGCGCATACCCCCTCTCATGAAGCCGCGCATAGCTCCGCAGAATCGTCCCGTCGATCCACGTCGATTCCCGGTCGGCACAGCCACGCATCACCGCCGTGAACGCCGTATTCAGCCGGATCTCGAACAGATTCTTCTTCAGCAGCTTCCGCAACCCATGCGGCACATGGAATTCCCGGATCGGAATGACCCCGCGGGGATCCGGCGAAAACCATCCCAGTTCCCCGTCCGGCATGGCCATCGGAAACACCCCCTGCGCATAGGCCTCCAGCAGCAAATCAGGATCGATCATCTCGGCACATTCTGAAGAAGACATGGTTCCGGTTTCCGTTCCCCCGGCAGCAGCATCGGCACCGGAGAACCATGAAAATGCCCCGGAACTTCCCTGCCGCAAGAGAAGGTCCCTCGCCCATCCCTAATCAAATTCCAGAAAACCATTGCGCCCAACCCCGCATTCCCGCTATCCCGTCGCCACCCTCCGGCGACCACCCGGAGGCATCCCAACATCAACCAGAACCACGACCATGCCCGGATACTTCGAACTTAAGACCGCCTCCAGCGGCAAACCCCACTTCACCCTCAAGGCCGCCAACCACGAGGTCATTCTCAGCAGCGAAATCTACGAATCGAAGGCCGCCGCCCTCGCCGGCATCGAATCGGTCCGCAGCAACGGCGGCGACCCCGCCTCGTTCGAAAAGAAAACCTCCACCGCCGACCAGCCCTACTTCGTCCTCAAGGCCACCAATGGCCAGGTCATCGGCTCAAGCCAGATGTATGCCTCCGACGCCGCCCGCGACATCGGCATCGTCTCGGTCATGACCAATGCCCCCACCGCGGAAGTACGCGAAATCTAATCACGAGCGCACTAGCCCGGACCGGCACGGACTATTACCGGGATTTCAGAACAGCGGGGATTGACGGGAGCATCCATTTCTGATGCACTCCTGGCGTAAATTAATCTTTTTCTAACAAGGAAAAGACTCCCCCCCTCCCTGCCCCATGAAATCCCTGCCCATCCTTGCCGCGGTCGCTCTGACGATTCCGTCACAGGCCACCGACGTTCTGTCTGACAATTTCGACGCGCCGGACAATGCGAACTTCGACGCCTCGGCCCAGACCGGGCGCCGTGGCGGCCTGCTCGGACCCGCCGTCCAGCTGCGGTCATCCATGATCCAGCACGGCATCGTCGGCAATCAACTCAACATGCTGCGCGCCGGCGGCGGCGAAGGACGTGTCCGCTTCCACCAGGCCCAGAATCTGGGAAGCTGGCACGACTTCGCCTCGGGTCCCGCCGGAGCCACCATTCTCACGGAAGATGGCTTCAAGGTCGAATTCGACTGGCTTCCGCTCAATAATACCGACACCAACTGGGTCGAATTCTCGGTCGGCGTAGGCACCGTCGCCCAGATTGGCAGCGAACCCCCCGTGCGCGTCAATCACGCCCAGACCGACTTCGGCATTCTCTTCCGCCACAACGGAGGATCCCAGTTCTTCGATAACGGTGTCGCCACCAACGGCGGCAATTCCCCGGCCACCAATGCGGTCCGCCGGGTCGTCATCGAGTACCGCTTCCCCGACTTCAGCGACGGCACCAGCGTCACCGTGACGGCCTCGGTCGACGGTACCGCCGTCGTCACCAACCGCGTCTTCCAGTGGGACAACAACCTCGGCAGTCTCTACATGGAACTGGGAGCGAATGCCTCGAACACGAAAATCGACAACTTCGTGATCCGCGGCCTCAATCCGAAATTCCTCCCGGCCGCCAGCACCAGCGTCTTCTTCTCGTCGACCGACCCCGGCGGACTCATCGCCGAATTGTCGGGCACCCTCAATGGTACCCCGGAAGCAGGTACGTTCGCTCTCGTCCCGGGCACCGGCGACACGGACAATGCCCTCTTCACGATCAATGGAAACCGCCTCGAACCCTCGGGTGCCCTCGACTTCCTCAATGTCCCCGACGGCACGACCTACTCCGTGCGCATCCGTGGCACGGGCACGGCATCAGGCACGACCTCGGAGCGCGTCTTCCCCTTCACCCTCATCAGCGATACCGACCGCGACCGACTCGGCGACGTCTGGGAACAGGCACGCGCCGGGAATCTGACCGACCTCTCGGGCACAGCAGCCGGCCCGGGCCCGGGGGCGGGCAGCGGGAACTTCGATGGCGATTCCCTCAGCGATGCCGCCGAATACCTCCTCAGCCGTTCAGGCTACCCGGACATCAATCCCAAACTCGCCGACAGCGACGGCGATACCCTCGAAGATGGCGCCGAACTCAACCCGGCCGCCCCGCGCGTTGCCACCAATCCCACCAATCCGGACACGGATGGCGACTGGCTCGGAGACGCCGCAGAAACGAATACCGGCGTCTTTGTCAGCAGCACGGACGCAGGCACCAACCCGACCGTCTACGACAGCGATGGCGATCAGTACCCCGACGGCTTCGAAGCCCCCCATGGCGGAAATCCGCTCGACATCGCTTCGCTGCCCACCTCTCTGCCGCAGGGATTCGCCCTCGGAATCGTCACCGATGAAGCCAGCACCGGCATCAGCACGGAACACCAGTACACTCACAAGATCAGCGGCGGCTCCGCCACTTCCATCAATGGCGTCGACCTCGATGCCCTCGACACCGTGAGCACACCGGCAAACTTCGCATGGAATGGCTTCGCGGGCGGCAAGAACATCATCGGCCCGGGCATCAACAACGGAGAATGGCAGCCAGCCGCCGGCAATGTCACCGGCTCAGGCAACGCCACCCTCTTCGGCACGTTCACCTACTCCGGAGCCGGATCCACCCCGGGCAACCGCCAGTCATTCACCCTCTCGGGCCTCGAACCCGGACTCACCTATGAATTCCGGCTCTTCATCCGGAAATGGGCAGGCTCCACCGTTCGTCCCGCCGCCCTCACCTTCACCAATGGCACGGAACGCCGCGGCTTCTATATTCTTGAAGACCGACCCGGCACCGTCCTCGGCAACGGCAACGACAACAGCGCATACTACCTCAGCTTCACCTACACGGCAGCCGCCACCGACATGACCGTCGAAGCCCTCATCCCGCCCGTCTCCTCGGCCAATGGCAGCTTCCACATGTACGGCCTCACCAACCGCGCCGCCGGTGAACCTCCCCCGCTCGCCATCTCCAGCGCCGAACGCGCCCCGGATGGATCACGCATGACCCTCCGCATCCAGTCGCGTCCCAACCGCGTCTACGCCGTCGATTTCTCCCGCAACCTCTCCACATGGGTCGAACTCACGGATGCTCTTCCCTCAACGGGATCGCTCACGGTCTTCGAAGACACGGTCGCTTCCGGCTTCGAGAAAGCCTTCTACCGCGTCCGCGATGTGACCCCGCAGTAAACCAAGCTCTACGCTTCCTCCCCTCTCCGCTGGAGAACGATTCACTGGCACGCACCAGCAGGCCAGCACACCGTTCTCCGGCGGTTTCCCTTTCCACCCCTTCCCCTCGCGCTCACCCATGAATTCCCGGACCGTTTTGCTCCCCGCCGCTGCCCTTCTTCTCACCGCGGCCCCGCTCTGCGCCGCACCCGACTCGGTCGTCGTCTTCAACGAAGTGCATTACAACCCAGCCGGCACCACGGAAGCAGGCGAATGGCTCGAGGTGTTCAATCAGATGGGCATCAAGGTGGATGTCTCGGGCTGGCAGATCGACGGCATCGGCTACACGTTTCCAGCCGGCACCATTCTGAATCCCGGCAGCTACGCCGTCGTCGCCAAGTCGCCCACTCAAGGTCAATTCGGACCCTTCCCGGGATCACTCGCCAACTCGGGCGAACGCCTCCGCCTCGTCAATCAAAGCGGACGCATGATGGACGAACTGGAATTCACGGACACCGCCCCATGGCCGCTGGCCGCCGATGGCTCGGGCTGGACCATGGCCAAACGCGCGCCCTACACGTCCAGCGGACCACACGCCAACTGGACGGTTTCCGCCCAGCAAGGCGGCACCCCGGGCATCGCCAATTTCCCGGACGCCTCCCTGCCCCCGCCGACCACCCTAACCAAAATCATCCCGGTGAATCAGCGCTGGAGGTTCGACGAAACGGGCAGCAACCCCGGAGCGGACTGGGCCAGCACCGTCCACCCCGCCAATGCCCCATGGAAGGAAGGCCCCGGAGCCTTCGCCTACGAAACCAGCACCATGAGCTTCCCCACGGGAACCGTCCTCGCCTTCCCGGGACTCAACGACCCCTACGTGACCACCTACTACTTCGAAACGGAATTCGAAGTGAGCGCCGCAAACCTCGCTGACCTGAAGTCGCTCCGGCTCCGCCACGCAGTCGACGACGGTGCCGTCTTCTACCTCAACGGGACGGAAATCTTCCGCCACAACCTCCCGCAGGGTCCCATCACGTCGGCCACCTTTGCCACGGTCAATACGGAAGCCCTTGCGCTCTCGGCAGCCACACCCGTGCCGTTCCAGGCCCTCCGCATGGGCACGAACCGCCTCTCGGTCGAACTCCACCAGTACGCCCTCGGCAACAGCGACGCCGTCTTCGCCTGCGAACTGGAAACCGAAAACCTCATCCCCCAGCCGGGCGCTCCCCCATCGCTCCGCTTCTCGGAAATCACCGCAGCATCCGCCTCACCGTACTGGATCGAACTCACCAACACCGGTTCATCTCCCGTCAGCACCGTCGGCCTCATCATCGCCGCAGGATCAGACCCGGCCCGGCAGTTCACCCTGCCAGCCGGCACCGTCGAACCAGGCGGCTTCCTCGTCATTCCCACAGCAGAACTCGGATTCTCACCGGCCGACGGCGAAAAACTCTTCCTCTTCACGGCGGGCCGCGCCGCCCTCGTCGATTGCCAGGAACAAACAAACCGCCTCCGCGGTCGAGCCCCGGAACGCAGCGGCGCATGGCTCTACCCAGCCTCCGCCACCCCCGGTGCCGCCAACCGCTTCGAGTTCACCGACGCCATCGTCATCAGCGAAATTCAGTACAATCCACCAGTCCTCGCTCCGGTCCCGGAAACCCCGGCCACCTTCCAGTCGGTCACCCTCATCAATCACGGCGAACCATGGCGCTACAATGCCGCCGATGAAAACCTCCCGGCCGACTGGGCGGCCACACCCCACCCCGTGGAAGGAAACTGGCTGAGCGGAAATGCCCCCATCGGCTACGAAACCGCCGCCCTGCCCGTCCCGCTCGCCACCCCGCTGGCCACCTATTCACCCAGCACCGTAACCTACTACTTCGAACGCGAATTCGAACTCTCCGCCGCTCAGCTCGCCGCCGCGGATTCCATCGAAATCACCCACCTCATCGACGACGGTGCCGTCTTCTACCTCAATGGCACGGAACTCGCCCAGCGCTTCAGCATGCCCGCAGGCCCCGTCGGTCCGGAAACCCTCTCCACCCCGGGTGTCGGCGACGCCACGCTCGTCAGCATGGTCCTCCCCAAAACAGGCCTCGTGGCAGGCACCAACCGATTCTCCGTCGAAGTCCACCAGAACGCCACCAGCAGCAGCGACCTCGTCTTCGGCCTCAAACTCGACCTCCGCTCGCTCGTCTCCCCCGCCATCCCCGGCCAACCCCTCCGCAAGTCGGATAACAAATGGATCGAAATCGCCAACCGCAGCACGCAACCAGTCGACCTCACCGGCTGGGACTTCGGCAGCGGAATCGACTTCGCCTTCGCCCCGGGCACATCCCTCGCCCCCGGCGAACACGCCTGCATCGCCTTCAATGCCGCTGCCTTCTCCAAGGCCTACCCGGCCGCCCGGCTCCTTGGCACCTTCATGGGCTCGCTCTCAGCCACCAGTGACCGACTCGAACTGCGCGACGCCCGCCGCAACCCAGCCGACGAAGTCCGCTACTTCGACGCGGGCTACTGGCCGGAATCTCCAGACGGCGGCGGCACCACCCTCGAACTGCGCGACCTCCGCGCAGACAATGCCGCTCCGGGCGCATGGTCGGCCAGCACTGAAGCCAGCCGCACCGCATGGAAAACCTATACCTACCGAGGCACGGCCGCCGCTTCCAATGGCCCGGATTCCCAATGGATCGAATTCAACATGGGCCTCCTCGGCGCAGGCGAAATCTGGTTCGATGACCTCAGCATCATCGAAGCACCCGCCACCACCGCCGTCCAGAAACTGAACGACACCGGCTTCGACAACGCCGCTGCATGGCGCCTCCGCGGCAATCACCGCCGCGGCAGCGTCATCGCTGAACCCGGCAACCCCACCAACAAAATCCTCCGCCTCGTCGCCACCGGCCCCACCGAACACATGCACAATCAGGTGGAAACCACCCTCAAAAGCTCGGTGGTCAATGGCCGGGAATACGAAATCTCCTTCCGCGCCCGCTGGGTCTCGGGTTCCAACCAACTCCACTCCCGCCTCTACTTCAACCGCCTCGCCCGCGTCACAACCATCGACCGGCCCTCGGACGGCGGCACCCCCTCGGCCCCTAATTCCACCGCAGTCGCCAACGCCGGCCCCACCTGCACGGGCATGATCCACTCGCCCGCCGTCCCCGCCGCCAGCCAACCCATCACCGTCTCCGCAGCCGCCAGCGACCCCGACGGCGTCGCTTCCCTCACCCTCCTCTACTCGGTCAATGGCGGAGCCTTCCAGTCGACCCCCATGACCGCCTCCAGCCCAGGACAGTACGCGGGCGTCATCCCCGGCCAGGCCGCCGGTGCCGTCATCCAATACTACCTCCGGGCCACCGACAGCACAGGCACCGATGCCCTCTGGCCGACCGCCGGACCGGATTCCCGCGCCCTCTGCAAGGTCAATGACAACACGGCCGCCACCAACGGATGGCACAATTTCCGCATCATCACGACCAATGCCGACCGCACCCTCATGCACACGGCCACGGAAGTCATGAGCAATGACCGCATCGAAGCCACCGTCATCGACCGCGAAGGCGACATCTACTACAATGCGGGCGTCCGACTCAAAAGCAGCGAACGCGGCCGCAATCAGACAGGCCGCGTCGGCTACAACCTCGACTTCCCCTCGGATGGTCTCTTCCGCGGAGCCCACGGCGGCGTCGCCGTCGACCGCTCGGAAGGCCAGTCTCCCGGCCAGCGCGAACTCCTCTTCGACATGATGATCTCGAATTCCGGCGGCCCCATCAGCCGCTACAACGATTTCATCAAGATTCTCGCCCCCAATCAGGCCCTCACCGGCGGTGCCGTCCTCCAGATGGCCCGCTACGAAGACGTCTTCCTCGACGAACAGTTCGACAATGGTTCGGATGGCAAACTGTACGAATACGAACTGGTCTACTACCCCACCACCACCAGCAACGGGACCCCCACAGGAGCAAAATTGCCGGAACCGGACAACGTCATGGGCGTCAACGTCACCAACCTCGGCGACGACAAGGAACGCTACCGCTGGCACTTCCTCAACAAGATCAACCGCGAGGAGGACGACTTCTCCCCCATCATCCGCTACTGCAAACTCTTCAGCACCTCAGGAGCCGCCTTCGAAGCCGCTCTTCCATCGGTCATCGACCTAGATACATGGTTCCGTGGCATGGCCTACGCCGTCCTCACCGGAGCAGGCGACAACGCGGCGGCCGGCGACCAGCACAACGGGATCTACTATGCCCGACCCGACGGCCGCATTGTCTTCCTGCCGCACGACATGGATTTCTCCTTCAGTGAAACCCGCAGCATCACGGCCAATCCCCAGTGCGCTACCCTCACACAGTCGCCCGCACGCCGCCGCCTCTACCTCGGTCACCTCCACGACATCATCACGACCACCTACCACAATGCCTACATGTCGATCTGGACGTCGCATTTCGCCTCGCTGCACCCCCAGCAGGATTGGGCCGCGGAACTGACCTACATGACGAACCGATCGAACAATGTCCTCACCCAGATCCGCTCGGCCATTCCGCAGACAGCCTTCGCCATCACCACCCCGGGCCCGCTCAGCGTCAATGGCAGCACAGCCACCCTCACGGGCATCGGCTGGGTCAATGTCCGCAGCATCCGCATCGCAGGCAGCACGGAACCCCTCAGCGTCACATGGACCGCCAACAGTACATGGCAGCTCAAGGTTCCCGCCAACCCGGGTTCCCGCACGGTTACCCTCGAAGCCATCGACTTCAGCGGCAAACTGATCAGCTCGGCTTCCATCATCATCGAAAACACATCTCCCGTGGAACCGGCCTCGGCAGCCAATCTCGTGGTCTCGGAAATCATGTACCACCCAGCCCCACCCTCGCCAGCCGAACTGTCCGCCGGCTTCACCGACGCAGACCAATTCGAATTCATCGAACTCATGAATGCAGGCAAAGCCCCGGTCAGTCTCGACAATGTCCGCTTCACGGACGGGGTCGCCTTCGCGTTCGCCCCCGGCAGCACCCTGCCTCCGGGTGGCCGCACCCTCGCGGTGCGCGACCGCGCGGCCTTCGTCTTCCGATATCCCTCCGCAGCGGCCTCCATGGCCGACGGTGCCTTCACGGGCGGCACCGGCCTCAATAACAATGGGGAAACCCTCACCCTCGTGGGAGCCGATGGCTTCGTGATCCGTTCGTTTGCCTACCGCGATTCCGCTCCATGGCCGACCTCCCCGGACGGCAGCGGCCCCAGCCTCGTCCTCATCGCTCCAGCCTCGCTCCCGGATCACTCCATCGCTGCAAACTGGCGCGCCAGCACCGCAACCGGAGGAAATCCAGGCAGCGGCGACGCCCTCCCGTTCACTGGCAGCCCAGCCGCCGACGACGACGCGGACGGACTTTCCGCCCTCATGGAATACGCCCTCGGCTCCAGCGATAATGCGCCCGACCCCACCCGGCTCCCCAGTGTCACCCTCACACCCGACGGCTTCATGGAATTCACCTTCACAAGGAATCCAGCCGCGGAAGACGCCACCCTCACGGTCGAATCGTCCCCCAACCTCCTCGCATGGACCACCGGCAGCTTCACCATCGTGTCGGAAATTCCCCGGCCCGACGGCTCCCTCACGGTCACAGCCCGATCCCTCACCCCAGCCACAGGCACCCTCTACGCACGACTCAAGGCTTCCCTCCGCTGATCCATTCCCGGAGCCGCCGGACGACCCCGGAACTTCAGGCTCCGGAACTTGTCCGCATCGCCTGCACAAGCAGCTGTACATGCGTCTCGCCGCGGAACGTGTTGCGGTCGACATAGAACGCAATGTCCCACGGCGGCGGCGGCAGGGGGTCGTGCGCTCCGTTGAACCAGATGCCACCCTTGACCGTTCCATCCTGGTAGAATTCGAATTTCCAGTGCCGCTCACGCAGCAGTTTCGGCTCGTTCACCGGCTGCACCCCGCGGGCGAGAAAAACAGGACGCGCGTTCCCCTGACCAAATGGCTGCAGCAGTTCGTAGGCGTCAAGGAACTCAAGGGTCAGGTCCGCCAACCTCGTTTCGGCATCGAGATAAAGCTTGGGCTCGAGTTCACTGCCGCGGATCTGGGAACGGATGTGCTCGTGAAACCTCACGGAGAATTCCGCCAGCCGATCCCGGTGCAGCGAAAGCCCAGCCGCCGCATCGTGCCCGCCACCCGCCAGCAGAAGATCCCGGCAGGCATCAAGGGCCGCCACGAGCGACAATCCTTCCACAGATCGGCCACTGCCTTTGCCCAGTCCGTTCTCATCGACCGCAATCACAAACACAGGCCGATGATACCGCCGCGTCAGACGGGCCGCCACAATGCCCACCACCCCCGGATGCCAGCCTTCCGACGCCACCACAAGGCCGGCATGACCTTCCGACGCCAGCACGTCAGCCAGCGACTGCGCCTGCTGCTGCATGAGATGCTCGACTTCCTGACGTTCCCGGTTCTGACGGTCGAGCGCGGTCGCCAGCGCCATCGCTTCGTCACGGTGTCCGCTCAGCAGAAGGTCAAGGGCCGTGTGTGCCGTGTCGAGCCGACCAGCCGCATTGAGCCGCGGTCCCAGCCGGAATCCCAGGTCCATGCTGTCGAGGGGCGATTTGACCCCGGCCACTTCAATGAGCGCCGCCAGCCCAGGCCGTTTCCGCAGCTCCAGCTGCTCGAGCCCCTTGCGCACAAAGATCCGGTTCTCATCAACCAGCGGGACAATGTCCGCCACGGTCGCCAGCGCCACGATGTCGAGCTGCGACTTCAGATCGAGCGCCGGATTCGGCCGCCGCTTGACCATGGCATGCCCCAGCTTGAAAACCACACCGGCACTGCACAGGAAATGAAAGGCCGACCCCAGCTTCGGATTCACAAGGGCCGCACACTGCGGCACCCGGTTGGGATCAGGTTCATGATGATCAAGAATGATCAGCTCGATGCCCTGCGATGCCAGCCACTCGGCTTCCCGGCTGGCCGTGGTGCCACAGTCGACGGCCACCAGCAGATCGACACCTCCATCTTCAAGGCAGCGCTGCAGACCTTCCGGAGACAATCCGTATCCTTCTTCCATCCGCAGCGGCAGAAAGCAGCGCGGCTCGAGACCGTACGCCCGCAGCACGGTGCGGAGCAACGTAAGCGACGACACCCCATCCACATCGTAATCCCCGTAAAGCACCACGCGTTCCTTCCGGTCGACCGCCTGCAGCAGCCGCTCCACCGCCGCTTCCATGTTCGGCAGCAGAAACGGATCGGTCAGGCCCTGCAGCTTCGGCTGCAAAAACCGCTGCACGGCTTCCTCGCTGCCCGGATCCCGTTGTGCGAGCAGACGCTGCACCAGCGGAGAAAGTGATGTCCCCGTGCTGGCCCGCACCCGCGAGACGGCAAGCTCGTCAACCGGACGCAGAATCCAGCGCGGCGATGGCGCGGAAAGACTCATGCGACCATGGCCTTAGGGCCTCAAACAGGTGCCGCAAGCAGGAACTCCACAGCCCGCCACAACTCACCAAACCCGGCCGGATCCACCAGCCCGGGGATCCGCCGCAGCCTCCAGTGGTCCACCAAGGCGGCGGGCCGTGATCTGCGAAACTCCGAACCCATTGCCTTTCTTGATCTTATGACCCCGGCGGGAAAGCTCCGAAGCGACTTCCTCCGGAAACCCGGGCTCCAGCATGACCTGATCCGGCCGCCATTGATGATGCAGCCGCGGCTGCCGCAGCGCCATTTCCGCATCCATCCCAAGATCGAGCATGCCCACCAGATGCAGCAGCGTCTGCGAAATGATCGTCGGTCCCCCAGCCGCTCCCAGCGCCAGCATGGGCTCGCCCCCGGAACAGACAATGGTCGGACTCATGCTCGAAAGCGGCCGCTTCCCCGGAGCCACACAGTTGGCCTCGGCACCCACCAGCCCGAACGCATTGGCCGCCCCCGGCTGCGCCGAGAAGTCGTCCATTTCATTGTTCAGCACCACGCCAGTCCCGGGCACGATGACCTTCGATCCAAAGGTCGTATTGATCGTGGCAGTGGCAGCCACCCACCAACCGGCCGCATCGCACACGGAAAAATGCGTGGTGTGCTTCCGGAAATAGTCGCTTTCCGCATCGGGAGGAGATCCCGCCTGCCCGATGTCGGCAGCTCGGTCCATGCGCAACCCCGCACCAAGTCCGTCGAGATAGGATTCCCGCAGCAGGCCCCGCGGCACCTTCGCATGATCCGGATCACCCAGCCAGCGGGCCCGGTCAGCAAAGGCAATCTTCATCACTTCCGCCAGCAGATGCGCACGGTCAGCGGCCCCGAGCTTCGCCACATCAAATGGCTCCAGCAGCCGCAGCATCTGAGCAATGTGCAGCCCGCCGGACGAAGGCGGAGGGAATCCGGTCACGGAAAACCCACGATATTCCGCCGCAATGGGCTCGCGCCGCACGGTCCGGTATGCCGCAAAGTCCTCTTCCGTGAGAACGCCCCCGTTTTCCCCCATCCATGCCGCCACCCGCTGCGCAAAGGGTCCCCGGTAGAACCATTCCGGTCCATCTTCCGCAAGCGACCGCAGCGTCGCCGCCAACTCCGGCTGCCGCAGCACCACACCAGCCTCGGCCCCGCCAAACTGCGCCGCCAGCCCCGGAAACATCGGCAGCAGCGGTCGCACAGAGGCCATGCGCGCCAGCAGCGTGCGGTCGGGCACAAATCCTTCCCCGGCCACCCGCGCCGCCTCCGCAAGTGGTTCGCGCAGCGGACGGTTTCCAAAGGCAGCCGCCGCATCCGCAAGCGCCGCCAGCTGCGACGGCACCGCCACCGCCAGCGGTCCCTGCTGACTGAGTTCCGCCACGGCTTTGCCATCCCGCACAAACATGTCGCGGCTCGCCGCCGCCGGAGCCGCCTCCCGCCCGTCAATCGCCGTGAACTTCCCATCCGGACTCCGGATCAGCAGAAACATCCCGCCACCCAGACCGGAATTGACCGGATCCACCACTCCCAGCATGAGCGCCGCAGCAATCGCCCCATCAACCGCATTGCCCCCCGCCTGCATCGCCCGCCACGCTGCCTCGGTCGCCATTGGATGCCCCGTGGCCACCGCCCCGGAACGCCCCGCTTCCCCACCCCGGACCCGCACACCAGCCAACCCTCCCGCAAGGGTCCCGCAGAATCGCCGACGGCTCATTGATCGCATCATGACAGCTCCCCCCCTACCGTATCCCCCGTTCCCGTGCAGCCACGATTTCACAGGGCATCACGACTCCGTGATTGCACCGCATGGGGGAATCGCGATGGCTCCCCCGACGCATGATTCCGAGACCTGAACGACTGAAAACCTTCGCTTCGCTGAAGCCGGCAGGCCAGCGCATCGCCGTGCTCACGGCCGCGGATTATCCAACAGGACGGCTGCTCGACGAAGCCGGCATCGACATGGTGCTCGTGGGCGACAGCCTCGGCATGGTCGTGCTCGGATACCCAGATACCGTGGACGTGACCATGGCGGATATGCTGCATCACGTCCGGGCGGTCTGCCGCGGCGTGCAGCGCGCGGCCGTCTGTGCCGACCTGCCATGGCATTCCTACGAAACTCCCGCCGAGGCTGTCCGCAACGCACGCCTCCTCACCGAAGCAGGGGCCGACTGCATCAAGCTCGAGGGCGGCACCGCCATGCTTCCCCAGGTCCGCGCCATCATCGCAGACGGCATCGCCTTCGTCGGCCACATCGGCATGCTCCCCCAGAGCGTCCGCGAAGAAGGAGGCTACCGGAAGAAGGGGAAGAACGAATCAGAAGCAGCCCGCCTCCTCAGCGATGCCATGGCGCTCGACAGTGCCGGGGCCCTCGCCATCGTCCTCGAAGGCATCGTGCCTGCCGTCGCCGACACCATCACGGCCCGCACCACATGCCCGACCATCGGGATCGGCTCCGGCCCCCACTGCGATGGCTCCGTGCTCGTGACCGCTGATGTGGTCGGCTCGTTCCCATGGTTCCGTCCGCCCTTCGCCAAGGCACGGGCAGATGTCGCCGGAGCAGTGACGGCTGCCGCCCGCGACTACATCGAATCGGTGAAAGGAGGCCGCTGATGCGGAACCCGGCAGTCGGCCTTCCATGGAAATGGTGGCTCCTCACCGTATTGCTCTGGGCAGCCCTCTACCTTCCGGGCCTCGGATCGTTTGAACTGAAGGGCGAGGAAGGCCGCCGCATCCTCCCGGCCCGTGTCATGGTGCAGAGCGGCGACTGGATTCTCCCGCGCTCGGAAGGCAAACCATACCACCGCAAGCCCCCACTCATCAATTGGGCCATCGCCGGCAGCTTCCGCCTCCACGGAGGCGAAAGCGAATGGGCTGCCCGTCTTCCTTCCGCACTCGCCATCCTTGCCATGGCCATCACGGCCCTGCTGGCAGGACGCGCCTTCACGCCCTACCATCCACAGTTCCCGCTCTTCCTCGCCACAGCCCTGCTCTGCTGCGGCGGTCTCGTGGAAAAAGGCCGCCTCGCGGAAATCGAAGCCCTTTATGTAGGCCTCTACGGCATGGCCACCCTGCTCTGGGCCGCCGCATGGGAACGGGGTCACTCGCACTGGCGGCTCTGGCTGCCCCCAGCCATCTTCATGGGCCTCGCCTCGCTCGCCAAAGGCCCGGTCTTCCTCCTCTTCTTCTACCCAATGGTGCTCATCACGCTGCGCCACGCCAAATCACTCTCTCTCCTCCGCCAGCCCGCCCACCTCGCCTCGCTCGCCCTCCAGTTCCTCATCCCGCTGCCATGGGTACTCGCCGTGCGTTCCCGCGCGGCCGCCGCTGCCACGGAGGCCTCCGGCGGACGCGACCAGTCCGATGTCTGGTCCCAGCAGATCCTTGGCCGACTCATGCCGGAACGGTTCGACCTCACCGGATGGATGCTGTCGCCCCTCGAAACCATCCTCATCATGGCACTGCCCTCGCTGCTGGCCCTCATCTGGTGGCGTCCCGCAGGAAAATCCGCGGCGGAATTCCTTCCGGGCCGATCCCGCGGCCTCCTGCTCGGGCTCGCCGCGGGCAGCGCACTTCCCGGCCTGCTGCTCTCGCTCATCCCGGAACCCCACGCACGCTTCCAGCTTCCCCTCGCCGCCCCCATCGTCCTCCTCGCCATCTGGCTCCTCGTTCTCGACGAAAAACAACTGGACCGCACGCCCAGCCAGGAAGTCCCGCTCCGCTGGCGCGCCACCGAACAAGCCCTGCTCGCGGCCATGGCCCTGCTCAGCCTCGCCGGTGCTCTCCTGCCAGTCACGGAAAGCTTCGCCGTCGCCCGCGTCCATGTGGTCTGGCTCGGCACCGGAGCAGTCGCCGCATGGCTGCTCTTCCTCGCGAGCTTCCGCCTGCCCTCCGGCTCGACGGCACGCCTCATCGCCGCCTCGGCCACCGTCACACTCCTCGCTGCCCTCCAACTGCGCTTCCTCGTCATCCCCAAGTGGAATGAAACCCACGAACACCGCGGCCCCGCCAGCCAGATCCTCGCCGCCGCCGGACCCGACGCCCGCATCGCTGCCCTCTACCCCGGCCCGCAGCCGTTCCTCTTCTACCTCGGCCCGCACACCACCGAATGCGCCAGCCTCTCGGCTATCCCCGCAGACTCCACTCACGTCCTCGTCCCCATCCGTAAATGGAACGAGGAAAAAACCCGCGCCGGCCTCGCCCGCCGCGGCTTCGCCTCCGTCCTCACCGAAGTCCAAGGCCGCGTCGGCGAAGGCTCAGCCGACGACAAACGCTACGTCCTCACCGGACGCTGACAGCCCGCTTCCTCCGCGCATTCCTGACTTGCCAACCCGGGCCGTGCCCGCCAGTCTCCGCCCACCATGAAAATCGGTTTCAACCTCCTTCTCTGGACCACTCACTTCGTTGAACAGCAGTTCCCCATCCTCAAGGAACTCAGGAAAACTGGATACGACGGCGTCGAAATCCCCATCTTCGATACCAGCGACCCCGCCCACTTCGCAAAAATCGGCAAGGCTCTCGCCGACAATGGACTCGAATCCACCGCCGTCACCGTCTCGCCTGACGAAGCACACAGCCCCACCAGCACCGTCGCCAAAAACCGCAAGGCGGCCCTCGACCACCTCAAGCGTGTCATCGACTGCGGCCACAGCGCAGGCATCAAACTCCTCTGCGGTCCGTACTACCAGGTCCTCGGCGTCTTCACCGGCAAAGGCCCCCAGCCCGACGAAATGAAGCGCGCCGCAGACGTGCACCGCCCGCTCGCCGACTACGCCGCCAAAGCCGGCATCCACCTCGCCATCGAACCCCTCAACCGGTTTGAAAGCCACTTCCTCAATACCATGGAACAGGCCAAAACCTACGTGAAGCTCGTGGACCACCCGAACTTCAAAACCATGTTCGATACCTTCCACACCAACATCGAGGAACGCGACCCCGTCGGCGCTCTCAAGAAAAACCTCGACGTCATCAGCCATATCCACATCTCCGCCAACGACCGCGGTACCCCCGGCAAAACCCACAACGGCGAAAGCATCATCCGCCCGGTCCTCCAGCACCTCAAAGCCAAGAAATACAAAGGCTACGTGACCATCGAAGCCTTCGGTAGCGCCCTCCCGGACCTCGCCGCCGCCACCCGCGTCTGGCGCCCGTTCTTCCGCAACGAACAGGAAGTCTACCGCGACGGCATCAAGTTCATCCGCAACTGCCTCGCCTGAGGCCCCGCCCGCTTCCCGTCCCCCGGCGGCTGGTTCCTTCCCCTCCACGACGGAACCAGCCCCGGCCCCGGACCACCCCCATGGCAGGTCGCCGACCAGAGTTCTCCGCCCCACCATGAAAGCACGCAATAAACCGATCGGCACGCCCGGTCGCGTTCTCGTCCTCTTCTCCCTCCTCATCGCCGCCGCTGCCGCCGTCGTCTGGCACAACGCCCGTACGCCCGGCCTCCAGCAGATCACATGGCCCACCGCCGTCGGCGATACCCGATGGTACGTCGCCGGTGCCCCGCCCCCGGAATTCGTGCTCGAACGGAAACGCTACGCCCTCGTACCGAAAACAGACCAACCCATCCAGGCACGCGACGACCGCATGTTCGCCGTCCCCTTCCCCGTCGAAGAACTAAGAGTCTACACCGATCAGGAAAATTACCCCCAGGACCGCCTTCCGCCACTCTTTCTCAAAATGGCGGAAGGGGAATTCCTGAGCGTCAGACTCGATGAAGTGCCCAGCGGTCAGCTGCCGTAGGCACCTTCCACCCGGGCCGCCACATCGCGGTAGCCGTAGTCGATCGCGTAAATCTGCTTGAAGCAATCAAGCGATTCCGGTCCCTTGCCCTGCTTCTCCAGCATGAGGCCCATTTCGTAGACAACTTCCTTCTTGGTGCCGTCCATGACCGCCATTTCCTTGTCGGCTTCCTGCAGCTGCGTGAAGGCAAGGTCGTACATCTTGCTCGCCGCATAGCACCGGGAAAGCATGAGCATCGCCTTGTGACGGATATGCGGGTTATTCTTGGCCCGCTGCAGTTCCGGAATCGCTTCCCGCGAATGCCCCGCATTGTACAGATGCGTTCCATACTCGAAACGGAGCTGAGGATCGGTCGGATTCCCATTCACCCGTTCCTTCGCCACCGTCACGAGCTTCTCGCTGCGCTGACGCTCGAGATCAGCCAGTTCCGCCCGGCGCGCCTCCGCATCCTCTGCTCCCGGGTTGGCCTCGAGGTATTCGCTGAGCTGACGGATGTGCAGCTCGTCAAGCTTGTCCTGGAGACGGTGCACCTTGTTCTCGATGGCCGTGTCACCGTTGCTGAGCTGATACGCCCAGCTGTAATAAGCGAGCGCCTGTTCCCAGTCCTCGATCCGCTCGTACAGGTCGGCAATCTTGCGGACCACATTGATGTCATTCGGATTCGCTTCGTAATCCGGCGCAAGATGCGCAATCTGCTCGAGCATCTGTTCCTTGGTCGCACCCACCCGCGCCATGTCTTCGAGCTGCTTCGCGTCCTTCGAACTCTTGAGAAGCGACCGGAAATTCGTGCCTTCCTGGTCCAGCTTCGTCCGCTTCATGGAGAGGCGGGCATTGGCATTGGTCACCCCGCGGCGCGCCTCGCCATCCGTGGCATCATGCTTCAGAATATGCTCGTAGATCTTGATGGCCCGCTCCGGGTCATCATGCGCCATCAGGTACTCCGCCAGACGATGCCCTAGCTTGTTGTCGTCCGGCTTCCCCTTGAGCGCCGTCTCCAGGGCGAAGGCCGCCGTCAGCGGCATGGCAGCCGCATTGGCCGCATCAAAAAGCGCCACATTGGCCGCCATGCTGAACGGATCGTCCTTGAGCACTTCCTCGATCTCATAAAGTGCCGCCACCGGGTCGGTCTTCATGGTGGCCTGCGGCTTGCGCAGCTTCATCGCACTCGTGTCGAGGAACTTCTTCTTTCCCCCACTCAGATTCACTTCCATCTGCCGCAGCATGCGGCGGCCATCCAGAAAGGATGGCACGTCCCGCACCACACTCAGCAGCAGCTCCACGGCATAGCCATGGTTGTTCATCTTGATGGCGGCGACCGCCTTATCATAGGTGTTGCGGTATCCCTGGGGGAGTTCTTTTTCCGTGACGACGGCTTCGTTCATGTTCTAGAGAATTGCGATGTTCAGGTCGGCGTTTGAGCTTCAGATGTAGCGGAAATGGCGCACGGACGGCAACCATGAAATTCCAGCAGATGCGGATTATCCCCCCATGGAGTCGGCCACGTCGGCAGGCAGGAACTTCCGGAACCGCGCCTTGTCGATCGCCTTCATGTAGGCCTCGAACGGAGTGACCGCTCCCGACTGCAGCTGCGCCCAGACGGCCTGGTCCATGAACTGCATGCCCAGCGAGGCCCCACCCGTAATCACGTCGGTCAGCTTCTGCGTGGCCCCTTCCCGGATGATCGCGGAAACAGCCGGCGTCGCCACAAGGATCTCGTTGACCGCCACCCGGCCCTTGCCGTCAGCCTTCTTCATGAGCAACTGTGCCACCACCCCGCGCAGGGAGGCCGAAAGCATGGTGCGCACCTGCGACTGCTGGTCAGACGGGAACACGTCCACAAGACGGTCAATCGTCTTCCGCGCATTGTTGGTGTGCAGGGTACCGAAAACCAGCAGGCCCGTCTCCGCAGCCGTCAGCGCCAGCGAAATCGTCTCAAGGTCCCGCATCTCACCCACCAGCACAATGTCCGCATCCTCCCGCAGCGCCGCCCGCAGACCATCCGCAAACGTCGGCGTCTGAATCGGCACTTCCCGCTGCGTGATGATCGATTTCTTGTTCCGGTGCACGAATTCGATCGGTTCCTCCACCGTGATGATGTGGCGGCTGTAGTTCGAATTCACATAATCAATGAGCGCCGCGAGGGTCGTCGACTTGCCGGAACCCGTCGGCCCCGTCACCAGGACGAGCCCGCTGCGCATCTCGCCGAACCGCTTCACGACCGGCGGGATCCCGAGCTGCTCAAGGGTCGCAATCTTCGTCGGAATGATCCGGAAGACCGCACCATACCCCTTGTTCTGCTTGAAGTAATTGCAGCGGAACCGGCTGTCCTCGTCCATCTCATAGGCAAAGTCGAGGTCGCCACGCGCCAGAAACCGCTCCCACGCCTTCTGCTCACAGATCTCCGTGAGCATCCCCTCCATCTCTTCATGTGTCAGGATCTCTTCCCGGATCGGGTGAATTCCACCATGAATCCGGATCTTGGGAGGCTGACCCTCCGAAATGTGCAGGTCTGACCCCTTGCGCGTGATCAGCTCGTGAAAAAGGGCGTCAATCTTGTTAGCCATGGCCGCAGGAAAAGAAAAAAGGGTTGGAAAAACAGGGATGAATTCGGGTCGGATCAGAGCTTGAAGTCACGGCGCATCTGATCCTGATCAATCGCGCGGAAGATGGCTTCCTCCTGTGTGATCAGTCCGGCGGAACAAAGATCCTTCAGGGAATCATCCATCGTGATCATCCCAAGCGCCTTGCCGACCTGCATGATGCCGGGCAGCATGAAGGTCTTGCCTTCCCGGATGCAGTTGCCGACCGCCGGCGTGTTCACGAGCAGCTCCATCGCCAGCACCCGGCCATTCCCGTCGGCCCGCGGCACCAACTGCTGGGAAATGATCCCGCGCAGGGATTCACTCACCATGATGCGGATCTGATCGCGCTGGTCAGTCGGAAACACGTCGAGTACCCGATCAAGGGTCCGCGCCGCCGATCCCGTATGCAGCGTCCCCAGCACAAGGTGACCAGTCTCGGAAGCCGTGATCGCCAGCGAAATGGTCTCAAGGTCCCGCATTTCCCCCACCATGATGACATCCGGATCTTCCCGCAGCGCACCTCTCAGCGCAGCCGCAAAGGATTCCGTGTGCGTATGCACTTCCCGCTGGTTCACATGGCAGCTCGCAGATTCAAAGACGTATTCGATCGGATCCTCGAGAGTGATGATGTGGTCGGTCCGCTCGTTGTTGATCTCGTTCATGAGCGCCGCCAGCGTGGTCGACTTCCCGGAACCCACCGATCCCGTCACCAGCACCAGTCCATTGTGATACTGCGTGAGGGGTTTGAGCGAATCCGGCAGTCCCAGATCCTTCATCGTGCGCACCGAAGTGTTGATGATCCGGAAAACCATGTCGTAGCCAAGGCGCTGCTTGACCACAGACGCCCGGAACCGGCCAAACGGAGTCGCATAGGCAAAGTCCACGTCCCCACGCTCCCGGATCCGCCGCATCTCCTTTTCGGTCAGGAAGCTGTTCACCAACCGCTCGCAGTCGGCCGCCGTGAGCACATCCGCATTCTCCCAGATCGGCTGGAGCTGACCAAATCGGCGCCACATGGGCATCGACGAAGTCGCCAGATGGATGTCCGAACAATGATATTCCTGACCGAGATGCAGGTAGTCATCGACGTGACCAAGTGTGTGCACGCGCTCACCGGCAGCGGCTTCATGACTAGCTTCTTCGTGGTGCTCGGCGTATTCCTCGCTCATGGCTTCAAAAGGGGTCAGGACAGGGATTGGCTGGACAGGAAGGGGACGCGGCCCAGGGACCGCGCGGAACGGAAGCGGGGTTATGGGTTTTCCCCTAGGAAACCGCAAGAGATTTCTTTACTGGCACGATCCACTCCTGACATTAAGAATGCATGATGAAATCAGGGCGCAAGGCGCATCACGGCGACGTAAACGGAAGCCCTGCCTTCATGGCTCGAATAGTAGGCGCAGACGAGTTGTCCGTCCGCGCGGAACGCCAGCGAGGGGTAGCTGTTGTCGCCACCTGACGGCAGGATGATCTGCGGAATCGCCTGGTGCTGCCCAGTGAGGAATCCCACCGCCGTGACCGCCCGTCCATCCCGGAATGCTCTGCCGGCATAGATGGCCTGACCGTTCTCGCGCACCAGCAGATCGGGTCCCTGAATGACCTCGCCACTGTCATGCCACGTCCATTCCCGGAAGGGCGGCCACGCCACCCCGACCATGGCATGGGCCCGCTTTTTCTCGCAACGCACCAGCGCCACCGCCGCACCATCGCCGCGGAATCTGAGCGTACTCTCATTGGGCTGCAGTCCCGCCCCCGGCTGCAGCCCGGTCAGTTTCCGGAAATCCCCACCGTCTGGCGACGACCACAGACTGATCTGCGACGCATCACTCCCGACCTTGGAATAGGCAATGCCATACGCCTTGCCTTCATGAGTAGTCGACCGCCACAGCCCCTATGAGGTTGGTCAAGTGGTTTCGAGCCAGAGTGAGCCTCCGCATGGGCTTTGCTTAGCTGCTGTGGGGTGTGGCGTTGAAGGCGGGTTGGGTGTTCGACTTCTGGTGAAGTCCTTTTTC
>JBDKER010000017.1:0-96230 GCA_039795165.1 Verrucomicrobiota bacterium | reverse complement strand
TAAACCACCCGGCGCGGACGGAAGGCAAACAACTGCTGCAGAAAAACGGAATCCGTCCCCCGCCTCGGAGGATCAATCACCACCGCCGATTCCGGACCAGGCACCGCAATGCCTCCGAAAACCGACTCGGCACTGCCCGCCACAAAGCGGCAGTTGGCCAACCCATTGCGGGCCGCATTCTGGGCCGCCCGCGCCACCGCCGTCTCGGAAATCTCCACGCCCGTGACCGACTCGAAAACCCGGGCCGCAAAGAGACTGAAGAGGCCGCTGCCGCAGTAGGCATCCACAAGGTGGCGGGCACCCGATTCCCTTGCCTGCGCCACCGCATACGTCACGAAGGGCTCGAGAATGAACGGATTGTTCTGGAAGAAATCGCCAGCAAGAAAGCCAAAGGTCAGACCGCCCACGGTTTCGCTGGCTTCCTGCCTGGGATCAGTCACGACCGTCCCTCCGGCATCGCGCAGCAGCAGCGTTGCACCCCGCTTCCATGTCTTTCCATGGACCGATTCCCGTACGGCCGGCAGGGCGGCGTTGATGGCATCGGTCGCAATGGCACAATGCGGCACATCGACCAGTTCCTGTCGCCGTCCGTGCCTCAGAAAACCGATTTCGCCGGCCCGTCCCTCTCGGTCGGGAGCGAAGTGCGGCGTAATCTTCGAACGGTAGCCATACGCACGGGGCGACGGAATAACCGGCTCCACCGGCAGTTCCACCTTTGCCATGTGGTGCAGCAATTCCGCGACCTGCCGCTGTTTCCAGCGCAGTTGTTCCTCATAGGCAAGGTTCTGATACTGGCAGCCACCACAGCTTCCAAACAGCGGACAGCAGGGTTCCACCCGATGCGGAGACGGCACCACCACGCGCACCAGATCCGCTTCGCTGAAATTCCGGTCGTTGCGGTACACCCGCGCGGTGACTGTTTCGCCGGGCAGCGCAAACGGCACCAGCACCACCCAGCCATTCACCCGCCCAAGCCCCTGCCCCATGTTGGTCAGGGTGGTGATCTCGACGGTGATCTCCTCGTGATAGGCAAACGGATGCGGAACAAACTTCCGCGGCGGCCGGGATGCTTCCTTCATGCCTGCGGCCGCGTTCCTCCGAGTCTCATGCTCACAAACTGACCCACCGTCGCCCAGAGGGAAATGGCCGCAATCACCGCAAACAGAGTCCCCTGGTACCAGAAATGACCTTCCTTGGTGCCCGCCGAAACCGCCTTGGCAATGCTGAATGCCTTGGGTCCGCTCTGCGCCAGCAGGAGAAAGCTCAGAATCAGCCCAGCCCAGCGCGCCCATGGCACCCCGGCAGTCACCAGGCGCGCCATGGCCACCGCCAGCACCGCCGCCACTCCGCAGACAATCAGCCCCGTCTTCCCCTTCAGATAAAGGGCCACGGCTCCCTGAATGGGATCGTAGAGCACGCTCGCCAGGCCGGGAATCAGCAGCAGAAAGGCATAGGCCAGCAGGATCTTCGATTGCGTCTTCATCCGGAACCCCTGCCCCGGAGCGACGATGCCCGCAACCGGCTCTTGCAGCCTCCCGAAAGAGCTTCGCCCGCCCCGCTGTATCCTGTCAGCGAATCCCTCAACCCTTCCGCACCGCCATGAATCCCCGCAATGCTTCCCTCAGCCGGCGCCAGCTTCTCCAGAAGGCCGGTGGCGGATTCGGCTGGCTGGCCCTCCAATCCATGCTCGCCCGCTCGGGAACGGCAGCTTCACTCAATCCCATGACCGCGCGCGCCGCCCAGCGCGCCGCCAGCGCCAAATCCGTCATCTGGATCTTCGCCAACGGAGGACCCAGCCACGTCGATACATGGGATTACAAACCGGAACTGCAGAAGCGCGACGGCCAGACTCTCGCCGGCTTCGATAGCAAGACAGGATTCTTTCCGGATGCCGTCGGCCCCCTCATGGCCTCGCCCTTCCAGTGGGCCCAGCACGGCAGCAGCGGCACATGGGTAAGCGACCTCTTCCCGCATCTCTCCCGCCATGTGGACAAGATGGCGTTCATTCATTCCTGCCACACGGAAAGCAATAACCACAGCCCGGCCCTCTTCATGATGAATACCGGGTTCACCCGCATGGGCTACCCCTGCGTCGGTTCATGGGTCACCTACGGCCTCGGCTGCGAAAGCGACAGCCTTCCGTCGTTCGTCGTCATGAGCGACCCCCTCAACCGAGGCCTGCCCAAGGGAAATGCCAGCAACTGGGGAGCCGGCTTTCTTCCCAGTGTCTACCAGGGCACCTGGCTGCGTCCGCAGGGGGAACCCATCGACAACCTCCGGCGGCCGGATTCCGTCACCCCGGACCGCCAGCGCGCCCAGCTCGATCTCCTCGCCAGCCTCAATCAGTCCACCCTCGCCGCCAGCCCGCTCGAAAATGAACTGGCGGCCCGCATCGAAAGCTTCGAACTCGCCTACCGCATGCAGTCGGCCGCCCCCGATGCCTTCGCAATCGCCTCGGAACCGGAACACATCCGCAAGCTGTACGGCATCGGGGAAAAACACTGCGGGCATTTTGCCTCGCAATGCCTGACGGCCCGCCGCATGGTCGAACGAGGAGTCCGCTTCGTTCAGATCTACAGCGGCGGCATGGAGAATCAGCAGAGCTGGGACTGCCACATGGATCTCGTCGGCAATCACCGCGGCTTCGCCGCCGAAGCCGATCAACCAGTCGCCGCCCTCCTCGCCGATCTCGACCAGCGCGGACTGCTCGACAGCACGCTCGTCATCTGGGCCGGCGAATTCGGCCGCCTCCCCGTTTCGCAGAAGGGAGGAAAGCCGGGACGCGACCACAATCCGCACGCCTTCACCGCATGGCTCGCAGGAGGCGGCATCCGCGCCGGAGTCCATTACGGAGCCACCGACGAAATCGGCCACAAGGCAGCCGTCGACAAGGTTCACGTCCGGGATTTCCATGCCACCCTGCTGGCTCTCCTCGGACTGGATCACGAAGCCCTCTCGTTCCGCTTCCAGGGACTCGACCAGCGCCTCACCGGCGTGGAACACTGCCGCGTCATCAAGGAAGTCATGGCCTGAGAATCGACAGCCGCGCGTTCCATTGCGGCATTGTCAGCCCCATGGCCGCGTGATAGGAGACGCTTCCATGCGACTCTCTGCCCTGACCGCCTCTCTGCTCGCTGCTTCCGCTTCGTGCGCGGCCGCCGCCGACTATGCCATCGTGGTTTCCACCACAACCGCTGCCGACCCCGCGTGGAGTGCCGTGGTCTCAGCCCTCGCGGAAAAGCGCAAGGCCACCGTGCTCAAGTGGGAGAAATCCCCGGAGGAAATCCTCCCCGCCCTCGCCGCCCAGCATCCGCAATTCACCTGCTTCCCGGCCACTCCCTCCGAAACCACCAAGGCCTTCGTCAATGCCATCCACCGCATGAGCCGGAAACTGGACAGCGATCCATGGACCGATACCCGCTGGGGCATTCTGACCGGATTGACCGCAGATGACGCCATGAAATGCGTCGCCGAAAAGGATCCTCTGACCATCCGGAGGGTGGGCTCGGGCACAGAACTGGCCATGGACCGCATCGTCGAAGGCACATGGTACTGCGAACTGCGCCAGGGCCACATGGTTTCGAAAAAACCGGGGGGCGAAGCCTCCGAAGGCAAGGCTCCGGACGACACCACCGCAGCCCTCGTGTCCCTCATGAACGAAGGCCAACCGGACCTCTGGGTGACCTCAGGCCACGCCACCGAACGCGACTGGATGATCGGATTCCGCTACCAGAATGGCTTCTGGAAAAGCAAAGGAGGGCAGCTCTTCGGCGAAGACACGGGCGGCCGCACCTTCGATGTCCAGAGCCCCAATCCGAAAGTCTACCTGCCCATCGGCAACTGCCTCATGGGCCACATTGACGGACCCGATGCCATGGCGCTGGCCTACATGCATTCCGCAGGGGTCCGCCAGATGATCGGCTACGTGGAACCGACATGGTACGGCTACATGGGCTGGGGCATGCTCGACTACTTCGTGGAACAACCGGGCCGCTACACGCTCAACGAAGCATTCACCGCCAATAACATCGCCCTAGTCCACAGGCTCCAGATGGCCTGTCCGGAAGCCCTCGCCGTCACCACCTACGGCAGCATGGGACAGACCAGAACGCCCCTGAAACTCTCCGCAGCCGGCAAGGAAGCGGGACTCGCCGCCATGGATGTCAGCGGCCTGCTCTTCGACCGTGACATGGTCGCCTTCTACGGCGATCCGGCATGGGACGCACGCATGGCCGAGGGCAAATGCAACTACAGCCAGACCCTCACCGAATCGGATGGCACATGGACCCTCACCATCACTCCGCAGGCCGGAGACGACTCATGGAAAACGGTGAACCGGAATGGCTCGCAACGCGGCGGACGCCCAATCGTCGCCTTCCTGCCGCAGCGCATCGATCCCGCCAGTGTCAGGATCACGGAAGGCAAGGAACACCAGCCAGTCATCGCAGACGACTTCGTGCTGGTGCCGCTGCCAGGCGAAGGCGCGGCCGCCAAACCCGTCCGCGTGGTCTTCACCGCGAGCCGCCCGTGAACACAGGGAATTCCGGGGGATGGCATCACGAGGTCTGACGCGGCACGGCATGGAAGTCCTTCCGTCTCCCGAGAACGCATCGGTGGCTGACGCGCCTGCCGCGGAACCCGCCTCCGGTTCCCGTGCTCCCTCATGGTCGTCGCTGTGGCGAGTTGTCGAGAATCAGTCGCACAATGCCTTCAATGACAAGGTAGCCCAGTTCATCCTGCTGGCGGTCGCGGAAGTCACCGCGGTGAGCACATGGTACCCTCAGATCGTCAGCGCCCTGCTCGTGCTTCCCCAGATGTTTCTGGCTCCGGCCGCCGGATGGATTTCAGATCACTGCTCGAAGCGCCGCATCCTTGTCTGGTGTAGCCTCTCGCAGGTGCTGCTGCTCGGCTGCATCGCCGCATCGTTCACCGCGCACGCCTTCTGGACCGCCACCGCCCTGTTCTTCCTGCTCGCCGTGCAGGCAGCCATCTACGGACCTGCCAAGGCCGGCATCGTCAAGGAACTCGTGGGCGGCCGCTTCCTCACCAAGGCAGCCGGATGGATGCAGCTGACCATGGTGCTCGCCTTCGCAGTCGGCCAGTACACGGGTGGCCGGGCCTTTGCTCACTTCCATGATAATGTCTTCGGAGGCGATCCATGGCGATCCGCCGCCCTGCCGGTCGCTATGCTTGCTGTACTCGCTGTCGTGCCCCTGCTGCTTTCCCTCCAGGTCGAAGCCACCCCGGCCCACTGCAGCGGCCGATTCCACCGCGGATTGCTGACTGCACATTTCCGGCAGCTGGATGACCTCATGGCCGGGCGGCGCATCCGGCTGACGGCGCTGGGTGTCTCGTTCTTCTGGCTCGCGGCGACCATGCTCACCCTCATGCTCATCGAACTGGCAGCGGAAACGGACCCCAATCCGGCGACGCGCGCCGCCACCAGTTCCATCAGCCTTGGCTTCGTCGCCATCGGGGTCGCCATCGGCAGTCTGCTCACCGGAAAGCTGTCGGCCAACCGCGTGGAACTCGGGCTCGTTCCCATCGGGGGAGCAGGCATGGCACTGGCCTCTGCCGGAGCGTTCCTGTGCCAACCGGGCAGCACTTCCTTTGCCCTCATGGTGTTCCTGATCGGATGCTTCGGGGCCATCTTCATGATTCCACTGCATGCGAGCCTTCAGGATCTGGTGGATCCGGTCCGCCGGGGGCGTCTGCTTTCGGCAGCAGGGCTCCTTGATTCGCTCGGCATGATTGGGGGCATTGCGCTGCAGTTCCTGCTCATGAAGGCAGGCGTCGGAGTCCGCTGGCAGTTCCTCCTGCTTGGTCTGCTGTGCCTCGCCGCGTCGGTGTTCGTGCTCCGCATCATTCCGCAGAGCTTTCTGCGCTTTCTCACCGTGGGACTGATCCGGGTGGTGTACCGCCTGCGGCTGGTGCACGCGGACCGCGTGCCCGAAACAGGAGCTGCCCTCCTCCTCAGCAATCACGTGAGCTACATCGACGGCTTCGTGCTTTCCTCGGCCAGCGAGCGGCCCGTGCGCTTTGCCGCCTTCGACTTCTTCTTCCGCAGCCCGGTCCTCGGGCAGTTTCTGCGGCATTTCGGCGTCGTTCCCATTTCCAGCACGCGCGCCAAGGACGGAATCGTCCAGATGGGAAATCTCCTGCAGGAAGGACAGATCGCCTGCGTCTTTCCAGAAGGCCAGCTCACCCGCACCGGCATGATGAATCCCATCCGCAAGGGATTCGAACTGATCGCCCGGCGCGGCGAAGCTCCGGTCATTCCCGTCTACATGGACGACCTCTGGGGATCGATTTTCTCGTCGGAACGGAGCAAGCGCCTGCGGCGTCATCCCCACCACCTTCCCTATCATATCTCCATACTGTTCGGCCCTCCCCTGCCGCCGGCCGAGGCCACCGTGAATCGGGTCCGCCGTGAATTCCAGGCGCTCGCCGCAGCCGCCCTGGAGCAGCGGGGCGAGGTCAATCAGGGCATGCCGCTGGCCGTGGCGCGGGCGCTGTGCCGTCAGCCATGGCGTCCGGCCGTACTGGCTGGAAGGAATTCCCGGGACCGGCTCCGCCGCGGGGAACTGCTGGCGGCGTCCCTCCAGCTGGCCAGGCGGTGGTCAAAGGTGGCCGGTGCGCGCACCGCCGTGGTGCTTCCGGCAGGAACCGATGCCGTGACGGCCTGCGTGGCCCTTGCGCTGTGCGGACGCGGCGCGGTTTCCGTCGATCCCGCGGTGCCCTGCGACGCAGCGCAGCTGCGGCAGCTCATGCACAAGGAAGCAGTGGTTACGGCGGTGACGACGACGGCGGTACATCATGCGCATCCGGAATTTCCATGGCCAGATCACGTGCTCTTTCTCGATGCCGAGAGGCAGGAAAGCGACCCCCTGTGGTTCGCTCTGCTGCTGGGAGCGGCGTGGCTGGCTCCGGCCTTTGCGGTGCACTGGCTGCTGCCACGGGAACGCGGTGATGGAGGCGGAGGCGGCATCACCACCGAGGATGGGCAGCCCCGCGGTGCCGTCCTCAACGGCTGGGAACTGATGCTGCAGACTGAAATGCTGCGGGGAACGGATCTCATGCGCGAAGGCGAGGCCCTGCTCAATCTTTCCGGATTTTCCTGTCCGGAGGGATACCTAGCAGGACTCTGGGCTCCGCTGCTGCGCGGAATTCCCCTCATGATTCCTGCTCCGGGTGACGGGCCACCCGAGGCTTGCTTCCGTCCGGACGATGCGCCCCCGGATCTGGCCGTGGGACCACCCGCGGCGGCCGCCGGACTGGCCGCAAGCGCATGGGGACCATCGCTGCGGGTGTATCTGCACACCGGAGAGTCCTGCCCGGGCGTCCCTGAAGAGTTTCCGGGCTGCCGCTGTTTCGCACCCTTCAGCCTCGGTGGATTCGTATCTGTATCGATGCCGGATCCCCCCATGCTCACCAGCACCGCCGAACCTCAGGCCGGATTCCGGCACGGGAGCTGCGGGCGTCTCCTCACGGGAGTGAGCGCCAGTGATGACGGCGCCGGCCTGCTCCTTGAACTGCCCGGTGGCCGGCGTCTTCTCCTGCCGCAAGGCTCGCGCATCGACGACGACAGCTTCCTCTTTCTGAACTCAGCAGAGTCATGAAGCGGCGCGCCTTTCTCTTTTCCGCCACGGCCGCCAGCGGTTCCGCAGCGCAGCTCTGGACGCCGGCGCGGCCCGGGCATTCATGGCAGTTCCCGCGCGATCACTACAGTCACGATGGCTACCGGACGGAATGGTGGTACCTCACGGGCATTCTCCGGGATCAGCGCGGCCATACGCATGGATTCCAATTCACCATCTTCCGGCGCGGACTGCGGCCCCCCGGACAACGACCAGCCAGCCGTTCAAGGTTCGTCGTGGACGATTTCGCCATGGGGCACTTCACGCTGAGCGATGCGGAAGCCCGGCGTTTCCGCTACCGTCAGGAAATCAGCCGCGGTGCCTTTGGCGAAGCCGGTTTCGGTGCACCGGGACAACCCCGTCTCGCATGGATCGGCAAGGACGAGATCCGCTGCGAACCGGATGGTTCTCTGGCCATGGTATCGCATCCGGATGAAGCCTCCGTGATCTCCCTGCGCATGACTCCCACCGGCCCACCAGTGATTCACGGAGAAAACGGAGAACAGGGCGTGAGCCGCAAGGCAGCCGGCGAGGACAATGCGTCGCTCTACTATTCTCTCACCCGCATGAAGGCAGCGGGCACCATCGCCACCGATGGCACCGTCCATCCCGTGACGGGACAGGTCTGGCTCGACCGCGAATGGGCCAGCAATCAGCTGGCTCCCGATCAGATCGGCTGGGACTGGTTTTCCCTCAGCCTGTCCGATGGCAGCGACCTCATGCTGTACCGTCTGCGGACTGCGAACGGCACGGATCCATTCTCCAGCGGCACGCTCGCCCGGCCGGGCGCAGCACCACGGCACCTGAAATCCGGCGATTTCACCATGAAGCCTCTGAAGACATGGAAGAGCCCGGCAACCGGCGGAGCGTATCCGATGTCGTGGGAGCTTGAGGTGCCCTCCGCGGATATCGAACTCTCGGTGCAGGCGGTCTTCCCGGAACAGGAACTCGCCCTCCAGCCAGTTTCCTACTGGGAAGGCATGGTGCGCGCCACCGGATCATCGGGAGGGCGTAGCCTCGAAGGCGAAGGCTATCTTGAAATGACAGGCTACGCCGCTCCGCTCCAGGCACTACAGCGCTGAAGGGACTCGACCTCAGGCCGCCGGATTCTGATCGTGCAGCATGACAACCTGCCGGATCGGCAGCGTCCAGCCGGCCTTGCGGGCGCTGACGGCACAGGTTCTCCGCAGCAGACGCTGCAACCGCAGGTAATGTGGCGCGGCAGACCCGGTGAAATCGGCGATGACCACCAGCTCGAGAGCGGCCGGCGAGGCCTCGCTCAGTTCCGCCGAGGCATGCAGCAGATGCTCCGGACCGATCTCTGCCGCGACCGCCGCGCGGACGTCGGCAGCCAGCCGTTCCGGGATCTCATCTTCGGATTCCCGGGCATGACGGTGATCGAGGAGAAAACGGACCGACACCCGGAAGTTATGCGAGAGATTCCGTGGAGTTCTCGCGAGGAAATCCGCGGCGGGATACGATTTGAAGCTTCCACCCACCGGGAGGACCTGCACCATTTCAGGAGTCTGCAGCACCACCTTGCCAATCGTGCCGTCATTGAGTTCCACCCATTCTCCTTCCTCGCAGGGGAACCAGCGTTCCCGCGGCGAAAACGCCCGCGACGTCAGGGACCCCAGTTCCCGGAGCGGAAGATGGAGCAGCCCCCCGGTGAGGCTGGGATTCTGCAGTTCGCAATGGAAGTGCAGACGGCGCACCAGCCACGGAAGGCCACGGAAAATGACGCGCTCGCCTTCCCGGACGGGTCCGAGATTGAGCAGCAGCCGGGCCTGATCGTAGAAATGGGGAAGCGTGCGGCGGCTCAGCAGCACCAGTCCCGCCACCAGCAGCATCGCCAGCGTCAGCAGAAGCCAGTCGCCGGACAGCCACAGCACCAGAAATCCCGCCGCCAGCGAAACCAATCCCGAAAGGGCATAGTAAATCACATCGAAGCTGCGCACCACGAGCGCGGACAGCCCGAGCTTCTTCCGCAGTCCGCGGCGCCCGATCCAGCCATGAAGCCAGCTCAGTAGAGCAAACATCCCCGCGACGGCGGCAATCGCCATGACCAGATTGAGCAGCCGCTGGAGCACATAGCCACTCCACAGGTTCGCTGCGTAGTGACCGAAGCCGCGCCGCTGCGACATCATTTCGTCAAGACGGCGCTGCAGCGAAATGCGCTCGGCCTTGCGGGATTCCAGCTGCCGGCGGTATTCCGTGTCGAGCTTCGCCACTTCCTGCAGCACGTCCGCATTGGCAGACGGATCCGCGGCAGCCGCGATCTCCGTGATGGTGGATTTGAGACCGTCGAGAGCCCGCTGCAGTTCCGGGATCTCCTGATCGCGCCGGGCCAGACCACGCCGCAGTTCATCGATCTCCCGCGGCTGCTTCATGAGGTCGTCAAGGAAATCGAGGGCCGGACGCAGCACCTGACGGAACTGCTTCTGAAGATCCAGCTCCTCCCCATTCGCCACCGGGACTTCCTGCACGCCCGTCAATTCCAGCCGCAGGCCCTCCTCGGCCTTGCGGAGTTCCTCGGCAAGCCTCGCCGATTCCCGCTCCAGCCGGAGTTTTTCCTCCGGAGCGAGACGACCGCCCTCCGCGAGCGCTTTGCGCACGGCATCCCATTGCACCGCAAGATCCTTGCGTTCCTCAAGACGGTCCCGCAGCAGCACCACTCGAGTCCCCGAGACAGGCAACGGCGCTTCCGAAGCCGCCGGGAGGGCAGGCAGCAGAAGCAGACAAAGATACAGAATCGCGGATGAGCGCATGGCGGCGGAAATACCGCAGCTTCCTGCGCGCGCAGGGCGGACCCGCCGGCTCAGGCGAGAGCCGCCTGACGATCGAGAAGCCGCTTCAGTTCCGTATCCGGAAGTTCCACGTCCTCAAGCCGGATCGGTTCGTCCTGGCGGTACGCTTTCTTCAGAATGGCGGCCTTGGCTTCGCCTCCGTGACCTTCGCTTTCGAGGGCGCAGACCGGCACGCCGCCACCGCGGGCCTCGGCTGCGGCGCAGGTTTCCACGAGGCCGTAGACTTCATCGCCGCCGATCCCGTGGTAGATCTTCGTGCCGGCCGGCAGATCGGTCTTGGCGTAGGCATAGACATCGCTGAGCTTCCGCGCTGCGGGAGCAAGCACCGGCTTCTGCAGGAAGAAGGCCTGGGCGATGGCGCGCGGGGTTTCCAGCGTGCAGAGGTGATACGGACGGTAGAAGAGGTAATACCAGCCACCATTGGCCTTCTTCGATGCCACCGCGTTCACTTTGTAATAATTCATCAGGAAGTGGCGTTCCGCATCGTCCTGCCATCCCACCACATATACACCGCCGCCCGGCTCCGCATTGACCACGTAGTCAATGTGCCCGACCTCGCCGCAGGCATCGAAGTCAAAGAGGTCGAGTACTTCCTTCACATCCTTCTTCGCACTTCCAAACTCATGCCCACGCATGCCGGGCTGGAGGGGCACCAAACCCGCGCCATTCCCGATGAGAGCCATCTCGATATTCAGCTTCGTCCCGTCCGTGTAGGCAATGCACTGCACAACACTCAGCTTGAGCTTGGCAGCGATTTCACGCTTCGACTCGGAGACCGCATGACGTTCAAGGTATCCCTTGATGTTGCCCGCCTGCACGATCCGGAAGCCCCAGAGTTCAATCTCCTCGATCATCGTCTTGAGGACCCCGTGCTGGTCACCGGCATCGCTTGTGACCACGACACCCTGCTTGTCCGCCTCGTGCTTGAGCAGTTGTCCGAGGGCCAGAT
Organism: Verrucomicrobiota bacterium; assembly: GCA_039795165.1. Classification (GTDB taxonomy): domain Bacteria; phylum Verrucomicrobiota; class Verrucomicrobiia; order Verrucomicrobiales; family V1-33; genus V1-33. Next base: position 84,837 of record JBDKER010000017.1, on the reverse strand, counting down.
CAACCTCGGCATTCATGAGAACCACGTGCGCCTTCTTCGCGATGGCCGCGAGGCAGTAGCGGGCCGCCGCCGCAATCGTGTTCGTGCACTCCACGAGGACATCGAACTGAAGATCCGGATTCGCGAGCAGAGCGTCGGTATCCAGTGATGTAAAGATTTCGGCGCGTTCCGACCTCGGCGGCAGCGGGTCACCGCCGCTGCAGCGGACTTCCCCCAGCGCCGACGTGGCAACCCCCTTCTCAAGGGCCGCCTCGGAAATGTCCGTCAGAAATACCAGTTCCATCCCGGGCGTTCGGGCCACCTGCCATGCCACCCCAAGCCCCATGGCTCCACAGCCAACCACGCCGATGCGGACGGTCCGGCCCGACTTCTCCAGAGTTTTCAGTAGATTGATCAAGGGGATGGGTAATTGAGGATTAAAAACAGGGAATGGACATCCGCCGACGCCTTGGCGACGCTACAGAATCCTCAGGCTGGCTAAACTGTTTCCACCGGGCTTGCAAGTGGTGTCGCGGCCAGAGCGGAGACTCTGAGACCAAATTCATTTGGCAGACTCTTTGTCCGGTCGGGATTCCGGTGGCAGACAGCATTGTTTTTTTCAATGCACGGCACGGGAGAACCAATGAGGCGGTTGGCGGATGACGGGAGCACAATTGCCCCATGAAGATTCCGGAAGGCCTTGCCAAGCGCAGCGACGATGAGATCCGGACGGAACTGCATGGGTTTCCGGCTCCGGCCATCGCAGCACTGGTAAAGCTGAAGCATGGCTGCAGCCGCGATGACCTCCGGGAAGCACTGTTGGCAACCCTTGCCTTCTACCTCCCCCGGCACGCCCGCCGATCCCTTGCCGACACGCCGGACCGCGCCCGGCTGCGCGAGGATCTCGGCCTGGATTCCCTCGCGCTCGCCGAAGCCGCCTTCAAGCTCGATGATGTTCTCGGAATTCCCGTGGAAACGCGGGAAGTGGGAAACCTCGCCACCGTGGGCGATCTGCTCGACTTCTTCTGTGCACGCCTGGAGGAAGCGGCATGAGGGCGGTGGTAGTCAGCGGGCTGGGGCTGGTTACGAGCATTGGCTCGGGCAGCACAGCCGTACTGGCAGCCCTGCAGGAACTCCGTACGGGCATCCGGCCATGGGATCCCCTGCCCGGCACGGACCTGCCCGTGAAGGTAGCAGGGCCTGTGGATGGCTATGATCTGACGGCAGCCGACTCCGCAGGCTGGCAGTGGCCCGATAATGCGGGCATCGATCCATCGCTGGTGCGCGGAATGCCACCGCATGGGCTGTATGCAATGGCCGCGCTGCATGAAGCGCTAAGCGAAGCCGGACTTTCCATGGGAGACTGTGGCGACGGCCGCTGCGGGCTGTATACTGCGTCGGGTGGATCGCATCGGCTGACCCTGCAGCACCTCAGCGCCATGGCCCGCACCGGCTGGCGGCGCGGTCATCCGCTCGGCGTCGTCAGCAGCATCGCAGGCACCCTCAGCTTCCATCTTGCAGCGATGCTCGGAATCCGAGGAGAATCCTGCGGCTTCGTCTCTGCCTGCGCTTCCTCGGCACACGCACTCGGCTACGCGGCCGACGCCATCCGGCTCGGGCGGCAGGACCGCATCGTCGTGGTCGGAGCCGAGGATCTGTCCTTGGAAAGCGCCATGCCCTTTCATGCCATGGGTGCACTGAGCACGGCAGCAGATCCCGTGAAGGCCGTGCGGCCATTCGACCGGGAGCGCAATGGATTCGCTGCTTCCGGCGGGGCCGCCGTGATGATTCTGGAATCCGCCGACGCCGCGGCCGCGCGAGGTGTGAAGCCACTGGCCTTCCTGCGCGGCTGGGGTCAGGCCTCTGACGGCTTTCACCCAGCGGCCCCGCATCCGCAAGGAGCCGGATTGGAACAGGCCGTGCGGCTGGCCATGACCGACGCCGCCATCACACCACAGGATCTTGGTTATGTGAATGCCCACGCTCCCGGGACTGTCGCGGGCGATGCCGCCGAAGCGCTCGCTCTGCGGCGCTTTCTGGGAAATGCGGCGCCAGCGATTTCCAGTACCAAGGCACTGACTGGTCACACGCTTTCCATGGCCGGCACCCTGGAAGCCGCCATCTGCGTGCTGGCCCTGCGCCATGGATTCATCCCGGGCCAGGCCCACCTCGCGGATCCACTTGCCGAAGGAACCGGGCTCCATTTCCCCCGCCAGACCGTCCAGCAGCCGCCGGGCTTTGCCATGAACCTGAACAGCGGCTTCGGCGGAGCCAATGTTGCCATGATTTTTTCTCATGCCTGAATCCACCCACGCGCCCGAAACCTACGCACTCACTGCATTCATGCTGCGCGCCGTCTGGGCAGGCATGCTCGCCGGCGTGCTCAGCGGAGCCATCATCGGACTGTTCTTCGCCCGTGAGGACTTCATGGGTGGCTATCAGAGCTGGCGTCGGAGGCTCACAAGGCTCGGTCACATCTCGTTCTTCGGACTCGCCCTCGTGAATGCGACCTTTGCGTTCACGAATCATGCGGTGCGCCTCGATCCGGGCATGGCGCAGCTGGCAGGCTGGTCCTTCATCTGCGGAGCAGTGACCATGCCGCTCTGCTGCTTTCTGGCCGCGTGGAAACAACCCCTGCGCCACCTGTTTCCCATACCGGTCATCTCCGTGTCGGCTGGCATTCTCCTGACGCTCGCCGCGTGGAACTGAACCCTCCCACCTCCCCCACCCATGAGACTAGGATTCATCGCCATGTCCGGCGTCCGCTGCCGGAATGAAGAACTGCTCGCCATCGGACTGACCCTTCCCGGTTTCGTGGAACGCAGCAAAGTGATTGCGTCGCTTCCAAGTCTCGGATTGCTCACACTGGCCGGCATGACGCCGCCGGAAATCCAGACGAGCTATGTGGAAGTGTCCGACATCCAGCAACTCGATGGACTGCCGGGCGATTTCGACGCCGTCGCCATTTCGAGTTTCTCCGCGCAGATTGGCGCGGCCTACGCGCTGGCCGACCGCTGCCGGGCTGCCGGCATCACGGTCCTCATGGGCGGACTCCACGTGACCGCACGGCCGGACGAAGCCCTCCGGCATGCCGACTGCGTGGTCATCGGGGAAGGCGAACCCGTCTGGCCGACCGTGTGCCGCGACCTGCTCGCCGGGCAACTGCAGCCCCGTTACGATGCCCGCCCGACCCGCTTCAATCTCGCCGACGCTCCCATGCCGAGGTTCGATCTGCTGGACATTCCGCGGTACAATCGGCTCACCGTGCAGACGCAGCGCGGATGTCCCTACAACTGTGATTTCTGCGGAGCCAGCATCCGCCTCGCTCCCGGCTACCGGACCAAGCCCGTGCCGAAGGTCATGAACGAAATCAATGCCATCCGCGAGCTCTGGGCTCATCCATTTCTGGAATTCGCTGACGACAACACCTTTGCCGACCGGAAGCGGGGACGGGAACTCTGCCGCGCCATGATCCCACTCGGTCTGCGCTGGTTCACGGAAACCGATGTTTCCGTGGCATGGGACGACGAACTGCTCCGCCTCATGAAGGAAAGCGGCTGCGCCCAGATCCTCATCGGACTCGAAAGTCCCGGAGCAGCCGACCTCAATGGCGTCGAACACAAGGCCAACTGGAAAATGCACCAGGCCAACCGCTACGCCGAAGCCATCGACCGCATCCAGGACGCCGGCATCACCGTCAATGGATGCTTCGTCCTCGGACTCGACCATCATGACACCACCTGCTTCGACCGCGTCTTCGAATTCGTCAAAGCCACTGGTCTCTACGAAGTTCAGATCACCGTGATGACTGCCTTTCCCAATGCTCCCCTGTACGACCGCCTCGAGCAGAGCGGACGGATCCTGACCCCGGAGGCATGGGACCAGTGCACCCTTTTCGACGTAAATTATCAGCCCGCCCGCATGTCCATCGCAGAACTGGAGAACGGCTTCCGCGATCTCGGCCGCAGAATCTACGACAGCGGTTTCATCGAAGAACGCCGCCGCCGCTTCTTCCAGCGCCAAGACGTCCTCCGCCGTACCGGAGACAGCTGATCATCACCACACCGCAGTCAGGCACTCAGCCCTGCGGCACGACAATCTGATCCCCATCCATGAGGAGCGGGTTGTTGGAACCGTCAGGCTTGATGTTGCGGAGATCGTAGCGGGTTTCCTTGTTGCCCCGGACCAGTTTGATCTCGCGGACCTTCGCGAATTCCGTAAAACCACCCGAACGCGTGATCGCCTGGAAGAGCCGCATGTTCTCGCGCAGGGGAACTTCCCCCGGATTCCGCACCTCGCCGCCCACGTTGACCACGTGAGGAACGTAGGTCGTCGGGTTCTGCATGTTCACCACAATGGTGGGATTCGTATAGATGTCCGCTGCCTTATAGGCCGCCTCGATCTTCCGGCTGAGTTCGCTCGTCGTGAACCCGGCAGCCATGATTTCCTGATCGAGATGCGGGACCTTGATGGTGCCTCGCTCGGAAATCGTATAGCTCGTGCTGACCACCGCCGCATCCTCGACGGGAGCCTTCAGTTCCACCTGGATCGGATCCGTCGCCTTGAGCTTCGTCTGAGCGGAAGCCAGCGGGGCCGCACAGATGGCGACCAGCATGAGGAGGCATTGAATGAGGGTCTTCATGGCAAAATATCGGTCGGTTCGGGAGGTTGGCGGACAGTTGGGAGAAGTTGCCGGCTGATCAATAGTCCTCGGCTTCTCCGCGGCCGGGAGCAGCCTTCGTGGTGGCCGGAGCAGGACGCTGCGCCGCCTTCGATCCAGACTGACCAGCCGCGGCACCGCGCTGCTTGGATCGGCCATCCGTGTTCGTCGGCGAGTAGTACGTGTAGTAGCTCGTGTAGTACTGGTACTGACTGTCGCTGCGCACATCGACATTGTTGAGGACGACCCCGAGGAGGTTGCCACCGACGTTCTCAATGGCCTGCTTCACGCGGAGCAGCATGCTGCGCGGCAGCTTGCGGTGCTGAATCACAATGATCGTGAGATCGACTTCCGAGGCCAGCACGGAAGCATCCGAAACGCCGAGAATCGGAGGCGAGTCGATCAGAACGAGATCGAAGCGGTTCTTGACGTCGGCAATGAGTTCCGACATCCGGCGGCTATTGAGAATGCCCGCCGCGTCAGCCGGCAGGATGCCCGACGGCATGAAATACAGATTCTCGACTGGCGTCTGGAGAATGACATCCTCCAGCATGAGCGCCGTCGTGAGGTAATTCGTAAGACCGACCGAGTTGTTGATATCGAAGAAAGTATGCAGCTTCGGGCGACGAAGGTCACCGTCGATCATGAGCGTGTTGTAGCCACCCTGCGCGCAGATATAGGCGAGGTTGACCAGCGTAGTGGATTTCCCTTCACCGGCTCCCCCGGAGACCACCGTGATCGCATTGGCATCGGCGCTGCGGCGGTTAAATTCGATATTCGTACGGAGAATCCGGTACGCCTCCGCGTCCGGGCTGAGACCGCTCTGCTTGTGGAGAACGCCGACATCCTTGGGAATGACCGCAAGCACCGGAACCCCGAGGTAGCGCTCCACATCGTCGAGCGACTTCACGCTGGTGTCGAGGTATTCCAGGAAGAAGGCAAGCAGCAGGCCGAGCACGAGACCGAGACCAGCCCCGATCGAAAGTAGGAGCATGACATTCGGCTTCGATGGCCGGGCTTCCGGAGTGGCCACTTGGAGGACCTCAATGGGCTTCCGGGGCACTTCTTCGTCGACCGCCGTCTTCATGGCGTGCTCCTTGACTTCCTGCAGGAGCTGGCGCTGCATTTCAAAGTTCGTCTTGGCAGTCGCGTACTCGCTGTTCTTGACCCGTTCCTCCACGGTGTCCGTCTTCTTCGTTTCCGTGAGTTCCAGCCCCTTGGCGAGCATCTGTTCCGCCTGTGTGATCTGTACCTTCAGGCTGTCCTTGAAGCCGGTGACGGCCGTCTCCAGTGTTTTCCGGGTGGTGATGATCGATTCCTGGAGGCCGCGGATCTTAGGGTGATTCTTTCCGAATCCACTGTTCAGGAGGCGGGATAGTTCAATGATCGACTTCTGGTACTCGGGGTAGAGAGTCCGGATCGTGTCATTCTGGACGTCAAGAGAGGCGGCGTTGGCAATCAGTCCGTCGCCTTGCAGATTGATGAGACTTTCCAGCTGTGACTTGAGGCGGATCACCTGCTGCTCGAGGACGTTCTGGCTGCGGACGCTCTCTGCATATTCTTCGGGCTTCGTGGTCACCACCGGACTCAGGCCCTGACCGCCGAGGAAGCTGCGGTCCACGATTCCATATTTCCGGGCCACTTCATTCATGGCCATCTGAGCGGCCTCGAGAACATTTTCCTGCGACTTGATCTTCGCTTCGAGAGTCTGGGTCATCCGGCGGATTTTCTCGGCTTCCCCTTCCTTCCGCTTGGAATCGTAGGCATCGCGGACCGCATTGGCAATGGCCGCTGCTTCGTCGCGCTTGGTGCTCGAAACGATCACGGTCATGATTTCCGTGCCCCGCTCCGTTTCCGTCTCGATCATCTTCTCGAGCTTGCCGATCGCTTCATCGAACGGAGTGCTCCATGTCTGGTCGAGGTTGAGTTGTTTAACGACGAGGCTGAGGTTCTCGTGGGAGGTGACGGTTTTGAATTCCGTTTCCAGCCAGTTGCCGGAGTAGGCACTGCGCTCGCTGATGGCGTTCGTGTTGAACGCATTCATGGCCGAGCTGAGCTGAACGCGGAATCGGGTCGTGCTCTGGTATTTGCGGTCGAGCAGGGCGATGATGACAAGGCAGGCCAGCGAGATCAGGAAAAACGTCAGGAGGATGACGCCCCAGCGGTTGCGGATCACCTGCCAGTAATCCAGGGCGTGCATCTTGGAGTCGTTCAGCTGCTCTCTCATGATTCGTGATTATAGCGAAATGCTTTGGATCGGCAAGGATTTCCCCGCAGAGAAAAAAACCCCCACAGCGCTGCTTATTTCGCTGTGGGGGTTGTGAATTTCTGCTTCGCAGAGGAAGCATCAGAAGGTATCAGAAGCGCGCACCGACACCGACCGAGAAGAGGTGGCGGTCGAAGTCGCGGAACTCGCTGCCACTGTCGCTCATCGTGAACGAGTAGCCTGCATTGGCGGTCACGTTGCGGTAGAGAGCGTAATCGACGCCCAGGCTGAGGGCGAAGACATCTTCGTCAAAAGCCTGAGCATTTTCCGGGGCGCGGTCGAACTCATCGTGGATATAGTGCAGACCAGCGTTACCGGCGAGGCGGGTAGTGAAGCGGTGATTGGCGGTGAGGCCGGTACGGTAGCTGTAGCGGTCGCCAAAAGCACCGACGTCGGTGTTTTCCATGCCGATACGGGTGTACCAGCGGAGGTCAGTTTTGCGGGACACCGAGTAGCTGAAGGCACCTTCGAAGTACGGGAGGGTGTCCGTTCCAAAATTATCGCGGTCGCGGATTTCGGCACCGGCGCGGAACGATCCGAGCGTACGCGGACCGAACTTGTGGTCGAGACCAGCGAGGAGGTAGTGCGAGGTGAAGTCGCCGATGCCATTGTCGTACTCACCGATCTGGAGGCGATAGGTCAGGGCGAGGGTGTCGACGCGGCTCCATGCATAGCGGAACTCGTTGGCGAACGTGTGGGAGAACATGTTTTCCCCCTGAAGGTCATCGGAATCGTACTCCACTCCGTAGAGGGTGTAGCTGGTGACGGTCGAGAGGCGTCGGGTCCATGCATAGGTGACGGCGAAGCTTTCGTACCCGTAGAGATAATTGGCATTTCGGCGGGCCACGGAGGCACCGATACCGAAGTTGGGTTCAACTTCGTAGGCGAGGTAGGCCGAATTGCTGAGCGTCAGGCGCGGATTGACGCGGTGGCGCCAGTTGAAGCTGCCGCGGACGTTGTGAAGGTAGTCGTCTTGACCGTAGGGGGCGTCGAAGTAATAGAGGGGAGAGTAGACGAGGCCGTAGTTGTAGGCGGTGCGGCGGTCTCCGGTATTGTAGTCAAGGCCGATGTTGGCTCCGATGAAGGAACTGGCTTGCTCGTTGAAGGAGCTGGAGTTCGGGTTGCTGTCGTAGCCAGCGGAGAGACCGACGGTGAAGGCAAGGGGAACGCTGCGGTCAAAATCGTCGAGCCGACCGATATTGAGGAGACCTTGCGCTGATGCAGAGGACGCGAACCCGATGGTGGCCGCGGCGGTCAGGAGACTCAGTTTTTTATTCATGCAGAAAAAATGAAAGCTTTTTCGGGAAGACTACTGGACTATGGGCCTGGAAAACAGGGCTGGCAAGAATTTTTATCCCCGTGTTTGCATTTTGCGTCCCGGAGCTGTGCCGGTGGAAAAATCCGGATTTGGCTTGGGGGCTTTCCTCAGCGGGGCGGACGCCTATCCCGGGAGATGCGCAGTTCGCGTGATTTCTGCGGGTTGCGGAGTGGAGCGGGCAGCGGGAATCGAACCCGCATGGCCAGCTTGGAAGGCTGGAACTTTACCATTAAGCTATGCCCGCCGGTAGGGAGTCCCTGGATCCGGGAAAGCGGGAGCGCAACTGGAATTGTGAATGGCGCCTTGCTGGGCCGTGCGGTTTCCGGTGGAAAATCCGGGGTGGTGGGAGATGGAATGTCCGTATGGCATTTTCTGGGGAATACGATGGTCGGGTGGCGAATCCCTCTGCGCTGCTGAGGCGTCTGGCGGCGCTGCTGGCTCCGCGGAATGCGGGGGAACTCGAAGCCATGGCGCAGGAAGCGGCACGGGTGACCCGTCAGCATTTCGGGCGGACGATGAGGATGTTTGCGCCGCTCTATCTTTCGAACGAATGCGTGAACAACTGTGCTTACTGCGGGTTTTCGCGGGACAATCCGATACTGCGGGTGACGCTGTCGGTGCCCCAGGTCGTACGGGAGGCGGAGCATCTCATGGCGGAGGGTTTCCGCCACATTCTGCTGGTGGCTGGGGAGCATCCCCGGTTTGTGAGCGAGGGGTACCTTGAGGAATGTCTGCGGGCGCTGCGGGATCGGGTGCCGACCCTTGCGATTGAGGTGGGTCCGATGGAGACGCCGGAGTATGCAAGAATGGTGGAGGCCGGGGCCGAGGGACTGGTGGTCTACCAGGAAAGCTACTGCCGGGAGGCGTATGCCGAATATCACACTGCGGGTCCAAAGAAGGATTTCGGCTGGCGGCTTGACTGTCCGGAGCGAGGGTATGCCGGTGGTTTCCGGCGCCTCGGGCTGGGTGCCCTGTTTGGTCTGGCGGACTGGCGGAAGGAAGCCATGGGGCTGGCAGCGCATCTGGAATATCTTCAGGCGAAGTGCTGGAAGGCATCGTATACCGTGGCCTTTCCGCGGCTGCGGCCTGCTGCGGGGGGATTTGCCCCGCAGCACTGGCTCGATGACCGGACCTTTGTGCAGTTGGTGTGCGCTTTCCGGATCTGTTTTCCTCAGGTGGGCATCGTGCTGAGCACACGTGAGCCTGCGGCGCTGCGCGATGCACTCCTTCCGATGGGAATCACGTCGATGAGTGCGGGGAGTCACACGGAACCAGGTGGCTACACTGGTCAGGGCCGGGATGATCTTCATCTGACCGTGCGCGGACGGCGGGTTGAACTCGCGGAACGGGGCAGCTGCGATACGGCGACCGGGCAGTTCGACATCGCGGATCATCGGTCGGCCGCGGAGATTGCCCGGCTGCTGCAGTCGCGTGGCTTCGATCCTGTCTGGAAGGACTGGGATCCGGCCATTCTGATGAATGCGGGTGAGTAGCCGGGGGCGGCCTCAGGGTGCGCTGGAGGGGGCCTCTTCGCAGTGGGACCGCAGGCCTTCGAGGCCTTCGCTCAGGAGGGTCCGTAGCCGGGGGCGGGCGAGGAGTCCGAAATAGCGGCGCGACAGATTCTGGCTGGCGGATGAATGGAAGCGGCAGCGGACCAAGGTGGTGGCCGGGTCCGTCTGGGAAAGCGTCAGGGTATAGCCGGCATCGCCCGCATCCCCGAAATCGGCGGCGAACTGGATGGATTCCTCCGCTCTGGCGGCCACTGTCTTGATGCGGCCGGTGCCCTCGGTGCGGCTGGACCATGTCATGAGCTGCCCTCGTTCTCCGGGAGTGCCGTCGTAGCGCGTGTCCACCAGCGAGCCGCGGCGGAACCATGGTCCCCATTCCTCCCACCTGCGGAGATCGGCGAGCTGATCCCACACGGCGGACCGGGGGGCCTTGATGGTGATGGTGTCTTCGAAGTCGATGGAACTGGGCAGGAAGAAGGCACCGGCTGCCGTCGCCGAGGCGATGGCCATGGCGGCAATGAAAAGTCTTCGGAAGACGAGTGGAGAGGCCCGCATGGTTCGGCGGTAGCGTGGACCGGGGCGTGCCGCCAGCGATTCCTCCCGCAGGCCGGGTTCGGGGAGGCAGGGCCGCAGCCCCACCTCCCCAGGTCCCTGTGTTTACCCTGAATATCTGAGCGGCTGCGCGGTCAATCCGCCGACCACCTTAGCGAAACGGCTCGCACCGCCGCGCTCGTATTGTGAATCCTTATTCATCAAATGCAAGCGGAATCGTCTGCGCGGGCGGTCTGGCCTGCGGAGCGTTGCCCTATGGTTTCGGGTTCGGAAACCGTCTCAGGGAGCCGGGTCTTTGGCGCAGCGGAAACCGGTATGGTTGGTGGCGGTATCCGGCGAAGTTTCCTGGCGTCCGGCGACGCGGTAGGCTTCGCAGTAGCAATCGTTGCAGAGCCATGAACCGCCGCGGATGGAGCGGCAGGGAGTGCCCTGAGGATTGTCTGAAGAAGGTTCGGTGTTCCGTGGGTTGTAGGCAGGACCGGTGCGGTAGAATGATTCCGAGTACCAATCCGCCGTCCATTCCCAGACATTGCCTGAGACGTCGTAGAGTCCGTAGCGGTTGGCAGGATAGGATTTCACCGGGGCGCGTCCGGCAAAGCCGTCGTCCTCGGTCGCCTTCACCGGAAATTCGCCCTGCCAGATATTGGCCATCCAGCGTCCGTCCGGCTTGAATTCGTTCCCCCATGGATAGCGGGCCTGGGAAAGCCCGCCGCGGGCGGCAAATTCCCATTCGGCCTCCGTGGGGAGGCGCTTTCCGGCCCACTGGCAGTAGGCGAGGACATCGTCGAAGGAGACGCAGACGACCGGCCAGTTGTCCTTGCCTTCGATCGAGCTATCCGGTCCGTCCGGGTGACGCCATGAGGCCCCGAATCTGTATTCCCACCACTGGAGGGGATTGTTGAGCGGGACGGGAGCATCGCAGGGGCGGAAATTGTTGGCTCCCGGCCGGAGTTTGTCGGTTGGGATGTCCTTGCGGACCTCCTCCGGAAAGTCCTCGAGTCTCGGGACACGCTCCGCGGACGTCACGAAGCCGGTGGAGGCAACGAAGGCCGCGAACTGCGCATTGGTGACTTCGGTGGCGTCCATCCAGAATGCTTCCACGGTGACTTTGTGGACCGGGCCTTCGTGTGGCTTGTCCTCGGACCCCATGAGGAACGAGCCACCGGGGATCCAGACCATGCCTTCGGGAGCCGGGCTGGACGGGGTGGCGCGCGATTCCACGGTGGTGGCCGACTCCATGGCCGCCCTCACCGGGGCGGGCGGGCTGTCATTCTTGCCGCAGCCGGCCAGCAGAAGGACCGCGGTGCCGAAGGGGATGAGCCTCACGGATACCAGCGGTAGTAGCCTCCGGCGTGGTAGGGCCGGTAGTAATAGCCCCCGTGATAGTAGCAGGAGACGCCGCGGTACATGACGGGACGAGCGCCGTAGGGCAGCACCGTCATGGTCGGATAGCGGACTGGCCCATAGAATGGACTCACGGCGACCTGCGGAACCGGAGCGACCGGGGCAGGAGGAACGTACACGCAGGCCCCCAGCAGCAGTGAGGCCGCAGCCACACCAGCGGGAAGCAGAGACCGGACGCGCCGGACAGCAGAGATCTCGCTCATGACCGGGAGCATGCCGCGCAGTTGCCGGAGACACAAGTCATTCCGCAGGAAAATCCGCAGAAAACGCCTTCTTGACCGGCCGGTTCCGCTGGCAATGGCGTGCGGTCGGCTGCAGATCTGCTTCCGTGATTTCCTCCGCCCGGCACAGTCCCCATATTTCGCTCCAGCATACGGAACATCGCCCATGGGAATTACCCGCCGGCAACTGGATCATGCGGCAGGAATGGAACGACCTGACCTTTCTGCACTGGGAAATCGCAGCATCGGCGCTGAGACCGCACATTCCGGCTGAACTGGAAATCGACACCCATGGTGGTGCAGCATGGATCGGAGTGGTGCCGTTTGCCATGAAGGGGGTGACTCCGCGCGGCGTGCCGTCCGTGCGGTGCTTCAGCGACTTTCCGGAAATCAACGTGCGGACGTATGTAAAGGCAGGAGGGAAGCCGGGGGTCTGGTTCTTCAGTCTCGATGTGCCCTCGCGGCTGGCCGTCGGTCTGGCCCGGACATTCTTCCATCTGCCGTACTTTCATGCGTCCTTCGACTGCCGCCCGGAAGGAGATCAGGTGCGGTATGCGCACCGCCGGGGGCCACTGGAATTCGATGCCGTGAGCCTCCCGGGCGAACCTGCTGTGGCCGGCGCTGATTCCTTCGCTTTCTGGGCGACCGAGCGATACTGCCTGTACTGCGCCGACCGTCGCGGTCGCGTGTACCGTGGCGAAGTGCATCACCCGCGCTGGCCACTGCAGCGGGCCGAGGTGGAAGTCCGGGCGAACACCATGCTGCACGGCTGGCCGGTCGGTCCAATGCATCCCGATGTCCTTTTTTCCCGCCATGTACCCGTGGTGGTCTGGCCGCTCGGGCGCGTCGGCTAGGGCAGCCAGGTGAAGCACCGGGCCCGGCAGCCCGCTGTTTTTTGGTCGTTGCCCGGGCGCGGCGCTGCTTTACGGTTCCGCATGACTTCGACTTCTGCGGATTCCGCCTTGTTCCAGACGGTTGCTGCTACCTTCACGCGCATGGGCTGGCAGTCGCGCCGGGTGGCCGGACGGGAAGTGCTGGAGGCCGATTTCGAAATCTATCATAGCCACGCCCGCATCCACGTTCAGGTCTTCCCGGAAATCCACACGGTCAGCGTCGTGGCCGCCACGAGCCATCAGGTGCCCGACAGCCGCAGTGGTCTGGTGGCCGAGATGCTCATGCGGACGAACAAGGAACTGACGATTGGGAATTTCGAACTCGATTACGATGGCGGGCGCGTGCTTTTCCGGGCCACCAATATTTTTCCGGAGGGTCCGGCCAGTCCGGACATCATTGCCAGTCTTGTGCACACGGCGCTTGCGGAAACCGACCGGCTCACGCCGTTTCTGACACTGGTCCTGCGGATGAGCACGGAGGAGATCGCGGCACTCAATCTCAAACTCTTCCTCCAGCGCGAGGACCTGCTGCCGCCGGTTCCGGAGGAAGCCGATCCTGTTCCCTGACGTGGCTGCCGACTGGTTCATTCTTCTGGCGGATGGCGAACGGGAGGGCCCCTACCGCGAGGGCGAACTGCTCGACTTTCTGAGCAGCGGGGAACTGACACCCGACACCCCGTGCCTTTACGTGCCGGACAACCGGGTGGCCACGGCCGGAGAATGGTTCCAAGTCCTTGATGAGGATGGCAGCGGAGCAGCCACCGGGGAATCACGGGACGGGCCAGCCGGAGATCCCCCGCCCCGCACAGCAAAGCAGGCATGGAAGCCCGCCCCGTTTCCGGAGGAGAAACCGGAGGCACCGCGGCGGCCCCTGCCTGACCGTGTCGTTTACCGGGGACACCCCTCGCTGCTGACCTACTGGCGGACCGGACTGTTTGCCTTTGTGCTGGGAGCCGGCGGCATGCTGCTGAGCACGGAAAAGCAGGAACTTTCGGCCATCGGCCTCATGGCGGCCCTGGTCGTGCTTCTCTGGGGTGCCCTCCACCGCCTCGGTCAATGCTACCTTGTGACAACGCGCCGGGTGGAACTGATCACCGGACTGGTGGCCCGCAGCAGCCGGGAACTGCGTCACGAAGACATCCGATCCCTTCGTGTCGACCAGCAAGGACTGGCAGGCCTCGCAGGAATCGGGACCATCACCTTCTCCGCCACGGGCGGCCACGAAGAAGACGTCGTTTTTACAGACGTGCGGGGACCAGCCAGGATCAAGGACCTTGTCCGCAAAATCCAGGAAAGGATCACCGGACCAGCCTGAGCCATCCAGCCGAGGAATGCCGCCGGAAGCGAATTCCTCAGCAGAGTCCCGGCATCCCGCCCGCCTTCACGAAGGGATTTCCGCCTTGTCGATCGCCGTGATGCGGACGCGACGGCTGATATTGCTTTCCTCCGTAGGGAGGTCGACTTCATCTCCCACGGTCCGGCCCAGCAGGGCGGCCCCAGTGATCGAGAGGTAGGAAATGATGTGGCGCGTCAGATCGGTGTCCCATGCCCCAAGGATGGAGAAGCGTTCCTCGGCCGCGCTGGCGCAGTCCACGAGAGCGACCGTCGTGCCGATCGAAACGCGGTCGGTGACCGTGTCGGCGAAATCCGTGCCCTGAGCGCGCTGGAGATCGCGTTCCATCTCGAATTTCCGGCGGGCCAGCACGCGGGCGTATTCCTTGGCGGACTTGTATTCGAAGTTCTCCCGGAGGTCCCCGTAGCTGCGGGCGATGCTGATGTCCTCGCGATTCTTGGGAAGTTCGACGTTCACAAGGTGATCGTACGCCTTCTTTTTCTCGGCGAGGCTCTTCCATGAAACGATGAGGGCTTCCTCCTGTTCCTCCTCCTTGCCTTCGTGGATCAGTTCCTCGATTTCCGGATAGACGCGGATGAAGCGGGCCAGCAGCGAGCGCTTGCCCATGTCATCGATGGCCGGAGTGATCATCATCTGGCGGGCGAAGACCCGTACCTGGGGCAGTTCCACCCCGGTGATGAGATCGGCAATCAGTTCCCGGTCGTCCAAGAGGACATTGTAGACGCGGTTGGAGCGCCGGTTTTCCTCATCCATGTGGTCGCGCTCCATGGCCGAGAGAAAGGCTCCGCTGAGTTCGGGCCCGAAAACATCCGCGGCGAGTCCCGTGCGTTCCCTGGCAAGCCAGACCAGAGCTTCCGAAGAAAGGGAACGATGCACGATGCCCGTCTTGAGGAAGGCATTCATCGGTCCCACATACCCCTTTTCCCGGAGCACACCGCAGAGTTCATTGATGCTGCGTCCCGGCAGCCGGTTGATGAGGGGCAGCAGGCTTTCGACTCCGGCATCGCCCGCAGCATCCACGAGGGCATCGAAGACGCGGCGCTGCTTGGTGACCGCAAGACTACCCACGCACTGGGCCAACCGCGGACCATCCTGCTTCATGGCCTCGGCCAGAGCCGGAGACGTATCATCGTGCAGAGCCGGTACCTTGTCCCGCAGTTCATCACGGGCGAGAATGAGATCAAGCGCCTCCACCGCATGCAGCCGCAGATTCTGAGCCGCCACTTCGTCCGCTTCACGAACCAGAGCTTCCAGTTCCGACTTCTCCGTGAAAACCGACGGATCCCGCGCAATCGCCTCCATCGCCTTGGCCTTCGCCTTGACTTCCCGGGCCTTGCGGAAGTCGTCGGCCAGCGCCTGCGCCGCCGTGAATTCCCCGGCCCGCAGTTCCAGCGGCAGATTCCGCTTCGATGGCACAATGAATTCCGGACGTGTCTTGAGCACCTTCTTGGCATTCTCCCACCACGTCTTGAAGCGCGCTTCCGGGACAATCTTCGGACGGATGACACTCTCGAAGGCATCAAGGAGCATGCTGCCGCCATGCGACTGGAGCACTTCCCGGATGAAGGCGGGTGCGTCCTCCATGGCCTGCTTCGCCAGTTCCGCCGCGTTCGTGAATCGCCGCACCAGAATGTGCGACTCCGGGATCAGATCGAGCGACTTGACCGCGAACTCCGGCTTCATGGGGTGACCCTTGCGGTCCTCGAAGTCAATGACCACACGGTCATCGTCCAGTTCCCATGCCGCGATCTGGCCGACTCCCCAGCTTTTGTGCACAATGAAGAGTCCGGGTCGGAGTTCGCTGAGTCGGGCGGCGGCACTGGCGGGGAATTTTCCGGTGGCAACAAGCCGGGCGACATCAGGGTGAAAATCAGACATAAGGGGCAGGCAGAAAGTGAAATGGGAACCTGCTTCATTCCCCGGGGTGGCTGCTTTGCAACCGGGAACGAGGGTGCAGTCATCCGCAAATAGCTTTCCGCCATGCCTTCCGGCATAGTCGGTCACGGCGCGGACCGTTCGCCAGCAGTAATCCGGGACAAAGAAAAAGCGTCACCCGCTGCCGGGTGACGCTCTGGAAGCCGGAGAATGTATTCCGGATTAATTCGTTGCTCGTCAGGCGGTTGGGACCGTGGCGATCGTCTTCAGAACGCGGGAAGCGATCTGATACGGATCGCCCTGCGAGTTCGGACGGCGGTCTTCGAGGTAGCCCTTGTAGCCGTTATTGACGAAGCTGTGCGGCACACGGACGGACGAGCCGCGGTCGGCAATGCCGTAGCTGAACTTGTCGATCGACTGGGTTTCGTGGAGACCGGTGAGACGCAGGTGATTGTCCGGGCCATAAACGGCGATGTGTTCGTCGCGGTACTTTTCGAAGGCTCCCATGAGCTTCTCGAAGTATTCCTTGCCGCCGACTTCGCGCATGAACTTCGTGGAGAAGTTGCAGTGCATGCCCGATCCGTTCCAGTCGAGGTCCTTACCCAGCGGTTTGCAGTGGAAGTTCACATCGATGGCGTACTTCTCGCAGAGGCGGAGGAGGAGGAAGCGGGCCGTCCAGACGTCGTCGGCGCACTTCTTCGATCCCTTGCCGAAGATCTGGAATTCCCACTGACCCTTGGCCACCTCGGCATTGATGCCTTCGTGATTGATGCCGGCCGCGAGGCAGAGGTCGAGGTGTTCCTCGACGATCTGGCGGGCCACATCGCCCACATTGCTGTAACCCACGCCGCAGTAGTATTCACCCTGGGGAGCGGGATAGCCATTTTCCGGGAATCCGAGCGGACGACCGTCCTGGTAGAGGAAGTATTCCTGTTCGAAGCCGAACCATGTGTCCGGGTCATCGATGATGGTGGCACGGTGGTTGGACACGTGCGGGGTGCCGTCCGCATTGAGGACTTCGCACATGACAATGGCTCCATTCGTGCGCGTGGCATCCGGATAGACCGCCACCGGCTTGAGCACGCAGTCGGACGACCGGCCCGGAGCCTGACGCGTCGAGCTGCCATCGAAGCCCCACAGCGGGAGCTGATCCAGCGTAGGGAAGGAGTCAAAGTCCTTCAGCTGCGTTTTGCCGCGGAGGTTCGGGACCGGGGTGTAACCGTCGAGCCAGATGTATTCCAGTTTGTATTTAGGCATAGGGATGTGAGGTGAGGTTGCACCGGCGTCCGCCTCGGGGTTGCTGCCCGGAACGGCACGTCGGTAGGAATTTTTGAAAGCAGGTTCCGTGCCAAATTGGCCGCAGAGTCTGTGCGATATTCCTTCCGCCGAAACCAGACGACAGTCCAGGGGAAAGCAGGACCGTCACTCCAGCCGGAGGCCGCTCCAGAAGCTGAATTCGTTCATCCAGTCGCTCGCCCAGTTTTCGATGCGGATGGTGACCTTTTTGCCCTGGTAGGCGGAGAGGTCCCAGGTCTGCTTTTTCCAGCGTTTGTCGGGATTGGCGGCATTGATTTTAGCGGAACCGGCGAGGCGTTCGCCGTTGGCGGTGGCGCGGAGGTCCCAGTCGCCGTTGTCGTGGCTGGCGACCCAGACCGAGAGTTTTGCTGGTTTGTCGGCGGGGAGTTCGATGGTGCGGACGAGGGCGCTGGCTTCGGTGCGGCTTTTGGGGTGGAGGACGAGGACATTTTTCCGGCCATGGTATTCCACGAGTTTGGTGGGAGTACCTTCGAAGTCGGGGGCATCGAGGTCCCAGTCGGGATTCCAGAGGCTGGCGGATTCGCGGTCGCGGCGTTTCGGGTCCCAGAGGTCGGAACCGTCGGAGGCTTCCGTTTCCGGGGCGGCGGCGGTTTCCACGCTGAGGATGAGGTGTTCCTTCTTTTCATTCGTGAGGGGGCCTTCTTCGGGTGGGGCGAGGATGTACCACATGAGGTCGCGGAACTGCTCGTCCGGCAGTTCGCCGAAGCCCATGGGCATGAGGCTCTGGTGGGTATTGACGGATTTCCGGATATCGCCGCGGGGGACGACCGTCGTCACGCCGCCGATGCCGAGGAGGGTCAATTGGGTGGGCGTGTCCTCGATGACGCGGCCGGCGATGGTGCGGTCGTCTTTGGTGGTGACGATGAAGTTCTCGTAGCCATTCCCGATGATCTGGTTGGGGTCGATGACGTTGGCGAGGAGGGCGTCGAGGTTGCTCCGGCCCGAGCCGATCAATTCCGGGCCGACTTCCTGACCGCCGCCGTGGAATTTGTGGCAGGTGGCGCAGGTGGCCGTGAAGATGGCCTTGCCGTTCGCGAGATCCGGATCGCCGGTGAGGGCGGCCTTCTTCTTCCGGGCGATGAGCGCCTTGAGGTCGTCCGACGATTCATTCCATGCGCCCAGCAGGGAGCCGGCACGGCCCTTGAGGTCTTCGTTCTGGGCGAGGCTGCGGCGGACACTCACGGGAATGTCGGACGGATTGACCTTGCCGCTGGCGACCCATTTGCCTTCGACGGCATCGAGGAGACGGCTCGCCCAGTCGCCCCGGGTGACGAGCACTTCGGCGGCGGCGGTGCGCAGCGACGGGCTGTAGCCCTGCCATGCCTTGAGGATGGCGTTCGCGAGATCCATGCCGCCCAACTCCCCGGCGGCGCGCAGGACTTCCACCGTGAGGTTGTCGGGCGATTTCTGTTCCAGCAGTTTCAGGATTCCGGCGCGTGCGGCGTCGCTCTTGAGCCGGCGCACGGTGCGGATGGATTCGATGCGCTTCTCCACGTCCGCCTTTTCGTCGAGCACCACGCCCATGAGCGCGGCCACGGCATTCGGGTCGCCCCACAGCGTGGCGAGTTGTCCGGCAAGGTTGCGCACGTCCTCGGCCTTGCTGGCGCGCCAGTGGGCGAAGAGCGGCGCGGGGTCGTATTGGGCAGGCTTCAGCGCACCGGCTTCCTGGGCTTTCAGCATGCCGTCGAGCGCGTGTGCGGTGAGCGCATCGTCGTCTTTGATCTTGTCGAGGAAGCCGAGCAGGAGGTCCATGTTCTCCGCGCTGCGCGTGTCGGTGATGCGGCGGGCGGCTTTGTAGGTGAGAACGTTGCTGAGGGGTTTGGTCTCGGGGGCGAGGTCGGCGAGCCAGGGGAGCCACCTCACCGGGTCTGAACCCAGGTCGTGTTCCATGGACATCCAAAGCGTCAGTGGCAGCGTTTTATCAGTTGGTTCTCTGGAAGCAATGATCAGTCTGGCTAAAAGTGTCCGCTCATATTCGAGCTTGGCATCTCGTCCCGGAAACATAGGGGGTGGCGGGTCGACCGTCAGATAGCCGGCGCGCTCCCGCCGGATGAGCGATGCGACCTGCAAGCGGACCCATGGATCCGTATCGGAGGCTGCTGCAAGCAAAACCGAGCGCACGATGCCTGCAACCTGGGAAGCCTGCGTCTTCATGGGAGCAGGGTCTGCATGTTCACAGCGACGAGGCAATTCCGCCAGCAGCACCAGCGCCTTACCCCTGACTCCGGGATCTGCGTCATCCACCAATGCATTAAGCAACCGCACGGCGTCCATTGGTTCAAGGTTCCCGAAATTCGGGCTAGTGATGGAGAGTGCGTCCAGTGCTGCCAGTCGGGACGGTAGCCGCTCTCCCTTCAAGGCTTCGCGGAATAGCTTTTCAGGCGTCTGGAGAAAATCATCGTCACCATCAAAGCGAGCATGTGCCAGCGCCGATTGGCGGGAAACCCAACTGTTGGGATGGCCGACTCGCCGGGCTCGATCAGTGAACGATAGTTTGCTCAAATCCATGTCCTTTTCTCCCCGCGACATTCCCGCCAGTTTCTTCCCCTCGTCGCTGCCCGTGTAGCACACGCGCCAGATGCGGCCTTTTTCGCGGTCCACGCCACCGGGGTTGGCCTGGGCGTTCTGGTAGCACGGATACTTATCGCACCAGTCCATGACCCAGAGGAAGCCGTCGGGGCCGGTCTGGATGCTGACGGGCCGGAACCAGCCGTCGTTGGCGCGGAGGAAGTCGCGGACGGGTTTGGCTTGGAAGGTGGCTCCCGCGGGTTCGAGGGCTTCTTCGTGGATGGCATTGTCGTGGATGTTGCCGAAGAAGGCGTGGCCGTGGGTGTCGGCGGGGTAGACGCCACCCTTGTAGATCTGGAAGCCGGCGTAGGCAGCGCGGAAGTGACGCGGGTGGTCCTTCGGGACGATGCTGGGGAGGAGTTCGTAGGCGTAGGGATTCTCCGGGGCACCGCCCTGACGCGTGTAGATGCCGCCGGGGGCCATGTGGAAGAGGTGATCGATAACGCAGGCCTCGACGAAGGCATTGCCGCGGACATCGAAGTCCACGCCCCACGGATTGCTCGTGCCGTCGGCATAGACTTCGTGGGAGGTGACGGAGGGCGCGCTGTCGTTAGCCGTGAACTTCACGCGGTAGACCCCGGCATTGAGCGTGTTGCCCTTGTCGTCCGGTTCGCCCGGGCGGCGGACCTTGCTGTGGGTGAAGACGCCGTGGGTGAAATACATGTAGCCATCGGGTCCCCAGCAGAAGCTGTTGAGCAATTCGTGGCGGTCCTCGAGGCCGAAGCCGGTGAGGACCGTCTTGTATTCGTCCGCTTGGTCATCGCCGTCGGTGTCGCGGAAAAAGAACAGATTCGGTGCCTGGCCGACAAAGACCCCGCCGTAGCCGCAGAGCACGGCGGTGGCGAGATTGAGGCCCTCGGCGAAGACGGTGCGCTTGTCCGCTTTGCCGTCGTTGTCGGTGTCTTCGAGAATGACGACCTTGTCCCGCGGAGAGCTGGCATCGGTCTTCACGACCGGGCGGAATTCCTCATCGGCGGCCGTTTTGCTGTAATCGTTCGGGGTCCCGGCTCCGCTGGGGTATTCGAAGAGTTCAATGACCCAGAGGCGGCCGCGGTGGTCCCATGTCATGGCGACGGGATTCACGACCAATGGTTCGGCAGCGAAGTTGCGGACTTCGTAGCCGTCCGGCACCTTCATTTTCGCGATGGCTTCCTCGACCGTCGGGCAGGGATTCTGGGTCGGAAGATAGGTACCGTCGAGTTCCTTCGCGGGCACGGGAAGGACCGGCAGAGCAAGTGAGAGAAAACGGAGGAATCGCAGCATGACGAGACGACCGTGGAGCCTGCCCGCCGCCTTGGCAATCCCCGCAAAAGCGAAACGGCAGGCAGCCCGCAGCGGAGCGCCTGCCGTTCCGGAAGGGAGCGGACCTCAGCGCTGCAGCACGACCCGGACGCGCAGGTAGCGGCGGCTGTGGCCATCGACTGGGCGCGTATCCGAAGCCTTCCAGATTTCCGTGGCTCCTTCTGTGCCGATGCGTGATTCCACGACCGAACCCGAACTCCACGTGACCAGATCGTCCGACACTTCGGCGATGTAGGTGAGTCCGGCTCCGGGATAGCGCGGGTAGATAATGGAGAGAACACCGCCCTCGACCGACGGCTGCGGGAGACCCTGCTGCGAACTGACGGCCGGATTCATGCCGAGCGCGAACTCGATGAGATTGGGAATGCCATCGCGGTCCGGATCGCGGTCCGCGCCCGTGACATTCGGATCAGCGCTGCCAAGGAAGCGGACCGCCCATGCATCGTAGCTGTCCTCCACGACGACCGAGAGATCATCCGAAACCGCCGATGTTCCGGTGGCGGTAAGCCGGAGGACGTAAACTCCCGGGGCAGTAAACGTGGCGGTGGTCGCCAGTTCCGTTGGCTTGCTGAACGTGACCGGGGCGGGACCGCTCACGCGCGTCCATCCGAAGCTGACGCCAGCCGGATTCTGCGATCCGAAGCTGACGATGCCTTCGAGTTCCAGCGGGGCCGGGATGGCCACCGAGGTATCTTCACCCGCGAAGACACCAAAGATGCCATTGAGTCCGGGATTCGGCACGGTGGCGCGCCATGAACTCTTCAGTCCCCATGAATTGCGGGGGGCCGTGGCTGAGACGATTTCAAGGGAAGCCCCGCCACCGTCTGTCGAAGGATACCAGTTGTCGAGGTAATCGAAGTCGAGGATACCTAGCTGGGCCCCGTCGATTTCCATGCGCAGTCGTTCCCCGGCATTGCTGAGACTGCCACTGTAGGTTCCCGCGAAGGGAGCGCCGGGATAGCGCGCAAGGAAGGCCGCCTGCGACACATTCGAGATGACCGTGAACGCCCCCGGAGCGAGGACCGATCCCGGAGCAAACTGGAACGAGATGCCATTCACAAAGCGCACCCGGGCAAGGTCCAGGGTGGCGCTGGCACTGATGTTGTGCAGTTCCACGAATTCCGGCGTTCCTGCACCCGGAGGATTGTACATGATCTCCGTGATGCGGAGATTCTCGAGGAGCGGATTGAGTGCAGCGAGATCCGTGGCATTCGAATAGCCCGGAGTCGGCAGGACGAAGAACGAGAGCGCCGATCCGCCATCGGGCAGACGACCCTGCGAAACATCTTCGGTCTGCGGCTCAAGCATGATCTGGTCGATGACCCGTCCGGAAGAGTCGAGCAGCGCCAGAGGTTCACGCAGCCGGTTGAGGCCGAAGGCGAGGTGATTAGAGCCGGCGTCCGTGCGTCCGTCCGCAATGCAGCGCACGAAGCCCTGCGGTCCGATGAAACTGAGCGGAGCAAAGGGCGAACGGGCAGGGTAATTGATCGGATCGTCCGTCAGCGCCAGCCCGCCAAGGGCCACCGGAAGACTGGCCGGATTGTGCAGTTCCACGAAATCGTCTTCGAGGATGAAATCGTTGGCAGCTGACCATTCATTGATGCGCAGGCCAGTCGCGGACGCCAGTTCGGCTGGTTGATTTGCCAAGCCAAGGGTTGGCTCCGTGAGCGCCCACGAGAGATCCGTGCAGAGGCGGCCGATTGATTTATCAGCCACCTGGAAACCGAAGGCGATGCCATCGATGAGCGGGGCGGCCGCGGTCGTTCCCGAATGCAGGTAGACAGCGTCGCCATCGCGGTCGAGCCCGAAGCCGGCCTGATCGAGCCGGAGGACGAGGTAGCCTTCCGCAGGGATGACCGTGCCGGCCGGGAAGATGTAGCGGGGGCTGCCGCCGGTGGCGAGAGGACGTTCCGAGAGCGACCAGCCCTCCATGCTGACCGGGTTGCTGCCGAGGTTGCGGAATTCCATGACATCCGGCCGCTGCAGTCCCTGCGGCCATGCATTGACATTCTCCGCAAGGATTTCGTTGATGACGACCGGTTGGGCCGTGGCGCGCACCGTGAAGGTCCGCGAGGCTGTGGGCAACGTCTGCCAGACGCCGGCGTCCGTGCGGCCGAGCACCGTGACCTGGTGAGGACCTTCCGCGAGCCCCGTGAGAGTCAGCGGCGTGCTGATGGGAGTTTCCGCGGACAGAGGACCACCATCGAGCGAGAACCGGTAGCTCGTATAGCCCCAGTTGAACGCAGGAGCCGTGCCTGCGAGGAAGGAACCACCCGGTCCCACCGCGAGCGTGACGGATCCACCAGTGACCGGCACGGGAGGTTCACCCCCAATGGCAATCCCATCCTTCTGCAGGCCACCACGATTGCCGCCGAACATGCCCGTGCAAAGTGCCGGCGAGAGCGGACCGGGCACGAAAGCCGACTGGATGGCAGCGGCGGCCGCCCTTCCCTGCTCGACCGTTCCCGCCGCAAGCGTGACCGGAGGCACGAGACTGGACGTTCCGAGTCGCGAGGAAGTGAAGAAATTGCCGCTGCCCGGTCCGGTCCATGCAAGGCCGGCCGGGAGGAGATTGCCATCCATGCGGACCGTCAGGCTCGCTGGATTGTAATTGGTGATGAGCGCGGGGCAGTCATCGATGATGTTGTCCGCGATATAGGCCCCCTGCCCTGCGGTGAGCGGAGAAAGCGGCGCACCCGAATCCGAGAAGCTGAAGGCGGCGATGCCGGTTCCCGATCCGTAGGACCGGCTGACCCGGAAGACCGTGTTCGAGACAAAGCTGAAGCGGTTGCGGTTCCGTGCGAGGACAGCGTGATCGACATCGTAGAACAGATTATTGAGGATGGTCCATTCCGAGACCTCCGTGCCGTCTTCACCCCCGCCAATCGCATTTGCCGTGTCGGCCGGGTCGCTCCGGCGGCTGTCCTGGTGCACTCCGAAGAAGACATTGTTCTCGACCCATGCATCCGTGGCATTGAGCTCGAGGCATTCATCCGTCGATCCATCGAAGGTATTGCCAATGACCTGAAGGATGGCCGCTGGACGGTTGCCGCCCGTGAAGGAAATCGTGTCGCCCGTGCCCCAGGAATGGCCGAAGTAGTTGCGGCGGAAGATCGCGTAGCCCGCAGCTGGCGGACCATTGCGGCCCACGATGAGCGGCGGAGCCGTCGTCGTGTTGAAGGTGCCCGGATAGCTTGGGAAAGTGGAATTGGAGACGAGGAAAGAACTATTGTCCGTGTGGAGGTAGGTCACCGCGGGCGAGTTGCCCCATGCGAGGCTGTCGAGAATGACACTGCCGCTGAGGACGTGGCACTTCGCCGTGATGCCGTTCTGGGCAGTGCCCGCAGCATTTTCGATGTCCGCAAAGGTAATGCGGCTTTCGAGGGTGGCATTGCGGAAGACGATGCCACCCCATGGGCCGGTGGCTCCGGGAGCCGACGAGAAGCGGATACGGTTGGCCTCCGTGCCCTGGGCCACCAATCGGCCAGTACCAGTCACTTCGATGCTGGCACCTGGTTCCATGAAGACACTGGCACCCGCCCCGATGGTGAGCGTGACGCCGCTGGGGACGGTGAGAGTGCCGCTGACGACCCACGGACCGCCGCTGGAGATCCATGTTTCGCTGGCTGCGAGGGTTCCTGTCTTTTGAGCCACGCTGCCGTCGTCGAACCAGATTTCCAGCGATCTCGTATCCAGCACCGCATCCCCTGCGCCGAGGGCGCGGATGGTGAGTCGGTTGATGCCCGGACGGAGCGTGAAAGCCGTGCCGGCTGACCATGGGGCCAGTCCACTGCCGCCCTCGCCGTCACCCGAGGCGCTGCCACCGCCTGTGTCGTTGTAGTTGTCCGGAAGGATATCGACATTGTTGATGCGGACCTTGCGGACGCGGCTGGAATCCACCGTGCCGGAGAGCCCGCTGTTGTTCGCGGCAGTCGCCCTCGGAAATCCATTCTGAATCGGAAGACTTGTGGTGACGGTGAGCGGAGCCGGCGGATCGTAGCTGGAGCCGTAGCCAAGCACCGTGCGGAGAATGTGATCGCGGCGAGACTGATTGAACGTGCGGATGGCATCGCGGGCAGACGCGCTGATGCCACCGGCGGGACCTCCCCAGTTGCCGAGGGCATTCTCCACAGCCGCATTGAAGCGGGCGGGCAGGAAGACTGTGTTCAGCAAGTCAACCAACTGTGCCTTGTAGCGCTGATTCGCTTCCGGATTTGTGAACATGGGAGCGAGTGCCGGAATCCGCTCACCGCTCGTGCTGAAATTCCCTGTCACCTGGTAGACCGTGGCGGTGGGATTGGTGGGATCGAGTGAACTCGTGTTGCCGCCGAGGCCCCAGACAGTATCGAAATCGTGAGCCAGCGGGATGAAGCGTGGATCGACGATCCCGCGGTAAAGTCCGTAGTCATCGTTGCTGCCATTCGAGAGGTTGGTCTCGTTGTGATTGACGATGGCTTGGAACGCGCACCAGCGGAGCCAGTATTCGAGGTTCACGACTGCCTCCATCTGGGGAACGGTGGGAGCGGTGGAACCTGCGAAAGTCCGCATGAGGGTATTCAGATCGGTCCAGTCGTTGAGGCCTTCATTCGACTGCTTGATCCAGCCGTCGCTGATGTAGCCATTGGCATTGGGGACGCCGGGCGAGCTTTCGCGGACCGTAAAATTCTGGTGCGGGCGGACCTTCTTGTAGAGGTTGCCATCGTCGTCGAGCGGGCGGCGGTAGTTGAGGTATTCGCCGCCGGCTGGCTGCAGGTGAATGAAGTAGCCGAAGCTATGCTGCTGGTTGTTGCTGGCGCGGTTGGTGCCATTGAGGCGGACCTGGACTGGCCACGAGCGCTCGTGAATGAGTCCGGCGGCGTCCATGAGGGTGCTGGCGAGATGCCCGAGGTGCGGGTGCCAGACGTTGAGGTTCATTTCCGTGTCGCCGTTCCAGTCATTGTCCTTGGGGATATTGAGTCTCCAGTTGTTGACGGAATTGCCGCGCGAGCCGGCTCCGCGGACCCGGAGGCCGCAGCGGTAGCGGATTTCGATGTCGCTGCCCTGTCTAGTGATGAGGGTGACATTGATCTGAGCGTCGCTGTTCCGGTTCCAGTCGCCGGACATGAAGAGGTCGGTATCGGCAGTCGCACCGGCGAGCCGGTAGATAGGGTAGTTGCTGTTCCAGACTTCCTCATCGACGCGGTAGAAGGCATTGGCTGCCTGCACGAGCGTGCCACCGAGATTGCGGCCGGGCGGGGGCCACGTGCGACCTAGCCCGGCGCCATCAGTGGCGGCCACGTAGAACTCAACGGAACTACCCACCGCCTGGGGAGGAATGACCGCTCCAAAGACACCGTCCCCCGCATCGCCATCGCCAGCCGTTCCCTGATCGGACATGGCAAGCTGGGCGAAGGCACCTGGTGCCGCCGTGGAAACCCGCCAGAACAGGGAAACCTGGAGCGGGTCGAGAGCGTCGTCCCGGACGCGGGCCGTCACCGTCACGGGCTGGGTAGACGACGGGATGGCCGGGCTGTGAATGACCTTGTCGATGAGCGGAGCGGTGGCCGCCGAGCGCACGCTGTTGGGCTGACCGGGTGTGGGACCGCTCTGAGAAGCAGCCCAGTTGGCTCCCACTTCGTTGGAGACGGCGGGATTGATGAGTTCGAGGGACGATCCTCCTCCGTCGTGCCGGGCGAACCAGTTCCATCCTGTTTCGCTGCTGAGCGTTTCCTCGCGGCGTTCTGCCCAGTCTCCTTCGTCTGCGTAGGTAACTTCGCTGACAAGAGCACCCGAGGCCGTCACGAACCGGACGCGTTCGCCGCCATTGCTCAGTTCGCCGGTCCATCCACCGCGCAGGAGGGGAACGCTTCCGTAGGCTGCCGAGAAGGCGGTGGCATTGGCTGCAATGACAAGGAATCCGGATCCCGGAATGACCGTGCCGTCGGGAATCGTGAAGCTGATGCCGGCATCGATCTTCCAGCCGGAGACGTCGAGTCCACCGGGGTTGCCATTGAAGATTTCGAGGAATTCCTCGGCTGGGTTCAGCGTGGCCGGGCTGTACATGATTTCATTGATGACGACCTTGGCCAGATCGATGCCGACGGAAATCGTGGCGGTGGCGATGGCAGATGTCAGTTCGCCGTCGCTGGCGCGGTACGTGAAGCGGTCGATGCCCGAGAAGCCGGGATTCGGCTGGTAGGTGAAGCTTCCGTCGGGAGCGAGGGTGAGGGTACCGTTGGCGGTCGTGTCTACGATGATGGCGGTAAGCGTCTGGCCATCGACATCGGTATCATTGCGGAGGACGCCATCGGCGCCTGAGATCGCGAGGAAGGTATCGAGTCCAGTGCCGAAGCTATCGTTCGAGGCGACCGGCGCATCGTTTACCGGAGCGATGGTGAGGATGACGGTAGTAGTGGATGCCGAATCGCGCAGACCGTCGTTGGCGCGGTATGTGAACGAATCGACTCCATTGCTGTCGGCTCTGGGAGTGTAGAGGAAAGAACCGTTGGCCTGGAGGGCGAGGGTTCCCTTCGATGGCGGGGTGACCAGCGAAGCCGTCAGCGGATCGTTGTCGGGATCTGTGTCATTGGCGAGGACCCCGGGAGCACTGATGGAAAGCGCGGTATCTTCCGTGCCCTCGTAGCTGTCCGGATTCGGGACCGGGCGGCCGTTGAAGCGAAGCGTCACGGTCGCCGTTTCCGACTCGCTGAGACCATCGCTGGCGCGGTACTGGAACGTGATGTTTCCAGTGAAGGCTCCGGGAGGCACAAAGGAGAACGATCCGTCCGTGTTGAGCGTGAGCGTCCCGGCATCCGGCGGGGAGACGAGCACGGCCGTTAGGATGGTGCCGGCATCTGCGTCCGTGTCATTGGCGAGAATCCCGGGGGCGGAAACATCGAGCCGCGTGCCCGGATCGCCCGCGAAGGCATCCGCGACGGCCACGGGGGCATCATTGACATTGTTGACCGTGATGGTGACGGACACGGCCGTGGACTGGCCCCCGTCGTCCCTTGCCGAATAGGTGAAGACATCTGTTCCGGCGAAGTCCGGGTTCGGGACGTAGCGGAACGACCCATCTGGACGGAGTGTCAGGTTTCCGCTGACTGGTCCGGTCACGAGGACAGCGGTGAAGAGGTCGCCGTCCGCATCTGAATCGTTGGCCAGCACGCCGGTGGCGGCGGGCACGTCGAGTGCGATGTCTTCCGTGGCGGTGTAGGTATCAGCGACCGCGCGGGGCCGCACATTGGGCCCGGGAACTACGTTGATGGCGACGGTAGCCGTTCCGGAATTCAGGCCTCTGTTATCCTGAGCAATGTAGGTGAAGGTATCCGTGCCGAGGAATCCATTATTGGGGGTGTAGGTGAAGGTTCCGTCGGGATTGATGCTGATGCTGCCATTAGCGGGATTGGTGTGCGAGAGGATGCGGAGCACGGAACCGGCGTCGGGATCCGTATCATTGGCGAGCAGGCTGGCGGCCACCGAACGGGTAAGCCGGAGCCGCAGATTGAAGCTGATGTCGGAACTGGTGGGCAGGTTCTGATGGATTTCCGTGGCGAAGGTGTTCTCACCTGCTCGCAGGGATGCGAGGGGAACCGTGAAGTTCGATGTCGCGTTGTTTGACGAATTCGAGCAGTAGAAATCGAAAGCGGGATTCGGGTTATCGGCGGCCGCGGGCATGGTCGGCGTGCGGCCCAGTTCGCTGCCGTTGAGGAAGACGATACCACCGTCGTCGTAGACGAGGGAGACCTCCGCGGCTGTCACGTTGTACAGTTCATTGATCGCGAATGTCCGGCGGAAGTAAGTGGTGGCGAAGCGGTTGCTCTCGTTGCTCTGGTAGCCGGGCGTGGGGTTATCCTCCACGACGGTGACTTCGTCGCCGTTGCCGTAGCCGAGTTCCGCGCCACCTGATTTCCATGTGGCGTCGTCGAATTCCGGGGCGCGCCATGCCGTTCCCTGATCCGATCCGTTATCGAGGTACTTCCAGATGCTGGAGACGGTACTGGATCCGTAGGGGACCACATCGTCGGTAACCGTACCAGTGGTTAGGGCGGTGACGGTCAGCGGGGTATTGCGAGGGGTGCTGTAGACATCGTTGACGGCGGTGGGCGGGGAGCCGAGACCAACCACATCGATGCGGACAGTGACGTCCTGCGAAGTGGCCGAACCGTCGCTGCAGCGGTAGATGAAGCTGGCCTGTCCAGCGAAGGCGGAAGCGGGTGTGAAAGTGAATGAGCCATCCGGGCGCAGCACGAGGGTGCCCTGCTGAGCAGTCACATTGGTGACAAGCTGGGCCACGAGTTCCGAGCGGTCATTGTCGACGTCGGTATCGTTGCGGAGCACGCCATCCGCGGCGCTCACATTGAGGGTCTGCTGCTGATTGGTGGTGTAGTTGTCCGGGGCGGCGATGGGAGCATCGTTGACCGGGCTGACGATGAGTTCGACGGTCGCCGTGTTCGACGGAGCCGGATCCGTGGCATCAAAGGCGCGGTACGTGAACGACTGCGTACCGAAGTAATTGGCGGGCGGGCTATAGGAGAAGTTGCCGCTCGGGTCGAGGACGAGGGATCCCAGGGAGGGACCGCTCACCAGTTCCGCGCGCACCGGGTTGCCGGTGTCATTCGCGAGAATTCCGGTGCCGCTGGAAAGGGTCGTGATGCTGACATTGTCAATGAAGGCGACGCCCCATTCCGAATTGACGGTGGTTTTGTTGGTGTAGCCGCCGAGTATGAGAGTGTGCGAGCCAGCCGGGAGGTTGACATCATAGGTTTGCCGGGCCCACTGGGTGTTCAGGTCGCCGTCCCCGTTCCCGGTTCCGAAGAGCTGACCGATGAATCGGCCCTGGGTCACGTTGATGTCGCCGTATCTCGTGCCGTTCAGGCTCATGGCGAAGGCGGAGAATTCGTCTGGCTCCAGACCGCCGCGTGTTCCGATGCGCCAGTCGAAAGCGATGCGGACGGTGGCCGGGGCTCCGAGATCGAAGGTGCGTCTCCAGCCACCCGAGAAGCCCGACGAATTGTTGACCCGGCCGGTCTCGACAGTCAGCATCCCCCCGGGATTCCCTCCAGTGGCGACGGCGGCACCGGAAGCATTGTTCGGCCGGTTGGTGCCGAAGGTGTCATCGGCATAGACGAATCCCTGGGTAATGTCTCCACCGGGACTGAACTGCACATCGAGTCCCACGTCTGAGCTGGTGTAGCTGCTGCCGCCCGCCTGATGGAGTTCGATGGCGAGGACATTGTTGCCCGGCACGAGCAGTCCCGCCGGGATCGTGATGGCATCGCTGGTGTAGACGGATTCGTCGGCAATGCTGTTGTTGACCGAGGTATTGGTCGTGACGGGCCCGGTTGGAAAGATCTGATCGGGAGCCATGCGCACCTGATGGATCTGCTGACCGTTCAGGTAGACGATCATGCCATCGTCGACAACGTGCCGGAGTTGCCATGAAGTGACGGCGGCCTGGGCGGCGGTCAGGTTGAAGGTTTTCCGGAAGAGGTAAGTGGTGACGTTGTACGGTCCGCCGCTGGTGTTGAGACCCTGAAGGATATTGGGGGCATTCGGGAAAGCACCGATGCCGCCCGCCTGGATGGGCATGGGCGAGGTTCCCCATGGGGAGACCGTCGATGTTGCCGGATCGAATCCGAGTGAGCGCCAGTCGCGCCCGGCTCCATCTGTCGGATAGGTATCCGACGTCTGACCGTTCTGATTATTCCGGATGCGGTCGAGGTAGGCCCAGTCGCCCGCGACCACATTGGCGGCAGGTTCGAAATCCGCGGAGATGAGAGAAGCCGATGCTGTATTGAGCACGGTATCCTCGTTGAGGGTGTAGCTGTCGTTTACCGCGACCGGGGCCCCGTAGAGGGCGGCGGGGAGGAAACAGCAGAGAGCGAACCGCGGAACGGTGCGCAGACCAGGGATCATGGGCATGGCAGAACAAAAGGGGTTGTCAGGGGCAAAGGGATCCTGACGGATCTGTCACGAATGTAGACCGGGGTAGCGGGGGCGCAAGGTACGCACCTCCCTATTGCGCCTAAGGGAATTCCCTGGTCGATGCCAAGGAAAGCGTCGATTCAGCAGGGTTTAATGCACATCCCTGCACGACCGGGCGATAATTCTTCCGGTGCGTGGATTCCCGGAAGACAGTTGGAACGTCCTTACCGTTTTGGTTTGGATTTGAGGGAACTGAGGTAGGCGACGATGTCGCGGAGTTCGCGGCGGGAGAGGATCGCCTCCATGGGGGGCATGCCGGAGACGGGCGGGGGCATTTCCCTGATCTGGGAACGCTCGATGCGGCGGATTTCACCTTCCGGAAGGCGAATGGTGACATTCGTTTCCGAGGAAGCGGCGAGGGTACCGGCCACCACGGATCCGTCGGTGAGGGTGGCGGTGACGATTCCGAAGCCATCGGCGACGGTGGCACTCGGATTGAGGAGGGATTCGAGCAGGGAAGCTCGGTCGCGCAGCGATCCGATTTCGTGGAGGGCTGGGCCGATGCCGCTGCCGGGATTGGCATCGAAGCGGTGGCAGGCCACGCAACCGGCGGAGACATCGGTCAGGCAGATCCGCCGTCCGGCGGTGGGGTCGCCGCCTTCGAGGCAATCGCGCCATGCGACCGCGATGGGAGCATCGTCGGGCACTGCAGTGAGCTTCTGGAGAACGGGTGCAAGTTCAGGGTAGGAAGCGGCGGCTTCACGGAAATCGAGGAGGAGGGCGGCGGGCACAGACGGCTCGCTCATGCGGGCCCCGAGGACGCGGGCCGCTTCCGGCGTTTTCAGTTCACCGAGAGTGCGGCAGGCGGCCTGCTGGAGCCGGATTGCGGAGCGTTCCCGCAGGATGCGCTCGCATTCGGCTGGAGTGGCTGCGGGGTCGATCTGGCGGAAGGATTCGAGTGCAGTGATGGCCACCCCGTTGTCCTTGTCGCGGATGGCGGTGGTGATGGCATCACCGACGCCGGGCGATGATCCATGGCGTGCGGCGAGGAGACGGATGGCGGCTTGCCGGGTTGCGGGAGCGAGGGCCGCGTCCGCCAGTGGTGTGGTCAGGCGTTCCGCAGGGAAAGGAAGCTGGTGTGCGAGGGCAACATCGAGGGCCGCGGCCTGCAGGACGGGTTGTTCCAATGCGAGGAGTCCTGGAACGAAGGGCTGCAGCGCCGTCCGGGCGGCTTCGGCATTCCGTTCGGGAAGCTGCCGCGCCATGCCATCGGCGGAGTCGAGACGACTGGGCGATGTCCAGTCGCGCAGCAGATCGAGAGCGAGGCGGCGGATCGGAATGGCGTGATCCGGGCTGAGTGCGAAGGAGGCGACCGCCGTGGCGGCGGCGGTGGTCCCGCTGCGGAGCTGCGCTGCGAGAGCGCGGCGGAGAACCGACTCCGGCTCGGACGCCTGTGCTTTGCCGAGGAAATCGGCGAGGGACGGCAGGGCTTCCGGAATTCCATCTCCGTCGTGGATGGCAATGGCGGCCGCTTCTGCGATGCGCGGATTGGAGTCGTTCAGAAACTGAGCAGTGGCGGCATGGCGGAGTCTGGCGAGGGCAAGGACCGCAACTGCCCGGCGGCTGACAGCAGGATCAGCCGCGAGGGCCGAGAGTTCCGCTGGATCGGCGCAGCCCGCGAGTCCCGTGACGATGGCATGGCGGGTGAAGGGCTCCATTTCGGGATCGGCCATGCGCAGCAGGGCGGGAACCGCGGCCTTGATTTTTCTTGGCCCGCAGGCAAGGGCCGCCGCAAGGCGGACACGCGGCGAGGAGTCGGCCAGCAGCCGGACGAGGGCGTCGTCGGTACTCGTAGAGGAAGGTGATTCCGTCGCGACCCTTGCGGCGGCGACGCGGATTTCCGGATCGGGATCCGCCATGGCATCGGCGAGAATGCGGGAATCAGCGAGGCGGCCGGACCGCCAGCCCTGGCCAAGTCCCCAGAGGCCGTGGAGCTGTGCGAGACGCTGACCGGCCTGGCCTGCGGCAGACTGAAGGACATTCCACGCGCTGCGGTCTGCCAGTTCCCACTGGGCACCGCAGCGGATTCGCTGATCGGCATGGGAGAGGAGTTCCGCGAGCTGGGGTTCCGGGAGGGCCTTGAATCCTGCGGCGAGAAGGTTCCTGACTTCTTCGCGGAGGGGATGGCGCTGGGCTGCGGTCACATCGGCGCGCCAGACGGCTCCTTTTCCGTTGAGTTCGTACCCGCTTTCCCAGTCAGTATAATAGAGGGCTCCGTCCGGTCCCCAGCTCATGCCGACGCCCATGATGCCGCTGCTGACGCGCACGTCTTCGGCGAGGCGCCATGCGCTTCCTTCCTGAACGAGCCGCAAGGCATTCATGTGACCCGAGGGGAACTGATTGAGGAAGAACCAGCCATTCCACTCCGGGGCGAGGGCGGTGCCGGGATTGCAGGCGAATCCGCTGGGGCCGTCGTGGCTCAGAGCGATGGGCGGGGTCAGGAAAATCGGCTGGGTTGCGTGCTGCGTCTGCCAGCGACCCTCGCTGGTCCACGGGCACCAGTCCTTCATGTACTGCCATGAACAGCGCCAGCCGCTGTCGCTTTCGGGAAGAATCCAGACGAGCCGTTCCTTTTCACCGGGCTTGTCGGCATCGTTATCGACTCCGAAGAGGTCGCCGGTTTCATTGAAGGCGATTTCCTGCACATTGCGGAGGCCGTGCGCGAAGACTTCGAAGCGGCTGCCATCCGGTTCGCAGCGCAGCACACAGCCTTCGTGGGGGAAGGAAAACGTGCGACCGTCCTCACGGCGCTGCACATGGACGCCCTTGTCACCGATCGTCCAGTAGATTCTGCCATCCGGACCGCGGGTCAGGCCGTGCATGTCGTGTCCGGCATAGGCGAGGTGGATGCCGAAGCCGTGCACGAGGGATTCACGGTGTTCCGCCTTGCCGTCGCCATCGCGGTCGGCCACGAGCCAGAGATCCGGGGCGATGGTGGCATAAACATTGCCATTGATGGCGAGGACGCCGGCGGCAATGCCCGTGACATGGGATGCAAAGCCTCCGGCGAATTCGCCAAGGTGATCGGCGGTGCCATTGCCGTCGCGGTCCTCGAGCAGAAGAATCCGTTCCGCGGGCACGGCAAGGTCCTGCCAATCGATGGATCCGTCGCCGTTCCAGTCGCGCAGGTCTCCCCGTGGTCCCCGCAGCATGCCCGGGGCCAGTTTCGCGCGGAGAAACGCACTCTTGGCAGCTACGCTGGTGAGGCCGACGTCGTCGGGAATCCATTCGCTCCACTGACGGATATCGAGGTCGGCCGTCTTGCGGCGGGAGGTCCGGGTCACGAAGACACGGCCTTGTGCATCGACGCTGCAGGCCACCGGATCCGGGACATTGAGGTCACCGCTCCAGCGCTGCGGAACTAGGGACGGGCGTTCCGCGGCCATGAGGGCGGAAGCACAGAAGATGGCGGGCAGCACAAGTTTCAGCATGGAGAAGGACAGTCCTTCGCTGTCGATGGTGCCCTTCGAACGTCAAGGCAAGCCGTTGCGTTCCCCCATCTGCGCGGAGGAAAGGAAGCTGGCTGTGTGTTCCTTTGGCTCAACGAATCGCAGCTCTGGCTTTGCGGAATGCCGATTCTGATGTATGCTTATATTGGCGTATTCCCCCCGCCGCCCCGTTGTGTTGCAATGCCAGCCAAGAAGTCCCGCGAACTGAATCAAGCCATCCGCCGGAACAATCCGGCCCGCCAGAAAACCGCTCCGCGCCGCGTTTCCGACGGCGATACCGCACCGGCCCCCGGGGCCGACAGCATCCGCCGGACTGTCATCCGCGATGCCGCAGACGGAGCCGCCTCGCAGCAGGCCATCACCCTTGCGCATCTGCTGGCGCGCCATGCAGCGGGCGAACCGCCCGGCGAACCCCTTGATCAGATCCGCGCCCTCATGGCCGGAGCGTCGCCGGACGAAGTGAAGGCGCTGCGCCGGCTGCTGTTCCGGAAGGAGCCGTCCCCCGGCGGCCGCAATCCCGACACGGAACTGGCCCCGGGCTGGCGCGACGGTGCCTATCCCTATCTCAATCTGCTTTCGCGCAAGTCCTACGAAGAACAGAAGTACCGCCTGCAGGTGGAACTCCTCAAGCTGCAGGCGTGGGTCAAGGACACCGGTCAGCGGCTCGTGATTCTCTTCGAAGGACGCGACGCCGCAGGCAAGGGCGGGGCCATCAAGCGCTTCATGGAACACCTCAATCCCCGGGGCGCGCGGGTGGTGGCCCTCGCCAAGCCGACCGAAACCGAGCGCGGTCAGTGGTACTTCCAGCGCTACATCGAACACCTGCCAACCCGCGGAGAAATCGTTCTCTTCGACCGTTCATGGTACAATCGCGCCGGCGTCGAACGCGTCATGGGCTTCTGCACACAGTCGGAATACGACGAATTCATGCGCCAGACACCGGAACTGGAACGTCACCTCGTCCGCAGCGGCACCCACCTCGTCAAATTCTGGTTCTCGGTCAGCCAGGACGAACAACGGCGGCGCTTCCGCGAACGGCAGGCGCATCCCCTCAAGCAATGGAAACTCAGCCCCATCGACACGGCCTCGCTCGACAAATGGGACGCGTACACCCGAGCCAAGGAAGCCATGTTCCTGCACACCGACACCTCGGACGCCCCATGGACCGTCATCAAGTCGGACTGCAAGAAGCGCGCCCGGCTCAATGCCATGCGCTACCTGCTGCACCGCCTGCCCTACACCGGCAAGGATACCATCAGAATCGGCCCAGTCGATCCACTCATTGTCGGCCGTCCTTCCCTCGTGCCGGGGCCCGGTGATGATCAGATTGCTCCCGCTGGCCTCGCTGATCAAATGTGACCGGAATTACTTGCTTTTCCCGGCCGCCGGCTGCCAGCCCGTCAAGCGGAGGAACCGCTCCGTCTCCTTGAGCTTCTCCCGGAAGATCGGGTGATTGTCAAGGTAGGCGTCGCCTGCGTTGGTGAGCAATTCGAGCGCTTCCTGCGCATGCACGAGGCCCGCGGAAGGATCCCCATGCTCAGCGGCCATGACCCGCGCCGTGTGAAACTGGGCCGCCCCGCGCCGCGCAAGGTATTCCGCCCGCTCTTCGCGGAGGTGCCCCGCCTTCCAGATGCTTTCCGCTTCCAGATAGGCCCATGACGCCGACTGATGCTCTCCGGACTTCTCCGCTGCATCGGCAAACCAGTACAGTGTCCCCGCAAGCTGCAGCGCCGGACCCGGGGAACCTGAGCGTGGCAGAGCCCCCGTCCGATCCCGGCGCACCATGCCGACGGCTTCCTCAAGGAGGCCCCGCGCGGTGCCCAGGTCCCCCCCGCGGGCGGCAATCTCGGCCTCGGTAGCCAGTGAACGGAAGGTCAGACTGCGGGGAGCATCGCCTGACTTGTGGGCCAGCATGTGCCGACCCGACTGCGTGGCCATCCTGACCAGATCCAGCGGCGTGAGGCCGGCAGCGCCATGCTCGGCAAAGCGAGACGCCGCGCGCGCTGCTTCCCGGTAGACCCTCGCCCGCTGACGGCAATCAGCAACGTTGGTGACGTCCTCCGGAGTCTCACGCAGCATGCCAGCGTACCGCAGCATAACGGCGGCGGCCCGTTCCGCCAGTCCCGGCGGGAACTTCGTGGCAGGGTAGCCGAGCACCTCCCATTCAGACGTACCGCAGAGCGCGTCGCCCAGATTGGTCACCACGTCTGCCAGCATCCACAGATCGATGATCTCCCGCGTGCGGCCTGCATCCAGCATCTGCTCGAGAAGTTCGACCCCGATGGCTACCGATTCGTCATCCCGGTCCTGCCGCAGCAGTGCCGTCTGCAGACCCTGCAGAACTTCCCGCTTTTCCACAAGATACGGTTCATACCCCGGTCGATCGCGGAGCAGGGAATCAAGAAGTTCCGAGGCCCGTATCCATTCCCGCTCAGCCGAAACCCACGAAACCGACGAAGTGAAGTTGCGCGCATCGGTCATCGCCATCCTCACCGCAAAACGGCGGGGGTCATTCACCTCTTCGCCGAAACCAGGATCCCACTTGAATGACTCGATGCGTTTCCTTACTATCTTATGTAGCTTCCCGTCGACGGACTCTTCGGCGAGGTTATCCAGTTCCACGAGTAGCTGGGCTGCCAATTCCTGCGACTGTTCGATCATATGACGGCGCTTCTCGGCGAGTCGGCGTTCGGACTGGAACCGTTCCCAGGCCCAGCCGGATCCGGCAGCGAGCACGGCGGCGGCCGCAGCCACGGCGACCCAGTGACGCCGGAGTTTCCGGCCCGTCCAGTAGAGGGCCGAAGCCGGGCGCGCCTGCACCGGTTGGCCGTCGAGCCAGCGGAGCACATCGGCCTCCAGTTCGGAAACACTCTGGTACCGCCTCGCCTTGGGACCGGACAGACACTTCTCGGTGATGGCCGCAAGGTCGCGCGGAATCTTCGGAGCGATGGCGCGCAGCCGTAACCGGTCGTCCGACTGCGCCGCCGCCAGCAGAGCCTGCGGAACCTGCTCCGCGTCGAGGGGCGGACGCCCGCTCAGCAGGAAAAACAGAACGGATCCCAGCGCGTGAATATCGCTGAGGGTGTCGACCGACTGCACTTCCCCGCGGGCCTGTTCCGGTGGCATCCATGCTGGCGATCCAAAGAGTTCACCCTGCCGGGTGAGCGTGAGATCCATGCTGCCAGGCTGCGACCATGCGGCGAGACCGAAGTCCGCCACCTTGGGAACACCCTGACGGCTCAAGAGAATGTTCCCGGGCTTGAGGTCGCGGTGCACCACCCCCTTCTGGTGGGCGTGCCGCACCCCCGCACAGATCCCCGCAAAGACGCGCACCCGTTCCCGCAGCGCAGGACCCGTCTGCTGCAGCCATCTGTCGAGTCGCTCGCCATCGACCAGTTCCATCGCC
This sequence comes from Verrucomicrobiota bacterium, assembly GCA_039795165.1. Taxonomy (GTDB): domain Bacteria; phylum Verrucomicrobiota; class Verrucomicrobiia; order Verrucomicrobiales; family V1-33; genus V1-33. Next base: position 46,799 of record JBDKER010000017.1, on the reverse strand, counting down.
AGCCACAGCCCGCAGTCGGCTTCCCCACTGTCAAAAACCGCCACCACGTTCTCATGCGAAAGCGCCCCAAGAATCTCCGCCTCACGCGCAAAGCGCTGCACCGCAAACCGCTGCCCGCCGTACGGCCGAAGCACCTTGATGGCCACATCCCTCCCCACCGCCTCCTGATACGCCTTCCACACCACCGCCGACCCCCCTCTCCCCAGATACCCATGCATGGCATAACCCGGAATCTCCGGCTCGTTCGCACACAGTTCAGATGAATTGGTTTTCATAAGAATGGGATTGCGTGGAGAATCTGTGAATGCCCGAAGCGTATACGCGGAAACCTGCTGCAGGCACACAATGCAGCACCGCGGTCGATATCATCAGGTCGGCATGATCGCCATCGAGAGCAATTCATGTTTAACTGCAAGAGTATCCATATTGCTTCCCACCGCCCCGTAATCGAGAAAACCATACCCCCTCTCGGTCAGCATGCGTCTCGATCCATTGCGCTCGTCCTTGGAGAGATGAAAGGACTCGAAGTTGATCACGGCAGGCTCGATCCCGGCATCGAGAAACTGACTGAGAATCTTGAAATCGTACCCTTCCGTATCAATCTGGAGGACATCCACTGTTTCCAGACGGTATTTCCTCATGAGTGTAGCTACCGAAATTGAGTTGACTGTGATGCTTCTGGTTTCCCCCGCGCCCATGTTTCTCATGTGGCGTTCGTCAATGGAGGCAAGCTGCGATGAGCAGTCACCTTCCGGAAGAAACATGGCAATGGTCCCATCCTCGCTGCCCACGGCACTGTTCTCGATGTGAACCCAGGGGTGATGCGCATATCTGCTCACAAGCAACTCGCAGGGCCCTGGCTGCGGCTCAACCAGTACGACCTTGCTGCCGGGATCCCTGACAACCTCCTTGAGAGGATCATTGCTGTCTCCGTCAAATGCGCCGATCTGCACAATAGAAAGCGATTGTCTGCGGGACTGCAGCAACCGGATTGCCAAAAGCAGAACGTTGAGCGTGCAGAGCGGTTGCCGATGCTCACGGACTACCGCGTATCCGCGGCGGCGCATCAGATTGCCTATATGATAATTGATTGATCGCAAGTTCATCAGAAAACGAAAGGCCGTCGGGCACGTGTGTCTTGAGGATGGCGGAGAAGTCCTGCTGAGGACTCACCTAAGCGGACCATTGTACCCCGCCACCACAGCTCATGGGCCTTCCCTGCAAATTCGGTGGGACTACGGACGCACATCGGCCGCAAATGATGCCCACGATGACCTTGCAACGCAAGAACTTTCCTCGGCCGATCGTGTTTCCGCCCGATTGGTCAGCAACCGCCCGGGACCATGGGCCGCCCTCAACGGTTCCGCACTACCATGCGGAAGAAGCGCCTCGTCGTCCCGGGCGGGGCTGCGCCGGGATTGAGAGTCATGACCGCTCCGGTTCCGAGGATGGCGGCACCGGGAAGCGCGGTCCAGTTGATGAGGTCCGGTGATGCCTGCGGTTCGTACTCCAACCCGTAGAGCGATTGCCATCTGATTTCAAAGCTACCAGTTGCACCTGTCAGCATCAGTTCCGCGGGCGGCCCGGATGGACGGGGCATCGCAAGATTGCGCCATCCCACATTGACCGCTGCGGTCGGCTGCGCGAAGCCGCCGGCCACCAGTTCCGCTCCGGGACTCAGTGAAACCGTGTCGTGGCGTGCGTAATCCCGCGGAAGGCTGATGACAATATGATTCTCCGTCGGATTCCCGAGCAGAACCTCGACAGTCGAACGGTCGGGAATCGATTCGATGGGAACGGCAAAGCTCCCGGACGAGGCGGAGACGTCGAACCATGCATGAACCACGCCTTGTACCCGAAGGCGGATCCGGACGCCGGCGACGCCTTCGTCCACGTCGTACGCCCCATCGGCATTGGCGTCGCGGAAGATGGTGCCGGTGAAGAAATGCCGCGCTCCGGAGGTGCCGAGTGCCTGGGTGTAATAATGCCGATAGGTCGAGCCAGCCAGATAGAAGTGTCCATTGCCGATCTCCCTCAGCCCGGCATCGCAGAGATTGCTGCGGTGACCCTCGCTGTTCCACCACTGCAGATAAGTGCCTTCCGGAGAGGACACGCCGGCAGCTATGTTCTCTCCGGCCTGATTGTAAATGTATCCCTCTGCCTTCCAGCGGTCCCATGGGGCCGGCTGCGTCACCGCATTGTAGAAGGCACTGCCGGGCACAGTGGCATGCTGAAACACCCCAAGCCTCGCCATGTCCTCGGAATGCCGACGCGAAGCAATCGTCAGCGCCTGGTGCGGGGCGAGCGGCGGCGCGCTCTGCACCAGTCCCGCATAATTCGTCCGCCTCGCGAGATTCTCATCAGCCGTGCTGAAGCGCGCCCGGTTCACCATCCAGCGGATCTCTTCCTCCACCGCAGTCGGGTTCCCATCCGACACGTACTCCGTCTGCCCCACCACCGGAAGGGAGCACGCCAGCGGCAGCAAAACACGCCACATCAGCCGAGCGACGACGAAACGGCTCCCGACCCGCGGATCTCCGGCGCAGCGGCAGCTCGCGGAAGCCGGTTCGACGGCCGCAATCCCGCCAGTCCCGTCGCTATCGATTGATCCCTGCATAATCGTGTCCTCAGTCGGCATAGACCACCCTGACCCTGCCCATCCTCCGCGCCGATGAACCCACAGTGACCGTATCATCGATGCGGACCGATTCCCAGCCGTCCCCGAGGTCGGTGACCACCGGGTTGCCTGACGCGGGCACCCAGCCCCCGCCGGCCCCGGAACTGAATTCCGGGAGGTAGCGCAACTCAGGAGCTGAATCCTTTCTCCGCAGAAAACGGATCGACAGCCTCCGACCCGACCCAGTCCCCACCAGCGTCGTCTCCGGCAGAAAACCCGGGCCGTCACCCACCGCAAAGGGATCAAGATCGAACGCATAACAAAGCAGATTCGGCACCCCGGATCCGACCGCATCCCCCGCCGGCTCCGCAACCCGTGGATCAAAGGCAAACGGCTCTCCTCCATCCTCTCCCAGCCCGACCGCCCATTCGTAGTATCCCCCGCCACCAGTCACCGTCAGCCGCGAAACTTCAAAGTAATCGCCACGCCCCAAGCGGTCGTACACCAAAATGCCGAGAACATAAACACCCGACGGCCAGTGACGTGGAATCGTGAGCGTCCCCGACCACTTTCCGTCAAAGATCGTTCCGGATACCTTGTCCATCGTGCTCCCGGTGGCCATCGGCGACACGATCACATCAACCCCGGACACACCGACGAGCGCGTCCACCACCCGGGCTGAAATCTCCACGGCCTCGGACCGCGACCTGACGTCTAAGGCCGTACGGGATACGGTTTCCTCGCTGATCTCGGGAGCCTCCCTGTCCACAACTCCCGCATTGACCACATCCAGAGACCTCGCCGCCCCCGCAGGGAGAACAAAACTCTCCCCGGAATCGGCCGAACCAAACCACAATTCGCCAAACGGCCCACGCAAAACCACCTGCGCCTGCCACGCCTCAGGCTCAAGGTACCGCGGTATCAGCAGCGAAGCATTGCCGGTCCCGCCCGCCAGAAGGGACGTGTCCCACTCAAGGTCACCAGTAACTTCAGGTGTGAAGTAATTCCCGTCCGTCGCCGACAAAAAATAGATCTCCGCGGAGCCCTTCGCAGCAACCCCGCCAGTCGACACCGTCAGCGTTACCGATACCGCCCTCGCCGCAGCAGTCACATCAACCGTGGAAGGACTGATGCCGAGCGCAGTCGGGATGGCCGCCGGAACCGCAGACGGTCCATTGTCAAGATGCAGCACAAAGGGACCGGGCTCAAAGAAAGGCCTTACCCCTACCGCCATATGGTACGTCACGTTGCGCTCCGCCCAGAAAACCAGACCGCTCGCTCCATCCCCAACGGCCAGTGCTTCCTCGAAATAAGCATCGTCATTCCATCCAATCCTCACCTGAGAACCAAGGTTCGCCCCCGTCGAAATCCGCAGAACCGTGTCCGACTCGCTTCCCCCAGTGTGACATCGGCACCATCCAGTCACCTGCGGCGTCCACCGATACCAGACGGTGGAATCTATCCTTGAGTACTCCAAATCGCCGTACTCCGTTACCAGCGCATCCTCCCCGGTCTCCATCGTCGCTCCAACCGTCGTCCCAGTCACCCGGACCGGACCACTCGCCGGCAGAGTCACCCCATTCGCAAAGGCATCATTCGCAGGAGCCTGCGCCCGAACTCCCATCCCGCAAAGCGCCATCAGCCCGCTCAGGAGCAGTCCACGCACCGTCATCTGGATCGTTTTCATCAGCTTCCTTTCATGGTTGGTATACATTCCCCACATCCCGACACAGTCGCCCCGCAAACCCACCATCCCGCGCCATCCTGAGGTTGCCCGACAGATGACGCGTTCATGACCGAAATCGCAGGGTTCATAGTCAATTGTCCTACACAGACCCCTATCCGGGTTCACTTAGAATATGACAAAACCTTTCGAATTTCACTGCTTCCCTGCGCGCCGGAGCAGACGCCGCCATCCTCGCCAGACGTGCGGAAGCCTACCGCGCGGCCAAGGCACGCCGCCCGGAACGCTGGAACGGTCGCAACACCCGCAACTGGTACCCGCTCCCCTCCACCACCCTCAACCCACTCTCCCTGCGCTCCCTCGAACCAATCGCCAAACGCACCGCTTGATCAAACCGCATGATAAACTGGACAACTCACTTGATATTTATCGAAAAACAAGGCTCAGTATAATTTCTTGAATATAATCAATAATTTTTTCCGATCGAGTACAATATCCCTGATCGCACAGTCTTAACCTCACATGACTAACAAAGCCACCAGCGGCTCCACTAAACAGAGAACGATAAATTGCAACTTCTTGTTCCAATGCCTTTAACTCAAGTGCCAGAGGAGTCGCGGAAAAAACAGCGACTGTCCATGCTGCAAAACCACTAATAACAGCACCCTCAACAGCCCCACGAACTGGATCATCCGGATTCAGGGCCGCCCCAAAAGCCGCTCCAAGCGTTGCGCTCAGTAATATCCCATGTCCCACAGTCATCATGCCTGATGGATCGGTGAAAGATAACGGATTATTCGAGACATATCGATAAATATTAAAGTCACCAGCGCCAAATCCCATCGGATCAGGAGCATTAAAACGTCCCTGATTAGGGGAATAATAGCGAGCCCTATAAAAATAAATTGACATTCCCTTTGTAGCCTCACGTCCAGTGAACCCGAATCTATCAGATACGCTCTGGTTGCTATTCGAGAAGTCAGCCCCAAAAGCACTGCGTCGCATGACCGCTACTGGAGATCCAGATCTACTCATAAGGGTTCCAATTGTTCCCAAATGATCCGTCAAGTACCACGCAGATTCACCGGAGGTTGCCTTGCGAGCGACCATGGAATCAGTTCGCTGTCCGAACAGGAATCGGCTAGACACATTTCCGCTATTATCCACATCTGCCCACGAATTCTCCTTTTCGTACAAGAACCTCAAAACTACTCCATTCACCGCCTCGCTCAGCCGCCTTCCGACAGCATCATAAACGAATTCAACAGTCTGCGTCACTGCCGCACCGCTTCGATCCGTGACCCGGACGAGCCGGTTTCGGTGGTCCCATTCGTAGGTAGTGACGACGCCCGTGCCGGTGTGGGTGCGGGTGGCCATGTTTCCTTCGTTATCGTAGGTGTAGGTGTGGGTGCCGTCTGCGAGGAGCTGATTGTCCTTTCCGGTGATGTAGCCTGGGTTGGTGCGGTTGCCGTTTTTGTCGTAGGTGTAGGCTTCGTCTGGCTGAGATGCGTAGTCGGCGATACGGAGTTGATTGGTTTTGTCGTAGGTGTAGGTGGAATTCTGGCCGTCGATGACCCAGTTGGTGATGCGGTTGGCTTCGTCGTAATCGTAGATGTGAGACGAGAGCACATTCTCGGTGGGGCCTTTGTGGGTGATGCTCTGGAGGAGGCCGAGGGAGTTGTACTTGTTCTCGGTGTAGCCGACGCGTTGTTTCGCCTCGAGGTCGGTGAAGCGGTCGAGGCGGCTGCGGCGGCTGGCCTTGTCGTAATCGAAGTCGACGCGGACGGGATCAATTCCTGGGCCTTGCCATGTGCGGATGGCGAGGCGGTTTCGGGAATCGTAGCGTGAACCGACCGAGACACCGTAGTTATCGGTGACGGAGGTCGTTTGGCCGTTTTTGTCGTAGGTATAGGTCAGGGTGAACTGGGGGAGGCCGGGGACAGTTGACGTGGCGGTTTTGAGGCGGTTGACGCTGTCGTAGGTGTAGTCGTAGCGGGCGGCTGGGTCTTCGGCGACGGTCTGGAGGCCGAGGGCATTGAATTTGTAGGAGAGGGTTCGGAGGAGGCCACCGTCCTTGTCCCACCATTTCTCGAACTCCATGCGGTTGAGGGCATCGTACTCGAAGGTCCGCCGGCGGCCATTGCGGTCGATGGTTTCCTTGCGGTTGCCGGCGGCATCGTACTCATGGATCCGCTTGTGGCCGAGGGCATTGATCTCTTCCTTGAGGCGTCCGGCTTTATCGTAGACGAAGGTGGTGATATTGCCGACCGGATCAATCACCTGCGTGCGGTTGCCATCGGGATCGTACTCGAACCGGACGATGCCTCCTTCGGCGTCGATGATGCGCGACTGGCGGTTCGCGTTGTCGTATTCGGTCGTGGTGACGTGACCGAGGGGATTCGTGACGGATTCCTGCAGTTGCCCCCGGTAGGTGAAAGTCGTGCGGCGTCCAGCGGCGTCTTCGGTGTATTTGAGTTTCCCTTCTTCATCGTAGACGGAACGGGTGACGATACCTGTCTCGTCCGTCTCTTTGGTGACCTGGCCGAAACCGTTGTACTCATAGAGACGGAAAGAACCGTCCGGGTTGATGACCTTTCCCGGGCGTCCGCAAGGACAACCGCTCGTGTAGTCGAACCGGGTGACATTGCCCTCCGCATCCATGATCGAGGCCACGCGCCCCTGAGCATCCCGGGCCATTTGCCGTTTGTTTCCTGCCGAATCGGTCATCTCATCAAGATTCCCGGCAGCATCGTAATGGAGAATGATGGTCTGGTTGAGTGCGTTGGTGATGGATGTGGGCTTGTTGAGTGCGTTGTAGGCGACAATCGTTCGGTTGCCGGCGGCGTCCGTCTGCTGGGTGAGGTTTCCGCGCGAGTCGTAGGCAAACGAGGTTCGGCGGCCCATTGGATCGATGACGGTGGTTTCCTTGTCCGGGTTGACGGGATCGTTGTACTCGAACTTCCTGACCTCGCCCTCTGGGTTTCGTTCCTCGAGCACGTTGCCCCGTGGATTGTAGATGAGGGTGGTCACGTTGCCCCGGGCATCCGTGCGGGTGCCCGAAAAGTTGGCTGGGTCGAAATTCTGTTCCTGGCGATGCCCGAGAGCGTCGATGATGGCGACTATGCGACCGTCCGGCCCGTACTCTGTGCGGACCGCCTGCCGACCCAGCGGATCCGTCACCTTGTCAAGGTAGTGCGCTGGGGTGGCACGGTAATCGAAGGTAGTCACGAGCCCTGTGCGGTCGGTCACGGTGCGGAGGTCGCCTGTTGTGGCGTCGTACAGGTATTTGATGACCTTCCCGGCGGGGTCGCGTATTTCCGTAATGCGGCCGCGTGCATCGCGGATGAAGGGAATGCTGACTCCGCTGGAATGCCTGATGCCATCGGGGGTGAAGGTTATGGTGTTTCCGTTCAGGTCGCGGGCATTCTGGAGTCCGGCGGATTGATCATACGTGTACCTCGTGCCGTCCTTCGTAGTGAGGATGAAGGTATCCGGGTTCCACCCGAATCCAAACCAGAAAAGCCCAACCGTGCCATCCTTCTGCACCGTCAGGAAGGCATCGTCGCCCTCGGGGACAGCGAGCTTTTCGTAGACACCAGGATCAGGTTTGAACGTTGGCTTGTAGGCGGGTCCGGCCTGCTGCGGATCAAAGGTGAAGCCGACTCGTTTACCCTCAGGCGTTGTGATGTACACCCTGGTGCCGCGCTTGTAGGGATTGGCGGTGAAGAGTCCGCCGCTGCCGGGAGAAGTCTCCCGGATGTCGCCATCCTGGAGTCCCATTTTCCAGCCGTAGCCGAAGTCGCCCTGCTGTGCGGCGTCGAGAGTGTCGTAGATCCGGCTGATGGTGATGGGGATGCCTACAAGGGGAACCTGCAGATCTGTGAACTCGAGGCGGAAATTCCCCAGCTTCGCTTCGCCGCAGACGCTCAGTGGCAGCGGCTCCGCCCAGCCCTTCCCATTGCGGTTGTATGCCACCACACGGATCACATACGGATCATTCGGAAGCACAGTGGGATCAAACACCGCCAGCGGGCCATCGACCACCGGCTGCGTCCCTCCCCCAATCTGTTTCCATGCCGGCCCATCGCTGCCGATGTTGCTCAGGTCCACCTGTGAAGCCGGGGCATATTCAACTCGCCACGACTGCAGGATATTCGAAGGACTCGTGATGCTGCCCGTAATCGTCGTAAGGTACGAAAGACAGGACTGCGGCGCAGGGCTTGTGATCTTGACCACAGGCACTTCATCTCCAGCAATCGTACCCGTGCGCACAAGGACTCCCCGGGCCACGCCACGCCCGCCCTGATCATATGCAGTCAAGCGCACCACATACACGTCGTCACCAAGGCCCGCCGGGTCGATCGTCGTAATCCGTGCGGCGAGAATTTCCTGCGTCCCCTGTGCCACGACACGGTAGGCTGAATTATCCGCCCCCAGATCATTCAGATCCACCGACGTAACCGGAGCAAGCTCCACCTTCCAGTCCCGCAGAGTGTTGGTCACGCTGTCGATGGTTCCGATCAGGTCCGTGGGAGTCTTCAATCCCGAACCGGATTCAGGGTTGGTGATCTTCACGATGGGAGGTGAGCCCGAACCGGTGCCCACATTGGCCCCGGGAACCTATGGCGTGCCGCCGGACGGAGGTGGCTCCAGTTCGTTCGGATCCCGCACACGGATCTGGGCCGCGGTTTCCCTTACCTGTCCGGCGGTATCGACCGCCCGTGCCACCAGACTGATGTATCCCAGGTCCGCACTGCTGACGCGCAGGGTCCCATCGGGACTCAAGGGCTGCGACACTCCATTGACGGTGATGCCGTAGGAACTGACACCTACATCATCTGTCGCCACGACACTAACGATGGATTCCTCGGCCGGATTCACCACGTACTTCGTGGCCGCCAGAGAAATGCTGGGCGGAGTATCATAATTGACCACGTTGATCACATAGCTCTGCTCGTCCTGTCCTCCTCGACCATCCTCAACCAGCAGAACAACGTCGTGAGGTCCGGCCTGGGACAGTCCCGGAGCCCACGCCACAAGGCCAGTTGACTGGCTCACCGTGAGTCCCGGCGGCCCCTTCTTCAGCGAGTAACGGAGTGGATCCCCGTCCGGATCAATCGCCTCGGCATCGTAGACATAGGTCTGCTGCGCCACGTTCTGTCTGGTGAATCCCCGGTAGATCAGGTCGCCCTGCGAGAAATTGTAGAAGCCGAACTTCCCATTCTGAAACGTGTTGTCCTGGATGGTGAAGTTCGCCAGTTCAGTACCGGTATCGACCCGTGACACCACAATGCGGAATTCGCCGGGTTTGAAATCAATGAAGAAGCGGTACTCCACAAAATCCTCCCACGGGATCGTGTTGTGGTAGAGTTGTTTCACTGCCGGACCGCCCGCCGTGTTGTAGAGATCGCCGAAGGTGATATTGCCGTCTGCCTTCACCGCCTTCACCGTCATGCCTCGTTCCGCTACGGCACCAAGGTCCGATTGATCCGCCTGTTTCCAGTCGAACAGGTAGAATTGCCGGTCGTTCTGGTATCCGAAGACGAAACCCATGAAGTCATCATCGTCTGCCGTGTTCACTTTCCATGTTCCGGTGATGGCGGAATTGACGAGATCAAAGTCACTCAGGAAGATGGAAGCATCGGCATTGACCTTCTGGGTAACGGTGGTCCGGTCGGTGCTGAGAACCCAGTCCGCGTCTGGTTGCCGGAAGAATTCGTACTGGACGACCGACCACCGGGAAAGGTCTGCGGCTACGGAAGATTCGCCGATTTTGGTCGCCGCTCCGTTCACCGGATTGGAAGTGAAGAACGGAGGGCAGTTGTTTTTGGCGTGGAGTTTGAATGGGAGTTCGGTGCTGGCGATGACGGCGCCTGTGTTGTCGAGCGCCTCGATGATGAGCAGATGGTCGGCGAGGGTGAGGGTCGAGCCATTGATCTGGTTGAGCGTGGCGGGGAGGAGTTCGAATGATCCGCTGGGCTGAAGCTGCGCGGTGATGCTGGTGTATTCAGGCCGTCCGCTCATGAAACGAGCCCGCAGGGAGGCTGCGGCGTTCGGGCTGGTGAGGGTGCCGGAGACGGTAGGATCAGAAGTGACTCCGTCGTGCGGGCTGTAGCCGGTGTCGTTTTTGAGTTGAGCGTGCAGACCGGGAGCCGGAGGCAGGATGGTGAAGTAATTCTCCTTGAAGATGGGGCCGTCGGTTGTGTTGACGCTGCCGTCGCGGTTGAAGTCGAAAGCCGGATCGAATCCCTGGACTGGGTTGCTGAGATCCCATGTGTCGCGCAGGAAGCAATTGTCGAGGAAGTCGACATCGCGGTCTCCGTCATAATCGCCGTGATAGGCATGGAATGCGAAGACGAGGTCTGGAGCGAGCGGACTATTGGCGGTGCATGCGAGTCCGCCGGTGGGAGATTTGAACGGAGTTCTGATGCGCCCGATGTAGTTGCCCTGCGGGAGGGCCTGGGTGGCGATGGTGGGAAAGGTCCATGTCGCTTCATTGCGGGCCGCATCCCATGCGACCTGCAGGATTTCGCCGGGAATATCCAATCCAGCCGTCAGGTTCCGGAGGACCAGATCCGCCGGCCTGATGGAAGCCGCGACGTCTCCGCTGAACACTGCGGAGATCGAAGTGACGCGTGACCGCTGGGCCGCACCGCCATTGATTTTCACGGCGGTCGCTGCCGGGTAGGACTGGGAATTGACTGCCTGGTTTAGCAGGAGCCCGAGGAGCAGGAAGAGCAGTCGCTTCATGGATTGGAAGGATTGGCCACCATGATCCGGTAGAATCTCGTGTTAGCGGTGGACGGGTGAGAGTCGGTTTTGGGCAGGCCGTTATCGATCCACTGGATGCGGTTTCCGGTTCCCTCGATCTTCGGGAGGGCGGTTTTCCATGAAGAGGCGTCCTGGGAGTACTGAATGAAGTAGCCCTGACCTGCTACCGAGTTGAACTCTATAAGGATGTTCCCGCCCTGAAGCGATGCTCTTGGCTGGAGGGCCGCAGTGATTCCATCAGGCACCTGCGGTTCCGGGTCTGCCGTGGTGATTTCAAACTGCGGATCCGGGATGGTGGTGCGGTCCTGCGATCGGTATTCGATGGTCAGGGACTGCATGCTGCCGGGAGCTGCGGCGGTCGGCAGGTCGATATACGGGACACCGTCGATCATGCCATGTGCATTCCACACCATGGAGCCAATGGGCATGTTCCGGATGAGGACGCGGAACCTGGCTGCCACCTGCCCGGTATTGCTGATCTCATAGCGCTGGGTCAGCAGGCCCGTCTGCCGGTCTGCCAGCATCGGACCGACCGCCGTAATGATGCCCTGCGGCTGGCTGACCACCGTGATCTGAGCCGTTCCGAAAGCGATCATGGCATCCATGTCCCGGCACTTGCCGTCCACGAAGATGCTCTCGGTGGGCCCGAGCGTGTTGTACGGTCCAAGGCGCACGGTGTAGGTGCCTCCGGGCAAGCCAGCGATGCTGACGTTCCCGAGATCAGGCTCCCGGTGATTCGGCTTCTCGGGCGGGAACATGTTGGCCGTTCCTTTCGATGTGAAACGTCCAGTTGCTGCGGCGACGCCCCTGTTGCCCGGCCCGTTGATCCCATCGAAACCAAGAGGTGATTTGGGCATGAGAGTGGTGACTCCGATGAGGCCATTGGCGCCCTCCACAGTGACGATCAGGCCGTAGCTGAATAGTCCCGCCGAGGGCATGGGATCCATGCGTACGGGGGCCTCGAAGACCTGCCCGAGCTGGATCTGGTATGCGGTTTCCGGAAACCCCACATTCACACTCTGGCCATGTGCTGGATGGATGCCGACGGACAACAGCAGCAGGATGATTGCGCGGAATGAGTACTTCATCGGCTGTCAGAAAGTGATGGTTACGCTGCCTCCGACGGTTGCTCCGCCAAGGTCTGCGGAAAACTCGGCTGGACCAACTTCCCCCTCGAGATCGCCGCACCAGTCCCATCGGCCGAAGGCACTCACGGACCATCGTTCGGAGAGTTGCCATGCCATGTTTCCCTGAAGGAAGAAGCCGGGCAGCAGATCGGTTCCGGAACTGCTGCGCTGCCAGGAACGCTGACGAGTGGTGCGTCCGCCCTGAGTCCGCTGGAGACTTTCGCGGAATCCTGCGTCCCATGCGGCTACGTTGAGCGCAAGCCCCAGACTGACAGATGCGGAAAGGCTTCCGCGCTGGTACTCGACGACGGGACCGAGCGAGATGGTGTGGAGCGTGAGATCGAAGGATTGCTGGATCCGGTTTGCAAAATCCACGGTCTGGCTGGCATCCGCTGTTCGGGTGTATCGGCGTTCCGACGGAATGTTGTCGATCAGCGGTGCGGTGCCGGGATGGCTGAAGGTGCCCGCATAGGGAGCCACCGGGGGTACAACTCCCTGAAGATCGTAGAGGTCGGATACTGAAAAAAGCCGCTCATTCAGCTTCAGCGAACCGGAGAATGTGCTGCCGGAACGGCTGATGTTCTGCGTCATGAGCAGGTAGCCCAGAGATCCTCCCACACGCAGGCCGTTCGGCAGTTCGTAGATCGCCTCGGCGTGAAGCGCGACGGCACCACCCGCAAGGTCCGATTCCCATGTTCGCGGGTAGGCTGCCGAGTCTTCCGATCCTCGTGAATCTCGGTAGACTCCGGCGTCATATTCCAGATTTCCGCTGCGCACCTGGCTGTTGTCCTCGTATCCCCAGTACGCGGTGGTGCCCGGGAGAAATGATCCCGGCGTAGCGGTCGAATCATCGATGAAAACAAATCCGTTCCGGTATCTGCGGTCCGCAAATGACGTGGCGGGCCCGGCATTCGAGCTCTCCTGACCGGTCTGCTGGTAGCCGGAATGGAGAGGCCGTAGCGGAGCCACCATGGACGCAGCTGAATAGTGACCGCTCCGGAAAACAACCCCGCCAAGACTGCGGTATGAAGGACCAGCACCGACCCGCCATTCCCACCCGGCACGCCCTTGGACCGGAATCTTCGCCGAATCCTTGCCAGTGACTGGCGATTTTCCCACTGGTGGCGGCGGGCCCCCATGACTGCGCATCGCCCCAATGGCGAAGGCAACGCATAGGACGGAGAACTGTCGGATGGTCGGCATGATCAGAAAGCGATGGTGGTCGAGGTCCGGTGTTCCGCTGAAAGCGAAGCGCCCTCGAATCTCATATGCGTCTTTGACGAAATTATGACAAAACTTCCCTTATTCTTCTCCGGGACGCTCCATCCCAACCCCATTCGAGAGTCAGACCTCAGTATTTCGGGAGGCAACTGTCGGTCCTGCGGAGGATGTACTTACGGGATGATCGGGCAAATTCGGCGAATGTTCCCCTATTCTATCCTGCTCTCCCGGAAACATGACAAAACCCGGCGCAGATTTCTGAACTTGGCCGGCTTCGGCGAATTTCCGTGACGTTTTGGCGGCGGGTTGGTATGGCTACTGACCGTATATGAACTGCGTTGATGACTTCGATGGGTCAGATCCGTTTCCGAGCACGGAGTGGGATCGGCTGGGTGATGTGGGGTGGTTCTGCGAGCGGTACCGGGGGGCGGTGCGGGAGTATCTGCGACGGAGGGTGAGGCCGGAAGATGCGTCGGATTTGTGTCAGGCTTTTTTCGAGAAGAAGGTGATGCGGGAGGGGCTTCTTGGGAAGGCCGACCCGAGCCGGGGGAGGCTGCGGGCGTTGCTGGTGACGGCCATCAACAACCTTGTGCTGCAGCAGGTACGGGCCGGGCGGGCGCAGAAGCGAGGGGGTGAGATCCGGCGGGAGGAATCGGTGGACGAGGTGCAGGCGGTGGGGAAGGTGCCGCTGCATGGGGCCTCGCCGGAGCGGCTGCATGACCTTCGCTGGGCGCAGGATCTGCTGGAGCAGGCCATTCGTGACACGGAGGATTGGTGCCGGAAGAAGGGCCGGGCGCAGGAATTTACGGCACTGCGGCCGATGCTGGACGGGTCGGGTCCGGCGCGGCCATACCGGGAGGTCGCGGCTGAGCTGGGGATGACGCCTAGAGACGTGGCGACTGTGCTCAAGCGGCTGCGTGAGCGCGTGGGCCGCTACGTGGCCGAGAGGATCGAACGGCTTTGTGGCGGTGCGTCTGGGATGAGCGCAGAAGTGATTGCCGAATTCCGCCGGATACTGGAGGATCGGACCTGAGCGGTGCGGCGGATAGCTCTTGAAACTGGCCGCAGGGGATTTGTCCGGTTTTACGGACTGCCGGAGATGCCGCCGGGCCGGGTGTGCCGGTGGCGGCTGGTGGTCGGGCTCAGGACTTCCTCAATTCCATCCTTGGGTCCATGTACCGAAGGGGTCGTTGCGGAAGTGCTTGATGTAGACGTCGATCTGTTTGGCGCGGGTTTCCGGGAACGGGTGAGTGCTGAGGATTTCCGGCTGGCGGGCCCCGCCCATGGACTGGCCGAGGACCTTCATGACATCGAGGAGGGCTTCTGGTTTGTAGCCGGCCACGATGAGGAGTTGGACGCCGATGCGGTCGGACTGGGATTCGTCTTCGCGTCCGTAGCGGGTCTGGAGGAGTTGGCCGACCATCTGGCCGACGGCGGCGCCGTTGCTGCGTTCCGTGGCGGTGGCGGCGGCGGCGGCGCTGGCGATGCCCTGGAGGAGGCTGCTTTTGGCCATTTGTTTATTGGAATGCCATGCGAGCACGTGACCGACCTCGTGGCCGAGGACGCCGGCGACGGCGTCTTCGGAGGGGAGTTGCTTGAGGAGGGCGAGGGTGATGAAGACCTGGCCGCCGGGGAGGGCGAAGGCGTTGATGGTCTTCGCGTCGTTGAGCACGTGGAATTCGAAGGGGTAGTTGAAGTCCTTGATGCCGCGGCGCTGGAGGATTTCGTTCTTGGCGTGGAGCAGGCGGGCTCCGATCTCATTGATCTTGTTGGAGAGGACCGGTTCGCGGAATTCGCCGCCGAATTCGCGCACCATCTGGGGGGCCGACTGGAGGCCCATGGCGACTTCCTGGTCCGGGGTGAGTTTGATGCGGACTTTTTCGCCCGTGAAGGGATTCACTTCCTGGCGGGTGGAACCGACGTAGGTGAAGTAGCCGACGGCGAGCATGACGAGGCCTGCGAGCACGCGGGGGTTGCTGAGGAGCATGCCAAGGCAGCCGGGCCGCCTTGCCTGAGGAGATTGGTTGCGGTACATGGAATCGGTTATTGCACTGCTAGAGGGAAGCCGTCAACCTGGGACGTCCGAGGACGGGTTCGGGCACGAGTTCGGCTGGGCGGGCCTGCCGGTGGATGCTGAGGAGCGCTCCGACGGCGAGAAGGCAGGAGCAGAGATTTGATCCGCCATAGCTGACGAATGGGAGGGGCATGCCCTTATTGGGAAGGCACGCCGTGGTGACACCGATATTGATGGCCGCCTGGAAGACGATGAGGAGAACGAGTCCGCCTGCGAGCAGGGCTCCGAAGCGGTCGGCTGCGGTGGACGCGATGCCGAGGCCGGCGACGGCGATGGCAGCGAAGAGCGAGACCGTTCCGAGCGTTCCGAGGATGCCGAGTTCCTCACCGACGACTGGGAAGACGAAATCGGTATGGCAGTACGGCAGGTAGAAGCGTTTCTGGCGGCCGTCGCCGAGTCCGCGGCCGGCCAGTCCGCCCGAGCCGAGGGCGATGAGTCCCTGTTCCTGCTGAAAATTGAACTGGGCGAAGCGGGTGGCTTCCTTGCTGTCGGCCGGTGTTTCCTTCCAGAGTTGGACGAAGGCCGTGACGCGCCCGACGCGATTGGGAATGAGCGTGATGGCGGCGGCGAGTATGGTGATGCCGATGGCCGCCGAGCCGATCAGGTAGATGAGACGGCTGCCTGCGAGGAAGAGGACCGCGGATCCCGCGGCGAAGAGGAGAACGGCCGCACCGAGGTCGACTTCGAGGGCGATCAGAGCGACCGGCAGCGCGAGCAGCAGGAGCGGCAGCACATAGCCGTGGAGAAACGAGAGCCGACGCTGGCCATGGACGGTGCAGAACGCCGCGAGGGCCATGATGACACCGAGGCGGGCTGGTTCCGAGGCCTGGAGCTGAAGAGCACCGTAACCGATCCAGCGTCTGGCTCCGTTGATGTCCTTCCCGATGACGGGAGCGAAGCAGAGCAGGAGGAGCACGATGGAAAACCAGTAGACCGGCTTCGCGAAGCGGATCCAGTTGCGGTAATCCATGCGCATGATAACAGCACCGCCGAGCAGCCCTGCCACGCAGAAGACAGTGTGCTTGCGGAGGGCAGCCCATGAATCCGTCCGGGTTTCCATGCTGTAGCCGGCTGTGCTCAGCTGCATGACGAAGCCGAGGACCACCAGCAGGAGGACCGAGAACAGCAGAATGACCGGAGCGCGGCGGGACATGGCAGGAAGGGGGATGAAGGCTCAGCGGCGCACTGGAACGCGGAGGCGGTCGCCGACCCGGAGCCGGTCCGGATCCGCGAGGCTGTTGAGGCGCATGATTTCGTTGGCACTGAAGCCGTAGCGGCGGGCGATATTGTAGATGGTGTCACCCTTGACGACCACATGAGTGCGGGAGCCAGCCGAGCGGGCAGGTTCCGGTGTGGTCTTTGGCTTCGTTTTCACGACGACCTCCGTCGATGGTTTGGCGGAGGGAGCTTTCGTGGCTGGCTTGGCGACCGGTCTGACCGAGGACTTGCTTACGGCCGGCTTGGTGGCGGCTGCGGGTTCGGCGCGGACCGGCTGGGCTTTTGCCTCCGTGCGGGTTTTGCTGACTGGTTTGGGGGCTGGGGTGGATTTTTCCTGAACGTAGGTATCCGGCTGGCGTTCGCCCACGGCGAGGGCACCGGATTCAGGTTCCAAAGGATCGGCCGAGGCGTCCGTGATGGGTTGGAGGGAAGGATTCCGCTCCGGGGCCGTGGTCACCGGGGTGGCGGCCATGGGGGCCGTGCGCTGGAGTTTGGCGGATGCGTCTGCATCCGTGGCGGCGGAGACGACGCGGTCCGGTTCGCTGGCCGTCGCGGGAATCTGGATGGTGGTACCAGGGGCCCATGTGGCCTGCGGGTTGGCAGCGGTGAGTTTTTCCGAAGTGATTCCGAAGCGGGCGGCGAGGAGTTCGCGGGTTTCGCCTTTCAGCAGGCGGTGGGAATTTGGGGATGGAACGGCTGGCGCTGCTGCCGGGGCCTCGGCATCCGTGGGCATAGGGATGGCGCGGGGGGCCTCCGTTCCCGGGAGGGGCGTCTCCGCAGCGGCGAGAGGAACGGTTGTGACCGGGGCGGGCGCTGCCGCTGCAGAGGCGGCGGGGGCCGGAGGATTTTCCTTGTCCTCACCCCACATATGGAAGGCGAAGAGACCGCCGATGGCGACGAGGTGCAGGAGGAGCATGACCACAAAGGCGCGGGACATGCGGACTTGTGGCACCTCGTCATCCCAGTCGTCCTGGGCCGCGGCGCTGGCGGAGAGGCGGTGCCCGCCGCCGAAGCGTCCCGTGAGGGAACCGATGAATGACTGAGAACGCCGGCGCTGTGGCCGGTTCTTGGTGTCGGAGAGGAGGCTCATGGTGCTTGGTCGAGTTGTTGAACGGTTTGGATGAAGGAGTCACCGCGGTGGTCGTAGCCGGTGAACATATCGAAGGATGAAGTGCCGGGCGCGAAGAGGACCGACTGACCCGGGGTGGCCGCGGCGAGGGCTCCGCGGACCGCGTCGCCAAGGCTGGAGCAGACCGTGCAGGGGGCGGCCTCCTGCCAGAGGTCTGCAAGGCGCGGGCCGATTTCCCCGATGGTGAAGATGGCCGTGGCTTTCTCGGCGACAAGGGGGGCGAGCGGTCGGTAATCGAGTCCCTTTTCCTTGCCTCCGGCGATGAGGACCACGGGACTTTCCATGCCCCGGAGGGCGCTTTCCATGGCATGGACATTGGTCGCCTTGGAATCATTGATGAACTCCACTCCATTGACAGTACCGGCTGGTTCGCAGCGGTGGCGGGGAGCCGGGATGCTCCGGAGGGCGTCGGCGAGTTCCGCAAGAGGGAGTCCCCATGCGTGGCAGGCCGCAAGTGCCGCCATGAGATTCTCCGCATTGTGCCGGCCGCGCAGACGGGTCGACTGCATCGCCAGAATGCGTTCCCCGTGGAGGCAGATCCAGCCGTCGCGCAGCGTCCAGTCCGCTGCGTCGGTCCATGCCGAGAACGTGACCTTGCGGGCTTTCAGTTCCGGGTAGGTCCCGATGGCATTGATGACGGCGGTGTCTTCTGAGGTCTGATTTTCGAAGATGCGGGCCTTGGCGCGGTAGTAGGCCTCCATATCCGGGTGACGGTCGAGGTGATCCTCCGCGAAATTCATCCAGACCGAGACGCGGGGCCGGAAAGTCTCGATCAGTTCCAGCTGGAAGGAACTGACTTCGAGGGTGTAGACATCCATGGGGGCGTCATCGAGAACGAGTCCCGCGAAGGCGACGCCGAAATTGCCGCAGGGCACCGTGCGGAGGCCGGACGCGGAAAGGGCAGCGGCGATGAGGGAAGTGGTCGTCGTTTTCCCGTTGGTTCCGGTGATGGCGATGCAGGGGACGGAGGTATGGCGGAAGGCAAATTCGATTTCGCTGATGGCCGGGGTGGCAGCCCGGAGCATGAGCTGGGCGAGCGGCCATGAGGGATCGATGGCCGGGCTGAGGACCGCGAGATCGAAGTGATCCGTGCAGGCAAGCGCCGCATCGCCAAGCAGGCAGTGAACCCCTTGCGCTTCGAGCAGGTCCGACTGCTGGGAGAGGGAGTCACTGCATCCGGTGTCGAGGGCGGTGACTTCGGCACCCAGTCTGCGGGCGAGGCGGGCGGCCGCCAGCCCACTCCGTCCGAGGCCGAGGACAGCGATGTGTTTTCCGGTGTAATGGTCCGAGGCGGGCAGCATGGGAACGGGTCAGCGGAGCTTGAGGGTGGCGAGGCCGATGAGTGCGCACATCAGGCTGAGGACCCAGAAGCGCACAATGACCTGGCTTTCCTTCCAGCCTTTCAGCTCGAAGTGGTGGTGGATGGGAGTCATGCGGAAGAGGCGACGGCCTTCTCCGTAGAGGCGGCGGCTGATCTTGAACCATGCGACTTGGAGCATGACCGAGATGGCTTCGGCGACAAAGACGAAGCCGACGATGACCAGAAGGACTTCCTGGCGGCAGCAGATGGCGACGGCAGCGATGCAGCCACCGAGGGCCATGCTGCCGGTATCGCCCATGAAGACGCGGGCGGGGTAGCAATTGTACCAGAGAAAGCCGAGGCAGGCTCCCACGAGGCCCATGCAGACCGGGGCGAGTTCGCCCGCGTCGCGGTTATGGTCGATGAGGAGGAAACGGGCTGCTTCGGCGTGACCGGTCACGTAGCAGAAGATGGCATAGGCGAGCCCGACACTGACCGTGCAGCCCGCGGCCAGACCGTCGAGACCGTCGGTCAGGTTGACGGCATTCGAGCATCCGACGATGACGATGGCGAAGAACAGGATGGTGATGGGCCCCATGTGTTCGATTTCGAACAGTTCCTTCTTGATGAAGGGGAGCTGAAGGTGGTCGAAGTAGTCGCGCTGGCCCGGGAGGTTGTAGAGGACGAAACCGGCGGTCAGGCCGACGGCCCACTGGACGATGAGTTTGCCGCGGGCGTTGACCCCTTTGGAGTTTTTCTTGCTGACCTTGAGGTAGTCGTCGACGAAGCCGAGGGCACCGAGGGCGAGGGTCACATAGAGCACGACCCAGAGGAAGGGATTATCCCAGCGTGTGCAGAGGAAGCAGGAGACGAGGAGTGCGCCGATGATGAGGACGCCGCCCATGGTCGGAGTTCCGGCTTTCTTGCCGTGCAGTTCGAAGAGTTTGTTGACTTCCTCGCGGGTGCGGACGGGCTGGCCGATTTTGAGCGAGATGAGTTTGCGGATGACGTATTCGCCCAGGAGGATGCTGATGGCGAAGGCGATGATGCAGGCCACGAGACCGCGGAATGTCTGGTATTTGAAGACATTGGTGAGTTTGGCCGTGAAGCCGTCGGCAGTGCCGATGAGTTGGTAAATCCAGTAGAGCATCGTTCAGGATCCGGAAAGAAGCTGGAGCACCCGTTCCATGCCTGCGGAACGGCTGCCTTTGAGAAGAATGATGTCGTCGGGTCCGGCAGCGGAGCGCAGGGCTTCGGCGCAGGCGGCGTGATCGGGGAAGCGGCGCAGGGTTGCGGGATCGCCGCCGGCGGCGAGGAAGCCCTCGGCGATGTGGGGGACGTCGCCGCTTTCGACGAGGAAAAGGAGATCCACGGCGGTGGCGCAGGCGGCAGCACCGGTCTCGCGGTGACCCTGTTCGGAATGTGTTCCCAGTTCACCCATGCGGCCGAGGACAGCGATGCGGAGCCCGCGGCAGGAGAGGCTGCGCAGCGTTTCGAGGGCAGCCTTCATGGAATCGGGATTCGCGTTGTAGGAATCGTCGAGGAACTGGAGGCCTGCGGCGGTGCGCAGCTGGACACGGCCGGCTGTCAGTTCGAGGTTGGCGAGTCCGTGGGCGATGGCATCGGGTGCGATGCCGTGGGTCCACCCGGCAGCGGCGGCGAGCGCGGCATTGGCGGCCATGTGCCGACCGGGCACAGGCAGGGAGACGTCGACGGATTCGCCGGAAGGGAAATGCAATTGGAACTGGCTGCCGGCCGGGCCGCAGGCAAGATTCTCCACGCGGACGTCGCCTGAGCCGACCCCGGCGGTGATGACGCGGGCGGAGCAGAGCGAGCGGATGAGCGGGGTGAAGTCGTCGGTGGCGTTGAGAATGACCGTGCCGCTGGCAGGGATGGATTCGGCGAGGGCGGCTTTTTCGCGGGCGATGTTTTCGCGGCTTCCGAGGAATTCGATGTGGGCCGTGCCGATGTTGGTGATGATGCCGGTCTGGGGAGCTGCCATGGCAGCGAGGGGGGCGATTTCTCCCGCGTGGTTCATGCCCATTTCGACGACGGCGGCGTCCTGATCCGGCTGGATGGCGAGAAGGGTGAGGGGAACGCCGATATGGTTATTGAGATTTCCGGCCGTGGCGGAGGTTCTGTATTTCTGTGCGAGCACGGCCCGGGTCATGTCCTTGGTGGACGTCTTGCCGTTGCTGCCGGTGAGACCGACGACCGTACCCTGCCAGTCGCGGCGCCATGTGGCCGCCATGCGCTGCAGTCCGGTCAGGGTATCACTGACCCGGATGACGGCCATGCCGGCCGGAACGGCGACATCCCGGTGGACCATGACGGCGGCGGCACCGCCCTGCGCGGCGGCATCCATGAAATCGTGGGCATCGAAGCGGTCGCCGGCGAGCGCCACAAACAGAGAGCCCGGAATGATCCGTCGGGTGTCTGTGGAGACGGCCGAGATGGCGGTGCTGGCGGATCCAGCCGCGAGCGATCCAGCCGACCATGCGGCCGCGGTGGCAGCGTCAATGGTCTTCATCGTTCCGGCCTCCTTCCTGCTTCGCGGGTTCGTTCCGGCATGACCCAGTTCCGGAGAATGTCCTGGGCAACCTTCACATCGTCGAACGGCTCGACTCTGTCTGCGAAGATCTGTCCCTGTTCGTGACCTTTTCCGGCGATGAGCACGACATCGCCGCCGCCGGCGCGGGCACCGGCCAGTTCGATGGCCCGGGCGATGGCGGCGCGGCGGTCGGGAATGACTTCAAAGCGTTCGCCCTGCATTCCGGCGGCGATTTCGGCGAGGATATCTTCCGGTTTCTCGCTGCGGGGGTTGTCGCTCGTGAGGATAGTCCATGTGGAATGCTGTTCCGCGACGGCACCCATGAGTGGGCGTTTGGTGCGGTCGCGGTCTCCGCCGCAGCCGACCACCGTGATGATGCTGCGGGGCTCCAGTTCCCTGACGGTGCGGAGGGCATTCTCGAGCGCATCGGGGGTGTGGGCGTAGTCCACGTAGACCCGGAAGGGTTTGGCTTCGGCCACATTCTGCATGCGCCCGGGGATCTGGGGAGCCTCCGCCATGCCCGCGACGGCTTCGCGGAGATTGAGATCCATGCTCCATGCGGCCGCGAGGGCACCGAGCACATTGTAGACATTGAACCGCCCGATGTACGGCGTGCGCACGAGGAATTCACGGCCCCGCGCCGTCATGCTGAACTGGGTGCCCTGCATGCTGATGCGCAGGCCAGTGGCCCGGAAATCGGCCTGATTGCCCATGCCGAAGCGGACGACCTCGAGTTTGCCGTCGAGCGAGCGGGCGAGGCGGCGGCCCCATGAATCATCGATATTGATGATGGCGGCGGGTTTCTTGGGACCGCCCTGTTCGATGAGGTGATCGAAGAACGAAGCCTTGGCGAGGAAGTAATCCTCCATGGTACCATGATAATCGAGATGGTCCTGGGTGAGGTTCGTGAAGATGGCGGCGTCGAAGCGGATGCCGTGCACCCGTTTCTGGGCGAGTGCGTGGGAACTGACCTCCATGGCGACCCCTTTGCAGTCATGGCTGCGCATTTCCGCGAGCAGTTCCTGGACGGCGATCCAGTCGGGCGTGGTGTGCGACGACGGTTTGTGACCGAGTCCGGTATCGTAGTGGACGGTGCCGATGAGGCCGCAGCGTCCGCGGGCGCGGTTGACGAGGTGCTGAAGAATGAAGGCAGTGGTCGTTTTCCCGTTGGTGCCGGTCACGCCTGCCACCATCATGTGGTCGGATGGTCGGCCATGGAAGGCGTCGGCCACTTCCGCAATGCCCCGGCGGGAATCGGGCACTTGGATCCATGTTCCCCGGAAGAGTTCCGGGACATCCTGTTCGGCGAGGATTGCCGATGCCCCGGCTTCCAGAGCCGACCCGATGTAGTCGTGTCCGTCCGTGGTTTCGCCACGGATGGCCGCAAACAGCGTTCCTTCCCGCACCGCACGGGAATTCACGGTAACCGCACGGATTTCCCGGTCGAGGGGACCATACGCCCGGCATCGCTGCACCTCTTCAATAAGTTCCTTCACATTCATCGCACCCTTGGTTTTCCTTTCACATTCTCCAGTTTGAGCTTCACCGGCTCTGACTTTTCCTTCTTCGATTTGTCCTCCACGAGCATCGGCGGCACCTGATAGTATTCCATGGCCTTTTCCGCGACCCGCCGGAAGAGCGGGGCTGCCAGCTTGCCGCCGGAATTCATGCCAGGTCCCATTTTTGGCGCATCGATGATGCAGTATCCCGCGAGGCGCGGTTGCCCTGCCACGTTGACGAATCCGGCGAAGGAAATGTTCCGGAGCGTCGGATGGTAGCCGCCCTTCGGCAGCACCTGTTTGGCCGTGCCGGTCTTCCCGCCGATTTCGTAGCGTTCGCTCTGCGCGCGGGTGGCGGTACCTTTGCGGACGACTTCCAGAAGCATGCCCTGGACACTGCGGGCGGTTTTTTCCGGAATCACCTGACGCGACGCCAATTCCGGAGTGCCTTCCGTTGGATTGCCCGATATGTCGGTGACTGACTCGATGACGCGCAGCGGACGCCAGAGCCCGTCGTTGAGGATGCATCCGAGCATACTGCAGAGATGGGCCGGGGTCGCGTCGAACGAATAGCCATAGGCATTGCGCGAGAACGCCTCGTAGCTCCATGGAACCGACAGCTTGCCGGTTCGTTCAAAGGGCAGGGTGATCCCGGTCACCGAAGTGAAACCGAAGGAATCTAGCCATTCTCGGAATCTCGTGCGTCCGATGCGTTTCGCGAGCAGAAAGGCCCCGATATTGCTTGATTTAACGAGGATTCCCTCGGGCGATAGACTAGCGTTTGATCCCTCATCCTTGATGGGCTCGATTCCTTTTTCCTTGTATTGCTTGTCTCCGTCGGGGTCGATGGTGAGGAATTCCTGGAGCCCGACTTTGCGATCCGCGAGGGCGGCCGCGACCGTGGCCATCTTGACGGTTGATCCCGGTTCGAAGCGGTAGTCGGCGAGGTAGTTCATGCTGGCCCCGGTGGCTTCCCTGCCCTCGCGGAAGTCGCGTGCCACGAGGGCGCGGAGGGCCATGGTGGATGGTTCGAAGAGTGCGACGATGACGACATTGGGATTCATGCGGCGGACGCTGATGTCGTCGGGATTGGCGGGTGATGGGTTATCGACTTCCTTTTCGACGATTTCCTGAAGACCGGTGTCGAGGGTGAGTCGGATGCTGTGGCCATCGGTGGCGGCATTGGATCCACCGCGGTAGGCGGCCAGTTCTTCGCCGCGGCCATCGACTTCGACGTAGCGGCTGCCATCCGAGCCGCCGAGGAGGTGGTCGAACGATTTTTCGATGCCGGAGACACCGGTGGCGGGAGCGGAATCGTCGCCGGTTTTGGAGGTGGCGGGTTCTGCGAATCTTCCGACGATCTGGTCGAAGGTTCCGGCGAGGGGGTAATGACGTTCGTAGTAGTCGCGGATGACGACAGCCCCGATGCGGTCGCGCAGGTCGTCGTAGCGTCCGAGGTGGGCGTTTTCGAGGGCATCGCGGAGATTGCGGCCGATCTGGTAATCGAGTTTGGGTTCGATCACGAATTCGCCGGAGGCGCGCTTTCGGAGTCGTTCGAGGACGGCGTCACGGATTTCCCCCGATGGTCTGCCGAGGATGGATCCGACCACGGGTGTGGAAGCATTCAGGTAACTGATTTGCAATGACTCGAGGGAATGGCTGGAGAGCAGCTCGCTGTTTCTTTTCTTTTCGTCTTCGTCGCCCGGCAGGTGCTTGCCGAACTCGCGGAGGGCGGCGACCAGGGAGGTGCGTTCTCCGAGGAATTTGAGGTCGTAGACGAGGCGCTGGACGAGACGGTCTGTCGCGAGGGTGATGCCGCGGGCATCGGTGATGTCGCCTCTACGGGCCGGCAGGGGGTCGGCACGGCGGTGTGCGGCGAGCCGGATTTCTTCGTAATGAGAATGCCGGGTGCCCTGGATGTGGAACAGGCGCCAGCCGTAGGCTCCGAAGAGGGCCGCGAGGAGCAAGCCGCAGCACCACAGTCTCCCACGCACCACGTGGGGCACTGCCGCAGGGGTATCGGTGGAATGGTTCATGGGTCGCTGGAGGGGACGGCGCGTGCGGGAATGGCGGAGTCTATTTCCCGGACACTGCCGTGGGGGGTGGCGACGAGTCCGAGTTTGAGATCACGGACGGCATTCCGGAGCACGGCATCGCTGAGCCCGTTGCTCTGAACTCTTCTGATTTCCGCAATGTCCTTGCGCAGCGTGGTAATTTCGTTGGAGGTCTCGCTGATGACGCGGCTGCGTACATTCTTGCGGTGCACGACCCATCCGTAGGCTGCGCCGATGGCACCGAGGATGGCGACCACCAGGGTGATATTGGCGGCGGTCATCGGGGAGAGGCTCGGTGGTGCCTGGCGGTGTCGGTTGGGGCGGGCCATGACGGTTGCGGGGTTTGATTGGCGGTGGGGCTTCAGCCAGGGAGTCGGGTGGCGATCCTGAGTCTGGCGCTGCGGGCCCGGGGGTTGCTGCGGATTTCTTCGTCGCCCGGAGCGATGGAGCTGCGGACGGGCAACCGGTAGCAGCAGTCCGGATTGGGCCTTGGTGCGGGCCATTCCGGGCGGTCGATTTCCGGTTCGCTGTGCCGGCGGAGGTGGCGTTTCACGATTCTGTCCTCGAGGGAGTGGAAGGTGATGATAGCGAGGCAGCCACCGGGACGGAGCCAGTCGGCAGCGATGGCGAGGATGCGTTCGAGGCAGCCCAGTTCATCGTTTACGGCGATTCTGAGACCCTGGAATGTTTTGGTGGCCGGGTGCTGCGAACCGTGTCTGGGAACGATGGTAGCCACCAGTTCCGCGAGGTCTTCGGTGGTGGTGAAGGGTTTAGTGGCGCGGCGGCGCGCAATCGCAGCGGCGATGCGGCGGGCCGCCCGTTCTTCGCCGTACTGGTGAATGACATCGGCGAGCGATTCTTCCGACCACGTATTGACCAGTTCGGCAGCGCTCAGGCCGCTGCCCGCGTCCATTCTCATGTCGAGCGGGCCGCAGCGGCGGAAGGAAAATCCCCGCTCCGCGGCATCCAGCTGCCGGCTGCTCACTCCGAGATCCAGCAGAATGCCATCGAGACCGCCGATTCCCTCGCGACGGAGAATCTCGGGAAACAGGTCGAAGCGCGCATGAAATGCGTGGAATGTTTCCGGGAAGGCTGCCTTGAGTGGCTGGGACTGCGCCAGCGCTTCCTCATCACGGTCGAGGGCAATCACCGATGCCCCGGCTTCGAGCAGGCGGCGGGAATGCCCGCCCCCGCCGAAGGTGCCGTCGAGAATGACCCGGCCGGGCGCTGGAGCGAGCCACTGCACCACTTCGTCGGCCATGACGGGCCGGTGGTAGCGGTGAGCTTCGGCTGACGGCTGGACGGGGCAGTCTTCCGGCCCGGTAGTGATGGCTGGAGAGGCTGTCATGGCCGACTCCTTTCCCTGGCAGCCGACTCACCGGCAGCCCATGCTCCGCCCATTCCGGGCAAGGCATAATGGTTGCTGCTGGTGCCTGCATTCATGACGATGGCTGCTCGGTTACCCGGGGAGTTTGTGAAGAAAAGTGTTATTGTTAAGCTTGCCGATTTTTCAGGTCAATGAAATTCCTGTCCGGTCCATGGAAACTTTGATTTTTCAAGGAAAGTCTGCATTTTTTAGATATTTTTATCAAGTAAGTAAATCTTAATATTTTTGATCTGCGGAAATCTTTTCTCGTGGACGGGTGCGGTCCATGGGAGTCGGGGATGGGGTGGACGATGGCTTGACGCCATGGTGAAATGCCCTATGTTTCGCGGATATGTCCCTGTCATCCCGCCGTGTCACTGTTGCGATGGTTGCGCTGGCTTCCGTCCTGTCGACTGGCGAGGCGGATGCGCTGCCGAATCCATTCAAGCGGAAGAAGGGACCGGAGGCGGTGCCGTCGGTGGGCGAACTGAAGGTGGCGGATGGGGAAGCGGGAGCCTTGTTTTCGCAGGCGTCGGCGGACGAGGCGGCGGGGAATGCGGGAGCCGCGGAGAAGGCCTATCGTCGCATTGTGCGTGATTTTCCTCTGACGTCGGCGGCACCGGCGGCTCAGTTCAGGCTGGCGGCTTCCCTTGAGCAGGGCGGGAAGCCAGCGAAGGCCTTTGATGCTTACCAGGAGCTGATCGAAACGTACCGGCAGTCGCCGCAGTTTGCGGAGGCGCTGGATCGTCAGTTTGGGATTGCCATGCAGGGGCGGACCGGTCGCACGTCGTCCTTTCTGGGAATTCCGAGGAAGATGGCGTCCGAGGATCTGATTGAAATGTTCCAGAAGATCATCCGGAATGCGCCGCAGGGGTCGCACGCTGCCGAGGCGCAGTTTGAGATCGGTCAGATTCACGATGACGGCAGCGAGCCGGATCTGGCGATTGCCTCCTACCGCAAGGTTGTCTCGGAGTATCCGCAGCATCCACTGGCGCGGGAGGCGCAGGTACGGGTGAGCCGGAACTACATTGGGAAGGTGAAGGATGGGAGCCGGGATGAGTCGAACATTGCGGAAGCGCGGGAAGCGACCGAGGAGGCCATGGGATTGTTCCCGGAGGCTTCGTCGGCGCTTGCGGATACGCAGTCGCAGATTGACGAGGCGGCGGCGGACAGCCTTTACCGGAATGGGCGTTTCTACGAGAAGCGGGGGAATCTGCGTGCGGCGATGATGTACTATGCGGAAGTCCTCAAGTCGCCGGGGAGCCAGCATTATGACGAGGTGCGGGACCGGGTGAACGAGATGAGCAGCCGGGATCCGAAGCTACTTGATTCCGTCAAGGATCTTTCGGTCAACACGAAGGAGCTGGCGGTGCCGGCTGCTGCGAACCTGAAGGAGCGTGCGGAATACTTCGGGCCTCCACCTCCGGCTTCGCGCCGCAAGCCTCCGGTGGTGAAGCGTCCGGACATGCGGCAGAGCGATTCCATTCCGATCACTCCGCTGGAGGAACCGGATCTTCCTGCTGGCGGGAGCCGGCCGGACCGTCCGGATGATGCGCTTCTGAACCCGGATGCGGTTCCCTTGCCGGAGCCTGCGCCGGAAATTCCGCTGCCGCCGGTCAACCAACCCGAGGCTCCTGCGAAGCCGGATGGCGGGTCTGTGCCGGTGCCTCCGAAGGAACCGCCGCTTCCTGATATTCCCATTCCGACGCTTCCGGACGGAGGCAATCCCTGAACCCCATTTCCACCGTTCAGGCCAATCCGAAATCACGTGGTCTGCGGAATCTGCTCAGTGCTCATGTTTTCCCGAACTTCTTTTATCCGTGCGGCCGTTGCCGCGGTCTGCAGTCTGGCGGCTTCTGGCTGCAGTGGCTACCGTCTGGGAGCGGATCGTCCGGCTTCGATGGAAGGCATCCGGACCATAGCGGTGCCTTTGTTCCGAAATCACACGCTGGAGCCCCGGTCGTCGGCGATTGTGACGAACAACGTGGTGCGGCTGCTGCAGAACGACGGCAGCTACCGGATTGCTGACTCCAGCCAGGCTGATGCCGTGCTGAAGGGGACGATTCAGCGGTTTGAGCGGAGGCAGCTGCGTGCGGCCCGCAACAACAGCCTGCGGACCCGCGAACTGGAGCTGCGGGTGTGGATTGATTACACGGTGGAGACGCGGGATGGGGCGGTGCTGCTGCGTGGAACGGCGAATGGTTCGACCTCTCTGTTCCTTGACCCAAATTTCCAGCTCACGGAGCGGCAGGGAATTGACGATGCGTCGCTGCGGGCGGCGGAGGATCTGGTGAGTCGGCTGTGCGAGGGCTGGGGAACGGATGCGTTTCCGGAGGGGGCGGGGAGCAGCGGCGGCGATGCCGCGCCGGCCTCGCGGCTGCCGACGTTCATGCAGCCGGGCCGCTGAGGATCACCGGGGCGCACCGGGGACCGGGAAAGCCCGGGGAACCGTTTTTTCTGAACGAAGCGCGGCGGTGCGAGACTCCGTGCCTCAATGAACATCGAGCCACTGTCGGATTTCCCGGGCCAGTTTCAGGCTGATGCCGGGAACGGTGGCGAGTGATTCCGGCGTCAGGCGGCGGATGCGGGTGACGGAGCCGAAGCGGCTGAGGAGGGCTTTGCGGCGGGATTCCGAGACACCGGGGATATCATCGAGGATGCTTTCGGCGATCCTGCGTTTCATGAGAAGCTGGTGGTAGCCATTGGCCCAGCGGTGAGCTTCGTCGCGGATGCGCTGGAGCAGACGGAGGGCCCCCATGGTGTGGGGCAGGACCAGAGGTTCGGTTTCGCCGGGGCGGAAGATTTCCTCGCGTTCCTTGGCGAGGCCGATGATGGGAAGGGAGTGGAGGCCGAGCCGCTGGAGTTCCTCGCAGGCACTGGAGAGTTGGCCCTTGCCGCCGTCGACGATGACGAGGTCGGGGAGACGGACGAAGGGGTGGAGCGGTTGGGAGGGTGGGGAGGATTCGAGACGGCGGAGGGCTTCGAGGGGGGATTCCTGGGAGGCGTCGGCTTGGTCTGGGCCGAGGGCGTTGCGGCCTTCGAGGAGGATGCGCTGGTAGCGGCGGCGGACGACTTCGGCCATGGAGGCGAAGTCGTTCTGGCCCTTGACCGTGCGGATGCGGTAGCGGCGGTAGGCTGAGGTATCGGGTACGCCGTCGGTGAAGCGGACCATGCTCGCGACGATGTGGCTGGAGGAGATGTTCGAGATATCGAAGCATTCCATGATGCGGGGGAGGCGCTCGAGACCGAGCACCTGCCCGAGTTCGCCGACATCGTCCTGCGGACGGATGGCCGGACCGGCGACGCCGCGCTGGCGGGTGAAGCGGCGTGCGGGCTGGAGGGTTTTGCGGAAATCGGCGAGCATGTCGCGGAGGTCGGCGGCGCGTTCGAAGTCGAGTTCTGCGGCGGCGGCCATCATTTCTGCTTCGATTTCGCGGAGGTGATCGCGTGCCTTACCATCGAGGAATTCGCAGGCCGCGGCGACGCGGATGAGGTAGTCCTCGCGGGTGATGCGGCCGATGCAGGGAGCACAGCAGTTCCGGATGACATCGTTGTGGCAGTGGCGGTAATCGTTTTCGCCGGGCGTGACCGGGCGGCACGACCGCAGACCGAATTGTTTCTGCATCCATGCGAGGGTGGCCCGGAGACTGCCGCTGTGGGCGAACGGGCCGAAGTAGCGGGCACCGTCGTCCTTGCGGGTACGGGTGAGGTGGAAGCGGGGCCATGGTTCCTCGAGGTGGACTTTGAGGAGGAGGAACCGTTTGTCGTCGCGGAACGAGACATTGTAGCGCGGGCGGTATTCCTTGATGAGGCGTCCCTCGAGGAGGAGGGCCTCGGGTTCATTTCGGACCGTGTGAATCTCGAAATCCCAGATGCTGCGGATGAGTGCCCGGGTTTTGAGGTCGGCGAGGCGGCTGCGCGACGGCTGGAAGTAACTGCTCAGGCGCTTCCGCAGGTCGCGGGCCTTCCCGACGTAAATGATGCGGTTGAGGCGGTCCCGCATGAGGTAGACCCCCGGCTGATGCGGGACGTCGTGGAGCCTGGCAAGGAAATCGGGCTTTTCGCGCATGATGGCGTGGTCTTGAAGCAGTCCGGAGCATCAACGGGGCTGGAGGCAGAGCCAGACGACTCCGCCGACGGAGAGCAGGGAGCCGATCAGGCCACGCGGACTGACTTTCTCGTTCTCCATGACACGCGCCAGTGGAATCACAAGCAGGCTGCTGGTGGCGGCGACGGCGACGACCATGGTACTGGGAATGAGGAGGCGGGCCCATTGGTAGCAACTGACTCCGAGAACCGGACCGCAGACGGCGGTGGCCGCCATCCATACCCATGGGCGGGCTTCGCGGCGGAGGGAGGCAGTCGGGTTGGAACCGGGCCACAGGCGATTGGCGACGATGAGGACGGCAAGGGCGGCGGCGGCCCCCGCAATCGAGCGCTGGAACGCCTGGCTGATGCCGTGAACTTCCATGCCCAGCGCCGCGGCGATTCCGTTGGCGCGGCCGCTCAGGACGGTTCCGATGCCCTGGCCAGCTCCTCCACAGATGGCGAGAATGATTCCGGCGGGGTCGGATCCCAGACCGGAGGCACCCGGCCGCCGGTCGGGCCAGAGCACAAGGACGAGGCCTGCGAGGGTGAGTCCGACCGCGGCCCCTTGCCGGGCCTGCAGACCGATTCCGAGCATTACCCAGTCGCCTGCGGCGGCAAAAAGCACGGCAGAACAGTACACGACGAGGAGGGTGAGGCGCGAGCCGAGTCTGGGATAGGCAAGGAAGACAGCGATGTCGCCGATACCGAATCCGGCGGCCCCGCTGAGGAGAAAGGCTCCGAACACTTCCGGATGGAGCGATGGCGTGCCCTGGTACCGGTCTATGCAAGCGGTGATCATGCCGAGGAGGGCACAGGCTGCGGTGAGCCGGATGGCATTGGCGCGAAGCGGCCCGAAGCAGCGGACGGAGCGCTGGCTGAAGATGGCGCTCAGCGCGTAGAGGAAGGCGGTGATGACGGCGGGCAGCATACGGGACCGTCAGCGGGGCACTTCCAGAACCGCTTCGCCGGGGTTGGCTTCTTCCCGCAGCACGATCCGCCGCGGGCTGATTTCCGCCACGCGAATCTGGATATCTCCGGCTGAAAAGACGTCACTTTCCTGGAGCACGCGGGTTTGTCCGTCCGTCTCCACGACCGCTTCGCGCCCGGGTCCGGCCACGAGGCATCCCCGGATGGCCAGCAGCATTTCTCCCGTTTCCGGATTGAGGAAGAGCGCCTCGGACTGATCAGTCTTCCGGGGATTTCCGGGGATGAGGGAGTAGGACTTCGGTGTGCCGCGGCGGAGTTTCCATGGCGTTCCGGGAACCGATTCGCCCGGCCGCAGAGCGAGGACGGTGTCGGATTCAGATAGCGGCAGACGCCGGATGCCGACGCCCTCGCTGGTGACGGCCACCACGGTGAACGGCCACTGGCGCGGTCTGGTCAGACGCACCGCGAGCTGCGCCGCGGCATCAGCCAGCGAAGCCGGTGGATCACCTTCCCATGTCGTGAGGGGCGGGTCGGTTCCTTCGGGAGCAGAGGGAATCTGGCTGCGCAGCAAGGAGGCGAGTTCCCCGTGACCACCGGAATCGGCGAGATCCGCCGTGGCGCGACCCTCGGAATCGATCGCGGTGATGAGGGCCCCGCGCTGAACCAGCAGTTCTGCCGCCGCCTGCTGGCCCTCCTGCGCCGCCCGCATGAGGGCGGTGAGACCGTCCTTGCCTGACCGCAGCGGGTCGGCACCTGCTTCCAGCAGCGCGGCCATGGCACCGGTGTGGTTCCGGGCCGCGGCGGCTCCCAGAGCATCCTGGACGTGCGCGGGATCAAGGGAGGCCAGCCGGCGGACGATGGCGGTGTGACCATGCCAAGCCGCTTCGAGGAGCGGCGTGGTGTCACCGGCTGGGTCGGGAAAATCGGGAGGCACGCCGGCTCCGAGGAGGGCGTTGACCGACTCCATGTCGCCGGAGCGGGCGGCGGCGATGAGGGATGCGCCGGAAGTTTCCTCCTTCTTCCATGGACTTGCTCTGCGGGAAAGCAGCAACCGGGCGATGTGACCCTGTCCGGAGGCGGCGGCCCGGTCCACCGCGGTCTGCCCTGCGGCGTCCATCACATCAGGCTGCATGCCGGCCTCGAGAAAGTCGAGCACCACGGCTTCCCTGCCCTCGGCGGCCGCGCGGAGGAAGTCGTCGATGGAATAGGCGTAGCCTGCGGCGTGGACGCGTTCCCGGGCACGGTCCGCGGGCATCTTCCGGCAGGCGGTGCCGGCCAGAAGCGGGCAGAGCAGGACGGGCAGGAGCAGGCGCCGGATCATGGGAGCAGTCTGTCGGAGTTCCGTGGGCTTTCCGCAACCGGTTCAGACGGGCGGAGGCAGCAGATTCACTGAAAAATATGCAAACGCGGTGGAGTTGTGTTTGCCCCCGGGCTGGATGCTCCGTACGGTCCTGGTCAACTGACGAAAACCCCTTCCCCAGAGAACATGTCCAAAGTCTTCAATACTGGTATCATTGGCTACGGCTGGGCCGCCACGGCTCATATTCCTGCGCTGCAGGCCACTGGCAAATCCCGTGTCACTTCGATTCTGTCGCAGCGTCCGCTCGATGAAGCGGAACTCAGCGCGAAGTACGGGACACCGATCCGGACCTTCACGGATGCAGCGGCTTTCTTTGCGCAGAGCGATCTCGAGGTCGTTGACATCACGGGGTATCCCTGGGACCACACGAAGTTTGCGGTGGCTGCGGCTGAAGCCGGCAAGCACTTCATTCTCGAGAAGCCCATCGCCTTGAACTGGGACGAATGCATGCAGATCGACCGGGCCGTGAAGAAGTCCGGGGTGCGCACCTGTGTTTGTTTTGAAGTGCGCTACAGCGGACAGTTTCTGACCGTGAAGAGTGCCATCGACACCGGTCTGCTTGGCCGCGTGCACTACGGGGAAGTCGACTACTACCATGGGGTTGGCCCATGGTACGGCCAGTACCGCTGGAATCAGAAGAAGAGCGGTGGTGGCAGCAGCCTGCTGAGCGCCGGATGTCATGCCATGGACGCGCTGCTGCTGTGCATGGAAGGAGACGTCGATACGGTCATTTCACTGAACACGCAGAGTTCGCATCCATATTTCTCCGTGTACGAATACCCGACGACGACGGCCACGCTCCTCAAGTTCGCCGATGGCCGGGCCGGGAAGTGTGCCAGCGTCATCGATTGTTTCCAGCCGTACTACTTCCATACCCATCTGGTGGGAAGTGAAGGCAGCCTCCTTGATGGCAAGTTCCACACGAACAAACTGGCTTCCCTCAACAAGGCGAAGTGGAGCGAACTGAGCATTCATCCGATCGATTCGGGTGACGTGGCGGACCATCCGTATCAGACGCAGTTCGATGCCTTCTTCACGGCACTGGCGAAGGGGGAAGACATGGCGCTGACCAGTCTGAAGGACGCGCTGCGCAGTCATCAGGTGATTTTTGCCGCGGACAAATCGGCGGCAGCGGGTGGCGTGCCTGTGAAGGTGAGCGAGATCCGCTGGGAATGAGTTCCGGACAGAGCCCTGGAGAGGAAGGACCTCTCCGGGGCTGCTGCGGCGGGCGATGTCACTGCGCGTAGGCTGTGACCGAATCGCAGGTGCAGACGAGGTTGCGGTCGCCGTGCACATTGTCCACGCGGCCGACGGGGGGCCAGTATTTGTGGTGACGGCTGTGGCGGTCCGGGTAGGCTGCCTGTTCTCGAGAGTAGGGACGGTCCCAGTCAGCGGCCAGCAGGCAGGCTGCCGTGTGCGGGGCGTGGCGCAGCACATTGCTGGCGGGATCGGCCTGCCCATTCTGAATGGCCGTGATTTCCCCATGAATGGAGATGAGGGCATCGCAGAAGCGGTCGAGTTCCGCGCGGCTTTCGCTTTCGGTGGGCTCGATCATGAGGGTACCGGCCACGGGCCAGCTCATGGTGGGGGCGTGGTAGCCGTAATCGATGAGTCGCTTGGCGACATCTTCGACGCTGATCCCGGCCGATTCCCGGTAGGGACGGACATCGATGATGCATTCGTGGGCGACGGTTCCGTTGCGGCCGCGGTAGAGGACTGGGAAGGCGCTGCCCACGCGCGCGGCGATGTAGTTGGCATTGAGAATGGCGAGTCGGGTGGCTTCGCGCAGACCATCCGGGCCCATCATGCGGATGTACATCCATGGGATCACGTTGATGCTGGCGCTGCCGTGCGGGGCGCTCACCACTGGCCCGATGATGCCGCGGCCCGGGAGGAAGGGGACGAGATGGGAGGCCACGCAGACGGGACCAACGCCGGGGCCGCCGCCACCGTGGGGAATGCAGAAGGTCTTGTGGAGGTTGAGGTGGCAGACATCGGCACCGATGTTGCCGGGGCTGGTTAGGCCGACCTGGGCGTTCATGTTGGCTCCGTCCATGTAGACCTGGCCACCGTGGCGATGGATCACTGCGCAGATGTCAGCGATGGATTCCTCGAACACGCCATGGGTGGAGGGGTAGGTGATCATGAGGGCAGCGAGGCTGCCGGCATGTTCAGCGGCGCGGGCCGCGAGGTCGGCGGTATCGATGTTTCCGTCGGCATCGCATTTTACGGGGACGACCTTCATGCCGGCCATGACCGCGCTCGCTGGGTTGGTGCCATGGGCGCTGACCGGAATGAGGCAGACATCGCGGTGCAGGTCGCCGCGGCTGCGGTGCCATCCGCGGATCGCCAGAAGTCCCGCGTATTCGCCCTGACTCCCTCCGTTGGGAGCCACCGAGACCGCTGCTAGTCCGGTGATGTCGGCGAGCCATGATTCGAGCTGGCTGATCATGGTGGCAGTACCTTCCTGCTGGCAGGCTGGGGCGAAGGGGTGCATGGCGGCGACTTCGGGCCATGAAACCGGCATCATGACCGACGTGGCATTCAGCTTCATGGTGCATGATCCGAGGGGGATCATGCTGTCGCAGAGTGTCAGGTCCTTCGAGGCGAGGCGGTGGATGTAGCGAAGCAGTTCGTGTTCGGTATGGAAGCGCTGGAAGACTTCCTGGGTGAGGTAGTCCGAGGTGCGGCCAAGGCCTGCGGGGATGCCATGCGCGGGCTCGGCGGAGGGCCGGGCTCCGCAGCATTCAGCCAGCAGATCGATTTCGCTGCCCGTCGTGAGTTCATCGCACGAGATTCCGACATGGTCTGCATCGATGGGCCGGAGGTTGCATCCCCTTGCGGCGGCAGCCGCGAGGACGGCCTCCGCTTTGCCGGGGACCTTCACGGTGAGGGTGTCGAAGAACGTTTCCTGGCAGCTGAGGCCTGCCTTTCCGAGGGCCGCGGCGAGCCGTCCGGTGTGCTGGTGAATTCGTGCTGCGATGGCGCGGAGTCCTTCAGGGCCGTGCCAGACAGCGTACATTCCGGCCATGACGGCCAGCAGGACCTGGGCCGTACAGATGTTGCTGGTGGCCTTGTCCCGGCGGATGTGCTGTTCCCGGGTCTGCAGGCTCAGGCGCATGGCCGGGGCTCCGGCGCTGTCGATGCTGACTCCGATGAGTCGGCCGGGAAGCCTGCGTTTGAGTTCGTCCCTGACGGCCATGTACGCGGCGTGCGGTCCTCCTCCGCCCATGGGCACGCCGAACCGCTGGGTGCAGCCCACCGC
This sequence comes from Verrucomicrobiota bacterium, assembly GCA_039795165.1. Taxonomy (GTDB): domain Bacteria; phylum Verrucomicrobiota; class Verrucomicrobiia; order Verrucomicrobiales; family V1-33; genus V1-33. The sequence continues at coordinate 10,547 of JBDKER010000017.1, read as the reverse complement.
CACATCGGCTCCCATTTCTCCGGGAGGCACCAGCAGGGTGAGGGCCAGCAGATCGGCAATCATCACCACCAGCGCACCACGGCGGTGGAACTCCTCGCAGTGCGGACGCCAGTCCCTGATGCTGCCATCCCCTGCCGGGTACTGCACCACGACCGCGAAGACCCCATCTTCCGGTCCGAAAGCATGGTCGCTGCAGCGCGTGGTAACCACTTCGATGCCGAGTGGTTCGCAGCGCGTGCGGATGACGGCAAGGGTCTGCGGAAAAACGCCTTCATCGACCAGAATCCGCCGCGCATTGGCCACCGGAGCCGCCCCGTGACAGAGCGAGACCGCTTCCGCGGCGGCCGTGCCTTCATCAAGGAGGGATGCGTTGGAAACCGGCAGTGCGGTCAACTCGGCCACCATCGTCTGGAAGTTGAGGAGGGCCTCGAGACGGCCCTGGCTGATCTCGGCCTGGTAGGGTGTGTAGGCCGTGTACCATGCCGGATTTTCGAGAATGTTCCGCTGGATGACAGGCGGCGTCACGGTCCCGTAGTATCCCTGACCGATGCAGGAGCGGAGCACCTTGTTCCGGCTCATGATGCTCCTGAGTTCGGCCAGTGCTTCCTGTTCGCCCGCAGCGGGCGGCACTCCGAGCGCCCGCTCCATGCGGATGGCGGAAGGCACGGTCGCCTCGATGAGCGCATCGAGCGAGGCATGTCCGCAGACTTCCGCCATGGCGGAAACCTCCTCGGATCGTGGCCCGCAGTGTCGGGAAAAATAGGAATGGGAGTTCATGGGCGGCAGGAGGAAAGAAGATCTCATTTCCAATAAAACGGAAATTCTCTCCTGCAAAGCGCAGGTTGCCGGGGGTGGCCTCAGCCGACCTTGCGGCGGTGATAGAGGAGCGATTCGATGATCAGGACGAGAATCGCGAGGATGGTGAGGATCAGGTAGGGTGGCAGTCCTGAGGCGATGGGGCCAAGCGACGAGGAAACCGGGGAATTATCGAGGAGGCTTTCGGAAGGCGAGAGCAGGTTGACAGCGGCGAGCCATTCTCCGGCCTGATTCTGGAGGGTGTAGAAGCCTGGCGACTCGAGTGGACCGAAGCGGCGGGCATCGGAAGTCACGGAAGACCCGTCGGGAAGGCGGATGGTGGTGACATCACCGGGGCGGACGCCGGGCAGCGGCATGCTTTCGCCGGGGGTGTAGGTGGCCGCGAGGCTGTCGTCGCGTCCTGCGAGATAGGTAGCGGCGCTGTGGACCAGCACGGGAAACCATGCCGAGTAGAAGAAATCCGCATCGACTGGATTCATGTTGGCGACGATGACGGAACGTCCCCCTGCAGAAGCCGTGTAGAGCAGAGGAATGGCGTCCTCGTTTTCGATCAGAACGAGAGCATCGCGCGGAGGCACGATCTTCCGGGCGCCGGCGAAGTTCAGTCCGGCGGCATCGAGGTTCCGCAGCACCGGGTGATCCGGGATAGCCACCCGGGGAACGGCCGATTCGAGCGGTTCCCCGACCGCCTGCCACCATGGAGACTCGCCTTCCGGCTGGAAAACGAGCGAGAGCGGAGCCTCCGGGGCCTTTCCACGGGAAATGACCATCTGCGGGCTTTCCGGGCTGAGCAGAAGGAAGCCGCTGCCACCACCGGAGAACGATTCGACCGCGGCATCGAAGAAAAACTTGTCGGCAGCCTCGACATGCACGCGGACCGGCTTGGGTTTCTGGGCGGCGAGGAAGACCTCGTTGTCTGCCGGAAAAGCATCTCGGATCTCGAGTTTAGCGAGCCATCGGCCAGGTTGTGCCTCCTCGATCACAAATGACTCACCGGGATTCGTGCCCGGTTTGATTTCAAGATTCACCAGTTTCCCGATGGTCGGAGCGTCGGCTGGCTTCAGGAGGAGGTCGGCCTTGATGGTTTCCCGGAACGACGAGGCGATCTGGAGGTAGATCCCAAGGCGGTTGCCCGGGCCCGGGAGATAGCGGGCATCGGCTGCAATGATGCCGGCGTTTTCGAGGGGCTCGCCGACCTTGAGGATCTCCACGCCATCCGGCGGCTTACCTTCTGGAAAGCAGCCATCCGTGATGAGAATCATGCGGTGCCCCTTCATCCACTCGCTGCTGTCGCCGCTGCGGAGCGAGGCGATGGCCTCCGGCCGGAATCCGAGTGCGGTAGTCGGCACGGCCTTCACCGCGTCGAGCAGTTCGCGCGGGTTGTCGGTGAGGTGAGACAAAAAGCGGACGTCAGAGGCAACGGAGGCCACGGAGGCGCGCTGACTGGCATCCATGCCGCGGATGAGATTGGCGGCGGCCTCGCGGGCGAGGGCGAGCCGCTGCTGACTGCCTTCGCCGGCTGACATGCTGGCGGAATGATCAATGAGCAGGAGCAGGTCCTTCCGTTCATCATTGACGATTTCCGGCCGGGTCAGGGAAAGGCAGACGGCCCCGAAGACGAGGGACAGCAGCAGAAGGGACAGCAGATCCCGGAGCCGCTGGAAGAGCGATGTCGATTTCTTCTCGGTGAAGACCCGGTTCCAGAGGAAGTAGGCGGTGGCCTCGCGGCGCCGTGGCCTCACCTTGAGGAAATAAATGGCGACGAGCGGCAGGAAGCTCAGAAACGACCAGAAGAAGAGCGGTGCCAGAAACTTCATGCCACGAGGCCTCCGCGTCTGAGAATGTCCGTGATGACGACCTCGAACGGCACCCTTGGAGTGGTGCTGGCGAGTCCGATGCCGCGTTTGGCGCAGCATTTCCGCAGGCTCTCATTCCAGTCGGCGACCGCCTGTTCATAGAGCTTCGCCTCCCTGGGCGTGATGGTGAGGCGCTGGCGCTGCCCGGTCTCCACACAGGTCAGTTCCACATCACCCTTCCAGTCGCATTTCGTGTCGTTTTCGTCCTGCACCTGCAGGCAGAAGACTTCATGGCGGTTCCACTGGAGGAACTTCAGGCCGTCATCGAAGCCGGACGGAAAGAGGAAGTCCGAAATGACGACGATGATGCCCTTGCGGCGGTGACGGGCTTGGAATTCGCGGGCGCAGGCCGTGAAATTGGTATCGCTGCCGAAGGTGGTGGCGTCTTCCAGTCCCCGCAGGAAGGGGAGAACCTTGCCCCTCCCGCGGGTGCGCTCGAGAATTGGCTGAAGGCGGTCGGCCAGCCCGTAGACGCAGAGCTGGTCGAGCATGTGCAGGGCGATGTAGCCGATGCCTGCCGCGAGCTGGCGCGCCGTGAGGAATTTCGACTTCATGCTCGGGCTTTCGTCGAGGAGGATGTAGACGGTGGCATCCTCATCGATTTCGAAGAGCTTGACGACGAGTTGCTCGAAGCGCCCGTAGACCCGCCAGTCGATGCTGCGGAAGTCGTCGCCTGGATGGTACTCGGCATAATCCGCGAAGGTGATGCCGGATCCTTTCTTGGTCGATTTGCGGTCGGCCTGCATGGACCCGCCGAGGACCTTCCGCGCCAGCAGGTAGAGGCCGTCGAGCTTGCGGATGAAGGAGGGATCGGTGAGCATGGAAAGCCTTCAGTCGGAAATGCAGAGCGTAAGCCCGGCGAGGGTCGGCTCAGGCAATGGCATAGCCGGCGAAGGCCAGCTTCTCGATCACGTCGTTGATGATGTTCTCGGTGCGGATGCCTTCGGCTTCGCCTTCGAAGCTGAGGATCATGCGGTGGCGCAGGGCCGGGACGGCAACGGCGTTGATGTCCTCCTTGGAGACGTGGAAACGGCCGCGCAGGAGGGCGCGGGCGCGGGCTGCCGTGAGGATCGTCTGGGCTCCCCGCGGGCTGGACCCATGGCGGATGTAGGTCTTCACCGATTCGGGAGCGGCTGGTTCGGTCGGGTGGGTATTCCGGACGACGCGCACGAGGTAATCCTGAACTTCTGCAGCGATTGGCACTTCGCGGAGAGTGGCTCCCATCTGGATGATGTCCTCGCCGGTGGCGACGGCCTCGATTTCCGGCGGCCGGTTGCCGGTGGTGCGGTTGAGGATTTCCACGAAGTCATCGTGCGTGGGGACTTCGACGAAGAGCTTGAAGAAGAAGCGGTCGAGTTGAGCCTCGGGAAGCGGGTAGGTTCCTTCGTTTTCGATGGGGTTCTGAGTGGCCAGCACGAAGAAGGGGAGCGGGAGCCGATGGGTTTTGCTGGCGACCGTGACGGTCTTTTCCTGCATGGTTTCGAGGAGAGCGGCCTGCGTCTTGGGGGTGGCGCGGTTGATTTCGTCGGCGAGGAGCACGTTGCAGAAGACAGGACCTGGCTGAAATTCGAAGACCTTCTGGCCGCCCTTGTCGACGAGGATCTGAGTTCCCACGACATCGGCCGGGAGCAGGTCCGGGGTGAACTGGATCCGCTGGAATTTCAGGTGAAGGGCCTTGGCGATGGTGTTGACCAGCGCGGTTTTGCCCAGTCCGGGAACCCCTTCGAGCAGCACGTGACCGCCGCAGATGATGGAGAGCAGGACATTTTCGACGATGTCGTGCTGACCGACGATGAACTTGCAGATCTCCGCGCGGATGCGTTCGAAGGTTTCCTGGAAATGCTGAGCGGATGCTTCTGGGGTCATAAAGGAAAAGGAATGGTGATGCGCGGGGCGGTTGGGAAGTGATGTCGGAACGGACCGGTGCGTTTACTTGGCAGGCGGAGTCCCGGTCGCTGCTTCGGCGGCGTGGAGGGCATTGAAATAGTTCCTGACGCCGGCCTTCACGTCTTCCGGGACGTCCTCGCGCTGCACGAAGGATTCGAACTGGCGGCGGAAGGTGCGTTCTCTGGCTTCCCCTCGCCGGCTGCTCACTCCGGTGCCGTCATCGGCCGCCTCCACCTTGGTCAGGCTGGGGCCACTGCCCTTCTGGCCCTTGAGCTGCGACGTGTTGCCGTTGTCGCTCAGTTCGTCGGTGCCTTCGCGGCGGGAATCCACCGATCCGACGCCGGCTTCCTTGCCACCGGGCATGGCAAAAGGCGACTGGCCCATGCCCTGGAGGAAGCCCTGGCCCTGGCCAGCGTTCTTGCACATGCCGAGGAGCTTCATTTTGGCCGCACGCTTCGCGCCCATTTTGCCGAGCCGTTGTCCGAGCTTGCCGAGCCGCTCACCGAGTTTGGCTTTGGAGGCCTCCAGTTTACCTAGCTTGGAGGGATCCACCTTGCCGGCTTTTTCGGCGGCCTCCATTTCCTCCATCTGCTGATCGTACTCGTCGGCTTCCATTTCGAGCTGTTCGAGTTCCTCCGAGAGTTCCTGTTCCTGAGGAGCTTGGGAAACCTGCGCCTGCTGGCCATTCTGCTGATTTTCGCGCCCGTTCTGGCTGTTTTTCGCCTGATTGCTCTTCTGGGCCCGGGCGGCGGAAGCCATGCGCTTGGCGGCGGCTTTCAGTTTGGCAGCTTCCTTGCGCTTTTCGGGGGTCTTTTTGCCCTCGTCGTCCTGCGGCATCATCTTTGCGAGATCCTTGGCCGCTTCCTTGAACTGCTCGTTTTTGAGTTTCTTTGCCAGTTCGCGGGCCTGGGGATCTTCTTCCTTTTCGAGTTCCTCGCCCGCCTTCTTCATGAGCTGGGCCTCCTTTTTCTGCTCGAGAGCCTTGGCGGCTTTGTCCATTTTCCGCTCTAGTTCTGCGAGCTGCTTCATGGCCTCGGCGAGGTCTTTGGTGGCCTTCAGCTCGTCGACGTACTTCTTCAGTTCGTTCGCATTGAGTTCCTTGAGTTCCTCTTCGTCAGCGGACTTCTCCAGTTCGCGGATGGCCTCCTCGAAGTCCTTGCGGAGTTCTTCCATGCGGTCCTCCGTCATTTCCTCGCGGGCGAGACGGTCGAGCACTGATTGATCCGTGGATTTGAAAGCGGTCAGCGAGGCTGCGAGGGCGAGCAGGCCGGCTCCGGTGGCCAGCCGGCGGGGCCATGGGAACGGGAGGGCCGCTGGATCGAGTTTGGCAACCGTCCCGGCAGTGCGCTCGGCCTGGAGATCGAAGAAACCACCTTCCCGGTGTTCGGACTCGAAGCGGCGCTGCGAGACAATGCTGTCCCGGAGCTGGAAGGCGTTATCGGCGCAGGCGGCGGCTTCCTCGAGATTCGGTCTCCTCAGAATGGCGGCGGCGAGTCCGCCGGCGAGCGCCCCGCCAGCAGCCACCGCATACCAGAAGCGGGGAACGGCGTAGCCCTGCAGCATATAGAAAAGTGAAACCCCCAGCAGCATCACTGCGGCGGCGAGAACCCACCACAGGAAGGCGCGTAGGGCCCGCTGCCAGCTCATGCGGCGGCGGATGGCATGGACAAATTTTTCGACAGGAGCCATAAGCGTGAAGTTTTGCGGGTTGGCGATCTCCGGACGGTGCAAAGCTACACGCGGCCAGCCGTTTGGGGAGATTTTTTTCGCAAAGTTGCGGACGGCATCCTGCTTCTCCGCGGGGCTCCGGATCTCCGGCAGCCACTGGCAGAGATTTCCTGTCAGGCGAAGTCGCCTTCTGGCCAGCGTCGTGGAGGCTGGACCTGACCGAGCAGGCGCTTCCGCAGGAACGGGAGGGAAATCTTCAGGCACTGGAGGCCGTAGCGCACGCTTTTGCCGAAGGGGATCGAGCTGCTGTCGTCCTGGTATACGGTGGGACAGGTCACTTCGCAGGTACGGAAGCCCCGTTCCATGGCCCCGATGAGCGTCTGGTTATCGAAGATGAAGTCGTTCCGGAAGCTGTGGAAGGGCACCTCTTCGAGAAGCCGCCGGGAATACGCGCGGTAGCCGGTATGGTACTCCGTGTGCCGGACTCCGAGGCACCATGACATGTACGTGGTGATGACGCGGTTGGGCAGGTAGCGCCAGAAGGGCATGCCCGCAGAAACCGTGCCGGCACCGGACGTGCGGGAGGCGAGGCAGAGATCGTAGGGAGTGCCGCAGAGCATTGCCGCCATGGCGGGAACGAGCGACGGGGTGTACTGGCAATCCGGATGCAGGAGCACGGCAATGTCCGCGCCATGGTCGAGTGCCAACTGCAGGCAGCGCTTCACATTGCCGCCGTAGTTCAGATTTTTTTCGTTGCGGAAGGCCGTGAGGCCAGCCTTGACCGCCTTTTCGTAACCGTCGTCTCCGGAAGCATCGTCCACGAAGATGACTTCGTCGACAATGTCGCGCGGCATGGCGGCAGCCATCTTTTCGACCGTGCGTCCTGCATGGTACGCCGGCATGGTCACTATCACTCGTCTCCCGAGAATCATGACGGCAACTGCTTCTCCCTAGTCCGTGCAGCGCAAGCGCATTCCTTCTAGGGAAGCACAGGAGCGAAGTCGGCAATGGGCAGCGCCTTCATGCGCCCGGTGGCCCGCACCCGGCTCTCGATCTCCGTCCATGCCTGCAACGCCAGAGATTCCGGCAGAACTACATCATCCATTCCGAGAATCTCGCCTGGTCTGATCTTGCGGCGGAGAACGGCATTCTGGAGGAGTCCAATGGGACAATGCCCGAGGTGCTCGCTTAGTTCCACCGCTTCACCACGCACCGCGAAGCTGCCGAGCCCACGCGGAACGCGCTCTCCGGCTTCCAGGGTCCGCTTGGCCACGGCAGCAATCCCGTAGCGGGGCACCAGCCCATTGGAAAGCAGCGGGGGGAGATGCTGGAAGGCAATGCGGCGAATGGTTTTGGCAATCTCGAAGTAGCAGAGATGGAAGGGCCTCGTGAAGACGTGGATGGGCCCTTCGCCCAGCTTCATGTAGCGGAGGGCATCCACATGACTGCCGTCATGCGTCGCACCGATGAAGACACTGCCGGGGGCGTCGTTGGTCACGAGAAAGTCTGCGATGGCTCCGTTCTCGGAAATGTAGCTGGCCAGCACATCGGCCCCTTCCTGAAGGCTGGCCACAGAAGGACCACGCAAACCACCCGCTGGGAGTTGGGCACCGGTTCCATTGGCCACGAAAGCCTGCTCCACGTGTACCTTGGTACCGTCTGTAAAGGCGGTCACCTGCTCCAGCGAAATCCCCTGCTTCGCTGCCCAGAATTCCATTTCCTCCGCGGATGGATTAGGATTCAGAAACCTCTTGGTATTCCCGTACACGACCGGGCGGAATCCCATTCCGGAGACTTCCTCGGCCAGTGCTGCCAGCGACCCCGGCTGGTCCCCTTCGGCCTCTGTAAGAATTCCGCGGCCAGCGAACCACGAACCCGTAGTCACATGAAACTCACTGTTCATCGTCACCACGGGAAGATTCGCACGGAAGGCGGCATCGACCACTTCCGTGGCCCGGATGACATCCCCCGTGCACTCCAGCACAAGGTCACAGCGCGACACAAGTTCCTCGGGATCCCGCACCAGCAGATCCCGCGCAATTCCCTCCACTGACAGCGGATGCCTCCGCGTCAGCACCGCCGTAACCCTCATGTCCTTGAAGTTCCTCGACAGTGCCTTGAATCCCCGGGCAATGAACCCAGTGCCGGATATGCCGACTCTCAGCGGAAATGGAGAAGCGTGAAAGGCCATGTCTGTTGGTCGTAGGTACGAAGCACCGGCTCGCCCGGCAAGCTGAAGATCAATTCATAAATCAGGAATGTCAAGAAATCAATATTTGTTGATAATTCCCACGATTGCCTTCCTGGGAAAGATCCCTCCTCCCGCGCGCCGCATGGCTCAATCGAGATAAAGGAACCGATTGGCGGCAAGGAGAATCTGGCACCATGCGGTCAGGGCACCCGATTCCGCCGAAGCGATGGCCTGACCTGCCTGAATGAGGGCAGTCCGCTGCTGGTGCAGGAATACGAGGCTGCGGGAGGTTTCGAGGGCAGATGGATCGCGGCTGAACGCGAGTTCCCAAGCGCAGCGGACCTGTTCGGCCAGAGTCGGCACGGCTTTGAGCACTCGCGCGGCGAGGGCGGCGGCCTGTTCTGCCACAAACGCATCGTTGAGGAGGAGCAGAGACTGAGGGGCCACGGTGGTGACGGTGCGCGCGGTGCAGTTGGGATTCATGACCGGCAGGTCGAAGGCCTCGAGGACGGTCAGGGGGCGGGAACGGCGGGCCTCCATGTAAAGGCTGCGGCGGTTGCCCAGTTCGGCGACGGCGTCGATGCGGTCGATCATGCCGTTTCCGGGATTGATGACTTCGCGCCCGGGGACGATGCGGCCTGAACCAACGTCGCGGGCGACGGGCACCGGTTCACCTCCGATGCGCCGGTCGAGCTGACCGCTGACGGCGAGCATGGCATCGCGGATCGATTCGGCATCGAGTCGCTGCAGTTTCCAGCCGTGGTAAAGAAGTTCGCGGGCGGTCTCAGGAGGGGCCGGATCGCTGCGCTGACGCCACGTGCGGCTGGTGAGGATGAGCCGATGCAGACGCTTGAGCTGCCAACCGTGGCGCACGAAGTCGGTCGCCAGCCAGTCGAGTAGTTCCGGATGCGTGGGACGTTCCCCGAGAACTCCGAAGTCACCGGGCGTGCGGACGATGCCGCGGCCGAAATGGTGCATCCAGAAACGATTGACGAGGACGCGGGCCGTCAATGGGTTGGCGTCGCTGACAATCCAGCGGGCGAAGGCGAGACGGCGCCCGCTGCTGGGAAGTTCCGGCGATGCCTTGGCGAAGGGCTGCGGCGGGCCCATGGAGAGAACTTCAGGCGCGGCGGGTTCGATGGGGCCCCGGGGCTGCAGATGGTCGCCCCGGTGAAAGAGAACCGTAAGCGGAGTGTTTCCGGTTTCGGTCGCAGCCATCAGGAAGCGTTCGGGCGGCCGGGTGGCCCGGTGGGCTGCGGCCTTCGCTTCCATTTCCTTCCGTTTCGACTCCGCCGCCGGATCGAAGAGAAGGAGGAGGCCTTCGTTCCGGGCGACGTTGGCTTCCACGTACCGCTTCAGCAGTTCCTGCTGGGCAGGCGTGCGCTTTCCCTCTTCCGTGCTGCGCGCTGTCCGCACCGCTTCCCGGTCCGCTTCCGGCACCCCTGCCAGCCGTTCTTCGAAGATTTCATCGAGTCTCCGGAGTGCGAACGCCGTCTTTTCCGTATCCAGTTTCGCGGCTTCTGACTCGATGCGGGCGGCCGCGTTCCGCTCGGCCTGCGTGTACAGTGAATACAGCCTCTGCCCGGGAGGGCGCCAGTCTTTCCAGTCATAGAGCGGTTCGAAGACGGCACGGATCCGATGGTAATCGGCATGCGAAACGGGATCGTACCGGTGGTCGTGGCACTGGGCACAGGCCACCGTGAGACCGAGCAGTGAGCTGGTCACGGTGCGGATGGTCTCCGCCATGACCTGATTACGGGCGAGGGCCGGATCCGGCAGCCCTTCATCGGTGGGATCGGGAGCCATGCGGAGAAAACCGGTGGCCGCCAGCTGGTCCGCCACGCCCTCGCGATGCACCGATGCAGTGGCCGAGGCATGCGTGACGCCGGCCAGTTCATCGCCGGCAAGCTGCTCGATCAGGAAGCGGTCCCACGGCAGGTCCCTGCGGTGGGCTTCGACCACATAATCCCGGTAGTGCCATGCATGCGCCCGCGGTTTGTCGGACTCGTGGCCATCGGAATCCGCATAGCCGGCGGCATCGAGCCAGTGACGCCCCCAGCGTTCCCCATAACGGGGACTGGCGAGTGCTGCGTCGATGGCATCGTGCCACGCGGTCTCGGGATCGCGGT